>CAVQQU010000005.1:0-425513 GCA_963715085.1 uncultured Chloroflexia bacterium
TTCGTACTTAGGTCTTTTGAAAAGGATATTACATACTATGACAAACAATCCTTCCTCCAACGAAACACAGAAGCCCGCATCGCCTGGTCCGACCCCGCAACAGCAGACCCAGAGCGATCCGA
Source organism: uncultured Chloroflexia bacterium (assembly GCA_963715085.1). GTDB lineage: Bacteria > Chloroflexota > Limnocylindria > Limnocylindrales > CSP1-4 > CTSoil-043. The sequence goes on from CAVQQU010000005.1 coordinate 123, forward strand.
AGCAGAACACCGACAAGCAGGGCGGTCAGCAACAGCAGCAGAAGTAAGCTGCGCGACCGTTAAAGAACGAGGCCCGGCCCAGCGCCGGGCTTTTTTATTATTCATGGGAGGAAGGAAACGATCTTCACGCGTGCTAAGTGCCAAAAGCAGACTTCGTCGCCGCAACAATGGCAGACTCTATTCGATAACTTTATCGGCCCGTAGCAGAAACGAGTCCGGAATGTTCAGGCCGAGCGCTTTGGCTGTTTTCAGATTAACCAGAAGCTCAAACCGTGTCGGTTGCTGTATCGGTAGATCGCTAGGCTTTGCGCCTTTGAGCACCTTGTCGAGATAAGTCGACGCTTGCGGATCATGTCCGCGACATTGGGTCCATAAGAGATCAATGCCCCCGCTTGAACCCATGCGCCCCATCCACCCACCAGTGGCAGGCGTTCCCGGTTGGCAAACTCGACGATGCGCGGCGCATTCGCGACCGTCTGTCGCGACGACACGATGTAAAGGCCATCGACATTAGCCCGCACCGCCGCTGCAAGCGTGCGGTCGAGATCGGCAGGTTCGCGAATTTCGACGGGCTGCAACTCGAGCTTCAGCGCCTGGGCCGCGCGTTGTGCAACAGGCATTTCGTTGTCGGCGTGGCTGGGATCACGCACGACCCCAACTCGCGACATACGAGGGGCAGCCTCCCTGAACGTTTCGAGTCGCTTGGCGGCGAGTTGGTCCGACAGGAATGTAACGCCGGTAGAATTGCCGCCAGGCTTTGCCAGGCTTGCCGCAAGGCCGAGCAGGACTGGATCTGCGCTCATGGCATAGACGATCGGGATTGTTTGCGTCGCCTTGGCAGCATGAGGAGTGACGTCGCCGCCCAGCGCAAAAATCACGTCGGGCTTGCTGCCCACCAGAGCCGCAGCGAGTTCGGGAAGCCGCTCCGGCCGACCCTGCGCAGAGTGATACTCAATCGCGACGTTCTGGCCGTCAGCGTAGCCAAGCTGACGGAAACCTTCCAGGAAAGCCCGCGTATTCGGATCTTGGTCGGGTGTGCTGTAAATCAGGACGCCGACACGATGGCGGCGCGCCACTTGCTGCGCATGTGTCGGGAATGGCCGGTTCACCGACACAAGAGCCGCCACTCCTGCAATGAATTCCCTTCGCCGCATAACGAGCCTCCGTGAAGGCACAGTATTGTATCAGCCTGCAGGATTGCCGCGGGGGGAATTCGCCGATCTACGGTTTCCCCCCGAAAGCGGGCATTCCGCGTACGAGTTGCCAGCATAAGCGGACATCGCTGGCGCCAGTCCTTCCAGCGGTGGAACCTTTGTGCTGCTCATGAGCTTAATCTGGAAACGCCGAGAGGTGTGCCATGTCCAGAACGGAAACTGGTACTGCCGCGCTAGGTCGAAACGCCGACGAAATTGGCGACAGGTCTGGCTTACCAACGCCATGATCGATAGCGGCAACCTCGAACCCTCAAAAATTGCTCGTTATAAAATGCAGACTCGGAAGGACTTTTGACGCAGCGGCTGCACAGACTTCGTCGCATGAGAGCGGTCCTGGGGCCGAGATGAGAGCGCGGGGCGCGCACAAGCCAATGTCCGCTAAGTGCCAAAAGCGGACATGGCCAGTCTCACTTTCTGCTCAGGTCTCTCGACCAAGCAGGCAAGATAACCGCCGCGTCGCTAGGTTCACGTGCTGCGCCATTACATATGACTCCACGCCGGCGCGCGCTTCAGGATGCTGGTCGAGGAAATGACGCAGCGCCATGAATAGTTCCTGCGCGTGCTTCACACGGCCGGCGTCGAGTGCCCCGTGAATGTCGTCAATGATCATGGTCCGGATGGTTTCGCCACCATGGGGCTGCTTCAGCAGATAGTCTGCCAACGCGGTGGCCGCGATTTCCGGAATGTGCTCGTGCTCGCTGATGGCAGCGACTTCGTGTTCGTCCAGTCCGCAAAAGGCGATGCAATCCTCCAAAGAGACCATGGCATTCTCCAACTTTTTTGTCGGGCGCCCTCACGCGCATCGGTCAAAGCCACGACGGATGTAAATAAGGAGATCACCTCAATCCTTATAGCGCAGTGATGCAGGTCAATGGGTCAGCAGTGCTGATACTACTGGTGCCAGCCGAACGTGCCCGCGGTATCGCGCGGCTCAAACCAGCGCTGGGGGGTGGTTTAGGGCTGGTCGTCGCGCGGGTCGCAGTTACCATTGCTGTGTTGGCTCAGGCACGCAGTATCAAGCGCAGTCGCACGAAGCAAATGCAGTTCAGTACAATTCGAACATTCCTCGCCATCACCGCAATCATGGCAAGCGCTGCTGCGCACGCAACTCAGATTGGTAGTGTGGAGCAAGGGTTGGCGATTGCGCGCGACAGATGTGCCGAGTGTCACCTGACCGTAAAAGAAAATGGCCTCTCTACAAATGAGAAGGCGCCAACTTTCGCAAGAATTGCGAACAATCCGGGAATGACAGCCGCTGCACTCAGAGCTGCGCTAAACACCTCGCACCGCACAATGCCAAATCTTGTGATCAAAGATGATGATGTCGACAGCATCATTGCGTACATCTTGAGTTTGAGAGATAGCCCGTGAGACTACAAGTGGCGGCCTGCCCGGGCGGGCTCGCGAGGCCTTGAGTAGGTCCGCCTTGGGCCAAAAGCGGACATGCGCAATCATTGGCTAGTCAAGGTCCCGTCGAGAATGGCATGCCGAGGTCCGGGATCGGGATGCCACCCGATAAGAGCTAGCATGACGAAAAATCCGATCACGTAGGCCGCTACAACGTGCCAGCCATGGCGGAGCCACAGACCAACCGACTTTGCTTCCGGATATTGGTTCGACAGAGCTACCCCCGCCGACGAACCAAACCAGATCATTGAGCCACCAAATCCCACCGCGTAGGCGAGATAGCCCCAATCATAACCACCTTGTTTGAGCGCGAGAGCCGTCAGCGGTATGTTATCGAATACAGCCGACAAAAACCCTAAACCGAGCGTTGTCTGCCATGATGCGGCCGGCAGCTTCTCGACAGGCATCATTGAGGCTGCCGTGACCAACGCCAGCAGAAAAATCGTGCCTTTAAATGTCTCAGGTAATACTCCCCAATCTGGCCGACGCAATGGTGCTGTAACAAAAAGCACAATCCAGACGGAAAGACCAAGTACCGGAACGCGACCAAGCAGTTCAGGAAAATGCAGATTGGTGACGACGTTTGCCACAAGGGCGACGATCAGCATCGCTGCGACGATGAATACGCGAGCCCAGTCGATGCTAAGCCCTCGGCGCGCATGCTTGACGATTGGTGAATGGCGCTCTTGCTGCAACGCGGCCGGTATGGCGAAGATTAGCAACGCAACTATCGCAGCAACATAGGCTTCAAGAACGCTTAGCGGGCTTACTCCGGCAACCCACATCATTGTGGTTGTGGTGTCGCCGACCACGCTGCCAGCGCCGCCCGCATTCGACGCAGCAACGATTGCGGCCAGATAGCCCATATGGACTTTGCCGCGAAATACGTGCCGCGCCACGGTGCCACCAATGATCGCCCCCGCGATATTGTCGAGAAAGCTCGACAGCACGAACACAATGACCAGCAGCGTCGCGCCGCCCTTCCAGCCGCTCGGTAGCAGCGCCGGCATCTCGTCGGGAATGGCGCTTTCTTCAAAATGACGGGATAAGAGCGCAAACCCCATCAGCAGTAGAAACAGGTTGGCAAGTAGTGAGAACTCGTGGCTCAAATGAAGGCCGAGACCGACCAAACCGGCGCCGTCTTTGAAGCCGGTGAAGACCAGTTTGTAAGCAGTAATGAGGCCAAGACCGACAACGGCAATTGGCAATGTATACCGGTGAAATAGCGCAATGCCGAGCAAGGTCAGCGCGAAAAAAACGAAATCGAATGGAATTGCGAGGAAAAGAATTGGTTCAGTCAACGAGGCTCGAGCCCTTTTGCCCGTGAGTTTAAATTTGACGGACCGGTCTATGAGCCAAAGCAAACATCAAGACGATTTCAGCAATGGCCCAACAAATTCGCGCAGCGTTTTCACAGTCTCAGCGGCGTCCTTGGCTTCCTCGGTGGTTAGGACGGTGACCTCGCCAGTGCGTCTGTGCAAAACGCTGTGATGGATCGATGCACCAGACAAGGCGTCTTTATCCGACTTCACCGCGATGTCATCGATCTCGGAGAGTGCGAACTCAATGGGCTTTTTATTCCACAGCAGGAGCCTTTGCTGGAGCGTTGCCTTTCCAGCGTCTTTGTCGAGTGTCAGCGTCGTCGAACCTTGCTTGAGAACGAGCTTATGCTGACTGATCTCAATGTTGGCCATGGCAGGTTCAGCGCTGGGTTCCTACTCCAACATTTTAGCCTAATGAGCTGAGCCGCAATATTGCGACCAGCTGTCACAGACTTCTTTGTTGAGAAATATCTCAAAAATTCCTGATTTCTGGCGTCTGTCATACCCGCTTTACCCCCGAAAGCAGGCCGGTGTGTGCCCTGGAACGGGCACTATCGAATAGAATATCGGATGGCAGCCACATCGGCCGATGGCTAATCGTCTCGACCGATGTAACCGTCGCCCATCTTCAATCGAAGTACCTAAAGGCCGACATCTGGCTCGTCACTTCGGACAATCGCCATCCCGCAACACCATGACCGCGACAGTCAACAGAACGTGATGCAGATTTATGAAAACGCGGCGCTACGGCTGGGTTCGTTTCCCTGCCGCACCGCGACCGTTGATGTTATCGTGGCGGCCGCTTTGCGGTTGAAACAAGCCGAGCGCCGCGTGGATCACGTTCAAGCACAAGGTGCGGGCGCGGATGCGCGCCGGTCGGCCTGGATGGTAGCGGCGCAAGCCGGCGACGGCACCGCCTATCAGGCATTGCTTCGAGACTGCATACCGATCATCAAGAGTGTCGCGCGGCGGCGCGGTGTATCGGCCGATCATGTCGATGATGTGGTGCAGGACGCACTGTTGACCATTCATCGTGCGCGACACACCTATGACCCCAGTCGATCGTTTACCGCATGGCTGTCCGTCATCGCCGACCGCCGGGCGATCGATTTCCTGCGCCGTATTCGCCGGCAGGATGCTCGCGAGGTGCACTCGCCGCTCGCGTTCGAAAACCATGCCGATGACGCGGCTGATCCAGCGCGAGGGCTCGCTCAGTCAGAGGTCACTGTTGCATTTGCTCATGCGCTCGCAAACCTGCCGCCGCGCCAACGCGAGGCAGTGCAGTGTCTCGTGCTGGACGAGCGTTCGCTTGCCGACGTCGCGAAGCTGACCCACCGGACCAAGGGCTCGCTCAAGGTCAATCTGCATCGCGGATTGAAAGCACTTCGCGCTAGAATAGCATCTTGGGGGATGAGGCCATGAATGCATCCTCAAATACCGGCACCGCGCACGAGCGCCTGATACGCGACCTCGTCACCGATCTGACACCAGTGCGGCGGCTACGACCGCCGGGCGTGCGGGCGCTGGCGTGGCTCGCAGTCGTGGCGGCGATGGCCATCACGCTCGTGCTGATGGCCGACTTGCCGGCGTTGGAGCACCGACTCATCGCGGCCCCCGACATGTGGCTCGCGGTCAGTCGGTTCCGCCGCAACCGCGATCCTTGCCGCTTTCGCGGCGTTCCAACTCAGCCTGCCGGACGCGCGCCGCGCCTGGGCGTTGTTGCCACTGCCGGCGGCGCTATTGTGGATCGTCGCGAGCGGCGTCGGCTGCCTCCGCGCATGGTTTGTACCAGAGACCCACGCGGCTGACCTGAGCGAGGCGCGCGATTGCCTCATCTTCATCGTCGCTTTGTCGGTGCCGCTGTCGGCGTTGCTGATCATATTGCTGCGACGCGCCTGCCCACTGTACCCAAGGCTGACAGCCTTGATTGCGGGGCTCGCCTCGGCCGCGGCGGCCGCGACATTGCTCAACTTCTTTCACCCGTTTGACGCGGCAGCGACCGACCTTGCGGTGCACGTATTCGCAGTGGCCTTGGTCATCGTGGCAAATCAGGCCTTTAGCGGCCGTCTGCTCGCCACTAATTTTTCACGCAGCGGCGTAACCCGGGCGGTGGCTGGATCGAACTAGGAGCGATGGGGATGAACATCACCATCGTCAAACGTCCTCAGGAGGATCCAGCAATGACCCGTTCACGCATCATTATCTCCCTGTTCGCAGGACTCATGTCGGTTTCGCTCGCCGGCGTGCCGGCCGCTTTCGCGCAGACCGCGACCAAGGACAACATGGGCAAGACTAGACTCCATGAGCAAAGACACCATGTCCAAGGACAGCATGTCGAAGGATTCGATGAAGAAGGACACTATGTCGAAGGACACGATGTCCAAGGACTCGATGAAGAAAGATGACGGCATGTCCAAGGACAATATGAAAAAGTAAGTTCGGGACATGGTCGGACTCGGCGGTCGACGCGGGCTGACGGCCTAAGATCTGATGTCCGCTCTTACCGCAAGGCGGACATTTAGAGCCTTCCCATTGGCCCCGCGCCGGTTGCGCGGGGCAATTTTTTTATGAAGAAACCGGCTTGTTGTCGGACGGCCCGGGGACGGACCGTTATCAAACATTCGTGCTGGAGATCGGTGATTTCCGCTAAGTGCCGCTGCCGGATGTCGCAGCTCGCGTCGTCAACGCGGCGGCTCACTAGTGAGATATGCCCAGCAGTGCGGCGACAACGGCAGCCGCACCGAAAGCAAAAATTGCCTCGAATAACAAACGCGAGAGATCACTACGCCCAATTGTCACATAGCGCCCGCCAGTGAGTTCATCGAAAACTTTTGTGCCAAAACCAGAAATGCGCTCGCCTTTTTCATTCACGACGCGCATTTCACGCATGTGATAGCCCGCACGATTGATTTCGCCCAACAGACCCATACGTTCGGCAATGTTGTACCCTAAACCCCAGAAATCGATGACATACCCGCCGGTGCGCAACGTGGGCGCACGCTCAACGAAGAGTCGGCACAAATCCCGCCGCCTTCAGCCAGTAGGCAAGCGTGGGTCCGCCAATCCCCGCACCTGAGACCAGTACGGTTTTTGCAATCATACCAGAAAAGTGGGCCCCTTCGGTTGCTAAAACAACCGCCCGAACGTGATGTCGCAGTCAGAAATTGCGGAAGATGCCGAGATGGGAAATGTCCGCTTGAAATCAGCGGACTTTGGCGCTCATCAAAGTCGCAAGCTTTAACCCCGAAAGCGGACCAGTGAGACCGGGAATACGGCCGATCATCCTGCGCGGCATTTTTGCAATCTTTGCGGACGCAGCTAAAATCGGAACCTTCTCAACGGCGACGTGAAGCTCACCGCGCAACAGTATCAATAACGGCACGTGCACGAGAGTCGCACCACGACTCCCACTGACTTTCCTCGGCAGCGGGCACCGGTGGCGACTTGTCGTTTTCGTAATCTTTGTGCGTTAGTCGATCCTCCGGACTATCAAGGCAAAGCATAGCGGACGTTGTCATCGACAACCGTCACGCGTACGGTTATTTTTTTAAGCCAACGCTCGATGAGATCTTGGACGAGTTGCGCCGTCGCCGCGTTGATTTCCTCGGTGTTGAGCTACTGCGGGGAAGCGCGGCGTTTCGCTGAGCGCCTGTGTGCTGCAGCGTTGGCGACGTAGTATGGGCTCGGATTACAGAAGCCACGATTGCCTGCCAAAATATTGCCTCTGCGGTAGCAATCGTCGAACGAGCGATACTGGCAGTCCCAATATACACTCCCTTTGGATAACTCGATCGCCGCGCACCAGGGGGCCTCGTAAGCCTGGACCGGCTGTAGCCCGAAAAACGCACCGGCAAGAGCAGCGACGGCAACTAAATTCATACGGGTCATCGTCAACCTCCGTGCTCCCCGATGCGGCCGATTTTCACGTCAACGTGGCGCGAAATAAATTGCCCTTTAGGGCACCAAGCGGACGGCCTTAAGGAAACTGAAGGACCCCGTTCGTCGTTCCGATGCCAGGCCGATGAGGCCGGCTCAAACAAGGAGACAGACGATGCGTGTGATGGTGTTCGTGAAGGCTACCGAAGACAGCGAAAAGGGCTTTCTCCCCACGACCGAGATGTTGGAGGCGATGGGCAGATTCAATGAGGAGCTGGTCAATGCCGGCATCCTGCTCGCCGCCGACGGCCTCAAGCCCTCCTCGCAGGGCAAGCGTATTGCGTTCGATGGTCCCGGCCGTACGGTCATCGACGGGCCTTTCGCCGAGACCCGCGAGCTGGTCGCCGGCTTCTGGCTCTGGGAAGTCAAGGACATGGACGAGGCGGTCGCCTGGGTGAAGCGCTGCCCCAATCCCATGCCGGGACCGAGCGAGATCGAAATCCGGCCGCTGTACGAGATGGCTGATTTGCGATGAGAATCTGACGCCGGGGTCACGGAAATCGGACTGTCCGCCAAGGATCCAAAACCGGACATCAGCGTCCTGGCGCGCTGGTCAGAGCGATGTCCGCTTTACCGAAAGCGGACATACAGTTACGCCGCTTCATTTTCTATCAGTTGGGCGTTGGTAGCGACAGACTGGCGGATAGTCGGTTCGGCAATTGCGCCATGATATTGGAGCCCGTGGCGACCCAGAATATAGATGATCGTTCCGCGCAGGGGCATCTTCCAATTAGGCTTGTCGCGATAGTGGAGTATCACGTCCCTTTTGCTTGCCAGCACATCAAGTATGGAATCGACGCCCTTGCCCTCTTTGTGCATGGCAATGATGAGTGGCGCATGGCCTTTGAGCCATCCGTCGTAACCCACGTGGCGGGGTTTTCGCGGCCTGGCGATAGGTTGTTTGCAGTGTGCGCAAATCTGGTTTGGCTTCCTTCCCATTTTTTTATTCTCCTTACGTGATGCCACCCCGGAGAAGGCATACCCTACGCTCACAGCTTAGGAAGTGATGGCGGTCACATTATATCGCTTTTCAGGCTGCAGCTTTGGAACAGCTGTCCGCTTTACCGCCTGGGCGCGGACATTCGCTGGCGCAGTTGGAACGGCCTGCCGGGAGCGCGACAATTTTGATTTGGCTACGCAAGGGGCAATCATCTACAAGGAACCTGATCTGAGGCATGGCGTTTAAGTCCACAATGGGAGGCCGAGATGAAAAAGCTTGCATTAATCCTGGTGGCGGGCGCGTCCTTTTTAGGCACTTCGGGCATCGCTTCGGCGCAATATTATTATGGTGGCGGCGGCTATTATGGTCGCCCCTACTATGGCGATCCATATTACCCACGGCGAGGATATGGCTATGGCGGAGCCATCGTCGGATATGATTCATTCGGCAGGCAAGAATTGTATTACCCTGTCGGCCGCGGCGGTCGGTGCCCGCGGGGCTACTCAGTCCAATCGGGTCTCTGCAAACCGTATCGTGGGTACTGAAATTTATTTGCGAGCCTAGACCGCCGGAATTGGCGGCGCCGTTGATTCTGCTCATGGCGGACATCAGTCATGGGCGGGCATTTGTTGATGTTCGTGTCCGCTTTACCCCGAAAGCGCCGGACGATTCTTTCTAGCGGCATTCGGAATTCCGGTCCGCTTTCGCGACCTGATCGCGCAAGCGCTCGAATAGTGGCTTGACCGCGCGTTCAGTCGAAAACTACCTTTCCTGACACTCAAGCCGGTCGGAAGCTTCCTTTACGTAGCAAATATGCACTCAGCGTGAAAACCAGGGCGAGCAAATAACAATGCATGCGCACGTCATGGCTCGGTCATCGATTGTAGCCATGGCGACGCTAGCCATAAGCACTGAAATGGCAACGCCCACGACCGATCAAACTGGGCCGGTCGTCGAGTGAAACGTGCAGGATCGTTCGAATGCAGCCTGCTGGAATGCTGATGACCTGCCCGCCTCGTCTGCGCTCTATCTGGCTCACGATGGATGCTCTCAACAGGACGCTGCGCTTTACTCCCGGATGGCGTTTTTCACTTCACCAGCCCCATCAAGGAAATCTGCAGCCAGCAACCGGACATATACGGATGGATCATCACAAAAGAGAATTGGGAGAGCAGTGCGCAAGATGGATCGGCCATCGCCGAAATATTGCAGCAGCCGCCAGCGGTGAAAGGTCCGAACGATCGGGCGGCAAACGCGATACCAAAGTCTTTGGATTCTGTTTGCGGCACGTTTCTGATTGGATGTCGCAGGAATGAGCTGGACGCGGAGCTTGTTACAAAGACGAAACGTCAGCGACCATTGCGGTTATCGCTTCGGCGAGCGAATTTGGGCTGCGCCATTCTCTTTCGTCAATCGGATCCCGACTGGGAGAAGTTGCTCGAGAAGGTCAAGGACGTCATGTCCGCCATGAGCGAATGCCACGACAATCAGTTCGGAAGTCGCGGCTTCTGGTGCGGCATCCCGCCGTCGTCGATATCAAAGTCCGGATCGAAGACCGTCTCGCCTTGAGCGCCAAGAAGCGGTCATCGCGGCCCTCCGCGTATCGATACTCAATGATGAGGTTCTTGCCCTCCTCCCAACCCAACGCGCGCAATCTTTCGCGAAAACGCTGCACGGGCGGCAGCGGCTGATGGGCCATCAGGCCGATACGCTTCGGAGGCTGATTCTGCTGCGCGAATGCGAGACCGGGCCAGACCGAGGCGGCACCGGCGAGCATGGTCAGAAATTCTCGCCGCTTCATGCGATTCCTCTAAGACGCAGAAAAACGAACGCAATCGCAGAATTCGTACCAGAGTCTTGTTGAGACAACCGACACGACACGGCCCCTGTCATGGGGCCGCGAAGCGACGCGCTCAAGTTACCGGCGAGCGTTCAGTTCAGCTTCTGGGCATCGCAGAGCGTTTTGATCTTGTTGGCCCAAAGCCGGCCGCAAGAAACACGTCCAAAGGCTTCGTCATTCCGTTATCGCGCTCTGCCTCCGGACAGTTTCGGTTTCTGCGTAGGCGCAGTTGGAACACTCAAATGTGCGTTCCTCCTCACCGCCTTTATTTGCCGGTTCAATGCCCGACAAAACGAGCGGCACCCCGCAATTGGGGCATCGTCGCTTTCCAACCGGCGCTCTTGTCGGATCGAGGTGAGGTTGCTGCATGGCCGCTCGCTGACTGATACAGGCGGGAGCGCGATCCTCTCTCAGCCACCGACGCCTGTCAGGCAGTGCCCTACGATCGATGATGCAGAGCATAACCCAATGCCATGACCCGTGCGCATCACTTTTGTGTATTGATTTAGTGCCGGCCGCTCTTTGATCGCAGCGCAACACAGGGTCTTCCGGCTGGCTTTTCACAGCATTCTGATCCGCGGACCGCGCAGGCCGCGCGCGACGAGCTCGGTCACCGCCCAGACCAGCGCGTCGAGTTCCCGTGGTCTGGATGCTTTTTGGGTTTGGCTAGACCGCCTCAAGTGTTCGGATCTTGCTCACGTCAACTTTCCTCTCAGCCTGCCAAGTGTCATAGGCCGCCTGCATTCGCGTCCAGACACCGGCACCGTCACCAAAGAGCTTGCCGAGCAGAACTGCAATCTCAGGCGAGATCGGCTTACGCTCATGCACAATATCGTTGAGGTGCTGCCGGGAAATTCCAAGCAGCCCGGCAATCGCTGCCACAGACTTGCCGGTCGCGGGGATCAAGTCCTCGCGCAGCAATGCACCAGGATGCGTTGGGCATCGATTGGAATTTCGCCTGGCTACATAAGTCACTTTGGTCTCCTTAGTGGTACTGTTCGAAATCGACCTGGTAGGCATGCCCGTCCTTGAATTCAAATGTAACGCACCATGGGCCATTGATGTGAACGGTATATCGGGTTGGCTTATAGCCCCGCAGAGAGTGGAACCTTAAGCCGGGCACATTCATCTCCTGTGGCACAATGGCGGCGTCAAGACGATCAAGAACGCGAAGGATGCGGGCGTGAAATCTAACGTCTATCTTCGTCGTTTGATCCCGCTCCCAAAGCTCGGCAAGCCCTTTACTTTTGAAGGTCTTTAGCACAGCGGAAATGTAAGCTAATTGCTTACATTTGTCAACTATTTGCTGACGGCGACGGAACGGAACGATTGCGCGCTAATTAGTTGTATGGGAGTGACTGCGGCAGGAGGGGCCGATGGATGACGTGCGGAACAGGAACGCGGAGCGTCCCAACGTAAAAATCGTTGATAAATAGTTCAGCTACACGCGCCGGATAATTATTGTTCACTCTTAGCAATCATTTTCTGCGCCAAGAGAAGATCTTCTGCCTCGTTTTATCGTTATGGCATGCGAATTTTTTACATCGCCTCGCAGCTTTTCAACTTGTTTTCTCCGTCGGGCAAGCCCTGACGAGTGATCTCTCTCGCCAAATAGGTCTTGGCGGAAAGCGCCATCACGTGACGCATTCAGAGCATTCGCACCCGCGGCCCCTGCCCCGGGCCGCGCGCGACGAGCTCGGTCACCGCCCAGACCAGCGCGTCGAGCCGGTCCGGCGAAGCGCCCGATGACAGGCCGCTCAGGCCGAAGTCGCACATCTCGTCCTCGAGCGCCTGCAGCGGCGGATCGACATGCTTGACCTTGCCTTGCTGCGTACATCGCCGCGACCGGCTCGGCGCGCAGCCACTTGCCGCGCGTCGCGTGCACGCTCCTGCACCGGCACCGTGGCATCGATCTGCGCGCAGCACCGCGCGCACCATGTCGCCGCCCTGTTGACCTCGGCGACCAGCGCGTCGGCCTTGAGCCGCCGATACAGCGCGACCGCCTTCGTCGCCCAGCCGGCCGGCGCCAGGCCCGCGACGGTCGCGTCCTCCAGCACATAGATAGCGCCGTCTCTCGGCGCATGCCGGCCGCGACGATGCCGCAGGCATCCGCGCCCGGCCTGCGCCGAGCCGGCGGATCGATCGCCGATGACGATGCGCGCGAGCGGCGGCGCGCTGCGCGACGCGCGCAGGCCTCGATCAGCGCGCGCGACCACAGCGCGTCGGCGCGCTCCTCGATGATCTCGCCGTCGATCTCCTGGCGGCCGAGCCGCGTGCCGGCGTAGCGCGCCGACCACCTCGTCGAGAAAGCCGGCGACAGATGCGCGGCATTGGCGCTGCGTCGCGCGCGCGCGTCACCGCGCGTGCGCGGATCGGCGATCAGCCGCTTGATCAGCGGGATCGGCCGCGGCGTGGTGGTGATGAGCTGGCGCGGCCGCTGCGCCCAGCCGCAGGCCGAATTGCAGCATGTCGAAGGTCGCCTCGGCGTAGCGCCATTTGGCGAGTTCGTCGCACCAGGCGGCGTCGAATTGCGGCCCGCGCAGACTGTTCCGGATCGTCGGCGGAGAACGCCTGCGCCACCGCGCCGTTCGGCCATTCCAGCCGCCGGCGCGACGGGATCCAGTCCGGCCGCTCGCCGCGCGGCGACGTGCGCAGCAGGCCGGACGGCGCCTTCGATCATCACCTCGCGCACGTCGTGCTCGGTCTCGCCGACCAGCGCGATCGCGCCGATGCGGCGCGTCGGCATAAGGGCGCGATGCCGTGCGCCAGCGCGCGCACCCATTCGGCGCCGAGCCGCGTCTTGCCGGCGCCGCGCCCGCCGAGCATCAGCCAGGTCGTCCAGTCCGCGCCGCCATTCGCGCGCACTGGCGGCTCCTGATGGCGGATGCGCGAGCGCGATGAAGTCACGATCGAAGCGCGCCAGGCAACGGAGAATTTGCGGTCTTCAGCATCTCCGCCTCAGTCCGGCTTGCGACAAACGCTTCAATGCGGCGCGCAAGCTCGTCACGGAATTCATCGATGTCGGCGGGCAAGTCATCATCCTGGGATCCTGTGTTGGGAACGGCGCATTTGAGACGCTGCAGTTTCTGCAAGGTTTCGGTCAGGCTGGAGAGAGTTCGCGCGGTGCGCTCGGCGTCCTGCGTCCCTTGCGGCTCGCGCTTGAGCTGAGCGCGCAGGTTTTCGACGGCGGCCAGTTCTGCAAGGACCGCGCGGTAGAGACGTTCGACCGTGTCACCGACGCCCGGCATCGCACTCTGCAGGTTTTCGACCGGCTCAAGGGCCTTTTCCGCCGCGGTCTCGAGCTTTTCGGCCTCGCGCCGCAGCCGCACGGCAGGTGGCAGGCCGCGCGGCGGCGGCACAAAACGCTCCCAGCCTTCGCGCCTTGCCATATTCCCGAGCGTGGATCGCGCCATCCCGAGATCGAACGCGATGCTCTCTCTGGACCGATCGGTATGCTCGAAGTCGTAACGCGCTTTCGCCAGCAGTTCGGGGGTGTAAGTCGGTCTGCGCGACCGGGGTGATCGGATGTGCTGTGCGGTCTGCACAGGCGGCCGAAGGACTTTCCGGGTTGTGCGGCCGCCGCGCGCGGGCGCGCGCTTTCGTTTCGCCATTGCGAAGCTCCAAATACTGTTGTGGTTGAATGAAAAAGGCCGGCGGCCGCGCACGAAAGCATGCGGGCGAGCCGACCTTGAGGCAAAGCTAGCCGTTCAGCGTCAGGCTGTCAAGGAATATTTTCCTTTGGCGTCCTTCGAGAGCAGAACCTGTTGCCTATTTCTCGCCCTCGAACTTGAACGAGACCCTGACTTTGGCGCGATAGGCCTCGACTTTTCCGTTGTTGTCGAGCTGCATGTCCAATTCGACCACCTCCGCGACCCGCAGGCCCCGCAAAGTCTTACTCGCCCGGTCCACGGCAGCCTTGGCCGCCTTCTCCCATAACTCAGTGCTGGTTCCGACCAGCGTGATGACTTTGTAAACGGAATCAGGCATCTCTACCTCCTTTGAACGTCTCCGAAAAAACACGGCGAGCCAATCAAAGTAACGTAGACGCTCGCACATCGCGTGTCGGTTCGGCAACGGCGAATTCTGTCGCGTCGATTCACACGCCGAGGGACGCGGATCTCACCGCGGAGGAAATTCCAGCGCGCAGGAGAGTCCATCGCGCTCAAACCGCAGCGTCGCCTTGCCGCCGATCTGCGCCGTAAAACCTTTCTCGATCAGTGTCGAGCCGAAACCCGCATGCTGCGGCCCTTCGACCGGCGGGCCGCCGGATTCGGTCCAATAAAGCTTCACCATATCGAGCGGTTTAAGCATCCAGCTCACGCTGACGCGGCCCGCCGTTCCGGTCAATGCGCCGTATTTTGCCGCATTGGTGGCAAGCTCATGCAGCACGAGCGACAGCATCACCACCGCGCGCGAAGACATCGGCACCGACGGTCCGCTGACGGCGATACGATCGGGGCTCGCACTCGCAAAAGGCTCGAGTGTTGCCTCGACCACTTCCTTGATGTCCGCGCCTTCCCATTTCTTTGCACTGAGCACATCGTGCGCGCGCCCGAGCGAAGCCAGGCGTGCGTCGAACTTGCCGCGCGATGCGGGATCGGTACCGTTGCGGAATGTCTGCGCGGCGAGCGACTGGACGGTGGCGAGCGTGTTCTTCACGCGATGATTGATTTCGTCGATCAGCAATTCGTGCAGTGCTTCCGCGCGGGCAATCTTGGTCGCCATGCGGATGGCGAAGGCGAGCCCGATCCCCAGCATCGCGATGCCGATCGCCGCGGTCAGCAGGAACGTGCGCACCGCCGGCGCGACCAATGTCTTCTCGGCGATGCCGGCCGCCGGAATCCACCCGGTCAGATCGGAATGAACGAAGGCCGTAAGCAGCGGCACGCCTTCAAGCGAGACCGTGCGCGCCCGGCCTTCCTTGGCGCTGAACATCACCGAAAACAGGCTGGGCGATGCTTGCCGTCCGACCGTCGTCTGCGGGTTTGGCACGCGCGCGAAATTGATGCCCTGCTGGTCGAAGATCGAAATGGTCCACTCGTCGTTCGGCTTCTGCTGTTCGATGATGCGCTGAAAAATATCGAGCGGCGGATCGAATGACAGGTCGTAGACGATCTCGTCGTTGCGAAAGACCGGCACCGTCACGGTCACGATCGGCTTGTTCGAGACGGAACCAATGAAGAGTTCGGAAAAGACCGGCTTGCGCGTCCTGAAAACCTCCTCGCGGCCTCCGCGATTGGTGCGCGGCGGCAAAGCTTCGCCGGACGGTTTGCTGGAATTGAAAACCTGACGACCCGCGCGATCGCCGATCACGATAGAGGGGTTGTCGGGAAACTGCGCCAGAAAGGCCTTCGCCCGCGATCGGAAACTGTCGAAATCGCCGCGCGACAATGAATCGGAACCGGCGAGAACCGTGAGGCCGGAGACGATGCCTTGCATTTCGCGGTCGAGCACGAGCTGGATGCTGCGCGTATTTTGCAGAACGCGGGCAAAGGCGTCGCGCTGGTCCTGCCTGTAATGCTGGTAGACGATGGCCGCGGCAAATCCGATCAGCGGCAGAATCGTGCCGGCGACCAATAGGGCGAGCCGCAAACGGAGCGACAGAGTGCGGCGCATTGATGCTGGCCAGAGGCCCCCGACAGTCACGTCATGGTTTAGCAAGCGCGCCCTTGAACGGGCAAGCACGCGCGTCCTGGTGGAACTTTATGCGCCGCGCGCGCGCAGCACCGACTCGATCGAGATGCGCGACCATGGTGCCGTGCGCGCGCGGAAGGCCGTGTAGGACGCGTGCACCTTGCCGGTGATCGCGTTGCGGCCGGCGAGCTCTCCGACGACATCGTTCGCCTGCTTGCGCGCGGCGGCGATCAGGTCGTCCGGAAAGGCGACGAGTTTGACCTTGTGCTCGTTCACCAGCGCTTCGAGCGCCTGCGCGTTGAGGCGCTCCATCTCGGCGAGCGCGTAGCTCGCTTCGCTCGCGCAGGCATGCGCGATCACGGCTTTGAGGTCGTCGGGGAGCGCAGTCCAGACTTTCAGCGAGACGATGCATTCGCCGGTGCCGTTCGGCTTGTTGAAGCCGGGATAGTAGTAGAGCGGCGCGACGCGATAGAGGCCGAGCGCGATGTCGGTGCCGGGGCCGACGAATTCGGCGCCGTCGATCACGCCGGATTGCAGGCTCACCAGGATTTCGGCCGGCGGGGTGGTCTGCGGGGTCGCGCCGAGCCGGCGGTAGACTTCGCCGCCGAGACCGAGCGTGCGCAATTTGAGGCCGCGCAGGTCGGCGAGGCTGCGGATCTCGCGGCGAAACCAGCCGCCCATGCAGACGCCGGTATTGCCGCCCATGAAGGGCTTCACGCCGAAGGGGGCATAGAGTTCGTCCCACAGCGCCTGTCCGCCGCCGGCGTCGACCCAGGCGACGTGCTCGCCGGGGGTCAGCCCCCCCGGCACCGTAGTAAAAAAGGCGGCGGCGGGCATTTTGCCCTGCCAGTAGAAGGCGGCGGTGTGGGCGATCTCGGCGACACCGTCGGCGACGGCGTCGAGCACTTCGAATGCCGGAACGATTTCGCCGGCCGCGTGCACCGTAATATCGAGCCTGCCGCCGGACAGCACACGGATGCGCTCGGCGATACGTTCAGCCGACATGCCTGGACCCGGCAGCCGTTTCGGCCACGACGTCACCATGCGCCACTTCTGCGTTTGCGAGCGCGCAACCGCCGGAGCGGCCAGAATCCCCGCCGCCGTGGCGCCGGCGCCGATGGCAAATCTTCGTCGCGTCGTCATGACGCTCTCCATGTCGCGTGAAAATGATGCAGCGGTCCGTGACCATGACCGACGTGAAGGTCCTGTGCCGCAGCAATGGCGGCAGTGACATAGGCCTTGGCCTGCTGAGCGGCGCCGTTGAGGTCGAGCCCTTTGGCAAGCCCCGCCGCGATCGCCGACGACAACGTACAACCGGTGCCATGCAGATTTTTTGTTGCGATGCGCTTGGCTGAAAGGCGTACGACCTCGCCCTGCCCGATCAGCAGATCGACGCTGTCATCGCCAGCACCGTGCCCGCCTTTGATGAGCACGTTGCGCGCGCCCTGCGCCAGAAGTTCGCGCGCCTGGACTTCCATCTCCTGCTCGTTGCGCGCAACCGAGGCTCCGGTGAGTGCCGCAGCTTCCAAAAGGTTGGGCGTAACAACCAGCGCGCGTGGAACAAGCTCTTTGCGGAGCGCCTCAACAGCTTCGGGCACAAGCAACCGATCGCCCGACGTGGCGACCATAACCGGATCAAGCACAATATTCTTCGCGCGATGACGCAGCGAGTCCTTGCGCCACGGCTTCGATTGTCGCGACCTGCGATAACATCCCGATCTTCACCGCTGCGACATCGAGATCGGAGAAAACGGTGTCGATCTGCGCGCGGATGAAGTCTGCCGGGACATCGTGAATACCGCCTACGCCTTGCGTATTCTGCGCAGTCAATGCGGTGATGACCGAAGCCCCGTACACGCCCAGCGCGGCGAAGGTCTTGAGATCCGCCTGTATGCCCGCGCCAGCGCTGGAATCCGATCCGGCAATGGTCAAAGCGATCGCGGTCATGACCGTCCTCGCTGCGCGAGACCGCTATCGACCAATGCGCGCAGATCCTGCGCCGCCACCGCCGGATCGGGTGCGAGCGACAGCGCGGAAATCACCGCAACCCCGTCCGCGCCGGCAGCAATGACATCAGCGGCATTGCCGGAATTGATGCCGGCTATGGCGCAAATAGGAAAATGCCGATCACGTGCGCGGATCACCGCCACGATTGTGCGCAGACCGTCAATGCCAATCGGCGCAGCCGTGTTGTCCTTCGAAGTGCTGCCGTAGACCCCGCCGATCGCTACATAGTCAAGCAAATCGAGCGGCGCAACTTTCGCCTGCTGCGCGGTCTTGATGCTCAATCCGATGATTGCGCCGCGACCCAGCAACAATCGCGCATCGTCCGGTGCCATGTCATCCTGCCCGATATGCACTCCGTCCGCTTCCGCCGCGAGCGCGACGTCAACGCGATCATTGACCAGAAGCGGGATGTTGCTTGGCTCCAGCACGGCACGCAGCGCGCGCGCCTCCTCAATCATGGTGCGGGTTGAACCATGCTTGTCGCGCAACTGCACCAGCGTCGCACTTCTCGCAACGCGCAGCACGAGGTCCGTCAGCGTGCGGCCGCCCGAAACCGCCGGGTCGATGAGAGCATAAAGCCGCAGGTCGACGTCCATCAGCTCTCCTTTGCGCGGGCGATAAGCGTCGACCCATCAAGATTGTAGAGCGCATCGATGATGGACGCCGCGAAGCTACCCGGCCCGGCCGACTTTTCCGCGGCCAGTTCGCCGGCAACATTGATGATCAGCAACGCCGCAGCAGTTGCAACCAAGGCATCCGGCTCTATTGCAAGACACGCCGCGACCAATGCCGAACCGGCACAGCCCATGGCGGTCACCCGGGTCATCAAGGGATGACCGTTCGCGACGGTGACTGTACGTTCGCCATCGCTGACAAGATCGGACTCGCCGGAGAGCCCAACGATGGTCTGGTTGGCGCGCGCAAAAGCCATCACGGCATCGCGCGATACCTTGCTGCCGGCGAGCGCCGAAAATTCGGCATGGTTGAGGCGAATAACGTTCGGACGCCGGCCAATCAGCTCACGCGCGAATGCGGCACGTGTCGAGGCACGGTCGACGAATACGGGATCGAGAATCGAAGGCACCGCGTTCGCTCTGGCAGATTCGACGGCTATCGTCACTGCCTCGCGCCGCTCCTTGTCAAAAGTGCCGAGATTGACCAGAAGTGCCTGCGCTCCAGAGACAAAAGAACCGACTTCTTCGACCGAGAGAATCGATCGAAGGCACACAACCGGCAGCCAATAGCGCATTGGCGCTAAAATTCTGTGCCACCGTATTTGTGATGCAATGCACGCGCGGACACTGCGCGCGTAGACGAGCCAAGATCTCGGCCGCGTTTTGCGCAACGCTCTTACGCGATGCTGCTTTGGGATGATGCATCTCTGGTCCCTCCGCCGGCATGACCCGGATCAGGTTCGTTGGGTTGGCTGACGCCTCTCAGCCCGGCGCGTGCCGGACACCCCACGAGATTGCTACTCAAATACGTAGTCTGCACACGACCACAACGCAAGACCGCCTGTCTTGTCTTGACCGCCTGACTTTCTTGACCGCCTGACTTGACCGCCTGACTTGACCGCCTGTCTTGACCGCCTGTCTTGGCCGCCTGTCTTGGCCGCCTTGCCAGCTACCCTTGTTTTTGCTGGATTGCAGGCAGCCTTGGAGACGTCCGATGACCCCGTTTTTCGTGCAGATCAAATGCGAGCTTGGAAAATCCTACCAGGTGGCCAACCAGCTGGCCGAAGCGGAAATCGCCTCCGAAATCTATTCGACCGCAGGCGACTTCGACCTCCTCGTGAAATTCTACGTCGATAGCGGGACCGACATCGGACATTTCGTCAACGAGAAGGTGCAGTGCATCCCTGGCATCAAGGACACGCACACCATTATCACCTTCAAGGCCTTCCAGGCCTGAAGCCGACTAGCGTGCCGGAATCCGGATCAGGTCATCAAGCTGAGTTCTGGTCAGCTCTGCGGCCGTGAATTTCAACGCGACAGCGTCCTTTACGATCGTATCGAGGCCGACAATCTTGTCCGGCTCGATCGCCGACCGCGGGAAAAAATCATCTCGTGTGCGCTTTGCTTTGGCTTCGCTGATCTTGAGCCAGTCCGAATAAATCTTCAGCGCATTCGGATCGGTGTACATGAAGTTCACTGTCTCGCGATAGGCTTTCATGTAGCGGTCGACCAGGTCCTGGTGGGTCTTCAAATAGTCTGCATTGACGATGTTGAGCCGCACCGTCTGGCCCTTGAAAGCATCGGCGTCGTTGCCCGTCGCAACTATCCGAATTTGTTTCTGGTCCAGCTGATCCAGTCCGAACGGCGGAGCTGCCCAGCCGACGTCGATCTGCCCTGACATCACTGCCGTCAGGTTTGCAGCCGGTCCGCCCATCGCAGTCGGCGTTGCCTTGAGCTGGTATTGTTTCATGAAGGCCGTGACGATGCCGTGAGTTGAGGAGCCGTTCGTCGAGTAGGCAAGCGTCTTGCCGTCTGTGTCCTTAAGAGACTTGATCGGCGAATCCGCCTTCACGTACCAGTACAGATCGTTGGCGCCCGTTGTCTCGGCTCCGATCACGCGCACCGGCGCGCCCTTTGAATAAGCGCTCAGCACGCCCATCACGCCCGCGGCGATGCCGATGTCGACGCTGCCCGAAATGACCGCCTGCTGAGTTTCGCCTGCGCCATTGGTGTAGATGATCTCTAGCTCGAGACCGTGTTTGCCGAAGATTTCCGGCAAGCTGGCCAACCTCCGACACCGAAGTATCCCAATTGCCGCGCTGGCCGATGGCGAGCTTCACCTTGTCGTGCGCCGACGCAGTCGCCATTAACAATGTCAATGCAGCGAGTGCGCATGCAAGTGAACGCTTGCTCATTGTGTATCCTCCTTGAGTTTTTGCGCTTATTTTGCGGCTTGTGTTTGTTTGGCAACGTGTTGGAGCGGCGTCTCACTGCCGTGCCGAGACTTCTCCAATTCGTCGTTTTCGCGAACCACGCCTTCGTACGAACTGATGGTGGCGTGCCTGATGTGCGGCTCTGTCGGCGCCACCTTCGAGTCGTTCTCGGTCGCTGGGCGCGATCGCTGCCAGCGACGAGACCGGCCGCGGATCGGGCACATGGTCGTCTGCACGGGGTTCCGTATCCTGGCGCTTACAGCCAAGATGTCGTCGACGCTCGACGTCATCTCCGGAGGCCGCTTCGAGCTGGGGATCGGGGCCGGCTGGAAGGAGGACGAGTGGATCGCGTACGGCTACGACTTCCCGCCGCTTCGTGAGCGCCTCGCGGTCCTGGCCGACCACCTCGAGATCATCCGACGGATGCTCGAGCCGGGCCGGGCCAGCTTCGACGGTCGCTTCGCGCGCGTGGACGGGGCGATCAACGTGCCCAAGGGGATCCAGCAGCCGCGGCTGCCCGATCATCGTCGGGGGGAACGGGCAGAACGTGACGTTCCGCCTGGCCGCGCGCTTCGCCGAGGAGCTCAACCTCGTCTTCCTGGATCCCGCGGAGGTGAGGCGAGCACATGGCGGTGGCCCGCCAGCGGTGCGAGGAGGAGGGCCGCGACCCGGCCACGCTCGCGGCATCTCGCTCTACTGCCGCGACGGCGACGTGCGGCCGGTGGGCCAGGAGCGGGTGGACCGCCTGGGCGCGTTCGCGGCGCTGGGGCTGGACCGGCTCGTCGCGTTCCCGACGCGCTGGGACACGTCCGTCGCACGGGCTGGCGCGGTTCGCCGAGGACTGCCGGGCCGCCGGGCTTCCCTGCCGAGGGAGCGGCCGTCGCCGCAGGCTGACGCGTCCCCGCGCCGAGGCCGCCAGGCGTCAGCGAATCCGGCCGATCCTTCCCGGGGGCCCGTAGCGGAACCAGGCCCGCGCCACGAGCGCGTCCGCGTCGAGCGGGCCGTAGGTCCGCGAGTCGATCGAACCCGACGGGGCATCGCCGAGCAGTCAGGCCTCGCGGGGCCCGAGCGGGCGCTCGCGGTCGCCGCGAGGCCCCGGGGCCGAGGCGCGCCCCCGCTCCACGACCCGCTTGATCGCCACGATGCCGGTCTCCGGCTCCCGGACGACCACGATCGAGCCCGGCCGCGGCCAGCGCCGGCCGGTCGGGTCGAGGAGCAGCCAGTCGCCGGGGAGCAGGGCCGGCGCCATGCTCCCCTCGGCGACCTCGGCCCGCCACGGTCCGCGCCGTGCCCGGCGCAGCATGAGCGACGCGTCGAAGACCCACCCCAGGACGGCCGCAGCCCCAGGAAGAGGCGCAGCAGCGAGGGGCCGATCGTCCCCCGCGGGGCGCCTCGAGCGGCGGCCCGGCGTCGGGCGTCGTCGACGCTACTTCTTCGTCGACCAGAAGAGGTCGCTGAACTCCTGCGTCGCGGCGACCAGGTCGGCGGCCGCCGCCGCGTCGACGCTCTGCTTGTTCTTCCCGGCCAGCTTGAGGAGGTTCCAGACCTTCGTGTGGAGGTCGGGGATCGCCTCCAGGTGCTCCGGCTTGAAGTAGTCGGACCAGATGACCTGGACCTCCTGCTTCACCTTCTCGGCGTGCTGCTCCTTGACGGTCGACGCAGCGGATGAACTTGTTGCGGGTCGCCGTGTCGTTGCCCTCGAGGCCGTCGATGATCTCGACCATGCGGGCGACGGTCTTGGCGGCGAGGAGCGCCTCGGCCGGGTCGTAGATCCCGCAGGGGATGTCGCAGTGGGCCCGGACGACGGTGGTCGGGCGAAGCAGGCTGGTCAGGCGCATCGGGCACTCCTTCGATGAGCGTGGGCGGGCGAACCCCCGGGATGGCGCGAGATGGCGCTCTCGGCGCGTCCCCTCGTCCTCGCAAGTGTCGGAGCGCCCCGCCGGGGTGTCAAACGGGGTGGGCTCAGGCCGAAACAGCGGGCCGCGGAACGGACAGCGGCCCCGACCCCGCCAGCGAAGCTCCACGGCCACCTCACCTGGGTCGTCGCCGACCGGTTGCGGGGTGACTTCCAGCTGAGCAGGCACCGGTGGGTCATCCTCTCGCTCGTCGTTCCGCGCCGTGGGCAACCCGCTGCTCAGCGGGCGATCGGCGCAGATACCTGTCGCCGGTTCGTCGCGTCGCCGGCGCCGCGCTCCCGGAACGTCCGCCAGGCGAGAAGGGTGACAGCCCCCAGGCCGAAGACGCTCGCGATCATCGTCAGGGGCGGCACGATGGCCATGGCCGCCAGCACGACCAGCCCGATGACGGCGGCCAGGTACGGTCGCTCGCGGGTAACGGCAGGCGAGATCCGGCGGAGGATCCAGTCGCCGATCCAGATGCCGGCCACCAGGTAGCCGACGAACGCGGCCAGCGGCCAGAGGCCGACCAGGATGCCGATCCCGAGCGGCGCGCCGACGACGGTGACGATGGCGACGAGCGCCACGAGCGGGGGGATCACGAGGCCGGCCAGGCCGGCGAGGAGCGTCGCCCCCGGCTCACGGCTGATGAGCGTCTCGGCCGCCCGCACCTGGCGCGCCGCGACCGCCGCCAGCAGGAGGGCCGCCCCGATCGCCGCGAGCGCGAGGCCCAGGAACCACAGGAAGATCGCCGGGCCGAGGATGAGGCCGATCCCGGCGAGGTCGACACCGAGGTCGCCGACGTCGCCCTGCACGTGGCGTCGCCGGTCCGGACGACGGCCGCGTCGAGCGTCCGCACGTCGCCCAGCACGACCGTCCCGGCGCCCAGCGTCACGGGGCTGCGGAGTGCGTAGACATTCTCGACCCGAGCCCCGACGAGGCGTGCTGTCCCGTCCACGACGACGACCGTGTTCGCCTCGCCGACGATGGTCGCGCCGCCGCGGACGACGATGACGGTGTCGGCCTGCTCGCCGGCCGGCAGGGTGACGTCACCGCCGACCGAGACGAGGACCCGTCCCGAGTGTGTCAAGGGCTCACCGGCCAGCACCACCGGGACGAGCAAGCCGAGAGAGAGGATCAGAGCTCCGGCGATGGCAATGATGCGCTTCATGTGAACGACCTCCGAGTGACCTGGCGGGCCGCCTGGCCCGCCCTCTTCAAACCTGGATGGGCGTCAGTGCGGCACGGCCGACCCGCGCAGGGCCGTCACCCTTCCGGGCGCCGGGGCCCGCGCGGCCTCGTCGACGATCCGGGCCATCAGCGAGGCGAACGCGGCCGGCTCCTCGAACACCGGGCGGTGGCCCGAGTGCTCGAACGTGATCCATTGCTTCGAGGGCGCCTGGAGCAGGCCGTACCACTCCTCCGCCGGGACGGCGCGCCCGCGCGCCTCGTGCCGGCCGGTCACCACGTAGACGGGCAGCTCAAGGCGCGCGGCGTCCTCGACGAAAGTCGAGGTCACGCGACCTGCGGGTACAGGACGGCGAACGTGTCGAGGAAGCCACGCAGGCCGTTGAGCTTGTCCATGAGGCTGTTCTCGGGCACGAACAGGTTTGCCGGCATCTCCTTGCCCGGGTCGAGCTCCGGGTAGGGGTTGAAGTCGTGCTCGGGGAGATCGCCGGCTCGTAGGCGAGGAGATCGTCATACGGCGGCGGGCCGCTGTCCTGCGCAGGGTGGCGGCGAGGGCGGTGTCGCCGGTTCGCTCGGCCCAGGCGAGGCTGTCCTCCCAGAACATCCGGTCCGTCTCGGTGGGCTGACCATCTGCCCGGTGCCGACGTAGGCGTGATAGAGCTCGGGGTG
The DNA here is from genome assembly GCA_963715085.1 of uncultured Chloroflexia bacterium. Classification (GTDB taxonomy): domain Bacteria; phylum Chloroflexota; class Limnocylindria; order Limnocylindrales; family CSP1-4; genus CTSoil-043. The sequence goes on from CAVQQU010000005.1 coordinate 25,062, forward strand.
CTGCTGGACCGCGAGGACGCCGAGGATCGTGCCCCAGGAGTTGCCCACGAGGTAGATCCGGTCCTGGCCGAAGCGCGCCCGCAGGTAGTTCGTGACCTCGATCGTGTCGGCGACCATCTGGTCGACCGTGAAGGTCCCGGCCGGGTCCAGGGCCGCGTAGGACTTGCCCGTCCCGCGCTGGTCCCAGGTCACCACCACGAAGTCCTGCTCGAGCGAGACGTCGGCGCGCATGGCGCCGAGGTCGGTGCCTCCGGGCCCGCCGGCGAGATAGAGCAGGACCGGGTTTCGGGCGCTCCGGCCGCGGATCAGCATCGCCTGGTCGTGGTCCCCGATGGGCACGGCTGTCAGCTCGGCGACGCTGCCGGGCAGGGTCTGGCCGTCACGGGCCACGATGGGGGTCGTGGTGGCCGGGATGGCGATCGCGACCGCGAGTCGCCACGAGCACCACCGAGACCACGCCGGTGAGCCCCCAGCCGACGAGTCCCAGGGTGGCGGTCGCGTCCCGCCCGAGCCGGGCCGCCAGCTCCACGCCGTAGCGCGCGCCCAGGGCCATCGGAGCGAGGACCAGCAGTCCGTGCAGCCCGCGCCCGAGGACGAAGGCGATGATCCCGTACATCGAGCCGAGATGAATGCCGTCCACGGTCGGGCCGCTGACCCCGAGACGGGCCAGCTCGAAGACGATCATGAAGACGACCGGCGTGAGCAGGATGCTCCAGCGGCTGCCCATCACCAGCCCAGTCGCCACGCCAAGCGCGACGGCCAGTGCCATCGAGATCAGGGCCTCGGCGGTGGTCACCGGGCCGCGCGGCGTGAGCCACGCGCTGATCAGCCCCGCGCCGGCCGCGAGGCTGACCGCGGAGAGGAGTCCGATTCGCCAGTCGGACCACGAGAGATGCAGCATGGTGGCTCGCCTCCTGGTAGGTCCCCGGACTACCCCGGGGCACCGTGAGCAGAGTCAAGCTGCGGGCGGGTAGGCTCGTCGCCTATCGCGGGGTAGGTTTCGCGGGTGGGCGGCCGCGGGGCTGGCCACCGGCCCGTTCCTCGCTGCCGCTCGCGTGCTTCAATAGCCGCCCGCCGAGAGGTACTCGTGGCAACCCCTGCGCTGCTCGCGACGAAGTACGCGCCGCCCAGATCCCGGCCCGACTGCGTGGAGCGGCCGGGCCTGGTCGCCGTGCTCGGCGCGGCCCGTGCCGTCGCGCTCGTCTCCGCTCCGCCGGGCTACGGCAAGACAACCCTCGTCGCAAGCTGGCTGACCGCGGAGCGCCGGCGTGCCGCGTGGCTGACCCTCGACGAAGCCGACGGCGATCCGGCCGTCTTCCTGGCCTACCTCGTCGCTGCCGTCCGCCACGCCGCGCCTTCGCTCGCCCTCCGGGACGAGGAGGCGATCGTCGCCGGGCCGCACTCGCCGTCGTCAGTGACCCCGCTGATCAACGAGCTCAGCCACGCCGGTGCGCCGCTGGTCATCGTCCTCGACGACTATCACGCGGTGCGTGACGCGCACGTCCACGGCATCGTCGTCTTCCTTGCGAACCACCTTCCGCCGAATCTCCGGCTTGTTGTCGTGACCCGCCAGGATCCGCCCTTCCCGCTTGCCCGCCTGCGGGCTCGCGGGCAGCTGGTCGAGATCCGGGCGGCGGACCTTCGCTTCGCCGCCTCGGATGCGGCTCGCTTCATGCGCGACACGATGGGATTGGAGATCTCGGACCGGGTCGTGGACCGGCTGGCCGAGCGAACGGAGGGCTGGGTCGCGGGCCTGCAGCTCGCGGGCCTGTCGCTGCGCGGCCACGATGACCCTGACGCCTTTGTCGAGGGGTTCGGCGCGAGCGACCGCTACGTCTTCGACTACCTGGCCGACGAGGCCCTCGGGCGGCAGCAGCCGGCCACCCGCGCGTTCCTGGAGGCGACGTCCATCGTGGACAGGCTCTCGGGTCCCATCTGCGACGCGCTCACCGGCCGGACCGACGGGGCAGCCACGCTGGCTGCGCTCGAGGAGGCCAATCTCTTCCTGGCGCCACTCGACGAGCGCCGCGAGTGGTACCGCTACCACGGGCTGTTCGCCGAACTCCTCCGCTCGGCGCTCCCGCCCGCCCGGCGGGTCGAGTTGCATCGCGCCGCCGCCGACTGGTTCGCCCGGCACGACCTGCCCCTCGAGGGCATTCGCCATCACAGTGCCGCGGGTGAGCACGATCGGGCCGCCGCGCTCATGGAGACCGTGGCGGACGCGACGTTCGCCCGGGGGGAGTTCAGGACGATCCTGGCCTGGTGCGACGCGCTGCCGGTCGGCGTCCTGGCCGGCCGGCCGTCATTGGGAGTGTCCCGGGCATGGGCGCAGTTCTTCACGGGCGACATCGCCGGGGCCGAAGCCCGCGTTCGTGAGCTCGCGACCGGCGACGGCCGGGAGGACGCGACGTCGAGCCCCAGGCTGGCCTGCCTGGAGGCATGGATCGCGAACCGTCACGACCAGCCCGACGCGGAGCAGCTTGCGCGCCGGGCGATCGAGGGCATCCCGGTCGGCGACCCCGTCTTCCGGGGCCTTGCCCTCACGACTCTCGGCGAGGCGCTCATCGGACGCGATGTCCGCGCTGCGGCCGCCGCCTTCGAGGAGGCCCACGGCCTGGCCGAGACCGCGCGCCGACCGACCCTCATTCACGGGATCGTCTACTCGCTCGCGACGGCCGGCCTCGTCATGGGCAGGCGACGCGAGGTCGAGGCGCTGTGCCGGCGGACGATCGAGAGCCTGGGAGACCGGCGCGGCAGTCCGCGGCCCTCGCTGGGGATGGTCCATCTCCCTCTTGGCGTGGCGCTCTTCGAGGCGGACGAGCTCGGCCAGGCTCGCCAGCACATCGCTACGGGGCTGGAGCTCTGCGATCGGGCCGGACTCGGCGTGACGATGCTCGGAGGCGGCGAATGGCACGAGATCCTCGGGCTGCACCTCGCCCGTGAGGCAGACCGGGCGTGGCGGCGGCTGGAGGCCGTCCGGCGCCTGGGCGAGAGGCACGGGATCGCTCGGATCGGGGTTGTCATGAGCCTGCTGGCCGCCAATCTCCACCTGCTGGAAGGTGACCCGGCCGCCGCGGACCGGGAGCTCGAGAGCGTGCCCCGGTCCCTTGCCGGCCTGCTGGGCAGCGCGAACGATCGCGCGCCGCACACGCGAGCGCGGGTGCACCTGGCGAACGGCAGGTCGCTCGAGGCCCTCGACGTGCTCGAGAGCGCGGCGCGCGCACAGCGCGACGGTGAGCGACACGGCCCGCTGATCTCCACCCTCGTCCTCGCGTCCGCGGCCCACGATCGGGTCGGCAATCGCGTGCGCAGTGCCGCCGCGCTCTCGGAGGCCGTGACCCTCGCCGCGGACCAGGACTACCGGCGAGCGTTCATGGATGGGGCGGCGCCGGTCGCCCACCTGCTGCCCGGCGTCCGCCGGGTAGCTCCGGCCTTCGTCGACGGCCTGCTGGCGAGGCTCGCGTCCACCTCGACGTCGGCGCTGGCGAAGGCGCGGCCGGCCCCCGACGAGCTCGCGGCCCTCCGGCCGGCCGACGGCTCGGGTCCCCTGGAGCCGCTGAGCGTGCGCGAGCTCGAGGTCCTGCGCCTCGTGGCCGCGGGCCTCTCGAACGACGAGATCGGGCGGGAGCTCTACGTAACGACCGGAACGGCGAAGTGGCACGTGCACAACGTGCTCGCCAAGGTGGGCTCGCGGAACCGCGCCGCCCTCATCGCACGCGCCCGGTCACTTGGTCTCGTCTGACGACGTGCCGCCGGTCATGACGTGCACGGACACCAGCGGGATTCCGAGGTCGCGAATCCGGCCGAGCACGCCGAAGAGGGCCGCCTGGTCCAGCGTGCTGCTCCTCAGCAACGTGCCCTCGCCGGGCGCCTCGATCAGCTCGAAGCCATCGAACGCCGCGGCCGACCGCGCCCCGAGGCGCCTGCCGACGACGATCTCGTAGCGCTCGCCGCGTCCCGCCTGGTTCGTGCTCATGGTCCACCCCGACTGCTCACAGCCGCAGTAGGCCATCCACGAGGTGGGGCCGTCACCTACCCGTGGATAGGTTTCGCCGCGCGAGGTCAGACGGGCGCTCGCGCGCCGTCAACCGGGCGCCCGGAAGAGGTAGATCGCCCAGCCCAGGGTGTCGCGGCCCCAGCGGAGGTAGGCGTCGGCGCCCCGGCGCGCGCGAGCCAGCAGCTCGTCGACGTCGGGGTCATCGGGGTGGGCCAGGGCCCAGCGTTCGGCCGCCCGAACCTGGAGCATCTCGTAGCGATCCCAGTCCTCGTCGCGGCTGGGGAGCGCGTAGATGAGCGTCAGGCCCTCCTCGGTGGCAATGGCGACGTTGCCGTGGAGCGTCGAGAATTCACCGGCCGTGACCTCGGCAGCGGCCAGGTACGCCGGGTCTGGCTCGCCTCGCCAGTACGGCTCGCCCACGAGGATCAGCCCGCCGGGCCTGGTGAAGCCCCGCAGCGCCTGGAGCGTTCCGCGATGGCCGCCCCAGATCCAGCTGGCACCGAGGCAGACGGCGAGGTCGACACTCGCCGGCTCGGGCGCGTGGGCGGCCGCGTCGCCTTCGATGAGGTTCAGCTTCGCGGCCGGGGCGCGCGCCGCGGCACGCTCGCGGGCGACAACGATCTCGTACGGCGACATGTCGACACCGGTCCCGCGAGCTTGGTGTCGCTCGGCGAGGCGGACCAGGAGCTCGCCCTTGCCACAGGCCGCCTCCCAGACGGAGGCCCCGGGCACGAGGTCGAGGAGCCCGATCAGCTCGTCGAAGCGCTCAGTGCTCGTCGGGTTGCAGACGACGTGGTCGGCATGGGTGATCGCAAAGTACTTCCAGGTGTCCATGGCGGCCATTGTGCGCCGGCGGCAGGCCCCGAATCGCCTTCATCGCCGCGGGCCGGCCGGCGTCAGGGCGTCGAGACCTCGATCACGAGGCGGCTCGTCCCATCGAATGGGAGGATGCGGACGCAGGGCGACCCGTCAACGCCGACGATCCAGCTGGAGACGGCTTCGAAGTCGCCCGCTCGCTTCATCTCGACGATCGGGCTGCCGCCGGGCACGATGTCGACGGGGCCCTCGTACGTCGGCTGGTAGTCCTCGTCCAGGGCGGTGCCGCCGCGGAGGACGATCTCCAGGAACGCTGTCCCGGCGACCTCGAGCGGGAGGCCGCTCGGATCTTTCGAGAACGGTGGCGTTGCCGGGTGGATCGCGACCTCGGGCACGGCCGCGACGTTTCCGGCCGGACGGAACAGGAACGTGATCTGCCCGACGCCGGCCGCGTTGACCACGGACAGGCCGCTGATCTGGGCCAGCGGAACGGTGCCGGGCCGGCCGACGGGCTCGCCGCAGGCGAACGGCGGCGCGGAGACGGCGGGCGTCGGCACGGTGGTCGGGGCCGGCGGGGTCGGGGCGGGCGGCGACGCGGTGGGCCCGGCCGACGCGCAGGCGGCAACCAGGAGCGCGGCAATGGCCAGGGCGGCGGTGGTCCGGCCGATACCGAGGATGCGGGTGTGTGCCTTCGATCCCATGCGCACAGGAGACGCCAACGTCCACCCGACGTCAAGGGTCGCCCGTCATCACCCACGCACCGCGAGCCTGGCGCTTGCCCGTCCGACAGACGAAGCGGCGCGGCCCCTGCCGCCCCGCGTTCGTGGTCGCCCGGCGCGAGTGATCGGCCGACCGCAGCGGGTATCATCCGGGCGTGACCGAGCGCATTGCCGATCCGCAGGCCGTCTGCCCGTTCGTCGCCCTCGACGAGGACCGTGACCATCGGGCGCCCGGCCCCGACCATCGCCACCGATGCTTTGCGGAGAGTCCCGCCGCGCCGCGGGCCCTCGCCCACCAGGCTGCGTACTGCCTCTCCGGAGCGTTCGCAGGCTGTCCGACCTTCGTGGATTGGGCGCGGCGCGAGGCGGCACCCGTCAAGGTCGACGAAGCGGCGCGCTCCGTGCGCGAGGCGGGTGCGACCCGGGCGGCGGTTCCAGCGCCGCCGGTCGGTCCGACATCCCGGTCGGACGGGTCCGCCAAAGACTGGACCGCACCTCCGCCGTGGGGCTCCGCAGCCGGGGCTGCCGCGATCGGCGCTGTCGCCGCCGGATCGGCAGGGCCTCCCGGGCCCGAGGGCCCCGCGGCGCATGGCGGTGTCGACGAGGCAGCGTTCGACGGACGCGAGGCCGCTGGTGCCGTGACACCACCGGGCACGGACGACGCGCCCGCGCCGTCCGCGGCAGGCCCGGACGATGCGCCGGCGTTCCTTGCAGGGCGCTCGACGCGCCCGATCCCATCCCCAGCCGCAGCTCCGATCGCTGCGGCGGCGCCCGCCCCAGCTCCGATCGCGGCGTGGGACGACGGCGCGCCCTGGAACGCACCGGCCGACGATCTCGACGCCCGCGACGGCCCGCCCACGCGCGTGCCCGTGGCAGCCCCTCGTCGCACGCCCGTCGGGTACGCGCCCGTCGCCCCCGGGAGAAGCGATCGCCACGCGGGCAGCTCGCGGCATGGCCGCGGGGAAGTCTCCGCCCCCAGCTGGGAGGAGCCGCGCCACGTCGAGGAGTATCCGCCCCTCAAGTCCCGGCGCGGCGCGGGCATCCCGCGCCTCGCCCTCTACGCGCTGGCCGTTCTTCTCGTCGGCGCCGCGCTCTTCATCGCGCCGTCGCTCCTGAAGGGCATCGGCGAGGGTGGAGCCGAGGCCAGCCCGACACCGGCCGCTTCGGCATCGATCGTGCCGTCGGCGGAGCCCAGCCCCACCCCGATCCCCACGCCCGCGCAGGTCGTCTACACCGTGAAGTCGGGCGACTCGCTGTCGGGGATCGCGGCCGCCTATGGCGTGACGGTCGAGGACATCCTGGCCGCCAACCCGTCGATCACGGACCCGAACAAGATCGCGCCCGGCGACAAGATCGTGATCCCGCAGCCGCTCCCGTCCGAGATCGTGGACGGGGAGATCACGCCGGCTCCGTAGGGGGCGCCGGCTCCGCGCGCGCCGGTGAGCGGCACGCAGGCCGCTGCGCCGCCCGGGCGGCCGCAGCCCTAGCGGCGCGGCGTCAGGTTGATCGAGGTGATCTTGCCCGCCTCGACGCGGAACGCCGCGTCGAGATGCTGGGAGGGCGCACCCGGCCGCAGGACCAGCACGTCCGCCTGCCACGTGTTGCCCATGTCCTTGATCTCGCCGGGGACCATCTTGAGCCCCGCATCGGCGCGGAGGAACCAGCCGCTCACCTGGTCGAAGCCGCGCAGCGTCCGGGCGCTGTCGCCGACGTGAACGCGCATCTCGACGCGCTCGTCCATCAGCCCGACGGCGCGGTCGCGCGCACCTGCGTTCAGCTCCTCGAAGAAGACTTCCATCGTGTCGACGGCACCCATGGCCCGAGTCTAGCCGAAGCGGGCGCGGAGCACGGTTGAACAGGTCTCGAAGGCGGCCGCCGCCGAGGCCGCTCAGAACCCGCCGCCGGCGCCCCCGCCGCCACCGCCCGATGAGCCGCCCGAGAAGCCGCCGCCGCTGCCCGACGAGGACGGCGTGTTACCGATCGTGCCGAGTGCCGCGAACATGCCGCCCAGGTTCGGGATGGGCGAGCTCGACATGACGCCCGGCGCTGCTCCGCCCCAGCCTCCGCCGCCTCCGCCCGACGACCCGTACCAGGCCGGGACGTAGACAGCGTTTGCCCGACCCGCCCGCAGGTCCTCCATGCTCCGCTTCAGGACCTCCGCGGCCTCGTCCTGGAGGCCGAGCGCAACCGCCCAGACCACGGCACGGTCGGGCGTCTCGAGCCAGGCGAGGCGCGGTTCGGCCACGACCTGGTCCATGGAACGGGCCCCGAAGAGCGCCGCCTGGAGCGTGCGTCGGTAGGCGACCAGCATCACCCGCAACGTGGCGCCGGTCAGGGTTCGCGCAGGCATCACGCCCGCCAGCACGAACGTGAAGACCCCGGCGGCGACGAGGCCGATGGCGAGCAGCGTGAACCCGCCCGACGGCAGCGCCACGCCAAGCCAGAACGCGGGAAAGGCCGCGACCAGCTCCACGACGCCGATGATCCGCCAGCGGCTCGTGACCTTGCCCGGTGGCTCCGTGAACCAGCCGCGCTGGACCAGCTCGGCCTCCAGGCGCTCGTCGAACGCGGATACGGAGGCGCCGAACTCGAGGAGCGCCGCCTTGTCCAGCGTCCGCACGGGGTCGGGACCCGACGCCCCCTTCGCCGCGAGCTCGCGGAGCGCGTATGCCTCCGCCGGCGAGAGTGGATTGCGCCGATTGAGGACGACCCGCGGGTCGTCGAGGTCGGGCTGGCGGATCTCGACGGTCACTTCGTCCGCGCCGATGAGCTGATCCTCGGCCCGGAAGGCCAGCTCGTCGCGGGACGCGAGGTCGAGGAGGGCCGTCGTCAGAGTCCGCCGTGACGAATTCCCGTCGTGGAGGAGCGCCCCGCCTGCGGCCGTCAGCTCCGGCGGCGGCGCCGGCAGGTAGATCGAGCGGCTGTCGACGACGTACGGGTCGCGACCGTAGCGGCGCCAGTGGAAGAACGCGTAGCCCGACAGCAGCAGGAAGCCGCCGAGCCCGCCGATGATCCCGACCACCGCGTCGACCTGCCGGCCGAGCTGGAGCTGGCCGGCCCGCTCTGCCGTGGCGGCGGCGTCGATCCGGGCGAGCGCGACGAGCAGGGCCTCGTCGAACTGCTGCCCGCGAAGGAGCGGCAGCATCTCCTGCTCGAAGATGGCCTGGCGCTCGTCGTTCGTGAGGTAGAGGGCACGGAACCCCGGCGCTGCGTAGAGCTGCACTTGGCCCCGCACCCGTCCGTCCGCCTCGGTGTAGACGTTCATGAGGATCGCCAGCCCGTCGTCGAACCCCTGGCGCCCGACGCCCCACTGGTCGATCAGCGCGATCGCGTCGGCCTCGGTCGATTCGGTCGTGGCACTGGGTTTGACCTGGGTGTAGACCACGACTTCGGCGCCGGTGCGCTCCTCGACCCGGTCGATGATCGCCTCTGCTTGGGCGATCGTCTGCGCGTCGAAGAGGCCGGCCGTGTCGTAGACCGCCCGGCCGGCGACCGGCCCGGGATACGGGGGACCGGCCGGCGTCTCGGCCCGAGCGGGGGAAGCCGGCGCGAGCCACGTCGCCCCGGCGAGCAGGAGCGCGAGGACCGAGAGGAGCCGCCTCATGCCAACGACCCGAGGGTGCCACGCCGCCGCGCAAGCGTGAGCGAGCCGTTCGCCTCCACGATCACCTCGGCGGGCCGCGGTCGCCCGTTGTACGTCGATCGCATCGACGCGGCGTAGGCGCCCGAATCGGCGATCGCCACGAGGTCGCCGCGGCGGAGCGGAGGCAGCCGGTGCTCGCCGAGCGTGTCGGTGGACTCACAGATCGGCCCGTCGACGCGCGCAGGGCGGGCGACGACGCGTGGGTGCGGCGCCCGACCCAGCGAGGTGAGAGCAACGACGGCGTGGTCGACGCCGTACAGCGCGGGCCGGATCAGCTCGGTCATCCCCGCGTCGATCACGACGAGGCGACGCGTCCGGTCGTCGGTCGCGGATCCCGGCGGGAGGATGGCGAGGGCGTGGGCCCCCGACCACTCCGTCTGCGCGGGTGCCGGGGGAAGCGTCCGCTCGCGCACGTGGAGGACCCGGGCGACGAGCCAGCCCGCCGACGCGACCATCACCCGCCCGGGCTCGACGGCCAGGCGGCGCGGCCGGCGATCGGACGGGATCGCTTCGAGGAGGAGCGGGATCTCCGCGGCGAAGCGCGCGGGGTCGAGCTCCGTGGCCCCCGGGCCGGCGGGGGTGCCGCCCGTGGCGCCAACGCCGGCCGCCGTGCCCCCCGTTGCCCCACCCCCTCCGGCCCGCCACGCCCCGACCGGCATTCCGCCGCCCACGTCGAGCGTGTCGAAGTCCGGCAGGCCGCCCTGGAGCAGGGCGAGGAGCGCCAGGCCGCGTCGCACGGCATCCCGCCAGGCATCGATCGCCCCGAGCTGGGATCCCACGTGGAGATGGATCCCGCGCCAGCGGACCGGGCCGTCGGCCCCGCCGCCAGCCTCGATGACGGCGCCGATCTCGTCGGGGTGCACGCCGAACTTGGACCCCGCCGATCCGGTCGCCAGGCCGGCCCGCGTCTCGGGCTCGACCGACGGGTTGAGCCGCACGAGCGCATCGACGCGGAGATCGGCCAGGCCCGATCGCCCGGACGATCCGGGCCAGCGCGGCCGCCTCGTCGGCCGACTCCACCGCCACCCAGCGAAGGGGCTCCCCGGCGGCGGCGGCGCGCACGATCGCCCGCAGATCGGCGTCGGTCTTGCCGATCCCCTCGAACGTGATCGCCGCGTTCGAGACGCCCGCTCGGCGCGCGAGCGCCCACTCGCCGCGCGACACGACGTTGGCGCCGAATCCCCGGGCGGCCAGGCGCGCAACGATCGCCGGCAGGTCGTTGGCCTTCAGCGAGTAGGCGCGCAGCCACGGGTCGGGGAAGGCGGCGCGGACGGCGTCGGCGGCCGCGTCGAGGGTGGCGCCGTCGGTGACGTACAGGGGGGTTCCGAACCGTCGGGCCGCCGCGCGCAGGGCCGGGGCGAGCGCCGGGAGCCGGTCGGGCGCGTTGCGGGCGCGCCCATCGTCGCGGTCGCTGCCGGGCGCCTCGCCGCGGCGGCGCACGGGAGGGTCGACCCCGCGGTCCACGGTCAGTCGGGAACGACGAGCCGGACGATTGCCGACACCAGGCCGACGACGAGCGCCCCCAGCGCCGCCGCCACGATCGTCGCCTGGGTGAGGATCTCCGGCGGGAAGTCGCCGACCTGGATCGACCCGCCGAGCTCGTTGGAGACGTAGGCCGCCACGATGAACAGGGCGACGTTCACGACGAACCCGGCCAGCCCCATCGTGACGAGGTTGAACGGCAGGGCCAGCATCTTGACGACGGATCCGATGAGCCCGTTGGCCACGCCGAAGACGACGGCGACGGTCCCGAAGGCGACGAGGTCGTCGGGGATGGTCGCGAACGCCGCGGACGGGATCTCGATCCCCGGCACGAACCGCGCCGCCACCCAGAGGGCCACGCCCGTGGCGACGAATGTCGCGATGAAGCCCTTCATGGAGCGCCCTCCCCGTGGATGATCCGCCCGACGACGACGAGCCCGGAGTCGCGGCCAGCTCGATCATCCCACGCCCCGGCTCGCTGCGGGAGGGTCAAGATCCGGCTGCCGCGCCTCTCCTGGTCGCCTGCGTTCGCCTTCAGCGCAGCAGGAAGCCCGTTCCGAGCGGGTCTGCCGGGTCCAGGACGAAGTGCGAGCGGCCGGCGAGGTGAGCGGTTCCCTCGACCTCCGTGATCACCGCAGGGCGGCCGGCGACCGCTGTCTCCCCGCTGACGCGGCCGGCGAACACCGAGTCGACGATGCTCCGGTGGCGCAGCGTCTCCCCGATCCTGATGCGGCCGGCGCGGTGAAGGAGGGCCAGCCGGGCCGAGGTGCCGGACCCGCACGGCGAGCGGTCGACCTCGCCGTCGGCGAAGACCGTGACATTGCGCTGGGTCAGGACGGCGTCGTCGCCGGGGGCGGTCGGCTCGTCCTGCCACCAGATGATCCCGTAGATGTCGCGCAGCTCGGGCTCGGTCGGGTGGACGACGTCGAGCAGCGCGTCGAGCGCCGGGCGGAGCTCGCGCTGGAGGGCGATGAGGACCGGCAGGCTGGCCTTGTCGACGGCGAGGCCCAGGGGCCGCACGTCGGCCGCGCCGTAGAAGGCGCCGCCGATAGGCCACGTCCACGGTGACGGGCCCGCGCGAGGTCGGCAGCGTGGCGCCGGTGGCCAGCACGAAGGACGGCACGTTCGTGAAGCGGACGCTCGATACCCGACGGGCCTCGACGTCGCAGCGCGCGACGCAGGCGAGGCGCCCGGACGGGACGTCGACCGTGACGGGCGTCTCCGTCCCGGTCATCGGCAGGACGCCGCTCTCGAGCGCCCAGGTCACCAGCGCGATCGTCCCGTGCCCGCAGGCCGTCGAGTAGCCCTCGTTGTGGAAGAAGACCACGCCGAGGTCGGCCCCGGCGTCGTTGGGTGGAACGACGTGGCAGCCGTACATGTCGGCGTGACCGCGCGGTTCGTGGACCAGGAACCGGCGGACGTGATCGAGGTGCTCGCAGGGCAAAGCGCCGGCGCTCGAGGATCGTGGCGCCATGCGAGGGGCGGAACACCGTCGACGATGATCCGGAACGGCTCGCCGCCGGTGTGGTAGTCGACGGTGTCGACTGCGAGCGGGGCATCGGCCATCGCGGGACCGCCTCCAGCGTGATGTGCGCTGCCCATCGGCCGGGTCTACGCTTCGTCGGGACGCGCGGCGCGAACCCGCTCGATGGCCAGGCGCAGGAGCTCCATGCCGGCCGGGTCCAGGTCGTACGTCCATTCGCGGATCCGCTCCGGCGCGTGGAAGCGTGGGGCCAGGCCGATCTCGAGCGCCTCGCGGGTCAGGAGCAGCAGGTCGGCGTGCCGGTCGACGCGATCAAGCGCGGCCTCGTCGCCCGCCACGGCCTCGATCAGGCGCGTGCGACCTCCCGTGCGGGCGAGCCAGTCCTCCATGTTGGCGGTGCTTCGGGCGGAGGAGCAGACCATGCCCACCGTGCTGCCGGGCGGGAGCGCCCCGATCTCGTCGAGCAGCTCCGCGTAGGACGGCGCCGCCATGAGGGCGATGACCGGCGCACGTCCGGCGACGATGGCCACGGTCTCGTCGGCGTGGAACGTCGAGGTTGCGACGAGGTCGTAGTGGTGCCGTTCGAGGCGATCGACGACGTTGTCGATCAGGGCTCCGTCGGCCTCCGCGATCCCACTCGAAGGTCGTGCCGATCGTCTCTGCCGCGCGACGGGCGTCGGCGGCCGTGCACTCGACGAAGAGGACGTTCACTCTCGGCCCCGGACGGCGGCGCTCCGTGGCCACCGCGTAGACCGCGGCTGCCACCTCGTCCGCGGAGTAGCCGGCCCGGGCGGCGGTCCGCAGGAGCTCGGCGACCAGGCCGTCGAGCGCCCCGGTCGTCCGGCGCACTGGCGGGCGAGCCGCGACCCGGGTCCCCGCGCCCTGGCGGCTGACCACGTAGCCCGCGTCGGCCAGGCGCCGATACACGGCCCGGACCGTGTTCGGGTTGACCCGGAGCATCGCGCCGAGCTCGCGCACCGTCGGCAGGCGGGCACCAGGGTGCAGCCGGCCCGTGTCCACCTGGTAGGCGAGCTGCCAGTAGAGCTGGGTGGAGATCGGGACGTCCGAGTCGCGGGCGACGTCGAGGCCGCGTGCGTCACGCCCAGATGCCCCGGCGGGACGCATGTCCGCACGCCGCGCCCCGGCTGGCGCTGCCTCCGCCGTCCGGGCGACGGGCGTCGCGGCCCCCGTCGACCCGTGCGACGTGGCCCGCGGTTGTCGGGACTTCTCGCCCATTGACATAGTTCGATAGTCCAACTACTCTTCGCTTGTACTACTCGACTATACCAATGACACCACGCAGCCGAAGTAGAAGACTCGAGAGGCCCGGATCAATGGAATTCCTGCTCATCACCCTGTTCGCCCTGATCGGGCTCGCAGTGTTCGACTTCCTGGCCGTCGAGCTCGGCGTCGACTCCCGCTCCGGCTCCGACGATCCGCACGCGCCGCTCTTCGGCGCGCACTGACATCCGGCCCGCTCGCGGGCCCACCATACGCGCTCGGCGAGGCACCCTCTCCCTCCTCCCTCCCTCCTGCCGACCCGAGCAACGGACGAACCGCCGGCCGGCCGGCGGTTCGTCTTGTAGCTGGCCATGGAGATCAGGCCGGTGACTGGCCCACCTCTTCGAGCGCTTCCCGGTAGATCGCCGCGCCATCGATCCCCCGCGTCGGAGATGCGACCAGGGTGAGGTCCTCGATCAGTCGTCGCTCCAGGTGCGCACCGGTCAGCTGATCCACGACCTGCGCCGCGCGCGCAGCACAGCGCAGGACCTGCTTCGTCTCCGGCCGGGTTGGCTCCTCCCAGTACCAGCCGTCGCTGGCGAACATCGCCAGCCGCCAGCGCTGAGCCTCCATGAGCGCCTCCAGGTCGCGCCGGGTGGCTGCCGGTGCAGCGGCGCCCAGGAGGCGAGCGGAGAACGCGCCCGGTGTCTCGAGGCCGAGCACGACGTCGATGTACGTGTCGCGGGCCACCCATGCGTCGATGCCGGCCCGCCGGTCGCCTTGCCCGGGCATGCCCGAACCGCCCGAACCGCCCGCCCACACGGGGCAGCCCCGCCACCCGCTCCTCGGTCAGCGCGTCGATGGCGCCGGCAAGCCGCTCCAGCGCCGCGCGGAGCGGCTGCTTCCAGCGCCCGTCCGGCGCGCACGGACACTCGCCCGACCAGCGCAGGACGCCGTGGTGACAGCTCCACGACGTGCGATCGGCGATGCGGGCGTCCGGCAATGCGTCCCGGTCCTCGGCTGCGAGCGCCTGCCCGAGAGAAACCACGTCGAAGCCACGGTCGACGGCCGGGTCCACGAGCCGCTCGAGGAACAGGTCCCGGAACGGCTGGTGGTGGCCGTACAGCTCGCCATCGGTCGCGACGACCACGAGGGGTGAGCCCGCCTGCCAGCTCGACGAGCTGTCCCGGTGGAGTGCGCTCGAGGTGCGCGGCAGGACCCAGTCGCGGGCGAAGCGGTCGGCGTCGGCCGTCTCCGACGGCTGGAAGGAGACGGCCCCGGACAGCGCCGCGTCGTAGAAGGCCACGACGAGCGACCGCCCGCCGCCCAGGTCGACGCGGTGGGGGCGACGTGATTCGAGGGCGGCCGTGACTGTCTGCCACGGCGCCAGCACGGTCCAGCGGATCCCCTCGTCGGCGAGGGTCCGCAGGGCCGCCTCGTCCACGGCCGTCTCGGGCAGCCAGAAGCCGGTGGGCGCATGGCCGAACCGGAAGTCGGTAGTCGCGGATGCCCCAGCGGATCTCGGTCTGCCGGTCGCGCTGGGAGGCGAGGGGCAGGATGGTGTGGTGAAAGGCCTGGGCCAGGGTGTTCTCGGGGTGCGCGGCGACCGTGATCCGCGCGAGGACGTCCGGAGCGTCGGCTGCCAGGACGCTCGTGAGGGTCGGGCCGATGTTGAAGGAGATCCGGTCGAGGTTGCCGCGCTCGGCGTTCGGCCGGTAGCACTCCGCCGTGATCCGGTCGCTCCAGCTCGCGTAGGGCGCCGCGCTCGGGTCCGGGCGTGTCCGCCCGCCGAACGGGTCGCGCCGCTCGGGCTGGTAGAAGTGGGCGTGGATCGCAAGGCGGCCGCGGGTCATCGCGCTCCCAGGTGGACCTCCTCGGAGGCCCGATCGCGCGTGGTGGTGACGGTGTGCTCCACGCGGACCGTGGTCGCGGCGCCCGCCGGCAGGACGAGGGGCCAGGCGAAGACGAGTGCCGAGCCCTGGTAGACACGCTCGAAGCCCGCCTCGGAGCTCGAGATCGTGTCGATCGGCGAGATCCACGTCTCTGCCGCCGGCTCCACCCGGGTCGCGATCTCGAGGCCCACGTAATCGTTGCCGGAGCGCACCTCGCCCAGCGAGGCGCGACTGCCGGCAGCGTCGTGCGCGATGCGCTCATCGCCGAGGAGGTACCAGGCGGCCGGGTTGCCACCCCCGCCCAGCATCGTCGTGGCCCACTCCACGGCGAGCGTCGCCTCGAGTGGCCCCGTGCCGCGGTTCTCCACCCGGACCTCGAGCGAGAGGGTCGGCGTCCGACGGTCGCCGCCGGCCGCGATCGTCTTCACGACCCGGACCGGCAGAGCGCCGGCCGGCGTGCAGGCCACCCCGTCCCGGACCAGGCGGACCCAGCGGACAGCGCCATCGTCGCCCGTTCCCTCGATCCGGAAGGGGTTCGCCACGAAGTCGCCGTACTCCTCGGCGTCGGCCCGGGCGAAGGCACCGGGCGTGGTGGCCGGTGCCAGCAGGTGGACGAGGCCTGAGCGGCGCTCATAGGCGTCGTAGTGGAGCAGGCCGGCGAGCCCTGTCTCCTTGGCGTTCACCCGGTCATGGATCGAGCCCACGCCCGCGGCGGGCGCCGCCGGCCCGTCCTGTGCGGCCAGCCTCCGCTCGTGCGCGACGAGCGTCTCGTGAGACGCCTCCGGCCGCCGGCGCAACACGGCCGCGAGCGCGTGGCGCACCGCCCGGACGTCCCAGCTCCCGATCCCCGCGCCCTCGGAGGGCTTGATCGTGACGACCTGGCCCGCGGTCGCGAGGACCACCTCCGCCACGCCGTCGAGGTCGACATCCTCCACGCGGACGCCGTCGACAGCCGCGCCGGCCGACCGGGCGGCCTGGTCGGCGGCATCCTCCGCGGCGATCAGGTGCTCGTAGGTGGCCAGGCGCATGTGGCTGATGTAGATGCCCCCGAACAGGCCGTGCCAGTAGCAGTCGTTCGACTGGCCCTGGTAGAGATGGTCCAGCGCGGCCATCTTCGCCGGCCCTTCGGGCATCGCCCCGACCTTGGCCGACGTCCGGAGCATCTGCTTGTGGAGGTCGTTGATCTCGCGGTACTTCACCTGGAAGTTGCGCCAGAACCCGCCGCGCAGGTAGCGGTACTCGGGAGCGCCGGCCGCCTCGGCCCGGTGGAGGAGGTCGGCGAAGCGCCGGCTCTCGTCGGGCGGCAGGGACCACTCGCCCATCTCGGCGTACGACGCGGTCGGCAGGTAGACCCGGCCGATCGGCGCGTTGCCGTCGAGCCAGTCCGACGGGGTGACCGTCGTGAGCCAGCCGGCGTTCGCCTCGAGGGCGTCGAAGAAGCGGTCGACCCAGCGGTTCGCGCCCCAGCAGTGCTCCCAGGTGGTGGGCCACGAGCCGAACTTCTCGCCGTCGTCGCCCATCATGCCGACCCGGTCGCCCTCCTCGGTGGCGTGGTCGTGGAGGTAGGCGATGAGGTCGTCCACATCGCCGAACGGGATCCGGTAGCGGAGGCCCTTCTCCGTGCCGAAGACGGTCAGGAGGTGGCCCTGGTCGTCGGTGGTGTAGGGGCCCCAGAGGCGCTCCTCGGGAACGGAGGCCGCCCGGAAGTGGTTGTCGTCGAGGATCGTCCAGCCGTAGCCGGCCGTGACGAGGGAGGTGGGCAGGTCCGGCTCCCAGACCCGCTCCGCCAGCCAGGCGCCCCGCGGTCGCCGTCCCGTGATCCGCTCCAGCTCGTCGGCCATCCTGGTCAGCTGGCCCAGGCGGTCGCGCTCCGGGAGCGAGGCGAGCACCGGCTCGTAGTAGCCCCCACCGAGCAGCTCGACCTGGCCGCGGTCGACGAGGGCACAGAGCCGCTCAAGGAACTCCGGCCGCTCGGCGCTGAACCAGTCCAGGAGCGGCCCCGTGTAGTGGAGGGCGAGGCGCACCCCGGGGTGGCGGTCCAGCGCGTCGAGCATCGGCCGGTAGGCCTGGTCGTAGACGTCGCCGAAGACCCAGCCGAAGTTGCCCACCGGTTGGTGGTTGTGGAGCGCCAGGGAGAGGGAGATGCGCGGTGCCACGGGTCCTCCCCGGAACAGGTGTCGGGCGAGGTCAGCCCGCTTCGGTGACGACGCGCCGCCTGGCCGTCGCGACCGCAGGATCGACTCCGGCGGCCGGCAGGTAGAGCAGCTCGGCGTACTCGTGGAGCATCCGGGTGGTCGAGAAGCGCCAGATCGTCGTGGAGATGGCCCGCCGCATGAGCTCGAGCCAGGCTCGCGGCAGGCCGTCGGCGTCGCGCCGATAGTAGCGGGGCACGACCTCCTCCTCGAGGATCCGGTAGAGGTCGAGGACGTCCGACCAGTCCTGGGCGCCCTCGTCGGGGTTGGTGACCCGGCCGCCGATCGCCCAGCCGTTGTCGCCGGTCCAGCCCTCGTCCCACCAGCCGTCGAGGACGGAGAGGTTGACGATCCCGTTCACCGAGGCCTTCATGCCCGACGTCCCGGACGCCTCCAGGGGTCGCCGCGGGTTGTTCAACCAGACGTCGACGCCGCGGACCAGGAGCTTGGCGACCCGGATGTCGTAGTCCTCGAGGACGAAGACCCGGCCGCGCAGCTCGGGGGAGCGGCTGCGCTCGAAGATGGACTGGATCACCTGCTGGCCGGGCCGATCCGCCGGGTGGGCCTTGCCGGCAAAGACCAGCTGCACGGGGCGGTCCGGGTCGTGCAGGAGGCGGGCGAGCCGGGCGACGTCGGTGAAGATGAGCGACGCGCGCTTGTACGTGGCGAAGCGGCGTGCGAAGCCGATGGTGAGGGCTTCGGGATCGAGGGCCAGCCCGACCTCGGTGAGCGTCGCCGGCGACTCGCCGTGGCGGGCCAGCTGGGCCACCAGGCGCGCCCGGGCGAAGATGGCCAGCTCGCGCTTCTGGTGGAGGTGAGCCTCCCACAGCTCCCGATCAGGAATGCGGCCGACGCGTTCCCAGAACCGGCCGGTGTCCGACTGGCCGTCGAGGTCGTCGAGGTCGGCGTCGAGGAAGCGCTGGTAGAGCTCGCTCATCGCGCGGCCAACCCACGTCGGGGGATGGATCCCGTTCGTGACGCCGTGGATCGTCCGGCCGCCGAGAAGGTGCTGCCAGGTGTCGTTGGCGGTCTCGCCGTGCAGCTTGGATACCGCGTTCGCCCCGTTGGCGAGGCGGAGGCTGAAGGCAGTCATGTCGAACTGGTTCGGGTCGTCATCGAGACCGCGGCCCAGGGCCAGCACGTCGTCGACCGGAATGCTCCCTGTCCCGGGCTGCCCCTCGGCCGCGAGGAGCGGCCCCGCGACGCGCCGGACGAGGCCCGCGTCGAACCGCTCGTTGCCGGCGGAGACGGGTGTGTGAATCGTGAAGGCGCTCGTGCGTCCGACGGCTGGCCAGGCGTCGGCAAGGGGTGTGCCCGCGCTCACCAGCTCGCGGGCGCGCTCCACGAGCAGGAACGCGGAGTGGCCCTCGTTGAGGTGCCAGATCGCCGGGGCAACGTCCAGGGCCCGGAGGGCGCGCACGCCGCCGACGCCCAGGACGAGCTCCTGGTGGAGGCGCATCTCGCGGCCGCGGACGTAGAGGATGTGGGTGATCGGCCGGTCAGGCTCCTCGTTGCGCGCGTGGTCCGTGTCGAGCAGGAGAACGGGGACACGGCCCACCTGGAGCATCCAGACGGCGACCTGGACGATCCGGCCAGGCAGCTCCACGGGGACGTAGAGCGGGTCGCCCATCCGGTCGAGGACCCGGAGCACCGGGAGGCGGGCG
The DNA here is from genome assembly GCA_963715085.1 of uncultured Chloroflexia bacterium. Taxonomy (GTDB): domain Bacteria; phylum Chloroflexota; class Limnocylindria; order Limnocylindrales; family CSP1-4; genus CTSoil-043. The sequence continues at coordinate 44,171 of CAVQQU010000005.1, forward strand.
AGATCGAAGTCGGGGTAGGCGTGCTCCTGGTGCCCGTCCGCGTCGATCGACTGCCGGAAGTAGCCCTTGCGGTAGAGCAGCCCCACGCCCACGAACGGGAGGGCCATGTCGCTGGCGCTCTTCATGTGGTCGCCGGCGAGGACGCCCAGGCCGCCGGAGTAGATCCCGAGCGACTCGTGGAGCCCGTACTCGGCGCAGAAGTACGCGATCGGGCCTGTCAGCTGACCGCCATGGACCCGCTGGAACCAGTGGTCGGAGCCGTTCTCCATGTACCGGTCGAGCTCCGCGAGGACGTCCTCGTACTCGGCAATGAACGCCGGGTCGTCCAGCAGCGGCTGCCAGCTGATGGGGCTCTCGAAGAGGGCGATCGGGTTGCGATAGCGGGACCAGGTCGTGGCGTCGATGCGCTGGAAGAGGAGCGCGGCGCGCGGGTGCCACGTCCACCACAGGTTGTGAGCGAGGCGACGCAGGCCCTCGAACCGCGGTGGCAACCGGAACGGCGCACCGGGCAGGGTGGGGACGCGGACGAGGGGTTCCATACGGGGCGCGATGATACCGCGCCGGGCCGGTCGGCCTGACGCGTACGATGACGCAGCGCGTCCCGCCGCAGAGGTGCGCAATGTCCGCTGGCGAGAATTCGACACGTCCTGGTGATTGGAGCCGGGACGATGGGGACGCAGATCGCGGTCCAATGTGCCGCTCACGGCTTCGAGGTTGCGCTGCACGACACTGCTCCGGCCGCGGTCGCCGACGCCCCACGCCGGCTGGCGGCGGCGGCCGACGAGATGATCGCCTCCGGCTTCCTCGACACCGATGCCCGCTCAGCGACCCTCGCCCGGATCGCCGTCGAAGGGGACCTTGCGGCAGCTGCCTCCAGGGCCGACCTCGTCAGCGAATCCATCGTGGAGGACCCGAAGGCGAAGGCGACCCTCTTCGCCCGCCTCCATGACCTGTGCCCGCCGGGCACGATCTTCACCACGAACTCGTCGTCGCTCGTCCCTTCCCAGATCGCGTCGAAGACCGGCCGCCCCGAGCGTTTCGCCGCCCTGCACTTCCACCAGCCGACCTGGTCGGCCCGGATCGTCGACGTCATGGGCCATCCGGGCACGGACCCCGGCGCGCTCGACCGCGTGGAAGGCTTCGCTCGCCGGATCGGGCAGATCCCCGTGCGGGCCGCGAAGGAGCACCACGGCTATGTCTTCAACGCGATGTACAACGCCCTGAACCGCGAGGCGATCACCCTGGCGGCCTCCGGGGTCGCCAGTGTCGAAGACGTGGATCGATCCTGGATGGGCATCATGAAGATGCCGATCGGCCCGTTCGGGATCCTGGACATGGTCGGCATCGATACCGCCTGGCACATCACGGACTACTGGGCGAAGCGGCTGATCTGGGATCGCCAGATGCGCCGCAACGCGGCCTGGCTGCGGGGCTACGTGGACCGGGGTGCCCTGGGGACGAAGGCGGGCCGCGGGTTCTACACGTACCCCGACCCGGCCTATGCCCGTCCCGGCTTCGTGGAGGGCGTGCCCCCTCACGGCGACTGACCCCTGCCGGGGGCAGTGTCCTCCCGACTGGCGTGGCGCCTCCTCCCGTCCCGTGCGTGCGCAATCCGAGACGATGCTCGAGTCCAGGGGCTCCGTGCTCGAGCCGTGCGGCGGCGTGCCGGATCGCCCACGGGTCGGCGAGGGCCGGCCCGCAGGACTAGGATCCCGCCATGCGCGTGATCTTCATCGCCGCCGAGTGCGAGCCGTGGGCCAAGACCGGTGGGCTGGGCGACGTCGTCGACGCGCTGGCGCGTGCTCTCGGTCGGGTTCCCGGCGTCCTCGACGAGCCGGTCGAGGTGTTCCTCCCGCGCTATCGGTCGGTGCAGGTGCCGGCCGATGCCACCCTCGAGACCCTGGCTCTGCGCGTGCCCGACCCGCGCGCCACCGCCGGCGTGACCGAGCTGGTCGTCCGCTCGTTCGGGGCTGCCGGGTATCGCCTTCGGCTCGTGGACCATGCGCCGGCATTCGACCGTGACGGCTTCTATCACGACGCCGCGGGCGAGTTCGCCGACAACGCCTGGCGCTTCGGCCTGCTGGCCCGGGCCGCGCTCGAGACGCGTCGCGCGGAGGGCCGGCCGGTCGACGTCGTGGCCCTTCACGACTGGCACGCCTGCCCCGCAGCGCTCCAGCGGGACCTCGCCTATGCCGACGATCCGGTGATCGGGCCGGCCGCGATGACCGTGACGCTCCACAACCTGGCATACCACGGGTGGACGCCCAGGGACCGGGTGCCCGACCTCGGGCTGGGTGTGGACCCACCGGCCGGCGATGCGTGGGGCATCGACCTGCTCCGCGAGGGGATCATCCGCGCCGAGATGGTCAACACCGTGAGCCCAACGTACGCCCGCGAGGTCCTCGGCCCGGAGATGGGGATGGGCCTCGAGAGCCAGCTCAGGGCCCGTGGCGCCCGCTTCACCGGCATCCTCAACGGCCTGGACCAGGCGCTCTGGAACCCGGCGACGGACGGGACGCTCGCGGCGCCCTACGACGCTTCCGACCGGCGCGGGAAGGCCGCCTGTCGAGCCGACCTCTGCGCGCGGGTGGGCCTGGACCCCGACGACCCGTCGCCGATCCTGGGCGTCATCGGGCGGCTCGACCCACAGAAGGGCTTCGACCTGGTGGCGGGTGCTGCGCCCGCCCTAATCGCGGCCGGCGCCCGGATCGTGGCCCTGGGCAGCGGCGACGCGGGCCTCGTCGCCGGGATGCGGGCGATCGCCGGCGCCCGCCCGGGAAGCGTCGCCATGGTCGAGCGCTTCGATCGCGACCTCGCCCGCCGCATCTACGCCGGCGCCGACCTCTTCCTGATGCCGTCCCGCTTCGAGCCGTGCGGCCAGGGCCAGATGATCGCGATGCGCTACGGCACGCCCCCCGTCGCCCGGCGGACCGGCGGCCTGGCCGACACGATCGTCGACCTGCACGAGGAGCCGGGCACGGGCACGGGGTTCCTGTTCGACGATGCGACGCCCGATGCGCTCCGCTTCGCCTGTGAGCGGGCGATCGCGGTCCTGCGCGACCGAGATCGGACGCGCTGGGAAGGCCTGGTTGGTCGCGGCATGGCCGTTGACTGGGACTGGGAGCGGTCGTCGGCGCCAGCCTACGCCGCGATGTTCCGGCGCGCGGTGGCCGCGCGGAAGGCTGTCCGGGCCGGCTCGGGAGCGTCGCAGCGGCAGGCGGCCGTCAGCCAGGTGGCGTCCCGACCGGCCCCGGCGATCATTCCGGCGCGGACAGTCAGCCCAGCGCCGACGGTTGGCCCGGCGCCGACGGTTGGCCCCGCAGCACCGCCGGTTGGCCCCGCAGCACCGCCGCCACCACGACCGCGCCGACCGTGAACGCCGACCCGTCGTCGGCGATCTCGAACGCGCCGCGGGCTGCCTCCGGGGCCTCCCGCAGCAGCCGACGGACGGCGTCGGCGCGCCACGGAAGCGGCGCCGTGCGGGAGAGCCAGTCCTCGGTGTCGTGACGGAACCGCCACTCCCGTGCGATGTCGCCGCGGAAGCCGGCTCCGGCGATCGCGGTGCGCCAGTCCGAAGGGCGAAGTGACCGGCCATGGGTTGGGTCGCGCAGCAGCTCCACGGTGTTGAGGAACGTGTCCAGCCCGGCTTCCTCGGGCGAAACCAAGTCGACCAGGACGATCCGCCCGCCGGGGCGCAGCACGCGGGCGACCTCGCGGAGTGCGCCCCCCGGATCCGGCCAGTGGTGGATCGAGAAGCGGCTGATGGCGAGGTCGAAGGCCGCGGCGGGGTAGGGGAGCGCGTCGGCACGCGCCTCGACCCACTCCACGTTGGCAATTCCGCGCTCGGCGGCCAGGCGCGCGGCCACGGCGAGCATCTCGGGTGTCGGGTCGATCGCGTCCACGTGCTCGACGTGGGGCGCGAGGGCCAGCGCCGCGTGGCCCGCGCCGGCGCCCACGTCGATCGCCAGGTCCGTGGGCCGGGGCGCTGCCGCCTCCACGAGCCAGCGCAGGTCGGGGCCGTCGGCGTGCGACCAGCCCGTCCCGTAGCGCTCCGCAACCGCGGCCCACTGGGCGCGGACGGGATCGCCGGTCATGCAGGTTCCCGGTCTGGCCCCGGGCGCGCCGCGGGCGGAAAGCCAGCCGCCGGGCGGGAGGACACCCGGCGCGGCGGCCGCGGCGGCCATGCGGACGGCGGCGTCGGCGGCCCGGAGACGACGGGCGCGCCCATCGCGGCCAGGAGGCGGGCGGTCGACCCGGCGATCTCTGCCACGGCGGCGTCGAAGGCGGCCACGTCCCGGGCGGCGGGGGCGCGCGTCGCCGCGATCTTGCGCACGTACTGGCGGGCGGCGTCGTGGACGTCCCCGTCCGTGGCCGGGGGCGCGGCGCGACCACGCAGGGGGCGGATGTTGCGGCACATGGCCGAAGCGTAGCGCGCCGGGTCCAGGAGCCGGAAAGTCGGTGCCTTCCGGCACTCCCGTGAAGGGCGGCACGGGCCGACGATATGAGGTCGGAGGTAACCCAATGCGTGCTCGAGTCCTTCTCGTCGGCGCCGCCGCCGCTGCCGCCGGTGCGGCTGCCACCTTCGCCTTCGCCGTCCGGCCGTGGTGGCGCTCCTGGGGTGTCGATCCGGTCGACGCGACGCTCGACTTCGCGGGCGACGACCTCGTCCCCGATGCGACCGTCGTCGAGACCCGGGGCATCGAGATCGATGCCCCGCCCGATGCCGTGTGGCCCTGGCTCGTCCAGATGGGCTACAACCGCGCCGGCTGGTACAGCTACGACGCGATCGACATGAAGGGCGCCAGCGTGAGCGAGATCATCCCGGAGCTCCAGCACCTCGCCGTGGGCGACCCGGTCCCGAACTCGCCGGACACCGCGTTCGTCGTCCGTTCGCTCGATGCGGGTCGGTCCCTCGTCCTCTATGCCGACGAGAAGACGGTTGAGGAGCAGGTCGCCGCGGCCCGCGCCCGCAAGGAGGCCGGTGAGGCAGTCGATGAGACCCCGGTCAACCTGAAGGCTGCCGGGAAGATGATGCCGTCGATGCCGGGGTTCGCGGCGAGCTGGGCGTTCGTCCTGCGGCCGCTCGACGACGGCCGACGGACGCGCCTCACCGAACGCTTCCGGGTGCGGATGCCCGCGCCCGACGGCCCGGCCGCCACGGTCCTCGGCGGAGCCTTCGGCTTCGGTGTCTTCGCCATGACCCGCAAGCAGATGCTGGGGATCCGCGATCGGGCCGAGGCGGCCCACATCGCCGCCGGGATCACGGCGGAGTTCAGTGGGCGCTGGGGCGAGAAGGTCGCCGCCGCCGGAGAGGCGACCGTCGAGAGGGTCGCCAACGCCGCGGCCCAGGCGGCCGACACGGCCGCCGAGATTGCCGGCGGCGCGCCGCCGCCCGTGAAGAAGGTGGCCAGGAAGGCCGCCACCGCCGCCGATACGACCGTCGAGACTGCCGGCGACGCGAAGCCGGCGGCCAAGAGGACGGCCAGGAAAGCCGCCCACGCCGACGACGGGGGCGAGCCGACCGTTTGACGCATCGCGCGTCCGGCTGTCATGGTGTGCCGGCCATGACGGTCCCCCGCCGGACGCTTTCCGCGCTGCTCCTGCTCATGGTGCTGGCGATCGGCGTCGCCCCGGCCCTGGCGCCGGTCGTGCGAGCCGAGGTCCCACGCCGACGCCGACCGCCGAACCGACGCCAACGCCGAGCGCGCCGAGCCCACGCCGTCGCCGTCGCCCATCGCCGTCGCCTTCGCCGTCGCCGACCCCGACCGTGCCGCCCATCGGCAGCCCCGAATCGCCGATGAGCGATCATCTCTCGGGCGACGTATACGGCTACCTCCCGTACTGGGAGATGACCAGCGCGATCGTTGACTACCTCGACTGGAACGCCCTCTCCGTCCTGAGCCTCTTCTCCGTGACGCAGACAGCGACCGGGACGATCAACCGGACCCTGGGCGGGTACAAGGCGATCACCGGTTCGCTGGGCCGCACGCTCGTCGCGACCGCAAAGTCGCGGGGCGTGCGCGTCGAGCTCACCTTCACCTCGTTCGGCTACGACAAGAACGCGGCCTTCTTCGCCGATCCCGCTCGCCAGGCGGTGCTCATCGACGAGCTGCGAGCCCTCGTCATGGACGTCGGGGCGGACGGGGTCAACGTCGACGTCGAGCTCATCAGGGGCACCTGGTTCGACGAGTACGCCACCTTCGTCGCCAACCTGCGGGCCGCCCTCCAGGCCGACAACCCCGTTGCCTCGGTGTCGGTCGCGACGAACGCGAACACCTCGGGCGCCCAGATGGCGAAGCGCGCCGCCGATGCCGGCGCCGACCGGATCTTCATCATGGGCTACGCGTACCGCACGACCTCGTCGAATCCCGGCGCGATCGCGCCGCTCGTCGGCCGGTCGTCCCCGAGCGGGCTCGACCTCCGCTGGACCGTGGACCGGTACGCGGCGGAAGGTGTCCCGCTGGGCCGGACCATCCTCGGCCTCCCGTACTACGGCATCTCGTGGCCGACGACGTCCGGCGCCCTCGGCGCGCCGCGGACGACGACCGGGTCAACGTGGGTGCCGCGCCGCCACATCGGCGAGCCCGCGTCGCTGGGGGCGTCCCTGCGTTACGAGCCGGGCGAGTCCGTCAGCTGGTTCGCCCGGTACGACACGGCCGCGGGCACCTGGCGCCAGGTCTTCTACGACACGCCGACCTCGCTCGCGCCCAAGTACGCCTACGCCATCTCGCGCGGCCTGGCCGGAGTCGGCATCTGGGCCCTCGGCTACGACCGGGGCGTGCCCGGGTACTGGGAGCTTCTCAAGTCGATGTTCGGGCCGCCGCTCGTCGCCACCCTCAGCGTGGCGCCGAGCCTCACGCGCTCGTTGACCGTGGCCGCCACGGTCGGCACGATGCCGGGGAGCCGGCCCGTGTCCGAGGTCCGGTTCCACGCCGAGGGACAGGCCTGGGGACCGTGGCAGCCGATGGTCCCCGCCACGGTCGACGTCACCACCGGCCTGCCCGTCCCGGCGCTGCCGTACCCCGTGACCCTCAGAGCCTCGGCCGCCGATGGGCGACGCCTCGTCTGGGCCCAGGTGCGCGACCAGGGCGGCACCCTGTCGAGCGCCGTGTCCGCTGCCATCACGCTCGACCGGACCGCGCCGGTCCTTGCCGAGGCGCCGGTGCTCTGGTATTCGACGACCTCCGGCTCGTGGCGGGCGCGGTGGAAGGCGGCCAAGGACCTGCACGGCCCGGTGGCCTACCGCGTCCAATACTCGGTGAACAACGGCCCGTGGAAGATCGCCACGCTCCAGACTCCGAAGGCCGGGATCGTTCTGCCGGTCCGCAGCCGCGCGGCGAAGGTGGCGGTGCGGGTTCGCGCGGTCGACGTGCTCGGCAACTGGGGGCCCGCGAAGGTCACTCGCCGCTGACGGAGGGGTCGTTCCCGGGCGCGGGCAAGGCGCCTGGCGCCGGGCGCGGGCGCGGCGGCGCGGCGCGGCACCGGGCACTGATCGGCGCGGCGCGGCACCGGGCACGTGGCCGGCGGGCTGCGCCACGGTGGGCGGACGCGCCTGCGGCCTCGCCGAAATGGCGCCAGCCGCGGGGTCAGCCCGGCCAGCCGCGGGGGCAGCCCGCCCAACGCGTCGCTCCATCACCCCCATCATTAGGCGGCGGGGTTCTGCCCAGGTTGGGCCGCGGATCGCTCCGCTCAACCCTCTCCTGGCTGCTGAGACGCGCGAGCCCGCGGAATCTGAGCATGTACCGAGCGTCGGCGACCGCTCCCCGAGCGCCGAGATGCCGTCACGCCGGGCAGACCGGCGGCGAGGCCGCGAATCCCTGCCTGCTAGTGGTGGGGGTGATCAAGCGGCACCAACCGCCGGGCCGAACATCGCGGTGTCGCACGAAGCCTGCCATTGAGTTCCCGCCGAAGCGAGCACGTGGCTGACCCTGGCTCGAGCAGTCCGCGAGGATCCTGGCCAGGCGCGACGCCCCGGATGGGCACTGCCCGCGACCCACCGCCCCTCCGCAAAACCTCCATACGGATTCCATCGAGCATCCGCCGGGCGCGGCCCATCGTCGGGCCGACGGAAGATCGGCAACCCGGAGGCTCGACCATGGCCACGACGGCAGCTCCCCCGCGATCGGCTCCGCGCCGACAACCGCGATCGCGTCTCGACCACCAGGCTCTGCGCCGTGTCGTCCAGGTGGGGGTGGCGGCGATCGTGGCGGTGGTGGCCCTCGAACGTGCGGCCGCGGGCCGGGGCGTCGCCGCGCCGGAGGCCCTCTGCCCCTTCGGCGGCATCGAGACCGCGTTCCGCCTGGTGACGGGCGCCGGGTACGTGCCCCACGTGCACGCGTCGAACGTGGTGCTGGGCATCGGCGTCCTCATTCTCGCCCTCCTCGCCCGCTCGGCGTTCTGCGGGTGGCTCTGCCCGCTCGGCTTCCTGCAGGACCTGGTCAGCGGCGCCTCGCGCCTCGTGCAGCGCAAGGTTCGGCCGGTCCGCCTCGGCGTGCGCTGGCTGAAGGTGCACGCTCGTCCCCTCGCCGTCCTGGATCGCCCCCTGCGCCTGCTCAAGTACGCCGTCCTGGCCTGGGCCGTCGGTGGCGCAGCCCTCTGGGGCGTCATGGTCTTCCGCGACGTCGATCCGTGGTTTGCCCTCCTCGAGCTCTTCCGCCTCACCGTCATCCCGGCCGTCCTCGTGCTGGTGGCCATCCTCGTGGCGGCGCTCTTCGTGGACCGGCCGTGGTGTCGCTACGCGTGCCCGCTCGGCGCCGCGAGCGGCCTGGTCGGCGCGTTCTCGCCGGTCCGGATCGAGCGCATCGCGGACGCCTGCACCTCGTGCGGGATCTGCACGCGTGCCTGCCCGATGGGCCTGCCCGTCGCCACTGCGGACCGGATCGTGTCGCCCGACTGCAACGCCTGCCTCGAGTGCCTGGCTGCCTGCCCGCAGGCCGGTGCGCTCGAGCTGCGCGCGGGGCTGCCGGTCCTGCACCTTTTCCCTGCTCCGCTCACCCCGAAGGAGGCTTGACGTGCGGATCCGGCCGGCGTTGTTCGGCGTCTTCGTCGTTCTCGTCTTCCTGGCGCCGGTCGTCGTGGCGAACGCCGCCGGCACCTGGGCGCTCACCGGCCGGCCCGCGGCCGGCGACGGCGCGGGCGGCGGCGGAGGAGAAGGAGGAGGTGGCGGCGGAGGTGGTGGCGGATCCGGCAACGGCGGCGAAGGCGAAGGTGGAGGCATGGGCGGTGGGCAGGGAAGCGGCGTGGTCGCCCCGGGCGAGGCCCGCGGCTGGATGACGCTCGCCCAGGTCGCCGAGGCCAACGCGATCCCGGTCGAGGAGATCCTCGCGGCATTCGACCTCCCGCGGACGACGGATCCGGCGACCGAGCTCCGCGACCTCGAGTCGGACGCCTTCTCGGTGGCCGCGCTGCGCGCCTGGCTCGCCGAGCGCGGGGCGCCCTGACACCGCCCTGACACCGCCCTGACACGTCCGTGCTCGCCGGCCCGTCCGGGGCTGTCGGCGCCAACGCGCACCTCGGTCCCTGCGGTACACGCGCACTGCGATCAGGCGCGAGGCAGCTCCATCCAGACCAGCGCGCCGCCCTCGGGCGCCGTTCCCGCGCCGACGCGTCCGCCCTGCGCCTCCACGAGCGCCCGAACGATCGCGAGGCCCAGGCCCGACGATCCCGTGCGTCGGTCACGCGCCGGGTCAGCTTGATAGAGGCGGTCGAAGACGTGCGGCAGGTCCTCGGCGGCGATCCCCGGCCCCGTGTCCCGGACCTCGATCCGGACGACACCTGCGATCGCAGCCCGGCCCGCCAGCACGACCCGGCCTCCGGGAGGCGTGTGGCGCAGGGCATTGTCCAGCAGCGCCGCCAGCACCTGGCGCACCCGGTCGCGGTCCGCCACGACCGCCAGGTCCGCGGCCGGCGACTCGACGGCGACGGCGCGGCCCACCTCGCCTGCCCGAGCCTCCACGTCGCGGGCCGCGTCGCCGAGGACGCCGGCAACGTCGACCCGCTCGGCGTGGAGGTCCAGCCGGCCGCCCTCCGCAAGGCTGATCGTCCGCAGGTCGTCGACGATGCGCGTCAGGAGTCGGGCCTGGTCGCGGATCGTGCGCAGGTGCTCGTCGTCGTGGGCGTAGACGCCGTCGAGGACGGCGCTCGTGGTGGCCTCGACGACCGGCCAGCGGCGTGCGGAGCTCGTGGACGGCGTCCTGCATGAACCGGCGCCGGTCCTCCTCACCCCGCTCCAGGGCCGCCGCCATGCCGTCGAACGAGCGGCCGAGGTCGCCCAGCTCGTCGCTGCGGTCGGCCAGCCCCGATCGCCCTGGCGAGGTCGCCGGCCGCGACAGCCGCCGCCGCCTCCTCGAGCCGTCGAATGGGCCTCGTCAATCGGCCCGCCGCCCAGACGCCGCCGAGCGACGCCACCAGGGCCGCGGCGCCGGCCACGAGGACGATCGTGAGGATCATGGTCTCGCGGACATCGGCGAGGTGCTGCCCCTGGCCCTGTCCGGCCCCAGGCCCCTGGCCCTGTCCGGCCCCTGGCCCCTGGCCCTGTCCGGGGCCCGGCGTGGCGGCCGACCCGATGTCGAGCGACGCGAACCCCCGGTTGATGATCAGGGGCGTCAGGAGCGCGATGGCCCCCGCGGTGCCGATGGCCACGACCGCCAGGGCGAGCGCAAGGCGCGCGCGGAGGCTCATCGGTCCACGCCCCGGCCGACGGGATTCACCGTCGCCCCGCCCGGTAGCCGATCCCGCGCACCGTCTCGACGTAGGCGCCACCGTCCGGCCGCGGGCCGAGCTTGGCCCGCAGGTTCTTGACGTGGCTGTCGATCGAGCGGTCGAAGGCGTCGAACTCCTCGCCGTGGACCCGGGCGCCCAGCTGCTCGCGCGTCCAGGCGCGATCGGGCTGCTCCGCCAAGGCGAAGAAAAGGTCGAACTCGGTGCGAGTGAGCTCGATCGGCTCTCCCGCGCGGCCCACGGTGCGGGCCACAGGGTCGATCTCCAGGTCTGCGAAGGGCAGGCGATCGTGGCCGGGTGGCGCGGTCGCCGGCGATGCCCCCAGACCCGGCCCGCGCCCGGTCGGGCGAAGGCGCCGCAGGACGGCGCCGACCCGGGCCACGAGCTCGCGCGGCTCGAACGGCTTCGTCACGTAGTCGTCGGCCCCGAGCTCCAGGCCGGCGACCCGGTCGATCACGTCGTCGCGGGCCGTGAGGAGGATGATCGCAGGCCCCGGGTCGCTCTCGGCGCGGAGGGCGCGAAGGACGTCGAAGCCGGTGCGGCCGGGGAGCATGACGTCGAGCACGATGAGGTCAGGCGGCGTGGCCCGAGCCGCCGCGAGGGCGGTGTCGCCGTCGTGGGCGACGTCAACCTCGTGCCCCTCACGCTCGAGGTACGCGCGGACGACGTCGACGATGCGGGGCTCGTCGTCGACGACCAGGATCCGGCTCATGGCGCAAGCATGCGCGGACGGCCCGACCGTTGCAGGCCGGGCCGTCGCGCGGGGTGGCGGGGCCGGACGACGCCCGGCCCGTGCTCGTGAATGCTACGGCTGGGTCGTGCCGGAGCCGGTTCCGTCGCAGGTGCCGTTCCCGGCACCGCGGCCCCGGCCGCCCATCCCGGCGCCCGCCTCACCGGCTGGACCGGCACCGCCCCGCTGGCCCTGCGCACTCGCGGGCCCTGCGCCGACCGCCGCGCCCTGCATCCCGCCGAGCGTCGTGCGGTAGACCATGTCCTTCGCCCGCGTCGCGAGCTGGGCCTTCAGCGCGGTGGCCTGGGTCGTCGTGAGGGCGCCGTTCTGCACGCGCACGTCGATGCGCGCGGTCCACTGCTTCGTCAGCGCATCGACGAGGGTCTGCGGGTCGACCTTCTGTCGCTCAGCGATCTGGGCCAGCGAGAGGCCATCCTGGCGAAGATCGCTGATCGCGGCCTGGGTCAGCCCCAGGACGTCCGCGACCACGTTGGCCTGTACGCCGGCCCTCACGGTGCCGCCTGCGCCACCTGGCCGGCCCATCGGCCCGGCGGCAGCTACGGTGGCGACCACGGCGATGGTGAGCAGGGCCGCGGCCCCGGTGGCAAGAATAAATCGTCGCATGGTTCGTGCCTCCACTGGCAAGTTCGTCGCGGGCCCGGCCGTTCGCGCCTTCGTGGCCGACGTCACCGGCGACAGGAAGAGCGTCGCTCGCCTGGGTGACGGTTCGATGCGTCCCCGGTGGAGGTTGCGTGGAGGCCGTCGCTCGCCGCGGTGCTGCGGGTTATCAGTCCCGGGCGTAGGCTTGCCGGGATGACGGGCCGCCGCGACAGGTCACCCAGTCACGGAGGTACGCGGTTGCTCAACCCCATTCCGGATCGACCAACGCTCACCGCGGCCGCCCTCCGCCGCTGGCTGCCGCCGCTCGCGCGGCGAGCACCGGACCTGGTGTCCGCGTATCTCGTCCCGGGCCGCGTCTCGCCCCGGTTGCGGGAGGCGACCATGCTCGGGGTCACGTCGATCAACCGCTGCGCGGCGTGCAATCGCGTTCACCAGCGTCTGGCGAGGGCGACCGGTCTCGTGATCGACGATCTAGGGGCCCTTGCACCCGAGGAAGCCGCCGCTCACGCGTATGGGCAGGCACTCGCGGTGGCCGGGCCGCGGGGTGTCTCGGCGCCGCCCACGCTCAGCGCACGGCATCGTCGCGAGCTCGAGGCGTCCGGCCTCGCGATGGAGCTGGCCAACCTCGCGGGCAACCGGTTCCTGCCCGAGCGAGCGTCGACGCAACGGCCCCAGATCGGCGGGGCACGGGTGGCTCGTGCCTACGACGCGGCGATGCGCGTCGCCGATCGAGCCGGCCTCCGCGTGGCACGGCGCCGGATCGCCGGCGGCGCGTCCGGGGACGTGCTCGAGATCGGGGTCGGGACCGGCCTCAACCTTGGCGCCTACCCGTCGGACGCGTCGCTTCACGCCATCGACCCGAGCGATCACGCGCTGGCGATCGCCGCCCGCCGCGCGGATCGCCTCGCGCTGCGGGCCGCCCTGCAGAAGGCTGATGCAGCCGCAATTCCCTATCCCGACCGATCCTTCGACGTGGTTGTCGGGACTTTCGTCCTCTGCTCGGTGGGGGACGTGGCCGCAACGCTCCAGGAGAGCCGGCGCGTGCTTCGGCCGGGCGGCAGCGTGCGGTTCCTCGAGCACGCGAGGTCCGACCATCGGTCGATCGCCCGCCTCCAGGGCCGGATCGCTCCGGGCTGGGCCCGGGCGTCCGGCGGCTGCCGGCTCGATCACGATGTTCGCGCCGCGATCGAGGGAGCCGGTCTGCGCATCACCGAGGAGCGATCCCATGCCGGCGGGCTGCTCGTTGAGATTGTGGCCGCCGCCTGATCGCGACAGCGCCCTGTTGCGCGCCCATCCGTTCGCCGGCGAGCTTCCTGTCGCTGATCCAGGGCCAGGAGGCGTTGGCGTCGCGGTCCGCTCGGCTATAGTTGGCGCGGCCTTGTCGGCGTCCGGGCGGGAGTAGCTCAGCTGGCAGAGCGGCAGCCTTCCAAGCTGCATGTCGCGGGTTCGAACCCCGTCTCCCGCTCCACTCCCCTGTTTCGTGCTCATGGCGAGACGATAACTGTACGGTTGGCCTGCTCAGCGAGCGGTCAATTCTGACGAATCCCGTGCTGTAACGCTCGCCGACGAACCGAAGAGCAGCGAGCCCTTGGCGTGCGAGGACCGCCGCCGTCGACCGGGCTGGGTCCAACGCTGGGGGAGCGTCAGAGCGCTCCCCCAGTCAGCCGCGAAGCTGCTCCTGCACAACGCCCAGGCTAGTCGAAGAGGGGCGCCGACGAAGCGCCCCTCTTACGTGTGCGTGATGTTCTAGCGGATGGTGAGGTTGCCACCCTTCAGGGGCTGGAACGACGGTCCGGTGACGAGCGGGCTGACCGCTCCGCCGCTGAAGTCGGTGATCCAGTTGACCGTGAAGGTGTCGGGCTTGGTGCTGCTGCCCTTCTTGCTCGACCCGGAGTCGGTGAACGTGACCTTGAAGTTCACCGAGTCATCGACGAGTACATAGTCGTAGATGGAGGGGGCGACCTCCTGCCACTGGAACAGCTTGCCGATGCCGCTCGCGGTCCCGGTCAGCGGGTTCGACGACGTCTTGGCATAGGAGGTGATCTCGCCCTTGAGGCGCCACGCCTGCTTGTCGTGGATGAGGATCTGGCCGCGATAGGCCTGGTCCCTGTCCGACCACCGAGTGGTCAGGCCGAAGTTCACGTTCTTCGAGGCGCCGGTGATCGGGGTGGGGTTCACGATCTGGTACCAGCCACCGCCGGTGGCGGCATCGTCCGGCGTGACGATCGTGACGATGCCGTCGGTGTCGGAGGATGCGGCGCATTCGTTCGTCCCGAGGAACTCGACCTTGACGAGGTAGATCCCCGGGTCGAGGTTGGCCGGCTTCTGGGCCACGGCGGAGTTGCTGGTGCCGCTGGTGACGGCGGCGCCGACGCTTTCACCCGCGTCGCCGAAGTCTCCATCGCCAGTGAGATCCACGTAGAAGCGGATCGTCTGGCCGCTCACGTCGCAGGCGGCCTGGCCGTCGGCAAGCGTCGCCTTCAGCGTCGGATCGGTCGGCTCGATCACCTGCGTGTCGCCGCTGTAGGAGATCGTCGTGGGGACCTGTCGGTAGATCGTCACCGTGCTGCTGCCCGTGCTCGTGGCCGCGTCCGTGACGCAGACCCACACGGGGTTCGCACCATAGGCGAGCTCGGTGGCGAGGATGTTCGACGTCACGGCCCCGGAGGCGTACGAGCCGCTGTCGACGACGGTGCCGGTGGTGCAGCTGGTACCCCCGACCCGGACGCTGTAGGACCCGGCCTCAGTCGCGCTCCAGACGGCGTCGACCGAGGACTCGCTCGGCGACACCACGTTGCCCGGGGCGCTGGTCGGGCTCGTGATGGTGACCGTTGGCGGCGTGAGATCGATCACCCAGGTGAACGAGGCCGGGGTGGCGTCCATGTTGTTGGCCTGGTCGATCGCCATGACGTAGAAGGTGTGTTCGCCCTCGTCCAGCGGGCCGAAGGTGTCCCCGCTCGTGCACACGAAGCTCGGAGGCTCGTCGATCACACAGCGGAAGCCGACCACGCCGCTGCCGCTGCCGTCACTGCCGGAGAAGGCGAACGTCGGGCTGGTGTCGAGGCTCGGGTTGCTCGGGTGGGACGTGATCGTGGTGTTCGGCGCGGTCGCGTCGATCGTCCAGGTGCGCGAGGCCGGGGAGGGGTCCGCGTTGTCGGCGCGGTCGACCGCCCGCACGTAGAACGTGTGCTGGCCGTCGGCCAGGGGGCCGAAGGTGGCGCCGCTCGCGCAGGTCGAGGGGCCCCCGCCGTCGAGCCAGCACTCGAAGTGGTCGATGCTCGTGATCGCGTCCGTCCCGGAGAAGGAGAACGTCGGCGTCTCGTCGTCGGTCAGGCCACTCGGGCCGCCCGTGATCGACGTGGTCGGCGGGCTGGTATCGACCTGGAACGTGTCGGTGTCAGGGGTCGGGTCGACGTTCCCCGCGACGTCGATCGCCCGCACGCGGAATGTGTGCTCGCCGTCGGTCAGCGGCATGAGTGTCAGCGGGCTCTCACAGGTTGAGAAGTCCATCGAGTCGATCCGGCACTCGAAGGAGGCGATGCCACTGCCGTCGCCGTCGTCGCCGGTGAAGCTGAACGTCGGCGTGTCGTCGTCGGAGATGTAGAGCGGGTGGGCCGTGATCGTGGTGGTAGGCGGGTCCGTGTCGGCCAGGCAGTCGAGGACGAGCGCGAGATCGGTGACCGGCGGCGGGATCGTCAGCACGCCGGTCTCGACGAAGGCGCCGCCGCCCGGTGCGCTGCAGCCGACCTTCTCGGCCCGCACCTTGTAGTAGCCGGCGACCACGTCCCAGCCGAAGAGCCCATCCGCGCTGGTCAGATCCGGGTTCGAGCGATTTCCCGGACTCATGATCGAACTCCCGTCAGCCACCACCACGAACGGGCCGTCCGGGTCGACCGAGCGATAGAGGGTGACGGTCGCGCCCACCACCGGATCGCCAGACGTATCTCGCACGACGCCGCTCGGGTCGATGTAGAGCGTGAACGACCCTTCCACATCGGGGTCGTCTGGATAGTCGATCCTGAACGAGATCAACGCTGTTCCATGGTGCGGGTAGGGCGCGGCGAACGTGCCCGTGTACGTGCCGCTGGAAGCCGGGGTCTCGACCAGCGGGATCGTCTGCACGTAGCCGTCGCTCGTCGTGAGCGTGGCCGTCCCCGTTCCGCCGCTGCGGCCGGTCGTGGTGACGGTCAGCGGGTCGTGCCAGTAGACGGTCGGCGTTCCCGACGTCTGTGTGCCGCTGCCCTCGGTTTCGACGGATGTGCCCGGCGGGATCGGAACCGGTGGGAACGGGACCTCGAACCCGCAATTGGTGCCGTTGCCGCCTTCGTCCTTCTGCTGGACCCCCACGTTGGTTCCGACCGTGATGTCGTACACGGCCGAGAAATCAGCCGCCCACTCGCCGCTGCCATCGGCTGTCGCGACGACACCCTCCCCGTCTTCAGCGCCACTGACGTCCACCCACACTTCGGTGCCCGGGTCGGCTGTCCCACGGACGACGTCGGTCGCGGTGTCCACGTCGGTGATCGAGATGGCTCTCACCGTGTGCGTCCGGGTAATCGCACCGTAGGTCACGGTGATGAGCCATCCCGGCTGGAGGCCGGGGAACACGCCGCCACCCTCGAAGAAGCCCTCGGCGTTCGTTGCGAGAGGCAGCGTGATATCGGGCTTCTCCCCAGTCACAGGATCGTCGGCGGTGACCGTCAGGTCAACCTCAGCAGGCCAGCCCCAACCGGCCAGGCCACGCCAGTCCAGGAACACCAGGAAGGATGGTGGCCGGGCGTCGATCTGCGTCTGGTCGCCGTCCTCATCGGCCTGGTAGGTGTAGGTCATCATCGGCGGCAGGATGTCGAACGCGGGATCTCCGTCCGCGCTCGGGACGGAGAAGTCCGCCGTCCATGCTCCCGCGCCGTCCGACGTCACGTTGCGCAGCGGCCATGCCTGAAGCTGATCGTCCCCCACGAAGACGACCGTCTCGGTGTTCGGCGATCCAACGCCGGAGACCGTGTCGGCCACCGGGTCGATCAGGGTCACCGTGAGGTCGATGACCTCATGAGTCTTGGCCGTCGTTCCCTGGGAGACGGTGACGACGTGGCCCGTCTGGATGTTGAAGGGAATGTCGTAGAGCTCGAAGCGCCCGTCGCCGTCGGTCTCGGCGGTCGTGGAGAAGTTGACCGCCCCAGCGACTTCGGGGTCGTCGATCTCGATCGTGACCTCGGAGTCCGGCGCCCACTCCTGGCCCCACATGTGTTCGGGAGGCTCGATGGGGCTCACCGAGAAGAACGATGTCGGCAGGGGCGCAACCTCGGCCTCGACCACGGAGGCGCCTTCGCCACCTGGAATGTCGTTCCAGCCGATCGGGGGCCGGTTCTCGATCTCCGCGAAGTCCTCGCCGAGGTAGTCGTTCGGCTCACTGGAGAACCAGTTCGTGTACGTCACCGGTTCGCCGCTCGACCACACCCAAACGCCCTCGACGGCGATGTCGCTGAGGCCGATCCAGTACCACGTCCCGAACGTCGCCACGACCCAGTCGTTCTCGGCGGAGTCGTTGATGGTCACGAGGTGGCCGCCGAGCGAGACCGCGTGGGCCTCGGCATCGGCCCACGACATGCCGTCCTCGACGTACACGTAGTAGTGGCCCGTGGCGGGGTTGAGCTGCCACCCGTCGGGCCGGGGAACCTCCCAGTCGTACACCGTGCTGTCGGCATCGGCGTCGAATTGCTCGGCGCCTCCGGAGGTGCCTGGCACGATGTCGAACACCCACTCGTCAGGACCCGTCACCGAGAAGTCCGCCATCCAGTTCCCGGAGCCGTCCGCAGTGAAGTAGCGGTTCGCGCCCTCCGTGTAGACGGTCACCGGGCTGCCGGGTGTGGGCACGGTCCCGGACACCTGGTCGGTATCGACGTCCACGGAGGTGACCTCGATGTCGATCACGGTGTGGGACTTCGTGGTGGCCCCGTCGGTCACGGTGACGATGTCGCCCGGCTTGGCCTCGTACTCGATGCCGACCCCGCCGCCGATGCCATCGTTGTCGGTCGGGACGACATCGAACATGGTCTGGTAGTCCGGGGAAACCACCGTCGCGGGATCGTTGATGGTCGCCGTGAGGGTGGTGGCGACTGGCCAGAACTTGACGAAGATGCTGGCCGACCCGTCGGAAGAACGGTGCACCTCGAACGCAGTTTCGTCGAAGTCACGACTGATGGTGTTCGTCACGGTCACGGTGACCGCGACCGTCTCGTCGCCCTGGGCGATCGTCGCCGGGCTGCCGGAGATCGATGGGCCGTCGAACGTCCAGCCGCCGGGAGCTGTCGGCAGGTTCGGCTCGCTGACGACGCAGGACGTCCCGGTCGGGATGCCGCCGATCGTCGCGCTGCCGCCTGCGGGGAGGTCGACCGTCCCGTCGTGGGCGGTCCCGTCGTCGCAGTCGTAGCTGATGGCGAACGTGCCGGTGAAGCCCGAGGTGAGCGGGTCGAAGACCTTGCTGATCTTGAGGGAGCCCTCCGTCGCCTTCAAGGCGATGCTGTGATAGCCACCGGCCGCGATGGCGGTGACGCCGGTGAGCCCCGCCGGCACGGTCGTCTGCCCCTCGACGTTCCGACCCCAGGCCACCACCGTGCCGTCGTTCTTCAGCGCGAGGCTGTGGGAGAGCCCGGCCGCGATCGCGGTGACGCCGGTGAGCCCGACCGGCACGTTCGTCTGCCCCCAGCCGTTTTCGCCCCAGGCCACCACTGTGCCGTCGGCCAGCAGCGCGAGGCTGTGGTAGCCACCGGCTGCGATCGCAGTGACGCCGGTGAGCCCCGCGGGCACGGTCGTTATCCCCCAGGCGACCACCGTGCCGTCGTTCTTCAGCGCGAGGCTAAAGCGGAACCCGGCTGCGATCGCGGTGACCCCGCTGAGCCCCGCGGGCACGGTCGCTTGTCCGTTGATGTTGTCGCCCCAGGCCACCACCGTGCCGTCGTTCTTCAGCGCGAGGCTGTGGAAGTGCCCGGCCGCGATCGCGGTGACCTCGGTGAGCCCCGCGGGCACGTTCGTCTGCCCGGAGAAGTTGAGGCCCCAGGCCACCACCGTGCCGTCGGCCATCAGCGCGAGGCTGTGGGAGTACCCGGCTGCGATCGCGGTGACCCCGCTGAGCCCCGCGGGCACGGTCGCTTGTCCGTTGATGTTGTCGCCCCAGGCCACCACCGTGCCGTCGGCCATCAGCGCGAGGCTGTGGGAGTACCCGGCTGCGATCGCGGTGACCGCGGTGAGCCCCGCGGGCACGGTCGCTTGTCCGTAGGTGTTGTCGCCCCAGGCCACCACCGTGCCCGGGGGTGATGCTGCGAGAGCCACCCCGGGCACCCCTGGGCCACTCAATACGAGCATGGTGGCGGCAACCGCCGCAACGATCCGTCTCACGACGCGACCTCCCAAGGGAGCCTCGCGGGTCGGTCTCGCCAGTGGCTCGGCGCGGTCCCGGCGGCCGGAGTGTGGACCGCGTGTCAGAGCCTCCCGCCAACTGGTCACCGTAGGCGGCGGTCATCAGTCTGGCGAGAGCCAGATGGCCCGGCCGCCCGGTGCGAAGCCGGGCCTGGAGCCGCCCCCGCTCCGGCTGGGACGCACGGGCGCTGACGCCACCTCGTGACGACACGCTAACTGGACACGTTTCGCTCGGGCCGCTGAGCACGGTGCTGTTACGCATAGCCGTTCCGGCCTTCCAAGCTGCATGTCGCGGGTTCGATCCCCGTCTCCCGCTCCACTCCCCGGTTTCGTGCTCGGGACGCTACTCACTCACCGTTCGCCACGACGATGACGACCTTGCCTTGAGCGTGCCCCCGGTCCAGATACCGAAAGGCATCGGCGGTCTCAGCCAGCGGATACGTCCGGTCGAGGACCGGCGTGACCCGTCCGGCCTCGACCAGCTCCTTGAGGGCGATCAGGTCGGCGTGGTTCGGTGTCGAGACGAACGCGCGCTCCACCTGGCGCACGAACAGTGGCATCAAGAACGCTTTCAGGATGTAGCCCATGCCGGCATGCCCGCTGTTGGGCATCAGCTTCCCCCCTGGCTCGAGCACGCGCCTGTAGTCCGCGAACGAGTGACTCGCAACGTTGTCGAGGATCAAGTCGTAGCGCAGATCGCGCTCGGTGAAGTCCTCCTTGGTGTAGTCGATGACATGGTCCGCCCCGATCGATCGGATCATGTCCACGTTCGGCGAGCTGCAGACGCCGGTCACCTCCGCCCCGAGGGCCTTGGCGATCTGCACGGCGAAGGTGCCCACGCCCCCCGACGCTCCGTTGATCAGGACCTTCTGCCCGGGCTGCACCTTGCCGTGATCGCGAAGCGCCTGCAGCGCGGCCAGGGCCGACGTCGGCACGGCCGCGGCCTGCTCGAACGTCAGGTTGAGCGGTTTGTGCGCGAGCTTGCCCTCAAGGGCGACCGCATACTCGGCGCACGAGCCGCGGCACTCCCCGTACACCTCGTCACCAGGCAGGAACCGGGTCACATCCTTGCCGACCGACTCGACGACTCCCGCGCAATCGAGCCCGACGACGAAGTCCTTCTTGGGCTTCGGGAACCCGACGTACATCCGGATGGGGAACGGCGCGCCACGCATGGCGAAGTAGTCACCGGCGGCAAGTGATGCCGCATGGACACGCATCAGGACGTCGCCATCAGCGGCGACCGGCCTGTCGATCTCCCTCGGTTGGAGCACGTCCGCCGAGCCGTAGCCGACCTGGACGACTGCCTTCATGGCGTTCCCCCGATGACGACAACGATGTTCCCCAGCTTCTGGCCGGTCTCGGCGTACCGGTGCGCCTCGACCATCTGCTCGAGCGGGAAGCTCCGGTCGACGATCGGGCGCAGTCGCCCCGCTTCGACCAGGCCGCGCAGGTAGGCAAGGTCCTCGCCCGTCGAGCGCGATGGAATGAACGACACCCGCTTCCTGCTTCCCCTCGCCGCCCACCGGGCGCGAACGATCTGCAGGAAGCCCGGATTGGCCATGAGCAGCCATCCGTTCTCGGTCAGCCGACCTCACCATGCGAGCGGACGGTGTGCCGCGGACCACGTCGAAGATGACGTCGTAGGTCTCGGGGCCGGCGGTGAAGTCCTCCTGGGCGTAGTCGATGACGCGATCCGCGCCGATCGCGCGCAGCATCTCCAGCTTGGGCGCACGGTCCACCGCGGTCACGTGCGCCCCGAGGTCCTTGGCGAGCTGGACCGCGAACGTGCCGAAGCTCCCTCCCGCGCCGTTGACGAGGACGCGCTGCCCGCTGCGGACGTTCGCCTTCCGCAGGAACGCCAGGGCCTCGCCTCCCCCGTAGGGGACGGCCGCGGCCTCCGCGTAGTCCAGGTTCGCCGGCATCGTCGTGATCGCCCCGGTCTGGGGGTTCTCGCGCAGGCAGATGTACTCCGCGTAGGCTCCCAGGGGGATGCCCGTCGCCGCGAAGACCCGGTCGCCCTTCCTGAGCGACCTGACCTTCTTGCCGACCGCGTCGACGTCACCGGCGAGCTCCTGCCCGAGCACGCGTCGTCGCGGTTTGCGGATGCCGAACGCCAGCCGCATGGGCACCCAGATCCAGGGGGCGAAGTCGAACCTCCGCAGCTCGCAATCGGCCGCGCTGACCGTCGTGGCGCGGATCCGGACCAGCACCTCGTCGTCCTTCGGAACCGGCTTTCGCACGTCCCGAAGTCGAAGGACATCCGGTGGCCCGTAGGCCTGGCACACGATCGCTCTCATGGGTCTCCACTTCGTTCAGTCCGTCAAGAGGCGCAGGTCAGCGTACTTCCGCCCACCCGGTGCGCGTCCCATCACGGCAAGCCGGAGCGGAGCGCCCGGTGCGGATCCGGGCTGGCTACTTCACCTGCTGCTTCGACACCGCGGTCGCGTACTTGTTGATCTGCTCGGGAGTCACCGGATTCTTGAGTTTCCAGCCCCAGGCGCCCGTGGTCCAGAACTTCGCGCCTGGGCACTTCGGGGTGGCGCTTGTCAGGACCTTCTTCTGGAGGACCTTGCCGGTCGCCGCGACGACGACGCGGACCGTCACCTTGTCCTGGTATCGGACGACCTCGCCGACCTCGCCAGCCTCCGTCTTGTAGAGGCCGCACGTGCCCGCCTTCTTGTCTGCGCTGTCGTAGCACACGACGAGCTGGATCGGGCTCGGCCATGGCCAGCCACTCGTCCGGAACCCCTCGTTGATGTCGACGTCGTAGGCCAGCCACCCGTTGTTCATATCGAAGACGACAAGGGGGTGGACCTCGCCGGCATAGGGCGCGGCTCCCGGCACGGGCGTCCCGCCGTAGCAGGCATCGAAGAGCTCGAGCCGGAGATCCCGTTCGACCTCCCAGTTGACGTCCAAGCCCCCCTCTGGCCAGCCGCTCGACCATGGGCTTGGCTCGGGGGTGGGCGTGGGCTCGGGGCGTGGGGTGATCTGCCGCGGCGTGGCGGAGGGTGAGGACGCCCCGCAGCCAGCAAGCACCACGACGGCCAAGACGCAGATGAGCAGCTGCCGACGGTGGGAGCGCGAGACCGCGTCCATGACCTCCCCTTCCGAGATGCCCGCTGCGGGAAACGTCGCAGCCAGCCATGTTGCCGACGAGAGCCGAACGGCCCCCCAGGACGCCCAATGCGTGTCCTGTCCTCCGGGAATGGCAGAGCGCCGGGTGGCCTACTCCACCGGCTGCTCCGATACCTTCGCCGCGTACTCGTCGATCTGGTCGAGTGTCACGTTGTCCCCGAGGAAGCTCCAGGGTGGCGCGGCTCCCACGACCATGCCCGTGCTGGCGGGACATTTCGTCTTGGGACCCACCAGCGTTGTTGTCTGGAGGGTCTTGCCGGTCCGCGCGACGACCACTCGTATCTTCACCGCGTCCCGAAGGCGAAGGAGCTCGCCGCTCACTCCTTCGACCATCGTGTAGATCCCGCACGAACCACCGGGCTTGGGCTTCGCGGGTTCGGGGCAGACGATCAGCTGGATCGTCGGGCTCGCCCACTCGCCATCACGCCACTTCCCGTTGATGTCGTAGTCGGGCAGCCAGCTCCATACGCCAGCCTTTCCATGGGGCCCTGCGATCACGAGAGGGTGCACGGTGCCGGCGTAGGGAGCGGCCCACGCGACGGGCTCCCCGTAGCAGGCCCTGATCAGCTCGGTTTCGGGCGCTGGTGTCGGCAGCGGCGTCGGCGCTGCGGTCGGGGCCGGCGTCCGGGCGGTGGTGGGCGTCACGGGCGATGGAAGGCCGGTTGATGCCCCACCTCCGCAGCCAGCGAGGGCCACGGTCAGGGCGAGCAACAGGCGGCGCACCGACGGTTCCTCCAGCCGCCAGTCTAGGCCCCGCGTTGCCCAGTGCGCGTCCATCCCGACGGCCGGAGCGGAACGCCCGGTGTGGAGCTGAGGGCCGACAGCGGCATGCAGGCCTGGGCCGGCGTAGTTCTGCCGATGACACAGCAGGACCCCCGACAGCCGAACCGCCGGGGGTCCCGCGCTACGGTCGTTAGGCCCGGTAGACCTTCATCTTGACCTGTGCAGACAGTCCGTTCAGGTCGCCGGTGTACTTGTACGTGCCGGTCGGGTAGTCGTTGTCGATCCGGAGCGGAGTGGCCGAGCCGCTCAGCCCGTAGGTGAAGCCGTCGATCAGCGTGCAGTCCGCCATCTGGTCGCGGCACTGAAGGAAGAAGAACGGGGCGGTCCCGGCGATCTGCCTGGCCATCTGGTCGCAGTACGCGAGAAGCGTGACGTCACTCGTGGTCAAGCAAGACCACTTGGCGTTGAAGTAAGCCGCCAGCGCGGCCTTCTGGGTGTCACTCGCTTTCAGGACGAAGGGATAGCGAGTGTCATCCGGAATGAGCGGGTCCGCTACGGTGTTCACGACGTCCAACGCCATCAGCCCGGGGTTCCCGGTGGTCGGGATGAAGAACCCGCCCTTGTACGACCCGGCGGCGAGACTGTCCTGACCCTCGATCCAGAGGTCCGTCGAGAACGTGGCGGGCTTGGCGGCAGCCACCGGGCCGGCGACCACCGCGACGAGCGCGAGGGCAGATAGAACCGCGATGAACCGACGCATGCGACCTCCTTGGGGCGCCATCCGCGGGTCGGTCTCGCCAGTGGCTCGGCGCGGTCCCGGCGGCCAGGGTTTGGGCCGCGTGTCAGAGCCTCCCGCCAACTGGTAGCCGGTCTACTCCGACCAACCGTCGCCGTCTATGTCCGTTGTGCCTCTCTTGGTCCGTTGCGCCATTTCTGGCGGCAATTCTCGTTGAGGGCCGATCGACCGTGTACGAGGGAGTCAGCCTGGAGCTGCCTTCGCCGGCTATGGCCCGATGCCGCTCGCGTTGACTGGCCGCACCGCCGACGGCCTGATCGTCCAATTGGCGGATCCGGACCGGATCCGCTGGACGGTCGGCCTCATGCGTGAGCCTGCCGAGACAGCCCGAGCCGCCCGCCGTCGACTCGACCCGTCAGTAGAGCCACGGGATCAGCCGGCGCGTGCGCCGCCGGTAGGCTGCGTAGCCGGCGAACTGCTCGGCGAGCCACGCTTCCTCGCGGCGTGACTTGAGGTCGAAGAAGACCCCCAGCACGAAGGCGCCCGCGAGGGCCAGGGGCGAGGCCATGACGAGGCCCCAGCCGAGACCGACGATCACGCCGCCGCCGTCCATCGGGTGCCGGACGAGCCCGAAGACACCGTGCTCGATGAGGCGGCCACCCGGCACCGGCCGCGGATACGCGGTCAGCTGGCGTCGGAGCCCGAGGATGCCGGCGATCACGAGACCGACGCCGAGGGGGATCAACGGCAGTCCGGCGCTCGCCCCGACCACCCTCGCCGAGCCGTTCCAGAGCGGTCCCACGAACCCGGCGGCGATGATGCCAACGAAGAGGAGGAGCTGGAGGACGACCCAGCCTTCGCCGCGCCGACCGAGGTCCGGCAGGCGAACACGGTTGGTGATCAGGGAGTGCGCCTTCGTCGAGATCATCGTCCTACCTCTCACGTCCGAGCTGGCCCGCGATGATCGCGAGCCCGCAGGCGATCAGCCCGAGTGCGAAGACGGGGATCTCCATGCCGGCCAGGGCGCCGAGCCCGGCCAGGAGCGCGCCCGCCCCAATGATCACGCCGAACCGGTCGATCGGTAGGCCGATGTACAGCCGGGTGGCGTTTGCGCCGAGCATCAGGAGGCCCAGGCCCACCAGCCAGGTGCCGTCGGGCACGCCGGGGACGAGGACGAGGACCCCGGTCATCAGGAGCAGGAGCCCCCAGCCGATCACGTCGATCCGGCCGGAGATGTCGTGTCGTCCCATGTTCGCTGCCGTTCCCATCGCTGTGTCTCCCCGGGGGAGGAGCCCCCGCATTGATGTCGCGTCGGGCCTTCCAAGCTCAGCCTTCATCGCGACGTTGACAGACTAGAAGAACGAACGCTCGCTTTGCATGTGCCATTCGGCCCTATTCTGGATGTGCTAGAGTGACCAGACAGCAAAGGAGCGCTCGTTCTAGTTGAGTGCCATGAGGAGGCCAGTACATGCCACGGATCACGGCTGAGCACGAGGCAGAGAAGCGCAAGCACATCCTCGACGCCGCACGCCGGGTGTTCGTCGCGAAGGGCTTCCACGAAGCGAGCATCGACGACGTCGTCGCCGAGAGCGGCGTCTCCGTGGGCGCCATCTACAACTACTACGGGGGGAAGGACGAGCTGATCCACGAGAGCATCCTGGCCGCGATCAACGTCGAGGCGGACGCCGTCCTCGCGGACGGCCGGTTCGTCGGCAACGCGCGCGCCAAGATGGAGCGGGCGATCTGGGGGTACTTCGACTTCACGATCGACGCGCCCGGCGCTGCCGCCTTCCTCGTCCAGTGCTGGGCGTTGGCGTCGCAAAGGCCCCTCATCCGCGACCTCCTCGTCCGGCGCCGCGAGCGTACGGTGACGGTCGCCGTGCTCATCGGCCGCGAGGCCGTCGAGACCGGCGAGCTGCCGGCGGGCTTCGATGTCGAGGCCATGGCCCGGGGGTTCACCGCCCTGCTCGACGGCCTCGTCCTCCAGCGCGTGGAGGAGGGCGACGCCTACCGCCGCGCCGACATGGAGCGGCGGGTGCTGGCGTTCCTCGACCTGGTCGCCCCGCGCCGGCCCGCTGACGGCGTGAGCTGGAGAGAGTGACGGGCCCCGGCCGTTACGGACGCGGCCGGCGCGCGGCGAAGCGCGGCGCCCACAGCCCGATCCCGATGCCGAAGGCGGCGTGGCCGAGGAGCATGATCCGGTTGAGCCGCGCCGCGTCGCCGGACCGGAGACCGAACCAGCCGTAGCCCATCGACGGGAACATGACGAGGAGCGGCAGCGCGGCCGTCGCGATGCCGTACGCCGTCCCCACCGCCAGGCTCGTTCGGTCATTCCCGCTACGCGGAAGAAGCACGAATGCCTCGGTGAGGATGACGCCCGTGGCGTAATGGGTGAGCATGCCCAGCGCAAGCTCACCGCGGACGGCCGGCTCGCTAGTGATCTCGATCTCATCGCGGCGCCAGCGGCCGCGCGCCAGGTCCGCCGCCCATCGCCCGATCATGTCCGGGCCGAGACGTTCCGAGGTGAAGGCGCTGCCGCCGAAGCGCTCGGCGGTCACCATCGCGATGTCCATGGTGACGGTCGCCAGCACGCCCGCCGGCACCCCGGCCGGAACACGGATCGAGCGGCTGCGATGATCGCTCATTGCCGGCAATTATCCGCCGCGCGCTGGCGTTTGGGGGAAGCCGAGACGACTGCTCGAGGGTGCCCCTATGCCCCGGTGGTCCGACGCGCTTCGGCGTCTCGTGGGCTCTCACGGGACAGCATCTGGACCTGCTCGGCAACCTGACACCCGATCGCCCTGCACTTCGTGATCCCATCACCCTCGACGTAGTCGGACACGCCCTTCGAGTCGGAGAAGTCGCATCCAGTGATCTTCTGGCACTGGGTGCTGCCGAACTCGCTCGCGAACCACTTCGCCAGGCGGTTCCCGCGGTTCATGCTGGCGTTGAACTTGTTGAGGTGGTCACCGAAGGCGTCTCCGCCGACCGTCATGATGGCGAGCAGGCGGGCGACCCGCAGGCGGCTGTTCTCGATCTCCCCGTCCTTGAGGCCGATCGCCATCACACCCGCCGTGAGCGCGCTGCACGTCCTGCCCATGAACAGCGTCCCGCCCATGTACGCCGAGGTGGCATCGAACAGCTCGCGGTGCTCGGCGGGTGAGTAGCCTAGGTGGCCGAGCACGGCCTGGGCGCAGTGGAACTCGCTCTCCACGAAGTGCGAGTACAGCCTCGAGTAGGCCGGCCGGGTGCTCTCCGGGATGGCATCCGGTCGGGCGTCGTCGAGCGCGCCCCGCCAGAGCTCCGCCGAGCGCAGGACCGGACCGACGCACTGCCGCGGGAAGCCTTCCTTCGTTCGGATCTCCCGGCACTGGAGCGTCCCCTGGCAGGCGAGGAAGTCGCGGCACAGCGCATGCCCCCGGTCGAAGAGCACCGGAAGACCGCGGTCAACCTCGCGCAGGCCGTGCTGGGTGCCCATCATCGCGAGGGGCGAGGTGACGGCCCCGCACTCGTGCCCCGTGTTGCCGATGCCCCCCGGCATGCCGGCGCTCAGCCTGACGAGCCACTCCTTGTCTGTCGATGAGACATCGAGGATCGTCTTCATCGCTGTCGGAGCACAGTGGCCCATCCTCAGCAGGTTGGAGAAGGCCTGCCTCCGGTAGCTCCAGTTCGGCGCCGGGCCTGGTCGAGGTGGCGTCTGCGTCTCCATCAGGCCTGCCCTGCCAGTCTTGCCAGGATCGAGGACGGCGCGGTGTGCATGGTCACTGTGGCCCTCTCGGGACGCATCCCGCGGGTCGGTCCCGCCAGTGGCTCGGCGCGGTCCCGGCGGCCGGGGTCTGGACCGCGCGTCGCAGCCTCCCGCAGCTGGGACGCTGACGGACGTGCGCCGGATTGGCGAGTGGCAAACGGCCCGACCTCGGCTGACATGGCGTCTGGCCGCCGGTCGTCCCGGCGGCCAGACGGCCGCTTCGGACTACCTCTTGCCCGGCCAGGAGCCGGTGAAGTCGCTGGCCCTGTAGTAGCCCGTGTCGATCAGGGCCGCCTGGATGTTGGCCCGGGTGACGGTGACGCTCGGCAGGAGCGATGCCGGGACCGAGACGACGCCGTTGTCGGAGGTTGCGTTCGTGGCCGGGGTGCCGCCCGACATGAGGGTCGCGGCCGCCGCGAGACCCGCCCGCACGCGGGCGCGGGGATCCTTGAAGACCGTCATCCCCTGGGTTCCGTTGATGAGGTACTGGACCCACGCCCTGTCCGCGTCCTGCCCAGTCGCGAAGAAGGTCGTGACGTCCGGGTCGGCCTCGAAGACGTCCGTGATCGCGCGGGCGGTGGTGTCGTTGGGAGCCAGGACGAAGGCCGTGCTCTTGGCGGCCGCCGGGACGGCTGCGAGGTTGCCCGCCGCCAGGGTCCGCGCGGTGCCGAAGTCCCAGTTGGTGGTGATCTGGGTGATGACCGACCCGAGCTGTTCGCGGCTGAGGGTGGGGCTCCCCGCCAGCGAGGTCGCCACGCTCGAGTTGCGGATCACGAAGGTGCCGTCGGCGACCTTGGGCTGGAGCTTGCCCCAGGCGCCATCGAGGAATACGAAGGAGTTGTCGTCGGCGGGGTTGCCCGCGTACAGGTACAGGTTGTTGCCGGTGGTCGCACCGGCTCGGTCGATCAGGTACTGAGCCTGCGCCGCGCCAACAGCCAGGCGGTCGAAGTCGAGGTGGTAGTCGACCGCCGCCGTCCCGCGGATCAGCCGGCCGTACGCGATGACCTTGACGCCCGCTGCCCGTGCCTCGTCGGCCGCGACGGCCGCCGCCGCGGCGTCCTGGGGGCAGAGGAGAAGGATGCGAGTGCCCTGCCGGATGAGCGCCCGAACCTGCGCCAGCTCCGTCACCGCGTCCTGGCTCACGAGGACCCGTGCGCCGTACGCCGTGGCGGGGAGAGTCTTCCAGAATGCCGCCAAGTCCGGCCAGGTCGACGGCACCACGACGCCGATCGGCGCATAGAGGACCGTGACGACGCCGCACTTGACCCCGCCGGTCGTGCTGCTGCCGACCCGGATGGCGATCTTCCCGGCGCTCGTGGTCGCGGCCTTGATCAGCTTGACCTGGGTGGCCGTGAGGCTCGAGGTCCGGGTCGCGGTGCCGGAGCTCGTCGTCCTGATCGCCGGGAACCTGATGAGCGCCGCTCCGGCGGACCCACATGTTCCCTTCGAGAGCGTGACCGGCAGGTACGTGGCCGCCCGCAGCTTCGCCAGCTTGAGGGCGAGCGACCCCGACCCAGTCGTGTACGCGGAGATCGTCGCCGTGCCGTTGGCCCCGGAGGGGCCGACCTTCGCCCGCCACGAGGCGCCCACCGTGGCGGCGCTGGCGGGCGAGACCACCGTCATCACCAGGATGGCGGCCATGGAGAGCGACAGGCCGGCGCCCAGCCGGCGCCGACCCAGATACGTGGCTCGCATCGCACCCACCTTCATCACGACCTTCCTGGGACGCGATCTGCGGTCGGTCTCGCCGGTGGCTCGGCGCGATCCCGCCGACCGGGCGTGGACCGCGTGTCGGGGCTTCCCGTCACCAGTCACAGATGCGGCTCGCGGTCCGAGTGTCCCACGCCGCTGCATCGTGCGGTCCCACTCGCGGCGCGGGGCTACCGCGTGGCCGGGTCGGGCTCGACCAGGAGGCTGGCCGGCAGGCGCTGCACGCCCGATGGTCCGAGCGCCCACAGGGTGCCGTCGGGGGCGAAGGAGAGGGCGTTGAAGAAGGATCCGGCGAGGAGGAGGCTCCAGCGCCGTCCATCGAAGTGGGCCAGGCCCTGGCCCGTGGCCACCCACAGGCCTCCGTCCGGAGCGATCGCGAAGCCATTCGGCGCCACCAGGCTTCCGGGCTGCGCCAGATCGTCGGGGGGGCGGTGGACCGTCCAGGTCGCGCCGTCGTACCGGGCGACTGCCCAGTCCGTCTGGTCGTGGCCGGTGGTGAGCGCCAGGAGATCCCCGTTCGGAGCGAGGGCCAGGCCGGCGACGTCGCCCAGGTGGTATTCGCCGAGCTGGGACCCCCGGGTCCAGCTCGTGCCGTCGAAGCGGTGCAGCTCCCGGCCCCAGCCCTGGCTGAGCAGCCACCGCCCACCGTCGGGTGCCCTGACCAGCGCCGCCGGCCAGCCGATCGAGGTCACGGCCGGAAGGGCGTTCCGCACCCAGGCCCGGCCGTCGAAGCTGAACGAGGCGACGGTCGTCTGGGTGCCCTCCGACGGTCGCTCGCCGACCCAGATCGCGCCGTCGTCGGCGATGGTGACCGCGTGCGCCTCCTCCTCCGCGAGGACGGTCCAGCGTCCGGCTCGCAGCACCGCCGTGCCCTGGTCCGTCGCCACGGCGAGCGTGCCGTCGGGAGCGCGGTCGACGTCGAAGGCCCGCATCGGCGGCTTCCAGCCGGCGACCGGGACTCGGGTCCACCTGCCGTCGCGCACGTGCCACAGGCCATCGTCGCTGGCGGCCCACGCTTCGCGGGCGGAGACCGCCAGCAGCTTCTGCGCCCAGGCCGGGGCCGCGGCCGGCGATCGACCGACCC
This sequence comes from uncultured Chloroflexia bacterium, assembly GCA_963715085.1. Classification (GTDB taxonomy): domain Bacteria; phylum Chloroflexota; class Limnocylindria; order Limnocylindrales; family CSP1-4; genus CTSoil-043. Next base: position 74,796 of record CAVQQU010000005.1, read on the forward strand.
GCACCCAGCGATCGCCCGAGAGCCGGTAGAAGCCGTCGCGAGTCGCGGCGATCACGGCCTGGCTCGACGCGGCCACCGCGGTGATGGTGGCCCGATTGGGCTCCGGCGCCGGCAGGCCGTCAGCGCTGTCGTAGACGGTCCAGGACCCGCCGTCGACATGGGCGACGGCGATCCCGGAGTGCGGACCCCACTCGTCGCCGGGCAGGCTCACCGAGCCCGTTGCCAGCCAGGCCGAGCCGTCCGGCGCCGCGGCGAGTGAGACGGTCCCGGAGAGGTCGACCGCGTCGGTCGCGGCGCTCGTCCAGGTCTTCGCCTGGTAGTGCCCGAGCCCACCGAATGCCAACCAGAGGGATCCGTCGTCCGCTGCCACGAGCGACACCGGCCATGCGTTCGCCCCTCCCCGGTCGGCGGTCCACGCGGGATCGCTCGGCGGGGTCGACCACGTCGTGCCGTCGAAGCGGCTGACGTCCGTCGTGAGCTCAGGGGCGACCCACACGCCGCCCGCCGCATCGACGGCGACGTGGGCGATCGTGAACGACGGCTGCGGGCGGCAGACAGCCGTCCAGGACGTGCCGTCCCAGTGGGACACCACGCCCTGGTCCGCAGGTCCGTCGGCAGGGCCGGCGTTTGCGGCGACCCAGAGCGACCCGTCGGGAGCCTCGCCGACGTCGACGATCCAGGCGGCCTGGGACGCCGTCGCCGGGGCGGCGATGACGTCGCGGAACTGCTCGCCGTCGAACCAGGCGATGGTCGACCCGTCCCAGAGCCAGACGCCGCCCTCACGCGCCGGGACGATGCTCCACGCGCCGAAGAGCTCGTCGTCGGCGAACGTCCAGCTCGCGGTCATGACGCCCCGCGCGTCCAGGCGCGTCAGCCGGCCATTGCCTGTGGCCCAGAAGCCACCCAGGGCATCCGCGACCAGGCTCGGTTCGCCGCCTATCCAGGGCGTCAGGACGTCAAACCCCGTCGGCGCCAGGGGACGGGGATGGCGGGGGATCGGCGCGGTCAGGGCCGCGATGTGCGGGGGCTACGCAGGGCGGAGGAGTCGGAGCCGCCACACGGGGCGAGACCGTCGGGCTCCAGCGTGGCGTGGGCGACGGGGCGACCACCGCCGCCGGCGAGGAGCGCGGGGGCGGGCGCGACGGGGGTCTTGTTCAGGATGGCGAGTCCGGCGACCGAGGCGACGGCGACGACGACGACAGCCAGGCCCGCCCGGGGCGGGAGGCCTCTCTGCGGCACACGCGACGGCGGGACCTCGACTGCCACCGTGCTCTCAGCCTCCAGCGTGGTGCGGCCATTGTCCCACCGCGGTACAGGTTGCCGGCCCATCCACGCGACGCCGCCGGCGCCGGTCTCGGCGAGCCGAGCGCCCGATCCCGCACAATCGGGGCATGATCCAGCAGCGGGCCTTTGGGCGCACGGGCCGAACCGTGCGCGCGATCGCAGCCGGCTGCGAAGGGACGCCCGCCGGCGGGCCAGCCCGTCGGATCCCGCACAATCGGGTCATGATTCAGCAGCGTGCCTTCGGGCGGACCGGCCGCGCCGTGAGCGACCTCGGCGTCGGCATGTGGGGGATGGGCGGCGGGGTCGGCGGCTGGACTGGCGCCGACGATCGCCAGAGCATGGCCGTCCTCCAGGCCGCCGTCGACGCCGGCGTGACCTTCTTCGACTCCGCCCTCGTCTACGGCTACGGCCACACCGACCGGCTGCTCGGCGAGCTCGTCCGGGCGAACCCGGGGCACGAGCTCTTCGTCGCCTCGAAGGTGCCGCCCAAGAACCGCGAGTGGCCGTCGAACCCCGGCGACAGGATCCGCGACGTCTTCCCTCCGGACTACGTCCTCGCCTCCGTGAAGGGGATCCTGCGGCAGCTGCAGATGAAATCGCTCGACCTGGTCCAGTTCCACGTCTGGCAGGACGCCTGGGCCGACGACGAGGGCTGGCAGCGCGCCGCCGAGGACATCCGCCGCCAGGGGCTGGCCCGGCACGTCGGGATCAGCGTCAACCGGCGCGAGCCGGCCAACGTGCTGCGGACCCTGCGCACCGGCCTGATCGACGCCGTCCAGGTCGTCTACAACGTCTTCGACCAGTCGCCCGAGGACGAGCTCTTCCCGCTCTGCCGGGAGCTGGGCGTGGCCGTGATCGCCCGGGTGCCGCTCGACGAGGGAAGCCTGGCGGGCACGCTGACGCTCGACAGCCGCTGGCCGGACGGCGACTGGCGCAACTCCTACTTCGGGCCGGCCGCGCTGGCGGCCACGATCCCGCGGGTGGAGGCGCTCCGCCCGCTCGTGCCCGAGGGCGAGACGCTGGCCCAGCTCGCGCTCCGCTTCATCCTGTCGAACCCGGACGTGACCACGGTCATCCCGGGCACGCGCCGGCTCGACCACCTCGCGGCGAACGTCGCCGCGGTCGGCGGCCGGCCCGCTCGCCCCGGACCTGATCGCGGCCCTCCGGCAGCACCGCTGGGACCGGCCGTCCTCCCGGGCGTCGCTGTCGTAGCGGCGCTGGCGGCCGCGCCCTGGTCTGGGGCCCGCGCCGCGCGGCGGTCCGTCAGCCCCAGAGCGCGTCGATCGACAGGTAGCGCTCGCCCGTGTCGTAGGCGAAGGTCAGGATCCGGGCTGCCGTCCGGCATCGAGGGCAGGAGCTGCGCCACCGCCGCGAGCGACGCACCGGACGAGACCCCGACCAGGACGCCCTCCTCGCGCGCCGAACGCCGCGCGTAGGCCATCGCGTCCTCTGGCGACACCTGGAGGATCCCGTCGAGCAGATCCATCCGCAGAACGCCCGGGACGAACCCGGCGCCGATCCCCTGGATCGGGTGGGCCGAGTGCGAGCCGCCGGAGAGGACCGGCGAGAGGGTCGGCTCCACCGCGTAGACCTTCAGGCCCGGCCAGCGCTCCTTGAGGACCTCGGCGACCCCGGTGATGTGGCCGCCGGTCCCGACGCCCGTCACGATGTAGTCGAGCCCGTCGGGGAAGTCGGCCAGGATCTCCTGCGGCCGTCGTCCGGCGGTGGACCGCCGGGTTGGACGGGTTGTCGAACTGCATCGGGATCCAGGCGCCGGGGATCTCCGCGGCGAGCTCGTTCGCCCGGGCGATCGCCCCCTTCATCCCGAGCTCGCGCGGCGTCAGCTCCAGCTCTGCGCCGTAGCCGGTCATCAGCTTCCGGCGCTCGATCGACATCGACTCGGGCATCGTCAGGATCAGCCGGTAGCCCTTCACCGCGCAGACGAGGGCGAGGCCGATCCCGGTGTTGCCCGAGGTCGGCTCGATGACGACCGAGCCCGGGCCGAGGATCCCGCGCTGCCTCGGCGTCCTCGATCATCGCCAGCGCGATGCGGTCCTTGATGCTGCCGCCCGGGTTGGCGCGCTCCATGCTTGAACCAGACCTCGACGCGGGGGTCGAAGAGGCGGTTCACCCGGACGTGCGGGCGTGTTGCCGATGGTGGCGAGGATGGTCTGGGCCTTCATGGGGCGCTCCTTGTCGGATCGGCTTGGCGGCGGCCGGACGGCTGGCGGCGGCCAGCCGCGCGCCGGCCGCGGGTCGCCGGGCGATCAGATGACGAAGTCGGCGTCCTCGAAGCCGTCGCGGACGCGGCGGATCCGGAGCTGGCTGGACTGGTAGACGATCGAGTCGGGCGGCACGCTGTTCGTGAGGAAGACGTTGCCGCCGACGACGCTGTCGTCGCCGACGACGGTCTCGCCGCCCAGGACGGTCGCGTTGGCGTAGATCACGACGCGGTTCCCGATCGTGGGGTGGCGCTTGCGTGCCGGCCGCGCTCTTGGCGACCGAGAGGGCGCCGAGCGTGACGCCCTGGTAGAGCTTGACCTCGTCGCCGATGACGGCCGTCTCGCCGACCACGACGCCGGTGCCGTGGTCGATGCAGAACGAGCGACCGATCGAGGCGCCCGGGTGGATGTCGATGCCGGTCCGGGTGTGGGCCACCTCGGCCAGGAGTCGGGGCAGGATCGGGCACGCCGAGGTGGTGGATCGCGTGGGCGATCCGGTGGATGGCGATGGCCAGGAAGCCCGGGTACGCCGCGATCACCTCGTCGACGGATTCGGCGGCCGGGTCGCCGGCACAGATCGCCTCGGCGTCGAGGACGAGGCGGGCGTGGATCTCCGGCAGCGCCTCCGCGAAGGCGTCGACGACGCGCGCCGCGTCCGCCTCCCCGGCGAGCGGTGCGACGAGACTGCGCAGGTCGCGGCGGGCGAGGACCAGGCGGGCGGCGAGCTCGTCCGGGCTCGCGGTGGCGTCATCGGAGAGCTGCGGGAAGAGGACGCCGAGGAGCCGTCCGCGAACGCGGCGACGTCGCGCTTGAGCGGGTAGAGGCGGCCGTGCTCGGAGCGGCCGGCGGCAAGGAGCTCCGCGAACGCGTGCTCGCGGTCGTGGTCGGTGGGCGTGGTCATGGTCTCCTCCGCATCAGCGGTCGGTGTAGCGGATGGGCGCCGGAACGGCGAGGCCGGCAAGCTGGTCGGTGCGCCGGAAGAGCCGGGCGACGAGCGACGGGACCCACCAGCGCAGGACGTAGAGGCGGCAGCCGACGCAGATGCCGGTTGTCGCGAGGAGGACCTGGAGCGCAGCCGACCGCGCCCACGAGGAGCCAGCCCAGCGGCGCGGCGCCCAGGGCGAAGGCGACCGCGGCCGAGCCCGATGAAGGTGGCCCCGAGGGCCTGGGCGAAGCGCGGCGGGTACTCGTGCTCGAGCTCGGCCGGCGGGCCGAGGCGGAGGGCGCGGCGGACCGCGCGGCCAGGCGCGGCCCGGGCAGGAAGAGGCGGGTGCCGAACGCGGCCGAGACGGCGAGGTTCAGCCCGACGAGGAGGGCCAGGGCGGGGGCTGACGCGAGGTAGGCGGCGACCAGGACGACCGCCGAGACGCCGGCGCCGAAGCGCTGGCCGCGCGGGTCGATCCGGCGGGCGGGCGGGGTGAGGATGGACATCGGGGACCTCCGGGGACGCGGAACGGCGGGGACACGTGTCGCGGCGCGTGCAATGCACGCGGCCGGCGACGAGGGGAGATCGCGAGGCCCGCGCGAGGGGGCCGGAGGTCAGCGAGCGATCGCGACCGTGCCCTGCGCCGGCTCTCGCCGGGGACAGGAGCAACAGGTGCCGCTGGAGAAGCGGGGGTCGCGAGGTGCCATGGGCAAATCATAGTCGGGAACTCGGAATTGCGCGTGCGTGAGCTACGCGTCCCCGGTGCGCCGACGCCATCACGCGGGCCGGCCGTGGCCCGTCCCGCGCTCGTCAGCCGGCGGGCGTCGCCTCGACCGACCTGCGGAGCCGCTCCAGCGTGTCGGGGATGGCGGCCCGCAGCTCCTTCTCGATGCGAGCCGGCCGCCAGCTTGGCCAGGCCGCGCGGCTCGACGTCCGCATCGACCCCGATCCGCGAGCGCCCCTCGTCCAGCGGCTCCACCGTGCAGGTCGCCGCGATCCGGAAGAGGCCCGAGGTCGCCTCGATCGAGATCGAGCGCGGCGGGTCGGAGGCCGTCGACGCGCCCGAGCGCCTCGACGCCGATCCCGCCCGGGCCGACGAGCGAGAGGCGTATCCCTCCGTCGGCTGTCGGCTCCGCGCGAGAGACGCCGGGGAGCCAGGCCGGGTAGTCCTCGACGCGCGCGACGAACGCGAACGCCGTCTCTGGCGTGACATCGACGTCGAGGTGCTCGCGGAGCCTGATCACGCCGAGAGCCTAGCAGGAGGCGCGCACATGGCTGCGGCTCTCGGAGGCCGCTGCGGCGGACGACCCGGGCAGATGGCCCTCGGCGCGGGGGGCCGTCCGTCCGCCGATGCGGGCCGCCGGGCACTTGGCGGGCTGCCTCCCGACGGCGACGCTCGCCGGGCGAGGCAGCGCCGGACGGCGCCCTGCTGGGCGACCCGCTGCAGCCTGCCCGTGAGCCTTGCCCCGACACACCTGGAGCTTCCATGACCCCGTCCCGACTCGTCCGCGCCGCCGGCGCGATGCTCTTCGTCGCCGGAGCCGTGATCCTGATGGGGATCATCTCGGCCGAGGCGCTCTACCCGGCGCCCTACACCACCGGCGGCAACGAGATCAGCGACCTGGGCGGCACCGAGCCGCCGGCGGCGATCGTCCTCCAGCCTTCGGCCACGATCTTCAACCTGACGATGATGGCGGCGGGCGCGCTGGTGCTCGCCGGGGCGGCCTGCCTCCAGCTCGGGCTGCGGCGCTGGTCCATCTCCCTGGTGGTGGCCGCCATGGGGGCCGGAGCTCTCGGCGTCGGGGTCTTCCCGGGCAACACGGGCGGCATCCACGCCCTCTTCGCCATGTTGACGTTCGTCGGCGGTGGCCTCGCCGCCATCGTCACGGCGCGGGCGACCCGGCCGCCGTTCCGGTACCTGTCCATCGCCCTGGGCGTGATCTCGCTCGGCTCGCTGCTCTCGTACGTCCTGATGGGCGAGGGGACGCCGCTCATGCCGCTCGGGATCGGGGGCGTGGAGCGCTGGGTCGCCTATCCCATCGTGATCTGGGTGACCGGGTTCGGCGGCTACCTCTCCGCGCGGACCTGACCTGGAAGCCACCGAGCACGAAACCCACCGCGTCCCCCCTGGCCCGCCACTTCCCCTCTCGACGCCGGGCGCCGGGCGCGCCACACTCCGGCGGTGAACTGCGGAGCGTGCGGAAGCGAGAATCGACCGGGGCGGAAGTTCTGCCGGTCGTGCGGCGCCGCCATGGCCACGACCTGCCCGGCCTGTGGCGCGGCCAACGACCCGGAGGACCGCTTCTGCGGCGATTGTGGCGCCGACATCGGCGGATCCGGGGCTGCCGGCGGCCTGGGTGCACCGGCGGCCAGCGGCCAGGCTCGCGCGCCATCCCGCCCGGCGCCGGCTCGCCGGCCGGCGGCGCGGCGGCTGCGACCGAGCGCCGGCTCGTCAGCGTCCTCTTCGCCGATCTCGTCGGCTTCACGACCCTGGCCGACGACAGCGACCCGGAGGCCGTCCGCGAGTTCCTCGGCCGCTACTTCGACGTCGCCCGCGAGGTCGTGGAGCGGTACGGCGGCGCGGTCGAGAAGTTCATCGGCGACGCGGTCATGGCCGTCTGGGGCACGCCGACCGTCCGCGAGGACGACGCCGAGCGGGCCGTGCGCGCCGCGCTGGACCTCGTGGCCGCGGTGCCGGGCCTCGCGGCGCCCGGCGAGGATCGCCCGCAGGCACGGGCCGCGGTGCTGACCGGCGAGGCTGCGGCGGTCGTCGGGGCGCAGGGCCAGGGGATGGTGGCCGGCGATCTCGTGAACACCGCCTCGCGGCTCCAGGCGGCCGCGCCCGCCCGGCACCGTGCTCGTGGGCGAGGCGACGCTGCGCGCGGCCGGCGAGGCGATCGTCTTCGAGGCCGCGGGCGAGCAGCTCCTGCGGGGCAAGACTGCGCCGGTCCCGGCGTGGCGCGCCGTCCGGGTCGTCGCCGGGCGCCGCGGGGCGGGCCGGAGCAGCCGGGTCGAGCCGCCCTTCGTGGGCCGCGACGAGGAGCTGCAGCTCCTCAAGGACCTACTCCACGCGACGACCCGCGATGGCCGCGCCCGCCTCGCCTCGGTCGTGGGGATGGCCGGGATCGGGAAGAGCCGCCTCGCGTGGGAGCTGGAGAAGTACGTCGACGGCGTTGCGGCCGACATCTACTGGCACCGCGGTCGCTCCCCGGCGTACGGCGAGGGCCTTGCCTTCTGGGCCCTCGGCGAGATGGTCCGCGAGCGGGCCGGCATCGCCGAGAGCGACGACGCGCGCGACGTCGCGGCAGAAGCTGGCGGCCACGCTCCGCGAGTACGTCGCCGACGCGTCGGAGCGGACCTGGATGGAGCCCCGCCTCGCGGCCCTCCTCGGGCTGGAGGCGGCGCCCCCCGGCGAGCGCGAGGAGTTCGAGGCCGCCTGCCGGACCCTCTTCGAGCGGATCTCGGAGCGCGGCACCGTCGTCCTCGTCTTCGAGGAGCTCCAGTGGGCCGACCCGGCGCTCCTCGACTTCATCGAGACCGATCACCGACCGCTCGCGCGCGCGGCCCATCCTCGTCGTCACCCTGTCGCGCCCCGACCTGCTCGAGCGGCGACCGACCTGGGGCGCCGGCCTGCGCAGCTTCTCGAACCTCCCCCTCGACCCGCTCGGCGCCCGACGAGGTGGAGATGCTCCTCGTCGGCCTCGCCCCGGGGCTCCCGGCGACGGCCATCGCGGCGATCGTCGAGCGCGCCGAGGGGATCCCGCTCTACGCGGTCGAGATGGTCCGGATGCTCCTGGACCAGGGCGTCCTGCGCGAGCGCGAGGGCCGCTACCACCTCGACGGCGAGCTGGGCCCGCTGGCCATCCCGGCGACGCTGGCCGGGCCTCCTCGGGTCGCGGCTCGACGGGCTGACGGAGCCGGAGCGGCATGCTCATCGGGCACGCGGCGGTGCTGGGCCAGTCCTTCACCGTCCGGGCGCTGGCGGCGGCGACGGGGCACTCCCCGGAGCACCTGGGGGCCACGCTCGACGCGCTCGTCCGCAAGGAGATCCTCGACCTCGAGCAGGACCCCCGCTCGCCCGAGCGCGGCCAGTACCACTTCGTCCAGGGGCTCATCCGCGAGGTCGCCTACGAGCGGCTGGCCAGGCGCGACCGGCTGGCCCGCCACCTGGCCGCGGCACGCTACTTCGAGGAGCTCGACGACCCGGAGCTGGCCGGGATCGTGACGACGCACTACCTGGAGGCCCACCGGCTGTCCCCGGAGGGCGCGGAGCGCGACGAGATCGCGGCGAAGGCGCGGACGACGCTCCTCGACGCGGCCGCGCGCTCGCGGGACCTGCACGCCTACGCCAGCGAGCAGCGCTTCCTCGAGCAGGCCCTTGCCTTCGCGGCCGATCCGGCCGACGAGCGGGAGATCCTGACCCGGCTCGCCGACGCGGCCTTCGACGGCGGCGAAGGAGCTGGCCGAGTTCGACCGGGCGGAGGGGTTCGCGCGTCGCGCGCTCGAGGCCGCGCGCGCCGGCGGCGACCCGGCCGCAACGGCCCGGGCGTACACGACGCTGGCGAGCATCCTCGCCTCGAACAACCACGCCAAGGAAGCCCGGGACATCCTGCGCCAGGCCGTCGACGAGCTCGCGGGCCGGGCGCCCGACGCCGACATGGTGCGGCTGGAGGCCGAGCTGGGCCGCGCCTACCTGATGTCGGGCCAGCCGGACGCTGGCGCTGCCCGTCATCGAGCAGGCGCTGGTGCGCGCGGAGGCCACCGCCCAGCTCGAGTCGATCGCGGAGCTGCTCGTCAGCCGCGCCTGGGCGGTGACCCGGGCCGGCCGCCCACGCGAGGCGCTGGTGCTCCTGCGCGGCGTCGTCCCGTTCTGCGACGAGCACGACTTCCTGAACGCCCGGATGCGCTGCGCCATGAACCTCTCGGCCTGGGAGATCGGTGGACAACCCGCGGCGGGCGATGGCAGCGGCGTCGCGGGACTCGCGATCGCGCGTCGCCGCCGGCTCGCCGGCTGGGCCGGCGCGCTCGCCGGCAACTGGGCCGAGGGCGCCTTCGAGGTGGGGGAGTGGGACGCGATCCTGGCCCTCGCCGCCGACCTCGACGCGGAGGGGCTGCTGCCGGTCGACGAGAGCGCCAACATCTTCGTGGGCGTCTACCTCGTCCGCGCCTACCGTGGCGCGGTCGACGAGGCGACCGCCGCCCTGGAGCGCGTCCTCGGGCCCGCAGATGGACGACTATCCAGGTCGGCTGCGCGGCTACCACGACGCGTTCGCCCACCTGCGCTTCGCCGCGGGCGACGACGAGGCGATGCGGCAGCACGCGGCGGAGCTCCTCGGCTAGCCGCGAGATGTACCCGTACGACGCCATCCCGGCTGCCCGGGCATCGCTCTGGCTGCGCGACGCCGCCGGCATGCGCGAGGTGCTGGGCGAGCGCGACGTCTCCGCGGGTACGCGCGACCGATCTCCGCTTCGCGGCGATCCGGGCCGGCCTGGCCGCCCTCGAAGGCCGCCCCGACGATGCCCGCGCGGCCTACCTGGCCGCCGAGTCAGGCCTCCGCGAGCTCGGCATCCGCTTCGAGCTGGGGCTCGCCCTGCTCGAGCACGCCGTCTTCCTCGCCGGCGATGCGTCCGCCCGCGCGGCGGACCGAGGAGGCGCGGGCGATCTTCGAGGAGCTGGGGGCGACCACCCTGCTCGCGCGGCTGCCGGCCGGGGTTCCCTCCGCCACGCTCGCAGACTGACCCGTCTCGGCGGGGGCTGAGCGCGTGACGGACAACCCGGCACGCCGCGCCCGTACGATGAGCGGCGATGCAGCTCCTCGACGGCAAGCCCGTCTATTCCGCCACGGACCTCGTCGGCTTCCTCGCCTGCGGCCACCGCTTCGAGCTGGAGCGGGCGGCGCTCGCCGGCCTCGTGAAGAAGCCCATCCGCAGCGACCCCACCATCGAGCTGATCCAGGAGCGCGGGTACGAGCACGAGCGCCGGTACCTCGATGACCTGCGGGCGACCGGCCGCACGATCGTCGAGATCCCCCGCGACGGCTCCACGGCGAACACGCGCGAGGGCCTGCGGGAGGCTGCGGCCGCGACCGTCGACGGCGATGCGCGCCGGCGCAGACGTCGTTTACCAGGCGACGTTCTTCGACGAAGCCTGGCGCGGCCACGCCGACTTCCTCCTGCGGGTCGACCACGCGGCGGGCGAGCCATCGAGCGCCTTCGGCGCCTGGCACTACGAGGTCGCCGACACGAAGCTGGCCCGGCACGTGAAGGCCGGCGCCGTCCTCCAGATCTGCTCGTACGTCGACCAGCTGGAGCGGATCCAGGGGCGTCGGCCGGAGGAGCTCCACGTCGCCCTCGGGGGCAGCGCCCGCGAGACGGTCAGCCTCCGCGTCGACGACTACATGGCCTACTACCGGCGCGTCAAGGCCGACTTCCTGGCGGCCGCCGACGAGGTGGCCGTTGGCCCACCGGTCTACCCGCCGGCCGCCACGTACCCCGAACCCGTCGAGCACTGCGACGTCTGCCGCTGGTGGTCCGACTGCGTCGATCGCCGCCGGATCGACGACGACCTGAGCCTCGTCGCCGGCATCAGCTCGCGCCAGCGCCGCGGCCTCAAGGACGGCGAGGCGGGGTCGAAGCCGGGGCGGATCGCTACCCGGCGCGGGCTCGCGGCACTGGATGTCGCCGGCCTGCCGAAGCTCGACTGGAGCAGCCGCCCCGCCCTCGAGCGCGTCCGCGAGCAGGCCAGGATCCAGGTGGAGGGCGAGGATCGCGGCGAGATGCTCTGGGAGCTGCTCGAGCCCCAGTGGACGGCCGGCGCCGCGGCGGAGGGCGCCGCGAGAGCCGCCAACGCGGCGCCCGGCGCGCGGACGCTCGTGCCGGACCGGGGCTTCCTCGTCCTGCCCGAGCCGTCGCCGCACGACCTCTTCCTCGACCTCGAGGGCGACCCGTTCGCCTTCGACGACGGCATCGACTACCTCTTCGGCGTGCTCGATCCCTCGACCGCCGAGGACGACCGTCCGGTGGGCCACCGCGGGCGGCGGCGGGGCCGACGGCGCAGGTGCCGGTGACCGTCCGAACGCCGGCGCTGGGGCGCCCGTCCCCCGGTTCGTCGCCTTCTGGAGCCGCGACGCCGAGGGGCTGGTCACCCTCGCCGCGGAGAAGGCCGCCTTCGAGCGCCTGATGGACTTCCTCATCGCCCGTCTCGACGCGGATCCCGACGCTCCACGTCTACCACTACGCCGCGTACGAGAAGACCGCCCTCGCGCGCCTCGCCCAGCGCCACGCGACCCGCGAGGAGGAGGTCGACCGGCTGCTCCGCGGCCGCGTCCTCGTCGACCTCTTCCGCGTCGTCCGGCAGGGGATCCGGGCCAGCGTCGAGAGCTACTCGATCAAGCGCCTCGAGCCCCTCTACGGCCTCACCCGCGAGGTCGCCCTGAAGGACGCGGGGAGCAGCATCGTCCAGTTCGAGACCTGGCTCGGCCGCGGCGCCACCGCCGAGGGCCTCGTCGGCGACGAGATCCTGCGCGGGATCGAGGGCTACAACCGCGACGACGTCGTGAGCACGTGGCGCCTGCGCGACTGGCTCGAGGCCCGCCGGCTCGACCTCGGGGAGCGGCTCGGCATCGGAGATCCCGCGGCCGCCGCTGCAGCCGGAGGCCGCCGAGCCGGCCGAGCCCGAGGGGCGCGCCGCCGAGGTCGCCGAGGTGGTGGCGGCGCTGACGCGCGACCTCGAGGGCGTGGACCTCGCCGCCCCGACGACGACCGACGAGCAGCGGGCGACGTGGCTCCTGGCCCAGCTGCTCGGCTGGCACCGGCGCGAGAACAAGGCGTTCTGGTGGCGCTACTACGAGCTGTGCGGCATGGCCGACGCCGACCTCGTCGACGAGCGCGAGCCGATCGGCATGGTCGAGCTCGACGCCGACCTCGGCCAGGCGAGCAGGAACGGCGCCCGCCTCCAGCGCTTCCGCTTCCCGCCCCAGGACCATGGCGCGAAGGTGGGCCGCGCAGGTCGACGACCCGCGCACCCAGGCGTCCGTCGGCACGTCGACGGAGGTGGACGACCTGGCCGGCACCGATCACGATCTACCGGACGAAGAAGCAGCTCGAGCGCGGGCACGCCGGCGTCGCTCATCCCGAACGACTTCGTGCGGACGACCGTCATCGAGGACTCCCTGCTGCGGATCGGCCGGTGGGTGGCGGAGGAGGGGATCGCCGCGGGCGCCGGCGACGCGTACCGTGCCGGGCGCGAGCCCTCGACGCTACCGCGACCGCCGGCGCGCGAGCTCCTGCTTCGACGACCGCCCGCGGATCGCCGGCGGCGCGCCCGGCGCGCCTGCTCCGCGCCGCCGACGAGAGCCCCGCTCGACGCCGCCGTGCGAATCGCCCTCGCCCTCGACGGCGGCACGCTCGCCATCCAGGGTCCGCCCGGCACCGGCAAGACGTACACCGGGGCGCGGATGATCCTCGCCCTCGTCGCCGCGGGCAAGACCGTGGGCGTGACCGCCAACAGCCACAAGGTGATCGGCAACGTGCTCGACGCCGTCGTCGCGGCGGCGAAGGAGACGGGCGCCCGGACGGCGACCGGGACGCGCATCGTCATCGGCCAGAAGCCGGCCGGCGACGAGGAGCCCGCATGCGCCGATGCCGAGCCGCTCGGGCGACGCGCGCGACATCGCGGCCGCCCTGGCCGCCGGCACGCTCCACGTCGTCGGGGGCACGGCCTGGCTCTGGTCCGCGCCCGCCATGGCGGGGAGCGTCGACGTCCTCCTCGTCGACGAGGCCGGCCAGTTCAGCCTCGCCAACACCGTGGCTGTCTCGCCCGCCGGCCGCTCGCTCGTGCTCCTCGGCGACCCCCAGCAGCTCGACCAGCCCCTCAAGGGGAGCCACCCGCCCGGCGCCGAGCGGAGCGCCCTGGCCCATCTCCTCGCCGGCGCCCCGGGCGAGCCGCCGCACGCCACCATGCCGCCCGAGCGCGGCCTCTTCCTCGAGAAGACGTGGCGCCTCCATCCCGCGATCTGCGCCTACACGAGCGAGCTCTTCTACGCGTCGCAGCTGCATCCGATCGAGGGGCTCGAGCGCCAGGCGCGTCGCGAGGCCGCGACCGGCTCGCGGCGACCGGCATCCGCTGGCTGCCCGTCGCGCACGCCGGCAACGACACCCGACTCGATCGAGGAGGCCGGGGCGATCGTCGAGGTCGTCCGCGACCTGCTCGACGGCGACGCCCGCTGGACGAACCGCGCACGGGGTCGAGGCGCCGCTGCGGCTCGAGGACATCGTGATCGTCGCGCCGTACAACGCCCACGTCGACCAGATCGCCGCGACGCTCGCGTGCGGCGGGCTTCGCCGGCGCGCGCGTCGGCACGGTCGACAAGTTCCAGGGCCAGGAGGCGCCGCTCTCGATCTACGCGATGGGCTCGTCCTCGCCCGAGGACGCGCCGCGCGGCATGGAGTTCCTCTACTCGCTCAACCGGCTCAACGTGGCCACCTCGCGCGCCCGCTGCGTGGCGCTCGTCGTGGCGTCGCCCGCGCTCGTCCGCGTCTCGTGCGCGACGCCGCGCCAGATGCAGCTGGCGAACGCGCTCTGCCGGCTCGTCGAGGTGGCGACGCCGGTGTAGGGCGCCGCCGCGCCGGCCTCGTGTCCGGTCGTCCGGCAATGTGCTACCATGTGCTACATGGCGGGATCGGACGAGTCGGAAGGTCGCCCGCGCAAGCGTCCGCGTACCCGCCCCGGGCGAGCACGGCCCCGAGCGCCGGTGCGGGCGACGCCCGCACGCGTGGGCGTCCGCGAGCTGCGCCAGAACCTGTCCGTCTACCTGCGCCGGGTGGAGGCCGGCGAGACGCTCGAGGTGACCGAGCACGGCCACCCGGTCGCGCGCCTCACGCCGCTGCCGCCGGAGCGGATGAGCGTGCTCGACCGGATGATCGCCGAGGGCAGGGCCTACCCGGGCAAGGGCGGCAACCTGGCCGACCTCGGCCCGCCGATCGACATCGGGCCCGGGCCCGACGCTGTCGGAGGTGCTCCAGCAGATGCGCGACGAGGACGATCGGTGACGGTCTACCTCGACGCGTCGGCGCTCGTGAAGCTGGTGGCGCCCGAAGCCGAGTCGGAGGCGTTGGCGTCATTCGTCGCCGACCACCGGTCGCAGTCGACGAGCGTGGTCGGTCTCGTGGAAGTCCGGCGAGCCGCCGCTCGCCGCTTGGGAGTCGCCGAAGCGCGCGTGGAGGATGTCCTCGAACGCGTCGTCGGGATCGCGTTCGATCCGGATGTCGCGGCCGCCGCGGCGACGATCGGGTCGACGACGCTCCGCACCCTCGACGCGATTCAACTCGCGTCTGCCGCGGCACTCGGCACGGACCTGGAGGCGTTCGTTACGTACGACTTCCGCCTGGCGGATGCGGCCCGGGCGCTTGGCATGCGGGTGGCGTCGCCCGGCGTCTGAGGCGGCGGTCACGCGCGACCCCGACACGAAGCGAGGCCCCGCCGGCGGACCGGCAGGGCCTCGTGTCACTGGGGCGATGGGGGCGGCCGCTCCGCGGGGGGCGGCCGCGGACTGCTACGGAGTGTCGACCCGGACGATCGTCGGGTTCGGCATCCCGGCCGCGCCGCTGTAGGCGACGGAGCCGAGGTACTTCGTGCCGGCCGCCAGGCCGCTGAAGGTCAGGTTGATGGCGCCGGTGGCGCCGAGCGTGGCGGTCGCCGGGGCGGTGACGGTCATGTTGCCGGCGTCGGCGCGAGCCGAGCACCCAGCGTGAGGAGCGTGAACGGCGACGGAGCCGGCGACGCCCCAGCCCTGGACGACGACGGTGTAGGTGCCGGCCGCCGGGTTGAGGAGGTTGACCTCCTCGGCCGAGGTGCCGCCGCCGCTGGCGCCGACCAGGGTCGGTGCCGCTGATAGACGCACAGGTCGAGGTCGCTGCCGGCGTTGACGTCGGCGTCGAACAGCGAGAAGCGGGCGTACGTCGTGCCGGCCGGGATGGTCACCGTCGATCGGCTGAGCGTTCGGCGACGGTCAGCGAGCAGTGCTGTCGGTCGGATCGTCGGCACGGTGCCGGGGTGACGAGCGCCGGCACGAGGCCGCGGGCCGTCGCCGTGAAGGCGCCGTGTAGCCGAAGGTGACGTCGTACGACTCGCCGCCCGAGACCTGCGGCCGGGGCCGCGAGGGCGACCGGCGCGGACGACGACCGGGATGCGGACGTTGTGCGTGCCGTCGGTCCAGGTGAGCTGGCCGCCGGTGTAGGCGTTGAGCGCCGCCGTCGTCCGGGTGAACGTGACCGTGAAGCGTCTGCGTCTCGCCCGGGTCGAGCGTGAGCGACGCCGGGCTGACGCTGACGTTGAAGCCGGCCAGGCCGGTGACGGACGCGCGTGTAGGTCGCCGCGCCGCTGCCGACGTTCGTCACCGTGCGGGTCACGGTCTGCGCGCCGGCGAGGTCGCCGATCGCGATCGACGGCGCCGTTGAAGTCGCTCGGGTCGAGTAGCCCGGGACGCCGCGCGCACGTGCAGCAGCCGACGGCAGCTGCGTGCCGCACAGGAAGGCGAGCCAGTCGTTCCAGCCGGAGTCGAACACGAGGCCGGGGTCGGCCGCGCTGTTCGGCTGCACGTGGCCCGGCGCCCTGCCGGAAGATCACGAGCGGGTTCGGTGTTCGGGCCGTCGAGGACGTCGTAGCCGGTCGTCATGAGCGCCGACTTGATCGCCATCGGCGACCAGTCGGGGTGCAGGTCCTTGAGCAGCGCCGCGAGGCCGGCCACGTGCGGGCTCGACATCGACGTGCCGCTGTAGAGGTCGAAGTCGCGGCCGCGCGTTGCCCGGCGGCGCGACGGCGGCCAGGATGTCCTGGCCGGGGGCGATGACGTCGGGCTTGAGCAGGTCGCCGCCGCCCGCGCGGAGCGGGCCGCGCGACGAGAACGACGCCGTGAACGGCGCCGGCGGCGTTGTAGACGATGGTCGCCTGGTTGATCGTCGCCGTCGCGCCGGCCGTCGCCGCGTAGGCCTTGACGGCCGCGCGGTCGGTGCTCTGCAGGTGGACGGTCGGGACGAAGTGGAAGTCGGCGTTGAGCGAGTTGTCGGGGCGTGTTGACCAGGATCATGCCGACGCCGCCGGCCTCCTGGACCGCGAGGCTCTTGTTGACGCGGGCGGTGACGCCGCGGTCGCAGACGACGATCTTGCCGGCGACCTTGGCCGGGTCGAGGACGACGCGCCGCCGTCGGCCGCGCCGTAGCACAGGGCGAGCTGCGGTCGGCGTCGGCGCCGGGCAGGCCGGCAGCCGTCGAGTCGATGAGCGGGCGCGGCCGACGGCGCGTCGCCACCGAGGCGCCGGTGTAGGTCGACGCCGTTGCCGAGCGTCACGGAGCCCGCGCCGTCGCGGTTGTGCGTGCCGGCCGCGACCGTGGTCAGTCCACGGGCCGGGATGCGCGACGGTCGAGGTCGTCGGGCCGCTGTTGCCGGCCGACGTCGGCGACGAAGATGCCGGCGTCGGCGGCGAACAGGAAGGCGATCTCGACCGGGTCGGGAAGTTGGTCGAGCGTGCCGCTGATCGAGTAGTTGATGACGTCGACGCCGTCGGCGACGGCCTGGTCGATGGCGGCGACGCAGGTCGGAGCTGGAGCCGCTGCCGGCCGGCGCCCGGTCTCCCAGCAGCGCCTTGTAGGCGGCGATGCGGGCGCGCGGCGCGATGCCGCTGATGCGTGCCGAAGACCGCCGCCGCGCCCGTCGTCGGGCACGCCGTTGTTGCCGCCGGCCGTCGACGCGGTGTGCGTGCCGTGACCGTCGTAGTCGCGCGGCGAGTTGAACTCCCACGGCAGCTCGGCGTCGATGCCGGCGTCGCCGCCCCAGCCGGCGTTGAAGTACTGGGCGCCGATCAGCTTCTGGTTGCACATCGAGGCGTTGAACGCCTCGCCGGGGGTGCACTTGCCGTGCCAGCCGGGGATCTGCTGGTAGGCGAGCTTGCCGTCCTTGGTGGCGTTGCCGTTCGCGCCGGTCCGGTCGGAGAAGCTGAGGCTCTCCGGCCAGATGCCGGAGTCGATGACGCCGATGATGACGCCTCGCCGGCGCTGCCGACGCCGCCGAGCTGATCCCACAGGCCGCCGGGGGCGTCGAGGCCGAGGAACGTCGGCGTCGACGACGTGTCGAGCGTGCGCGATCTCGTCCGGCGAGACCGCCGACGACGCCCGCCTGCGGCGGCGAGCTTGGTCGCCTGGGCCGGCGGTCAGCTTCGCGGCGAAGCCGTTGAAGCGAGTAGACGTAGTCGTAGAGCTTCGTCCCGCCGACCGCGGCCACGGCCGCGTCGTGCTTGCCCGTGAGGTAGCCGGCGTAGGCGACGACGTCGCCGCGCGTGCGGGTCGATCTTCTGGCCCTGCCTGGGGGCCGTCGCCTTGAGGCCCTGCGACGCCGCCCTCGTAGGCGACGACGGGCTGGTCGACCATCTGGACGATGTAGACGCCGTTCTCCGACGGCGCCACCGGCGCCTTCGCCCCTCCCGCCGAGGCCGGCTGGGCCGCACCCGCTGCACCCGGCAGCAGGGCGGCGAGCAGGGCCGCCGACGAGACGAGCGCGACAAACCGTCTTCGGCTCATGTTCCCTCCAACGTGGATCTCGCGATCCGATCGCCTCATGCCCGCGCCGCGCTCGGGGCCCCTGGGAGGGCACGGCCGAGGCGCGCAGGTCACCAACTGCCGGCGTGGGACGCCACCGGCGCAGGAGGCGAACCTACCGCACTGGTGCGTCCCCTGCCTGTCGGGTGCGCATCATTGGCCCCCGACGGGTGGTCCCGCATGCGCAATTGGTGCGTCGGCGCACCGGTTCCTGCCAGGCGCCACCGGCGGCACCGTGGGATCGCCGCCGGCCCGACCGCCCCGCCGGCCCGACCGCCCGCGGCTACCTACCCGACGTCGCGCCAGTCGTCGGGCGGCGGGAGGGCGGCGCTGTCGCCGCGGTGCCACGCGCGGCTCCGCGCGGCCTCCTCGACGCGTCGCGCCGATTCGATCATGGACGCCCTGGTGGATTCGCCGCGCAGTGCGGTGTCCCGGCGGCGGATGAGCGCGTCGAGGCGCTTCTGGGCGTGGTCCAGCGCCTCGGCCGCCGCGACGCAGGCCGGGCTCGTGCTCGCCGGGAGTGGCGAGGGCTGCGAACGCGTCCCGCCGCTCCACGTGGGCCTGGGTGGCTTCGGCGATCTGCTCCTCGAGGCGGGGGAACCACCGGGCGCGCGCCGCGGATGCCTCCTCGTGGGCCTCGACAGCCTCGTCGCACGAGGGGCTGGCGTGCTCGATCGCCCGCCGGAAGCGTTCGATGGCGTGGCGCAGGGTCTCCTCGTCCGCATCGTCCGGCCGGGTGGGTTCCGGGCCGAGCGAGCCGGGACGCGGGAGATCAGGTGTGGGTTCGCGGTCCTCTGTCACGACTCCATTCTCGCGCACGGGGCCGGCCGAAACAGGGGCGCTCTGCGATACGTGGCAGGTGAGTGACCCGACGTAGGCTTCGACAGGGCCCACAGGCCCAGGCGGCCGTGGTCCAACCCGGCGAACGGGATAGTCGAAGTCGCCCAATGCGTCCGGTGACGCCCTCACCGGACGCATTGCCTGAGAACCGTTGACATCTTGATGCAGGTACTAGATGCTTTGATGCGTGAGGACCACCATCAAGATCGATGACACGCTGCTCGCCGAGGCGAAGTCGCGAGCTGCGGACTCCGGCCGAACCCTCAACAGGGTGGTCGAGGACGCTCTCAGGGAGTCATTCGCCCGGCGCGCGGTCGCCGACCCCGCGGCTCGGCCGAAGCTGCCGGTCTTCCGAGGGGCACGGCTGGTGCCCGGCGTTGATCTCGACGACAGCGCCGCGCTGCTCGAGCAGATGGAGAGGGCCGAACGCTGATCCTGCTCGACGTCAACGTGCTCGTCCAGGCGTTCCACGAGGGGGCTCCACGACACCGGGAGTACCGCGCCTGGCTCTCGTCGGCGGTCGCCTCGGATGAGCCGTTCGGCCTCTCCGATCTCGTCCTCAGCGGGTTCATCCGGGTGGCCACGCATCCGCGCGTCTTTGACCCCCCGGCGCCGATCGGCGAGGCCCTCGCCTTTGCCGAGGCGCTGCGATCGCAGCCGAACGCCGTTGCCGTCTCGCCGGGTTCCCGCCACTGGGAGATCTTCGACCGTCTGTGCCGTTCCGTGGAGGCTCGTGGCAACCTGGTCCCGGATGCCTACCTGGCCGCGCTGGCGATCGAATCCGGCAGCGAATGGATCACCGCGGACCGGGACTTCAGCCGATTCCCGGGTCTCCGCTGGCGCCATCCACTCGCCGAGGGATGATCCCCGCCGATCGGGGCGCCGTCCCGCCGCGTGCGCTGTCTCGCTACGTGGGCCATGGTGTATGATGTATACACCATGGAACGGACCAACATCTACCTCGGCGAGCACGAGGTCGCCGCGCTCCGGTTGATCAGCCGGCGGACCGGACGCCCGGTCGCCGCGCTCGTACGCGAGGCAGTCGACACCTGGCTTGACGCTCAGGGCGTGCGCGTCGTCCCCGAGGATGAGTGGACCCGCAGGTTCGCTGAGCTGCTCGGACGGCGCGGGCGCCTCGCCGCGGCCGAGGGCTGGACCGAGGAGGGGGTCGCGCCGGACGTTGCTCGCGCGGTGTCAGAGGTGAGGAGGTCCCGGGCTGCGGGCCGTCGCTGACACCAACGTCTGGGTTTCCGGCCTGATCGTCCCCCACGGCACCCCCGGGCAGGTGCTCGATGCGGTGCGCCGCGGCGATCTGGGGCCCATCGTGAGCTGGGAGCTGGCGCGCGAAATGGCCGACGTGCTGCGACGTCCTGAGATCCGGCGGTACGGCGTCACCGAGGGCGACGTCGACGACGTTCTGGCCGTGCTCGGACCCCTGCTTCCGGACGTCGACATCTCGGTGGAGATCCGCGACCCGGACGACGCCGCGGTCGTGGGCGCCGCCCTTGCCGGCGCCGCAGCCGCAATCGTGACCGGCGACCGCGACCTGCTTGACGACAGCATCCTCCGCTCGTGGCTGGCCACCCGTGGAATCGAGGTCCTCACACCGGCCCAGACGCTGGACCGTCTCGCCCGGGCGGCGGGCCGCGAGTGATCCCCGCTGATCCCGAGGCGCTCCTCGCCGGCCTGGATCCGGCCCAGATCGAGGCCGTCCGGATCACGCGCGGCCCGCTCGTCGTGCACGCTGGCGCCGGGTCCGGCAAGACGCGTGTCGTCAGCCACCGGGTCGCCTACGCGGTCGCGACCGGCGCCGTGGACCCGCGGCGGATCCTCGTCGTCACGTTCACGGACAAGGCCGCCGGCGAGATGGTGGCGCGCCTGCGCGCGCTCGGCCTGCCGGGCATTGCCGCCCGGACCTTCCACGCTGCGGCCCTGGCCCAGCTGCGCCACTTCTGGCCGCTCCACCACGACGGCGAGCCTGCGCCCGCCGTGCTCGACTCGAAGATCCCGATCGTCGGCCGCCTCGCCCGCGGGCTCCCCGGCGGCTACCGCTTCACGACGGCAAAGGACCTGGCCGACGAGATCGAATGGGCGAAGAGCCGGCGCCTTCGGCCGGCCACGTACGCGACCGAAGCCGGCAACCGGGCCCCGCCGATCCCGGTCGAGCTGTTCACGCGCCTCTGGGCGGACTACGAACGCGAGAAGGATCGGGCCGGCCGGCTCGACTTCGACGACATGCTCACCCGGACGGTCGAGCTGCTCGAGGCCGACCCGCCGACGGCCGAGACGGTCCGGGCGCGCTACGGTTGGTTCAGCGTCGACGAGTACCAGGACACGAACCCGCTCCAGCAACGCCTCCTGGAGCTCTGGCTCGGGCGACCGCGACGACCTGTGCGTGGTCGGCGACGAGGACCAGACGATCTACACGTTCGCCGGCGCGACGTCGACGTTCCTGACGGACTTCGCGGTCCGCTACCCGGCAGCTCGCCAGGTCACCCTGGACCGCAACTACCGGAGCAGCCCGGAGGTCCTTGCCCTCGCAAACCGCCTCCTCGCCGCGGAGGGTCGCCACAAGCGACTCGTGGCGACGCAGCCGTCCGGGCCGGCGCCCACGATCCGGCGCTGCGCCGACGGGGAGGCCGAGCTCGATCAGCTCGTGGCGTCGATCCGCCGTCTCGTCGAGAGCGGGACGCCACCCGCCGAGGTCGCGGTCCTGGTGCGGATCAACGCCCAGGTCCCGCCCCTCGAGGCGGCCCTCACGAAGGCTGGGATCGCCTTCCGTGTCCGCGGGCAGCGCTTCTTCGAGCGGCCCGAAGTGCGCGAGGCGCTCCGGCTCCTGCGGCGGTTGTCGGCCGGACCGCGGGGCCCGGCGCTCGTCGCCACGCTCGAGGCGCGGGTTCGCGCGGACCTGGGCTTCGACCCCGACGGCGCGTTCGCGGGCGCCGAGGCGCGGGAGCGGACGGCCGCGCTGGCGCTCGTGCTCGAGATCGCCGGTGAGGTCGCCGCAGGCCAGCCCGAGATCGACGCGGCGGCGCTCCTCGCGGAGTTCGCCGCGCGGTCGGCTGCCGAGGCGGAGGGCTCGACCGACGGCGTGAACCTCCTGACGCTCCACCGGGCGAAGGGGCTCGAGTGGGACGCCGTCTTCCTCCCCGGCCTCGAGGACGGGACGCTGCCGATCCGGCAGGCGGTCGACGACGAGGAGGCGCTCGCGGAGGAGCGGCGGCTGCTCTACGTCGGCCTGACGCGTGCCCGCCGGCACCTGGCCATCTCCTGGGCCGAGCTGCGGGTCGGATCCGGCGATCGCGAATCGCGGCGGCGGCCGAGCCGGTTCCTGCGGGCGCTCGAGGCCGGGCGGCCGGCCACGGCCGCAGGTGGGGCCGCGGGCCTGGGTCGGGGCGTGTCGACGCGGTCCTGGACGGGGTCCGGACGAGCCGCGCGGGTCACCGTCCTGCCCGGAGCGCCCGTTGCCCCGGCCCACGCGGGACGCCCCACCGACGGGCCGCTCATGGCCGACCTGCGCGCCTGGCGGACTGCGCGCGCCACGGCCGACGCCGTGCCCGCCTACGTCATCGCCGAGGACGCGCTGCTCGTCGCCCTCGTGGAGGAGCGGCCCGCATCGCCGGCCGCTCTGCGCCGGGTCAAGGGAATGGGCCCGAAGAGGCTGGAACGCTACGGCGAGGAGATCCTGGCGATCGTGGCGCGCCACTGACCCGGCCCGCCACGCGGCCCGCGATCGACGGCGCCTCGCCGGCACCGGCCGGCAGATCGGCGCCGCGCCCGCGTTGGCAGCGAGCCCGACCTATCCTTCGCCCCATGACAACCACCGTGCTCGTCCTCGGCGCAGGCTTCGGCGGCCTCGAGCTCTCGACCCGGCTCTCGGAGGAGCTCGGCGACCAGGTCGAGGTGACCCTCATCGATCGCACCGACGCGTTCGTGTTCGGCTTCTCGAAGCTGGACGTGATGTTCGGGAAGCAGACGCCGGCGGCGGTGCGCCTGCCCTACCGAGAGATCGCGACGCCGCACATCCGGTTCCGGCAGGAGACCATCACCGCGATCGACCCGACCAGCGGCGTGTCACGACCGATCGCGGCACCCACGAGGCGGACGTCCTGGTGGTGGCGCTCGGGGCCGACTACGACCTGGCGGCCACGCCGGGCCTGGCCGAGGTCGGCCACGAGTTCTACTCCGTGGCGGGCGCGGAGGCCGTCCGCGACCTGCTCCCGACGTTCCGATCGGGCACGGCGATCGTCGGCGTCTGCGGCCCGCTGTTCAAGTGCCCGCCCGCGCCCAGCGAGACGGCACTCCTGCTCGACGAGCTGCTGCGTGCCAACGGCGTCCGCGACGACGTCCGGATCCAGGTCGTGATCCCGTTCGGGAAGCCCGTCCCGCCGTCGCCGGCGACATCCGAGGCAATCCTTGCCCAGTTCGCCGAGCGGGGGATCGAGTTCGTCCCGGACCGCAGGGTCGCCGCGCTGGACCCTGCCACGCGCGAGGCCGTCCTCGACGACGGCACCCGCCTGCCCTTCGACCTGTTCCTGGGCATCCCGGTTCATCGGGCACCGGCCGTCGTGGTGGCGTCAGGGATGACCGAGGGCGGCTGGATCCCCGTCGACAAGCACACGCTGGCGACGCGCTTCCCGGGCGTCTACGCGGTGGGCGACGTCACGAGCGTCGGGACGCCGAAGGCCGGCGTCTTCGCCGAGGGGGCCGCGCGCGTCGTGGCCGACCAGCTGATCGCCCGGATCCGCGGCGAGGCTCGAGCCACCCGGCTACGACGGCACCGGCGCGTGCTGGATGGAGCTCGGCGACGAGCAGGTCGCCCGCATCGACGTCGACTTCTTCTCGACCCCGGGCCACCCGACCGGGACGTTCACGCCGCCGTCCGCGCAGACGGCCGCCGAGAAGGTCGAGTTCGGGGCCAGCCGCCGCGCCCGCTGGTTCGGTCTCGCTCCAGGCTGATCAGGCTCACCGCCGCCGTTGTCCGGATCGGCGGGTGACAGCCCCCATTTCGGACGATGGCGGCATCGTCCCGGTGCGGCTACGCTAGTGGCACACGACTGTCGCCCGCCTGCGGCGACCAAAAGACCGGAGGTTCCACGGTGGCTGTCGGCCCCTGCGAGTTGCTCATCGTCAAGTTCCCAGGCAACCACTTCCACGGCGAGATTGCCCCCGCCCTTGCCGACCTGGCCCGCCGCCGCACGATCACGATCATCGACATCCTGTTCGCCATCAAGGACGAGAAGGGTGAGCTGACGATCGTCGAGCTGAAGGACGTCGACGGCGACGGGGTCGCGGACATCGTTGCCGTCGCCGAGGTCAAGGGCGCCATCGGCCCGGATGACGTCGACGAGGCAGCGCAGGTCCTCGAGCCGAACTCGAGCGCGCTGCTGATCCTCTTCGAGCACACCTGGGCCGCGGAGCTGACCCAGGCGATGCGCAACGCCGACGGCGAAGTCATCTACATGGAGCGCATCCCGGCCGCCGTCGTCGAGCAGGCGCTCGTCGAGGCCGCCCAGGCCTGACCCCATTCCGAGCACGAAGAACCGAAGGAGAACCGAACCATGATGCGTCGACGAGGCGGGCTCGTGCGGATGGCGGCCACCACGGCCGTGGTTGCCGGCACGGCGGGTGCCGTGAGCCACCACCAGCAGCAGAAGTACGCGAACCAGGCAGCCCAGCAGCAGGCCGTCTCCAACGAGCAGCAGCTCGAGGCCCAGGTGGCCGCGCAGCAGGCCCAGCTCGATGCGATGGCCGCGCAGCAGGCGGCTCCGGCAGCGGCCGCCCCGGCGGCGGCGCCGGCCGGCGGGATCGACATGGAGCAGCTCAAGCAGCTCGGCGAGCTGCACACGGCGGGCGTCCTGTCCGACGAGGAGTTCGCCGCCGCGAAGGCAAAGCTGCTCGGCTAGTCCCTCAGCCGCTCTGTCGGACCCCGGGGTGGCGTGCGTCGCCCCGGGGTTCCTGATTCGCGGGCGGGGAGCACGTCAGCCCCGCCACTTCGCTGCTCAGCCGCCGCGCCGCTCGCAGCGGATCGACCACCGCCCATCGAGGTCCTGGCGGGCGCCCTCGATCTTCCCGGCGCGGAGGAGCTGGCCCAGCGCGCTGGCCGGCCGCGCAGGGTCCTCGCCGAGAAGACGCCGGACGGAGCCTTCGGCGTTGGCCTGGGACGGCGTGATCTGGAGGCTCGGCTCGCCGCAGGCGAGGCGCTGCAGGAGATCGTTGAGGCGGGCGAGGTCCGCCTCCGGGATGTCGGTCGGACGGCGGCGGGGCGTCGGGCCGGCCCCACCGGTGGCCGCGGAGGCCGGCGCGACGGGCTCGGCCGGCTCGGCCGTGGAGCCCGTGACCCCGTCGGCGCGGAGCTTGCCGCCGGGACGGCGGCGGTTCGCGAACGGAAGCACGAGCGAGGCGTCGGGCAGCGCGGCTGTCGCCGTGGCCGGGACCCCCGCGGCGAACGCCTCCAGGAGCGCGTCCTCGTACTCCTCGGCCGCATCCGTCGCAGCCCACCAGAGCCGCGTGCCTTCGAAGCCGCGGAGCGCCTTGAGCCACTGGCCAGCAGGGTTCGGCCGGGCATCGCCAAGGGGCGTCGCCGCCAGCGCCTCGACCCGGCGCCCGAGCGCCTTCGCCGAGCCGACGTAGACGATCGTCTCGCCGGGGAGCCACCACGCCGCGAGCCGCGCGGCGAGGCCCTTGCCGGTCGGCCGCTCGCCGTCGACGCGCAGCGTCTCGACGCGGGCCAGCCAGGTTCCGACCGCGGAGATGTCGACCGGGGCGCGCTCCGCCGGCGCCGGCCACTCGACGACGAAGACGCCCGGCACCCGCGACCCGAACCGGAGCTCCCCAGCGGGCCGGTCCGTCGGGCGTCAGGCCGACGGCGCGGAAGAGGGCGCCGGGCTCCATCGGCACGCGCGCTACCCGGCCACGACCGCGGCGAGCGCGTCCGCGAACGGCCCGAAGGTGGCAGACGTGAAGCCGGCGACGTTGATCCGGCCCTTCCCGACGACGTAGACGGCGTGCTCATCGCGAAGCCGCGCCACCTGGTCGAGGGAGAGCCCGAGGAGGGCGAACATGCCCCGCTGCGTCGCGATCGGCGCCCAGTCGCCGGGGATCCCGCGCGAGGTCAGGGCTTCGACCAGGGTGGCCCGGTTGTCCTTGATCCGGGAGCGCATCCCGGCGAGCTCCACCTCCCACTGGGCCCGCAGCTCCGGGTCGCCCGAGGATGGTGGTCACGATGTCGGCCCCGTGCGACGGCGGGTTCGAGTAGTTGGCGCGGATCGCGATCTTCACGTTGCTCTGGGCCGCCGCCGTGTCCTTCTCCGAGCGACCGACGACCAGCAGGGCGCCGACGCGCTCGTTGTAGAGGGCGAAGCTCTTGGAGAACGAGGTCGAGATCAGGAGCTCGGCGCCCGGCCGGATGAGCCCCTCCATCCAGTCGGCATCTTCGCGGATCCCGTGGCCGAAGCCCTGGTAGGCGAAGTCGACGAAGGGGAGGAGGCGGCGCTCCTCGACGAGGTCGCCGATCGCGCGCCAGAGGGCGGGGGAGGGGTCGACGCCGGTCGGGTTGTGGCACGAGCCGTGGAGCAGGACCGTGTCGCCGGGCGACGCCTCGCCGAGCGCGGCCAGGAGCGCCTCCTCGTCGATGCGCCGGCCGGAGGGGTCGGTGTAGGGGTAGGTCCGGATCCGGAAGCCGGCCAGCCCGAAGAGCTGGGGATGGTTCGGCCAGGTCGGCTCGCTCATCCAGATCGTCGCGGCGGCCCCGGCCTGGCGCAGGAAGTCGGCGGCGACGCGCAGCCCGCCCGTGCCGCCGGGCGTCTGGCTGACCGCGACCCGGCCGCTCGTGGCGAGCTCGTGGCCATCCCCGAACACGTAGGCCTGGACGGCGGCGCGATAGGCGGCGTCGCCGTCGATGGGCCGGTAGAGCTTCGTGGCGCCCTTGGCGAGGATCCGCCGCTCCGCTTCCGTCACCGTCGCGAGGACCGGCGTCGTCCCGGACTCGTCGACGAAGACACCTGACGAGAGGTTGATCTTGCCGGGCCGCGGGTCGTTCCGGAACGCCTCGGCAAGGCCGAGGATCGGGTCGGGAGGGGCGGGGATCCGGGACAGGGACGGAAGGGCCACGGCGGAGTCTCCTGGGTATCACGATTGGAGGGCGGAGTGGCGGGGCGCGCCGCCGTGCAACTGTAGCGGAACGAGGGGTACGCAGCCGGGCGGGGGCGCTCGCCGAAGTTCCGCGACCCGGCGTGTGTCCAGCGCAACACCACGCAGCACCGCGGGGCTGGTCGCCGTCCGCGTGCGCGCTTTCGTCGGTCCGGCGCGAGGAGACTGCCATCCCTCGTGCCGGCCCGGGTTTCGGCACCTGCCAGAGCAGGAATGCCGACGTCTGACGCACGGATCCTGCCATCGGGACGGCTCGCCGATCCTGCCGGGTTCGCGGTGGTGCGTTGAACGCAAGGCGGCCCCCGGGTGGACGGGCGCTGTCGCGCCCGCGGCCCGGCCCGCCCCGCGGCCCCGGCGCGGCGCCCGGTACCCTGCGTCCATGCGCCTGCTCGCCCTGACCTGCGAGGTCCTCGCCCGCTCGGTCTACCTCTGTGCCGCCCGGTCCCCCCACGTCGTGGACGTCCACCTCAATCGCCGAGGCCTCCACGACGACCCGCCGAACCTCCGCGCGATCCTGCAGCGCGAGATCGACGCGATCGACGGCCCGCGCGCGCCTGCCCGCGATGCCATCGGCGCGCCGTATGACGCCATCGTGCTGGCCTACGGCCTCTGCGGCGCGGCGACCGCCGGCCTGCAGGCGGGGTCGATCCCGCTCGTCGTGCCCCGGGCGCACGACTGCATCACGCTCTTCCTCGGCTCACGCGACCGGTACACGGCCGAGTTCACGGGCCACCCCGGCACCTACTGGTACGTCCAGGAGTTCGTCGAGCGATCGGACGATGAGGGCCAGTTCGCAGGGATGGGTGCCGTCTCCGACGCCGAGGCGCGCGCCACCTACCAGGAGTACGTCGCGAAGTACGGCGAGGACAACGCCGCCTACCTCATGGAGGCGCTGGGCGGCTGGCGCTCACACTACGACCGCGCTGCGTACGTGGACATGGCAGTTGCCGACCCGAGCGCTGCGGCCGCCGTCGAGGCATTCGCGCGCGACGACGCGACCCGCCGGGGCTGGACCTTCGAGAAGCTGGCC
Organism: uncultured Chloroflexia bacterium; assembly: GCA_963715085.1. Taxonomy (GTDB): domain Bacteria; phylum Chloroflexota; class Limnocylindria; order Limnocylindrales; family CSP1-4; genus CTSoil-043. The sequence continues at coordinate 102,838 of CAVQQU010000005.1, forward strand.
GGCGAGCTGATCCTCGTGCGCCGCCTGGTCGACGGCGACTGGGGCGCGGAGGACTTCCTCGTCCTCCAGCCCGGCGAGCGTCTGGCGATGTCCTACGACGAGGCCGTGATCCGGGCCGAGCCGGCGAGCTGACGGCGCTGGCTGACTGACCCAGGCCTGCCCTGCCGCCAGCGGGCGGAAGGGCGCCCCGTGCGCCTATGCCATCCCGACGGCCGTCTTGGCGACCTCGACCGCGCTTGCTGCGTCGGGGGCGTAGCCGTCGGCGCCGATGGACGCTCGCGTACTCGGCGGTGACCGGAGCCCCGCCGACGATGATCTTGACGTCGGGGAGGTCCGCGGCCCGGACGGCTGCGACGACGTCCTTCATGCCCACCATCGTGGTCGTCAGGAGGGCGGAGACCCCGACGAGGGATGCCCCGTGCTCCTTCGCGGCGACCACGAAGGCCTCCGGGCTGACGTTCGTGCCGAGGTCCACGACCTCGATGTTGGCCCCCTTCCACATCATCGCGACGAGGTTCTTGCCGATGTCGTGGAGGTCGCCCTTGATCGTCCCGATCACCGCGGTGTGCTCGGGGCGGATGCCGGCGGCCGTGAGGACCGGCTCGAGGACGGCGGTGGCCTCCTTCATGGCCCGGGCGCTGATGAGCATCTCCGGGACGTAGATCTCGTTGCAGGCGAACCTGGTGCCGATGACCTCCATGGCCCCGGTCATCGCATCGAGGACGGACTTGGGATCCATCCCCTCGTCCACGGCCGCTTGGGTGATCGCCTTCGCAGTCGCCCGGTCGCCGGCCTCGATCGCCGCTGCGAGGGCTGCGAGATCTGCCATCGGATGCTCCTTCGTGGTCCTCGTTCGGCGGCGGCTCAGGCGAGCTCGCCGGCGCGGTAGGCGGTGAGGAACTCCATCCCGAACGCGTCGCGTCCGGTGAGGAGATTCGACGCGAGCGTCTGCGCCCGGGCCCCGCGGTCCTGGGCGAAGATCTGGCGAAGGTCGCTCGCCACGGGGTCGATGATGCCGCTGTCGGCACCGGCCTCGGCGGCCAGGTCGATGAAGACGTCGTTGAGGAGCTTGCGCAGGGGCATTCCGAAGCTGACGTTGGAGAGCCCGCCCGTCAGGTGGATCTCCGGTCCGTAGGTCGCGCGCAGTGTCCGCACGGCCTCCAGGAACCAGGCGCCGACCTCCGGCTCGACGGCGACCGGCAGGACGAGCGGGTCGACGTGCAGCGCCGAGAGCGCCATCCCGCGGCGCGTCGCCTCCTCGACGATTCGGGTCGCGTTCGCCACCCGCTCGGCAGCCGACCCGGGCATGCCGTGCTCGCCGCTGGCGCCCAGGATGACGGCGCACTCCTCGGCGGCGGCGAGGTCCAGGACGTCGAGCCGCTCGAGCGATGCGGAGTTGAGGAGCGGCGCCCCGGCGGACCGGGCCGCGGCCGCAAGACCGGCGTGGAGCACCTCGGGCGCGGAGGAGTCGAACGCGAGCGCCGCCGGCGTGGCGTCCTCGACCGCCCCGACGAGCCAGCGGATCGCTGCGACCCGCCCGTCCAGGTCGTTGCTGACCTCGTCGACGTTGAGGTCCAGGTAGTCGGCACCCGCCTCGGCCTGCCGACGGGCGAGGAACCGGACGTAGCCGCGCCCCAGGGTCGCCTCGGCGCCGCCGGCCAGGCCGGCGAGGACCGCCGCCTTGACGTGCTTGACCTTCTGCTTCGCACCCTCGCCGTCGAGGGCAGCATCGGGCACGGGCAGGAGCCGTGGCGGTCGCGTCGTCGTCGGTGAAGGGGAGCGCCGCCCGACCGTCCGGCAGCGACGTGACCCGCGCGCCATTCCGGAGCAGGACCCGGGTGGCGTGGATGTTCTCGCCGATGACGATGAACGGGCCGCGGACGGTGTCGGTCATGCTCGGGTCTCCTTGGCGGTGTCGGCGGTCGTCGCGGCCGGGATGGCGGTGGTTGCGAGCGGTGGCGCGGTTGCCGCCAGGGCGGCGGCGCGCCCGTAATGATCGCGCCCCAGGTACGTGTTCGCCCAGGCGCTCGTGCGTTCGAGGGCGTGGTCGACGAGGACGGGCGCCCGGTCGAGCATCGCGAGCTCCTCGCCGTAGGGCTTGAGGCGGTCGTAGGCGCGGACCCAGACGCAGGGCCGGGGGAGCACCTCGCAGATCCCGTCGTGGCTCCCGCCGCAGGGCCCGTTCCGCTCGCTCTTGGGGCACTGCGAGACCGGGCAGAGGTAGGCGACGTCGGGCAGCGAGCAGTCGCCGCAGTCCCGGCAGTCGAAGAGCGGGACCTTGACGGCGTGCTCCAGGACGTGCGCCGGGCGGGCGAGGTGGTAGCGCTCGATGGCCCGGTAGACGCGGGCCAGCGGCTCGGTACCCGGGCGTCCCGGGGGTGAAGGCCACGTCGTGGGTGAGCCGGTTCACCTTGTAGACCAGCGAGCCGCGCCGGCGGGCTCGGGCGCGCGCGGCCGGCGTCAGCGACCGGGCGTAGCGCGGGTCGAGCTCGTCGGTGTTGAGGCCCGTGACGGTGTCGCGGCGGTAGACGAAGAAGGTGCCCTTCGGGGAGTGCTGGACCTCGCGGGCCAGGTCGGGCCACGACGGGGCGAACGGTCTCGGCCAGCGTCGAGGATCCGGTCCACATCGGCCGCAGGGAGGGTGTGACCCGCCACGTAGGCGCCCCGGAAGCCCATGCCGCGGGCGATCGCGACCTGCTTCGCGGCGAGCTCGAGGAAGAAGGCCTTGCCCTTGTCGGGCCCGGCGGCCGCCTTCTCGATCGTCGCCAGCAGGTCGTCCGAGACGACGCAGCCGGGGATCGCGTTCGCGTTGAAGAGGCGCGCGACCGTCCGGGTGAGGACGTAGACGTTGGCGAGGACCGGGAGCCGGAGGTCGTGGAGGCGCATCCAGCGCAGGAGCTCGTCCCACTTGCGGCTGTCGTAGCCCGAGCTGGGGGATCACGAAGTCGGCCCCCGCCCGGACCTTGAGCTCGAGCTTGAGGTACTGCAGGATCACCTCGGACTCGAGGCGCTTGAAGGGCGATACGGCCGTCCCGATGAAGAGGCCCGGGGCATGGTCCGCGCCGTCGGGCCCGGGCTCGTTGACCAGGTCGTGGTAGAGCGCGATCAGGCCCACGGAATCGAGGTCGAAGACCGGCTGGGAGAGGCCACCGGTCCCCTCGACCGGGTGGTCGCCGGAGACGGCCAGGACGTTGCGGATCCCCCGCGCCTCGAGCTCCCAGGCGAGCGTGCGGAGCGCGTTGCGGCTCCGGTCGCGGCAGGCGACGTGGACGATCACGTCCTGGCCTCGGGCGAGCAGCTCCTCGGCGAGGAGGATCGGGACTGGCCATGGCGTGGCCGCCGGCGTTGTCGGTGATCGAGATGGCGGCGATCCGCGGGTCGTCGACGAGAGCCCGGGCGGCCTCGAGGCTGCGGCGGGCGGGCGGGTCGAGGGCGAGGCCCCGCGCGGGCACGATCTCGGTGACGGTGACGAACTCGTCGGTGGTGGTCAGGCGGTCGCGCAGGGTCAGCTTGGGCGGCGGTCATGTGGGCGGTGTCTCCACGTTGGACGGCAGGGGGTCGAAGCGGAGGCCGTCGACGAACAGGTCGAAGAAGTCGGGCTCGGCCTCGAGCTCCACGTGCTCGATCCGGCCGACGAACGCGCCGAGTCGGGCGCGGCTCCGCCGGGAGAGGAGGAGGGCGGCCGCGCCCCGGACCGAGGCGTTGCCGTGCTGGACGACGCGGTCCGCCGCGACGGGGGGGAGGAACCCGATCCGCTGGGCGTTGGGGACGTCCAGGTGCGAGGCGAACCCGCCGGCCAGGTGCAGGGCCGAGAGGTCGCCGGGCGCCAGCCCGAGGCGGCGCAGGAGGACGCGCATGCCGACGGCATTGGCCGCCTTCGCCTGGGCCAGCTGGGCGGCGTCGCCACGCGAGAACGTGATCCCCTGGTCGGGGACGAGGGTCACCTGCGAGCTGCCGCCGGTGAAGGCGCCGGTCGGCGTCATCGCCTCGATCCGCCGGAGCTCAGCGAGCACGTCGACGAGGCCGGAGCCGCAGATCCCCTCGGGCTCCACGTCGCCGATCGTCCGCACCACCCAGGCCCCCTCCTCGTGGCGGGCGGCCTCGATGGCTCCCTCGGAGCCGGGCATCCCGAAGCGGATCAGGCCGCCCTCGAACGCGGGACCGGCCGGGCACGACGCTGCCAGGACACGCGTCCCGTCCGTGATCACGACCTCCGTGTTCGTGCCCACGTCGACCAGCATCGCCGGCCCGCTCGACGTCGCCGGATCGGCTGCCTCCAGCATCCCGGCCGGCAGCAGGTCGGCCGCCGCGTCGGCGCCGACGTGACAGGCGATGAGCGGCGCTCCCCAGACCCTGGCCCGGGGGTGGACGAGGATGCCGAGCTCATGGGCGAGCCGGACGACGCTCGAATCCGGGGCGGCGCCCGTTCGCCAGGCCGTCTCGGTGACGCTCCGGAACGGTGAGCGCCCGATCGGGGCGACGTCGAGGCCGAAGAACAGGTCGCGCATCGTCGCGTTGCCGACGACCACGATCTCGAGGACGTCGTGGCGCTCGATCCCGTTCTCGGCGTAGAGGCGCGACAGCTCGTGGTTGAGGGCCCGCCGCATCGCCCGCCGCAGCTCGCCCGGCCGCTCCGCCTCGTACGAGATCCGGCCGATGACGTCGCTGCCCCCGAATCGCTGGGGGTTCTCGAAGGCGCCGACGGCGAGCGCCTCGCCGGACCGCAGGTCGAGCAGCTGGAGGACGACCGTCGTCGTTCCCACGTCGAGCGCGATCCCGAGGAGCCGCTCGCGCGCGGCGTCTACGTCCTCGTCGTACCAGCGGACGCGGCCGTCCCGGATCGTGATGGCCGGATCGACCTCCAGGGGCGGGCCGGACGGTGGCATCAGGATCTTCAGGCGGCGGCGCAGGACGATGAACTCGAGGTTCCCCTCGGCCGGCTCGCGGACCACGGTCGCCCGGCAGGCGAGCCGGTAGCCGGGGCGCAGGAACCTCTCCTGCTCGTCGGTCGCCGACAGCGCGTCCCCACCCCGGAGGATCTCCACGATGCACTCGTGGCACCGACCGGAGCGCCGGCACGAGGCCGGGACGACCATGTCCAGCTCGTCCGCCGCGTCGAACAGCGTCCCGCCCATGACGAGCGGAACGTGGTGACCGGCGTGGACGAGGTCGGGGGCCACGCGCGCAGCATACGGGTGCCGCGGGCATCCGTGCCGGGGTGCAACGGATCCGGCGGGCCGGGCCGAACGGACCCGGGACGACGACCGAGGCGAGCTTGGGACTTGACATCGCGGGCGCTGAGCGGCAGATTACGGTTCGTGAACGCTTACCGAGATCCCACCGACCCCCTCGAAGCTCTCGGCGACGCCACGCGGCGGGCCATCGTGGAGGGCCTCCGCGACGGCGAGCGGACCGTCGGCGACCTGGCCGCGGACCTGCCCGTCAGCCGGCCCGCGGTCTCCCAGCACCTCGGCGTGCTGAAGGCGGCCGGGCTCGTCCTGGAGCGGCCCCAGGGGACGCGCCGCTACTACCGCCTGGACCCCATCGGGCTGGTCCGGCTCCAGGGCCGGCTCGACACGATGTGGGGACTCGAGGAGGTGGGCTCGGCGGACGCCGCCCCTCCGGCCGAGGCGTCCGCTGCTGCGACTCGCGCCCGACCGGCCCCGGCTTCATCCCCGACTGCAGACGCGGCTCCCAGCCCGGCCGACGGCGACGAGAAGGCCGGCAAGGGCAAGGGCAAGAAGCACAAGAAGAAGCACGGCCGCAAGTAACGGCCGAGCTCCATGCGGCGGTTGCCGGTGCTGCCGGCGCCGGCAGCGCGGGCGCGACCCCGGCCGGGCATCGTGCCCGAGGTCAGTGGGTGACGACCCTCGGCAGCGTCTTCGCCTGCTCGATCCAGCCCTTCACGATCTCCTCGGTCGGGAGTCGCCGGACCAGCGACCGGGCCGCGTTGGCCTCGGCCATCGTGGTGGCGAGGTTCGCCGCGTTCCGCTGCGCCAGCTCCGGGCACGAGTCGACCCCGCTCGCCTCGAGCAGGTCGGCGTACTCGGAGCCGATTCCCGAGATCCGGTACAGGTCGGCGTGGTTCGTCCAGCGCAGGAGGAGGTCGGCACTGATCCCGGTGCTCGTCGCGAGCGCCTTGCGGCCGGCCGCCGGACCGGCCTGGGCGAGGAGATCGTCCGTGGTCAGGACGCCCGCGTCGCGAAGCTTGGCACCGAAGGCCGGGCCGACGCCCTCGAGATCCTCGATCTTCATGGTCTTCCTCCAGGCGGTGGGGTAGGCCCGGACATCATGCCACCGGCCGCCCGTGCTCACGGCGCGCCAGTCAGGCCGGCGCCAGCTCCCGGACGAGCCAGGCGGCCAGGACGCGGGCGCAGGCGACCACCTCGTCGAGCGCGACGTGCTCGTCTGCCGCATGGGCGTCGTTGACATCACCCGGCCCGAACATGACCGTCGGAGTCGCGCCCTGCCGGATCAGGAGCCGCATGTCAGACCCGTACGGCACGCCGACGAGCGCTGGACGCCGGCCGAGGACGCTCTCCGCCGCGACCGCCAGCCCCAGCGGCAGCGGGTGATCGGCCGGGATCTCGGCCGAGGAGAAGCGGCCGCCGTCGATCGTGACCGTCGCCGGGTGCTCGCGCAGCCACGGATCCGCCGCACAGGCAGCCGCGATCACCGTGCGCAGCTCGTCGGCCGCTTCGTCGGCAACCTGGCCGACCCGCACCCCATAGCGCCCTTCGGCGACCACGAGGTCGGGCACGGTGCTGGCCCAGTCGCCGCCGTGGACCGTTCCGATGATCGTGGGGTAGGGGAGGCCCAGGGCCCGCATCTCGGGGCGCGTCTCGGCAGCGTTGCGGGCGGCCTCGTCGGCCCGAAGCGCGCGGTGGAGCACCTCGAGCTTCTCGAGCGCCGAGACGCCCTCGCGCCGGACCGACGCGTGGGCAGCGCGGCCCGGGACGGAGAGGCGGAACGTGATCGCGCCGGCCTGCACCGTCACGATCTCCAGGCGCGTCGGCTCGGTGATGATCGCGGCGTCGGCCACGAAGCCGGCGCGGATCGCGGCGAGCATGCCGGCCCCGCCGTCCTCCTCGGCCGGGACGGCCAGCACGACCGCCTCTCCCTCCGAGGTCGGCCGGGTCGACGGTCGCGCGGACGGCGACGAGGGCCGCGAGCACGGCGACGAGGCCCCCCTTCATGTCGCAGGCACCGCGGCCGTAGACGTGGCCTCCGCGCAGCTCCGGGCGGAAGGGTTCCAGCGACCAGCTGCTGCGATCGCCGGGCGGGACCACGTCCGTGTGGCCGGCCAGGAGCAGGCGGGGGCCGGCAGCGTGTGCCGCGAGGGTGCCCGCGACGAGCGGCAGGCTGGGCGCGGCATCTCCGAGCCGGGGTGGTCGGGGTCGGCCGCGAGGGCGACCGGGATCGACGTCCCACGAGCGGACCGCCAGGCCGAGAGTCGGCCATCTGCCTCGCCACGGCGTCGCGTGCGGCGCCCTCGTCGCCGGTGATGGACGGGATTGCCACGAGCGCGAGAAGGTCGGCCTCGATCGCCGCGGGTCCACCGCCGCCGCGGCACGGGCGGCGCGCGCCGCGGTCGCGGCGAGATGGCGCGCGCGACGCCGGCGGGGCTGACCTGGCGCGGCAATTCGCTCATGCTTGCCGCAGCAGCGGGCGGGTGAGGCAGGTGGGACCGCCGGAGCCGTTGATCCCGATCTCGAACGCCGGGTACGGGTGGACCTCGCACCCGGCCGCCTCGAGGGCGCGGCGCGTGGCCGGGTTCCCGTCGGCGACGACGCAGACCCCGGGTCGCACCGCGAGGACATTGCAGCCCAGTGTCGCGAACTCCTCGTCGGGCACGGGAATCATCCGGATCCCGAGGTCACCGAGCAGCTCCCAGAGCCCGACCGGCAGCAGGGGCAGGAAGACGACGGCCAGGTCGTCCGCCACCGGCGAGATCACGGAGAGGAGGTGGATCAGCTCAGCGTCGCCCCGCCAGTACGGGACGTCGAAGACGCGCACGTCGCCGCCCACGAGGCTGGCCAGCTGGCGGGTGCCGTCGGCGTTGGTGCGGAGCGTTCGCCCGATGCAGAGCAGGTCCGGCCGGAGCCAGAACGTGTCGCCGCCGTCGACGCTGCCGGGCGACGTGATCCGCCCCCGCGTCGGGACGCCGCGCGCGGTCAGCCAGGCCTCCATCTCGCGTCTCCTCGCCGCGGCGCGTCGGCTTGCCCGAGCGGAGGGGGATCGACCCGCTGTCCGTCACCAGGAGCGGGTCGTACGTGTAGACGAGGTCCGGGTGGGGCGTGTCGACCGCTCCGAGCTCGTGGACCCGGACCTCGAGGCGCGCGAGAAGGTCCGTGAAGGCATCGTGCTCGCGACGGGCCAGCTCCAGGTCGACCGGGTGGAGGAAGCCGTGGGCCGGCTCGTCGAAGGCGGCTCCGAACGCGGCGCCGGGCCGCTGGACGAGAACGTCGCGGAGAGGCGCCGTCATCGACTGCGCCCCGAAGGCCGGGAGCGACGACCCGAGGGGCGTGGGCGAGGGCTCGAGGGTCATGGTCGGCAGGATACCGGCACCGGGACCTCCGGGGGATGGCTCCTGTCCGCCGCGGGCCGCAGAGACTCTGCCGACGGCCCGACCATGACAGCACCGCCCTTCGCCCTCCCTGTCCCGGAACCGCACGACGCACCGCCCGGCGCATCGCCGGTCGTCGCCGGCGCGGGGGAGCGCGCCCGTCGATGTGCCGCGCTGGCGGCCCTGGGTGCCGCGGCAGCAGCGGCCACGCTGGCAGTCGGGGCGGCGGTCGCGGTCTTCGAGGCCGACGTCGTCGAGGTCCTGGCGCGTCCGGCAACGATCACGGAGGGTCTCTCGCCCGCGGGCCTGCGGGAGCTCGCCGGTCTCCCGGGGCCGTCGCTCGTGCTGGTCGCTGCGCTGGTGCCTGCTGTCGCCCTCCTGCTGACCGCCGGCGTCCTCCGCCGCCTGGGACGCGGCGCGCCGCCGATGCCCGGCGCCTCCCCGGAGGCCCTGGCGGCGGCCGAACGAACGATGGCCTTTGCGGTTCGCGTCATCGCGACCGGGGCGCTCGTGGTGTTCGTGGTGCCGGCGCTCCTCGAGCTCGGAGGACTCCGCACCATCTCGCTCACGACGGGGTCGATGGCTCCCGCCCACCCGGCCGGATCCCTGCTCCTCGTCACCAGGCCGGCCGATCCTGCCGCGATTCCTGTCGGCGCCGTCGCGGTGATCGGACGTCCGGGAGGGTCGCTCGTCACGCATCGGGTCGCAGCCGTCGCTCGCGACGAGTGCCGGTGCGGTGGTCGGCTACAGGACCCGCGGCGACGCCGTGGCGGTCGTCGACCCCGGATTGGTGACCCCGGACGAGATCGTCGGGGTGGTCGCCGGCGGCGTCCCGGTCGTCGGGGCGTTGCGCGCCTGGATGGCGAGCCCGCTGGGCATCGCGATCGCCCTCGTCATGGCCTGGGCGTTCGCCGCGCTCGGCGCGCTCCTCGGAGACGACGCGCGGCGGGCGGCCGCGGCGCGTGCAACGAGCCCGACGGGCACCCGGACGGAGCCGCGGGAGGACCCCGGGGCGGCGCCGACGCCAGGACGTCAGGCGGTGGCCAGCTCCACGAGCCGCCCCACCTCGTAGCCGGCGGCCTCGGCGTCCGCAGCGAGTCGCAGCGCGAGCGCGTGGGCGCCGGCCAGGCGAGCCTCGGCCCCGACGCCCTCCAGCTTGCCGCGAGCGGGCCGTCAACGGCGACGAGCACCACCATCCAGCGCAGGGCCGCCTCGAACGACTCGCGGTTGACGATAGGCGATTCCCTCGTGGCGGTTGACGCCCAGCCATCGGCCGAGATCGTCGTCGGCGAACCAGGCCCGGACGAGGCGGCCGGCCCGCTCGCCGGCCGGCGCGACGAGCGCCGCGGCGCCGGGCCGCGCGACGAGGTGGCGCACCGTCTCGACGGTCCACCAGGCCGCGCGTTCGTCCAGGCCGCGCCAGCGGTACGCGTCGGCGAAGACGCGGCCCAGGCGAGCGCGATCGAACCAGCCGCGCGCGACGCGGGCGTCCGGGTCGGGCTCGACCACGACGGCAATCGCGTCGGCCGCGAGCCAGCCCAGAAGCGCGCCCCAGGTCGCCGTGTCCGGGGGCAGCGCCGCCGCCACGAACGCGCGCGGGACGTCCGGCGCGGCGCCCACGGCCGGCAGGACGAGGGCAGCGTCGAGGGCCGCGCGGAGGCGCGTCCCGAACGTGGCTGCCTGCTCCTCGAGGGCGCCGTCCGGGACCGTGGGCCGGGCAGCGGCGCGGACCGCGCGCAGGGCGTCGAGCGCGCGCCCGCGCCAGGCGTCGACGAGGGCGTCCAGGTCCGGCGCGAGGGCGGGCGGGATCGATGGCGCGTTCGGGGCGGCCGCGTCGCCCGGCGGCGGCCGCGTCGCCCGCGGCGGCCGCATCGCCCGGGACGGCCGGAATGGCCGCCCGGGCCGCCTCGCGCGCCGCTGCGGCCAGGTGCGCCGTCAGCGTCTCGGTCACCTCCCGCACGAGGGCGTCGTTCACGAGGATGGCCACGGCGTCGTGGAGCGGGCGCAGCCGGCGTTCGGCCAGGGCCGCCTCGACGCTCGGGACGCCGGCCCCGCCCAGGTCCGCCGCCAGGGCCCGGTACTCGGCGGCCGCCTCGCCGCCGATCTCGCGCCAGTCGAGGAGGACGCGCGCTCCGTAGGCCTCCAGCTCGACGCGGAGCCCGCGGTCGCGCAGGTCGCCCGTCTCCCGGATGTACTCCATCCCGTCGAGTGTGTCCCGGAAGATGACAACCGCCCCCGGGTCCCCCGAGAGGCCCAGGCCGTCGGCCAGGGAGGTTCGCACGAGGTGCTTCGCCCCCGCCTCGTCCTTCACGGCGAAGGCGACCGAATCGCGGATCCGTCCGCGCATCGACCCGAAGCGGTTGTGGTAGATGACGAGGGACCGCTCGTCGCCGCCCCGGTTCGAATAGGCGAGGACATCCTCGTTGACGTGACCCGCGTCGTCGACGACGTCGTAGAAGCGGAAGTCGCGGACCTCGGCGAAGAGGCGCCGGCGATGCAGGAGCGGGAACAGCTGCCACTCGTGGCGGGCGACCAGCCCCTCGTTCGGCCGCTCGTCCCAGTAGGCGCGCCGGAACTCCATGCCGTACTTCTCGGCATACCCCTCCACCTGGCCGTGCCCGAACATCGGCAGGCCGGGCATCGTCGCGAGGACGGTCGCGACCCCGAAGTACTTGTCGCCGGTCCCGAACTGCTCGATCGCCGTCTTCTCGTCGGGGTTGTTCATGAAGTTGACGTAGCGCTTGAGGATCTCCGGGTCGAACTCCAGGGTGTTCTTCACCAGCAGCCGGTAGTCCGCGTTCTTCTCGTCGCGGAGCATGTGCATGAAGGCGCTGTTGTAGACCCGGTGCATGCCGAGGGTGCGGACGAAGTAGCCCTCCATCAGCCAGAAGGCCTCGGCCAGGAGGAGTGTGTCGGGCACCTCGGCGGCGACCCGGTCCACGACCTCCCGCCAGAACTCCTCCGGGATGGCCGCGTCGAAGGCCTCCCGGGTCATGGCCGACTCGGCGCGCGACGGGATCGCGCCGCCCTGCCCGGGCTCCGGGTACCACAGCCGGGCGATGTGCTTCTTGGCCAGGGTCATCGCGGCGTCGAAGCGGATGATCGGGAAGCGCCGGGCGACGGCGAGGATCGTCTGGATGACGGCCTCGCGGACCTCGGGCTTGAGGTAGTCCAGCTGGGCCGTGTCGTTCCACGGCATGCTCGTGCCGTCGTTGCCGTGGTAGACGTAGCGGACGTCGCCGGTCCAGCGGTCCTCGCGCCGGAAGACGACCGCGGCGTCGGTCGAATCCCAGTAGTGGTCCTCGATCTGGATCGCGACCCGCGGGTCGTCCGAGAGGTCGGCGCCGCCGAACGTGTAGCCCGGGTAGGGGCTGTCGGGGCGCGCCAGGAACCAGTCGGGATGCTCGACGACCCAGCGCGAGTCGATCCCCATGTGGTTGGGGACCATGTCGCGAGGCCAGGCGGATGCCCCGGGCCGAGGCCTGGTCGCGCAGGACGTCCCACGCAGCCTCGCCGCCGAGGTCCTCGGCGATGGCGTAGTCGCGCAGCGAGTAGGCGGATGCGACCGCGTCCGGGTTGCCGCGCCAGCTGCTTGATGACGCCGGCTGGCCCTGCTCCGCTCCCAGAGGCCGATCAGCCAGAGGCCGGTGAACCCCCAGCGGGCCAGGCGGTCGAGCTCCTCGTCGGGGACCTGGTCGAGGCGGCGGATCTCGCGCCCGTAGGCCCGGCTGAGCTGGTCGAGCCAGACGTACGTGCTCTTGGCCATGAGCACGACGCGCGGCATCCAGTCGCGGTCCTCGGAGAAGCGCTCCGGCTCGGCGTCCAGGCCGCCGAACGAGGGGGCGTGGCCGGTCCCGCCGCCGCCCGGGCCCGGGTGGTGACGCATCCAGAGGGCACGCTCCTCCTCCGCCGCCACGTCGAGTCCCGTCACGAGCCGATCCATCAGGGCGCCGAACCGCTCGCCCAGGTAGGTCGCCAGGAAGCTGCCCCAGCGCGCCCGGATCCAGCGCAGCTGCCCGACCAGCGAGCCGGGCTCGGCCAGGGCCGGGGCGCGCAGCATCGTGATGAGGTCCTGCTGGTCCGGTCCGAATGGGGCTCGGCCGGCGAAGAAGCGCCCCAGCTCGTCGATCACGGCGTCGTAGGCGGTCGCGGCCGCCAGGTCGCGGTCGTCGAACAGCTCGCGATACGGGGCGAACGCCGGGTTGGCGTTCTCGAGCCAGCAGGCGGCCAGCTCCTCGAGCGCCACCTCGCGATTCGGGATCCCCTCGGTCTCCCCGGCGAGATAGGCCTCGGGCGTCAGCTCGCCGAGGTGGACGGCGAGGGGCGGGAAGTCGGTCGTGAAGCGCAGGAGCACCTCGTCGATGGCGGCCGTGCCGAGGACCTCGTCGAGATGATCGAGGGCGTCGTCGACCGCCTCGGGATCCTCGTGCTCGCGGTAGACGGCCACCACGGCGTGGAGGATCTCGTCGATGAGGCCCATCGCGTTGAGCGAGCCGGCGGTGACCGCGGGATCCGTGGCCCCCGTCGCGCGACGCTCCGCGGTCATGGAGGCGGCCAGGGCGCGCACGGCCCGCAGGTCCGGGAGGATGGCGTTGCCCGACAATGTGAAGAGGGCGGTGTCCACGCCGTAGCGGGCTCGCGCCTCCCGCCGGACGTGCAGCTCGCGGACCTGGTGGATCACGCTCTCCGTCCTCCCACCGGACGTGTGACAGTCCGGGGTCGCCTGTGTCGTGCCCCGGTCCGCACCGCTCGGGTGGTTCTGTCGGGCCGATCGTAGCCCACGTGGACCCGGCCGGGAGCAGATCGACGGTGCAGGTCGGCGCACCGGCCACGGTCGACGCCGGGCCGGGTGCGCGTGCAGGCGGCGCAGGCGCTCCAGCAGGGCTGCAGGGTGCGCCTCGGCGCAGTCGCCGGAACCGGTCCAGACGCGCTACCGTCAGGGGGCCATGAACGACCGTCGTCGCCTGCCGCGGATCCGCGGACCGCTTGCCGCGTTGCCCATGCTCGCGCTCCTGGCCGCCATCAGCGTCGCCGGATGTGGCGGCGCGGCGGGCCCTGCGTCGACGCCCCCGGCCGCGACGCCCGACCGCGTCGCCGGCCGCGACGGCGACGCCGGGCGGGGCGGTGCTCACCGAGGCCGAAGCCGTGGCGCGCGTCCTCGCCCAGGACCCCCGCTTCTCCGGGATTCGCCCAACGGACCCGGACCTCATCGGCCAGTCCGCCTGGTACGAGGTGTCGCCCGCCGTGGTGGGCTGGCGGGTCATGGTGACGATCGGCTGGGGCGACTGCCAGGCCGGCTGCATCAACCGCCACAGCTGGGTCTACGACGTCGATCCCACCGGGGTCGTGACCCTGGTCGAGGAGCGGGGAGATCCGGTCGGCGACGGGCAGGGCGACGGCTCGGCGGGCGGCTCGGATGGCGAGAGCACGGAAGACCCGCCGGTGGCGATTCCCGCGGAAGGCGGACCGTGGATCGCGGGCCGGGCCTTCGCGGGTCCTGTCTGCCCCGTGGAGCGGATCCCCCCCGACCCGGCCTGCGCGGACCGCCCCGTCGCCGGTGCCGTGATCGTGATCCGTGACGCGGGCCGCGCCGAAGTCGCGCGCGCCACGACCGCCGAAGACGGCACCTTCCTCGTCGCCGTTCCGGGCGGCGGCTCCTGGACCGTTGAGCCGCAGCCCGTCGAGGGCCTGCTCGGCACCGCGGCGGCAGTCGTGGTCGAAGTCGCGGACGCGCCGGCGGCCTGGGCCGCGGTGGACGTCACGTACGACACCGGCATTCGGTAGGCAGGCGCGGTGACTCGCTCGATCCTCCCGCTCCTGATCGGCCTCGCCCTGATCGTCGGGCGGGTGCGGCGATCCGGGGAAGGCAGCCGCCGGGATCGTCATCGCGGTGGACGCGCCGACGGGCGAGGTGACCGGCTTCACGCTGCGGACCCAGCAGGGCGAGACCATGCGCTTCGACATCGGCGAGCTCGAGATCGACGGCGCGGCCTTCGCCGCGGCGCATCTCGTCGAGCACGCGGTCACGCTCCAGCCGATCTCAGTCGGGTACCGCAGCCCAGGACGGGCGGAACATCGCGCACCGCCTGGTCGATGCGCCGTGGGCGGCGCCATCGCCATGAGGGCGCCGCCTCCGTGACGCCAGGCTCCCCGTGACGACGCCGACAGACTAGACTCGACCGCGATGGCCCTCGTCACGACCCAGGCACTCTCCTTCCGATACCCGGGTGCCGGCGGGGGAGTCCTTGCCCTCGACGACCTCACCGTCGCGATCGCAGCCGGGGATCGTCGGGCTCGTCGGCGCCAACGGCGCCGGCAAGAGCACGCTCCTGAGGATCCTCCTCGGGCTCCTCGCACCGACCACCGGCTCGGCCGCCGTGCTGGACCTCGACGTGCGACGCGACGGCCGCGGATCCGTGAGCAGGTCGGGTACATGCCCGAGCACGACGTCCTGCCGCCCGACGTCTCCGCGACGGACCTCGTGACGCATCTCGCCGAGATGTCCGGCCTGCCGCGGGCCGCGGCGCGCGAGCGGGCGGCAGAGGTCCTGCGCCACGTCGGGCTCTTCGAGGAGCGCTACCGCGCCATCGGCGGCTACTCCACGGGGATGCGGCAGCGGGTCAAGCTCGCCCAGGCCCTCGTGCACGACCCGCAGCTCCTCCTGCTCGACGAGCCCACGAACGGCCTGGACCCGGCCGGGCGCGACGAGATGCTCGACCTCGTCCGTCGGACCGGCACCGAGTTCGGGATGGCGGTCATCGTGAGCTCGCACCTGCTGGGCGAGATCGAGCAGGTCTGCGACCACGTCATCGCGATCGACGCCGGCCGGCTCCTCCGGGACGCCCCGCTCGCCAGCTTCACCAGGCGGACCGGGACGCTCGTCGTCGAGCTCGACGAGGGGGCGGCGGAGGTTGCCGCCGACCTGGTCGCCGCGGGCGTCGCGGCCCGCACCGACGGGCCCCGACGGCTCCTGGTGACGGTCGCCGACGCTCGGCCGTTCGATCTCGTGCGCGACGCGGTCGCCGACCGCGGGCTGGCCCTGACGCGCATGGAGCCCGCTCGGCATCGGGTCGAGGACATGTTTCGCGACGTGACCGAGGGAGACGCCGATGGCGACGCCGCCTGACGTCCTGGCCGGCTCCGCCACGGGGAGCATCTACGACCTCGGCTACCGCCGGTACGATGGCCCACGGCTGGGCCGGCGCCATGCCGTCGTGGCGCTCTTCGTCTACAGCCTGCGGGCCGTCTTCGGGCTGGGCCGGAGCGGCCGGGCCAAGATCGCGCCGCTCGTCCTCGGCGGGCTGATCGCGCTTGCCCGCGGTCTTCAGCGTCGGGATCGGGGCGCTCGCCGGCGAGGCCGCCGACGAGTTCAACCCGATCGACCTGGAGGGTTACGTCCGCTTCGTCCAGGTCGTTCTCGTCTTCTTCGTGGCTGCGCAGGCGCCGGAGCTGCTGGTCCGCGACCAGCGCCACCGCGTCCTGACGCTCTACTTCAGCCGGGCGATGGAGCGGAGCGACTACGTCCTGGCGAAGTACCTCGCGCTGGTGGCCGCGCTGGCACTCGTCCTCGCGCTGCCCCAGGCGATCCTCGTCCTGGGCACCCTCTTCTCGACGGACAGCCTGGTTGACGGGCTCGAGGAGGTCGTCCCGCAGCTCGCGCCGGCGGTCGCCCGGACCCTCGTCGACGCGGCGCTGCTGGCCGGCATGGCCCTGGTGGCGAGCGCCTTCACGGTTCGGCGAGCCTTTGCCGCCGGCGCGATCATCGCGGCCATCCTCGTCCTCAGCGGGGTTGTCGGCCTCCTCGCGAACCGGATCGGCTTCGACGGCCCGCTGGCGCTCGTGGCCCTGCTGGACCCCTTCGCCCTCATGGACGGCGTCTCCGCCCTGCTGTTCGGCGTGGAGCCGACACATGCCGGCCATCCTCCGCTCGGACCTGCCGGTCTGGGCCTTCGCGGCGCACCGCCGTCGTCGTGTCGCTGGCGTGTCCGCTGATCCTGCTCCTGCGCTACCGGCGGATCGCGGCATGACCGTCGACGTCGTCGAGCTGCGGGACGTCTCGCGCTGGTATGGCAACGTCGTCGCCGTGAACGGGGTGTCGTTCTCGCTGGGGGCCGGTGTCACCGGGCTGCTCGGCCCGAACGGCGCGGGCAAGTCGACGCTTCTCCACATGATCGCGGGCCTGCTGCATCCGTCCGCAGGGTCGGTGACCGTGGATGGGCGCGCGACGTACGGCGACCCGGAGGTCTTTCGGCGGGTCGGGCTCGTGCCCGAGCGCGAGGCCGTCTTCGGCTTCCTGACGGGCCGGGCCTTCGTGCGCCTCAACGCCGATCTCCAGGGCGTCGCGGCCCCGGCGGACGCGGTCGAGCGCGCGCTCGCGACGGTCGAGCTCACGGGTGCCGCCGACCGCGCGCTCGCCACCTACTCGAAAGGGATGCGCCAACGGGCCAAGGTGGCCGCGGCGCTCGTCCACGACCCCGGGGTGCTGGTCCTCGACGAGCCGTTCAACGGCATGGATCCCCGGCAGCGGCTCCACATGATGGACCTGCTCCGGTCGCTCGCCGCCGGCGGTGCCACGAGTCCTGGTCTCGTCGCACATCCTCGAGGAGGTGGAGCGCGTCGCCGAGCGCGTCCTTGTCGTGGTGGCCGGGCGCCTGGCCGCCTCCGGCGAGTTTCGCGAGATCCGCCGCCTCATGACCGATCGACCCCATGCCTTCGAGCTGCACACGTCCGACGATCGGGCCCTGGCCGCTGCGATCGTCGCTCGCCCGACCGTGGCCGGGGTGGCCGTCGAGAACGACCGCCTGGTCGTCCACGCGGCGGACTACGCGACCTTCACCGGCGAGCTGGCCGGGATCGCCCGGGCCGCGGGCGTCTCGATCTTCGAGCTGATCCCGGCCGACGAATCTCTCGAGTCGGTCTTCTCCTACCTGGTCCGCGGATGAGCACGTCCACGGATCCCGGGTCTGCTTCCGCGGGCGCGCGGCGCCGGTTGGCCGGTGGACGTCCCGCCGCGCTCGGGCCGCTCTGGCGGCTGATGGCCCGGGCCCTGCTCGGACGGCGGCGGTCGCTGGGCGTCGTGCTTCTCGCTCTCGTGCCGGTTCTCGTGGCGCTGATCCTGGCCGTGGCCGGCGGCCTGGGCTCGCCCGCCTCCATGGCGGTCGACGTGTTCGAAGGGCTCAACCTCGCGCTGACGATCCCGCTGACCGCGCTGATCCTCGGCACCGGCGCCCTCGGGACCCAGATCGACGACGGCACGATCGTCTACCTGCTCGTGAAGCCGGTGCCGCGCCGCACGGTGGTCCTTGGTGCGATGCTCGTCGCTGCCCCTGCGACAGCTGCGCTCGCGGTCACCTCGACACTCGTCTCGGGGTTCCTGGTGCTGGGTCCGACCGAGCTCGATCTCCAGGTCGGGATGGCGCTCGGGGCGCTCCTTGCCGCCGCCCTCTACGGCGCCGTCTTCGTCACGCTCTCGGTCATGACCGGGCGGGCCTTGGTGATCGGGCTCGGCTACGTTCTCGTCTGGGAGGGGCTGCTCACGTCGCTTCTGCCCGGAACGCAGATCCTCTCGATCCGCGAGTACGCGATGGCGGTCGTGCGCGCGGTCGCCGGCATCGACCAGGCCCGGCCGGGAACCGGTGTTGATCCGCTCGTCGCCCTGGTTGCGGCGGCGGCGGTGCTGGCCGTCGCCGTGCTCCTCGGCGTCTGGCGTCTGGGTCGCTTCGAGGTGTCCGAGGCCGGCTGAGCACGCGGGACTACGGGGTGCGTACGCGCGCTGTCGCCCCGTCGGCTGCGACCCGTTTCGCGCGGCGCATGCACGCCGGGGAGTGCTCGGTACAATCCGGCCCATGCCAGAGCCGCGCATCCGACGATCCAAGCCTCGCGTTCCACGCGCCGGGCAGTCGCGCGCGGCCACGCCCGACGTCGCCACGCCGACGTCGAGACGCAGGACGCCGTCACCGCGCCCGCATCCCTCGCACCGGCTGACGCCGCGTCGGCCGAGGCCGAGGCAGAGCTCGAGGCGGCCGCCAGCATCGCCGCCGCCAGCATCACCGCCGCCGGCGGAGACTCCGGTTCCGACGTGGAGCTGGCTCCAGGCGATCTCGCCGCCCCGGGTCCCCCGCCGGACGCCGCCGCGGACGGTGACGTCGATGCCGGTTCCGCGGGCTGGTTCCGGGATGAGCCGCTCGGCGAGGATGGTTCGACTTCGGGAGACGTCATCGGAGTGGAGCCGGAGGTGGCCGACGAGGGTGCGCTCGAGCCCGGCCCCAGGCCCGAGCCGCAGCCGGAGTCGGACGTCGCGCCCGTTGTCCGCGAGCGCGATCGCCCCGTCGTGACGGCTGCTCCGATTGCCCCGAGGCCGCCGCGGCAGGGTCGACTTCGGCGGTTCCTGATCGGAGTCGCGACGATCGCGATCGTGGCGGTCGCGGGATTCGTGGCGGGGCTCATGCTGCCCGTCGTGCTGCCCGGTCCCGGCATCTCGACCGGGTCGCCGTCGCCGAGCGCGGCCGCGACCCCCGCCGCGACGGCGGCCGGAGGGCCGACCACCGAGCCGAGCGTCGCGCCCAGCGCGACGCCGTCCCCGCAACCCACGCCGGAGCCGACTCCGGCGCCCACGCCGGTCGTCTACGTGGTGAAGAGCGGCGACCAGCTGAGTCGGATCGCCACGAGGTTCGGCGTGACGGTGGCCGCGATCCAGGCGGCGAACAACATCGAGAACCCGAATCTCATCCGTGTCGGCCAGAAGCTGATCATCCCCCTCCCGGTGGTGTCGCCGGCGCCCTAGGGTGGAGATCGGCCCGACCCGGCCGGCCGATCACGGTCGCTCGAGCCCGTGCGCCTCCAGGAAGGCGTCGTCGGCCAGAAGGCGGGCGGTCGGTCCATCGCCGACGATCTCCCCACCGTCCATCACGACCGTCCGCGGGAAAGACCTCGGCGACGAGCCGCATGTCGTGGGTCGACACGAGAAGCGTCTGGTCGAGGGTGTGGAGGAGCTGGATCAGCTCGCGACGGCCGCGCGGGTCGAGGCCCGCCGACGGCTCGTCGAAGACCAGGATGCTCGGATCCATCGACAGGACGGTCGCGAGGGCCACGCGCTTGCGCTGGCCGAGCGAGAGGCGATGGGGGAGCCGGCGCTCGAACCCGGTCATGCCCACGGCCGCCAGGGCCCGCTCGACCCGCTCATGGATCTCGACCTCGGGCACGCCCATGTGGAGTGGCCCGAAGGCGACGTCCTCGAAGACGGTCGGGCTGAACAGCTGGTCGTCGGGATCCTGGAAGACGAGGCCGACCTCGGCCCGGATTCGCTTCACGCTCTTCCTGTCGATGGCCGTCCCGCCGATCCGGACCTCGCCGTGCGTCGGGGTGTTGATCCCGTTGAGGTGGAGCATGAGGGTGCTCTTGCCGGCCCCGTTCGGCCCCACCAGCGCCACCTTCTCGCCGCGGGCGATCCGGAGGTAGATCCCCCGAAGCGCCTCGAAGCCGTCCGGATAGACGTAGTGGACATGCTCGACGTCGATCCAGCGGGCGACGACGTCGTCGGGCACAGCCGGCGCCACGACGGGCCGGCCGTGAAGCGCCCCGGGAGGATGGGCGTGCTCGTGGACCTCGCCGGGCCCCGGCCGTCGCCGTGCTCGTGGGCGTGGTCGTGGACATGCGCGCGGGTGTCACGCGTGGCCGGGCTCACGTCGCCGGTCACTCCGTTCATGGGCGGGGAAGGAGGACTTGGCCGGCGATGACGAAGGCGACGATCGCCGTGGCGCCGACCGCGAACGCCGTCCAGTCGCGTGGCCGTCAGGGCCCGACCGCCCATCGAGCGGAACTCGCCGTCGAAGCCGCGGGCCTGCATCGCTGCGTAGACGCGCTCGCTGCGCTCGTACGAGCGGAGGAAGAGCGAGCCGACCATCCCGCCCACGACCGCGGCACGCCATCGAACGCCGCCGCCGCCGCGACCCTCGACGACCGCGGAGCGGCTCTGGCGTGCCCGATTGAGGCGGCTCGCCTCGCCCGTCAGGACCGCGATGTAGCGGTACATGAAGCCGATGATCGCGACGAGGAGCCGGGGCACGTGAAGCCTGGCGCAGCGCCTCCACGAGGTCCGGGAACGGCGTCGTGAACGAGAGCAGGAGTGCTGCCTGCACGCTCACCCAGCTCTTCAGGGCGATCGTCGCGAACTCGCGCAGGCCCTGCCCGCTGATGGTCAGGACGATCGGTCCGATCTCGATGGTCGCCAGGGGATCTCCGGGGCGGGTGAAGACGAGCGGCAGGGCGGCGAGAACGAACGGCAGCGCGAAGAAGGCGGACCTGCGCCAGTCGCAGGGGCCCCAGGCGGGCCAGGGTCGACAGCGCCAGCGAGCCCCAGCCACGCGATCCCCAGGGCCACGAACGACCCGACGGGCAGCAGGCTGATCGAGAGGATGAACCCGACGGTCAGGATGAACTTGAGCCGCGCGTCGAGGCGGTGGACGACGCTGTCGCGGGCGAGGTAGCGGTCGAGGTTCAGGGTCGGGCCGCCGCGCGGTTGCGGCGCCGGGCAAGGAGGCGGCCGAGCAGCAGCATCAGCGCGACTACCACGACGATCCCGACGATGCCGGCGATGATCGTGGACGCCGTGCCGTCCAGTCCCGGGATCGTGTAGCCGGGGAGGATCTCGAAGCCGGGCTCCTGCCCCGCCTCCCCGAAGCCCTGCTCGATCGCGACGGAGTCCAGGCCGTCGGGGTCACGCGAGGCGAAGGCCGACGCGAGGATCGCGACGACGGCGGCGATCGCGAGCCCGGCGACCCACCAGTAGCGAGCCAGCAGGCTCCTCGGCGCGCCTGCCGGCGTCTGCTCCGGGGTGGTGCCGGCGGGAGCGGGGGAGAGGTCGCTCATGACGTCATCGTCCTCAGGCGGCCGCGCCCGCGCGCGCGTCGCGGAGCGTGAGCAGGTCCGGCCGCGTCACCTTCACGAAGGCCAGCGCGGCCATCGTGATCAGCGCCTCGCCGATCCCGATCAGGGCATGGATCGAGAGCATCGCCGTGAGGGCCAGCGCGAGGTCGGTGGTGCCCGACAGGGCGAGCTCGATCGCCATCGCGCCGGCGGCCAGGAAGACCGAGAGCCAGGCGGCGATCCCGGCGCCCGGGATCCGGCCCCGCTCCTCGCCGCGGACGAGGCCGCAGAGGGCGCGGTAGACCGCGTACCCGCCGAGCGTCCCGATGATCCCCATGTTGAAGATGTTCGCGCCCATCACGACGAGACCGCCGTCCTGGAAGACCAGGCCCTGGACCGCCACCACGGCGACCATCACCAGGGTGCCGGCCCACGGACCGAGCAGCACCGCCGCCAGCACGCCGCCCAGGAGGTGCCCGGAGGTCCCGCCGATCACCTGGAAGTTGAACATCTGGGCCGCGAAGATGAAGGCGGCAGTGACGCCCATGAGGGGGATGGCGCGCTCGTCGAGCGTCTCGTTGGTCTTCTTCACGGCGATCGGCGGTCACGGCGATCGTGAGGACCCACATGAGCGCCGCGATCGGCAGGCTGAGGAAGCCGTCCGGTGCGTGGAGCGCCAGCGGTCCCGGCCCCCCGCCCTGGGCAGCCGCTCCGGCGATCGATGCGAACACGAGCTCCCCCCATCCGATCCGGTCGCGGGTACGCACCCGCCTGCACGATTGTAGACGCCACCCGTTTCTCCTGCAACTGTTGCAACAAGCGCTCGAAGCCACGGCTGCTGCCTATACTCCGGCCATGAGCCGTCCCGGACTGCCCCCGCCCGGTGCATCGGGACGAGTCCCGCATCTGGGAGACCGTCCGCGAGCGCCTGCACGACCACGGGCTGCGCTGGACGCCCCAGCGCCGGACCCTGGTCGCCGTGCTCTCCGAGACCCGCGGGCACGTCACGGGCGCCGAGCTGGTCGAGCGCTGCCGGGAGCGCGACCCCTCGACGATTCCCGTCGACGGTCTATCGGACCCTGGACGTCCTCGAGGAGCTCGGGATCGTCCGCCACGCCCACGGGCCGAACGGCCGCGAGGAGTACCACGTCCTGCCCGGCACCGTGCATGGACACCTGTACTGCAAGACGTGTGGCGCGAGCTGGGAGATCAGCATGGGTGAGGCTGCCTCGATCGTCCGCTCGCTCGACCTGGAGCGCGGCTTCGAGGTCGACCTGTCCCACGTCACGATCGTCGGCCGCTGCCGTGTCTGCCGCGGCTGACCTGACGCGAAGCGGGCTGCCTCCATCCACCGGGCGACGACGCACGATATCCAGGCGAGGTCCGCCGCCATGAACCGCCCTGCGCGCATCGTCCCCGCTCCCGGCCAGGAGTCGACCTGGGACTACCCCCGCCCACCCCGTGTCGAGCCCGTCCCGGAGCGGGTCCGGGTCGTCGTCGACGGCATCGTGATCGCCGACACGGTGAAGGCGCTGCGGGTCCTCGAGACCAGCCATCCGCCGACCTACTACCTGCCACTCGCCGACGGCCGCGCCGACCTCCTCGTCGCGTCGGCCAGCTCGTCGTTCTGCGAGTTCAAGGGGCGCGCGTCGTACCTGACCCTCGTCCTGCCGTCCGGCCGGCGGATCGAGGACGTCGCGTGGGTCTACCCGGCGCCGTCGCCCGGCTTCGAGGCCATCGCCGGCCACGTCGCGATCTATGCGTCGAAGGTCGACGAAGCCTGGGTTGGGGACGAGCAGGCTCGCCCACAGGCCGGCGACTTCTACGGCGGCTGGGTCACGTCGCGGGTCGTCGGTCCTTTCAAGGGCGAGCCAGGCACCGGGGGCTGGTGACCGGGGCGACCTACCGGCGAGCGCCGCGGGTTCCCTCACGCCATCTGCCGGCGCGGGTTCGACGGCGCGGCCGACCGGCGCGTGCGGCATGATGGCCCGCATGCCCGACCGGTTCCGCCTCGCCCACCTGCCCACCCCGCTCGAGCCCGCCGACCGTCTCGGTGCAGGGCTCGGGCTGGCCGCGGGGCGCCTGTGGGTCAAACGCGACGACTGCACGGGCCTGGCGATGGGCGGCAACAAGGCCCGGAAGCTGGAGCTGCTCGTTGCCGATGCCCTCGCGATGGGCGCCGATACGCTGGTCTCGGCAGGCGGTCTCCAGAGCAACCACGCCCGGATGACGGCGGCGGCTGCGTCTCGGGCCGGACTCGGGTGTGTCCTTGCCTTCAACGCCCCGCCTCCCGACCGGCTGGAGGCGAACCAGGTGCTCGACGTCCTGCTGGGGTCCGAGCGGCGCTTCCTCGGCCCGATCGCGATGGACGAGCTCAATGAGGCCCTCGAGCAGACCGCGGACGACCTGCGTCGGGATGGCCGCCGGCCGTACGTGATCCCCGTCGGCGGCTCGTCGCCTCTTGGCGCGAGCGCCTACGTCGCAGCGGCCGACGAGATCCTCGTGGACCTGGGGCACGAGGATGTGCTGGTCGTCACCGCCACTGGCTCGGGCGGGACGCACGCCGGGCTCTCGGCGCGCCTGGGCCACGAGCGGGTCATGGGAGTCGACGTCGGGGCGATCGTCGATCCGGCATCGACCGTGCGAGTGCTGGCCGTCGAGGTCGCCGCGGCGGTCGGCCTGCCGCGGCCATCGGGCGAACCGTGGCTGGTGCGCGACCAGGTCGGCGAGCGCTATGGGGCGCCGACCGGCGCCTGTCGCGACGCGCTGCTCCTGGCGGCCCGCCTCGAGGGGCTTCTGCTCGATCCTGTCTACTCCGGGAAGGCGCTGGCCGGACTCGTGGCGCTGCCGCCCCGCTCGGTTCGGCACCGGGCGATCGTCTTCCTCGCGACGGGCGGCGCCCCGGCCCTGTTCGCCTCGCGCTACGAGGCATGGCTGGCGAGAGATCCGGACGCCGGACCGGCCTGACGCCCGCCGGCAGGTCTCGTTCGCAGGGCGAACTGCGGCACGGTCGCTGGCGCCTGGCGATCACGCCTCCGGCGTTGGCACCCCCAGGACGCTGAAGCCGCCGTCCACGTAGATGGTCTCGCCGCTGACCTGGCGCGAGAGGTCGCTGGCCAGCCAGACTGCGGCCCCCGCGACGTCCTCGATCGTGATGCTCGAGCGCAGGGGCGCCACGTCGCGAAACGCGTCGTGCATCGTTCGGAAGCCGCGGATCCCGTGGGCGGCTAGGGTCCGGACCGGCCCTGCCGAAATCGCGTTGACTCGCACGCCTGCGGGTCCGAGGTCCACCGCGAGGTAGCGGACGCAGGCCTCGAGGGCGGCTTTCGCCACGCCCATCACGTTGTAGTGGGCGACGACCTTCTCGGCCCCGTAGTAGGTGAGCGTCAGGATGCTCGCGCCCGGGCGCAGGTGAGGGCGCGCCTCTCGGGCGAGCGCGACGAGCGAGTACGCCGACACGTCCAGGGCCAGCGCGAAGCCATCCCGGGACGTGTCAACAAACGCGCCCTCGAGGTCCTCGCGGTTCGCGAACGCGAGGGCGTGGACCAGGATGTCGAGGTTCCCCACCTCGGCGCCCCAGCGATCGAAGACCGCCTTCACTGCCGCGTCGTCGCGGACGTCGCAGGGCTCCACGAACGTGCTGCCGAGGCTCGCCGCCAGGCGGGCGACGCGCCTTTCGATGAGGCTCTCGAGCGAGCTGAACCCGACCGTCGCCCCGTGCTCGCGGAGCGCCCGCGCGATCCCCCAGGCGATCGAGTGGTCGTTGGCAACCCCGAAGATGAGTGCGTTCTTGCCGTCCAGCAGCCCCAAGTGATCCTCCCTCGGCAGGGTGGTCCCGCGCGGTGTCCGAGGGCGAATCCTAGCGGTTCGCGGTCCCGGGCCCCCCGAGCTCGGGCAACTCTCGGTCGGGGGCTGCATCGCGCTCGCCTGCGGCTAGGATTGGGCGCGTGAGCCCCACGCCTGGCCGGCCGACCTCCCGGCTCCCGTTCGCGGGTGCAGGTCCAGTTCGTGCCGTCTTCTTCGCGCTCGGGACGGTCTTCCTGGGCCTCGCGGCGCTGGGCATCGTCGTCCCGGTCCTGCCGACGACGCCGTTCGTGCTCCTCGCCGCGGCCTGCTACCTGCGGGCCTCGACGAGAGCCCACGACCGGCTGGTCCAGAGCCGCACCTTCGGCCCCACGATCGTGGCGTGGCAGGAGCATCGCGCGATCCCCCCGCGGGCGAAGGCCGTGGCCATCGTGATGGTGACGGTGACCTTCGTCATCTCGATCGTGTACGTCGTCGATTCCTTCGCCCTGCGGGCCGGGCTCGCGACGGTCGGGGTGATCCTCGTCATCTGGCTCGCCCGGCGGCCGTCCTGGATGCCGCCACCTGCGGCCGGCGAGCCGGGCGGGGAGTGACCTCCAGTCCGGGAGCCGACGGCGCCCCGGCCGCTCGCTGGAGGGCGAACCTCGATACACTCGAGCGATGAGCCAATCGACACGAACCGGGCTGCGAGACGCGCTTCGCGGCGTCCGGGCCGTCATCTTCGACGCCGACGGGGTGCTCGTAGCGCCCGGCACTGCTCTGCCCGGCGTGGCCGAGGCGCTGGGCCGCCTCGACGCGCGCGGCATCCCGTACCGGGTGGCGACGAACGTCTCTGCCGCGCACCGCGAGACCGTGGCCGCGCGATTTGCGGGGCTGGGGCTGGCGATCCCGGCCGAGCGGATCGTGACATCCCTCTCGGCGACCGTCGACGACGTGCGGCGCACGTATCCGGGGCAGCCTGTCTTCGTGCTGACCCATCGAGACGGGCTGCGGGAGTTCGCCGACGATCCGCTCATGGCCCCGGAGGCCGCCGACGTCGATGACGCCCGCGCGGCCGCCGTGGTCATCGGCGACGCCGCCCAGGACCTGAGCTACCAGAACATGGACCGCGCGTTCCGCCTGGTCCGCCGCGGCGCCGAGCTGATCGCGATGCACCGCAACCCGTGGTGGCTCACGGCACGGGGCGAGACGATCGACTCGGGCGCCTTCGTTGCGGCCCTCGAGTACGCGACGGGGAGGCGCGCCCGCCTCACGGGCAAGCCCGGCCCCCTGATGTTCCGGACCGCGTTCCGTGGTCTCGCGGCCGATGTCGCCGCCGCCGGCGGCAAGGCCCTCCGGCATCGCGACGTGGCGATGGTGGGAGATCACAGCATCCAGGACATCACCGGGGCCCGGCGGGTCGGCCTGCGCCCGATCCTGGTCCTCACGGGGCGGACAGCCGCCGAGGACGTCCCGGGGCTGCGCGGGCGGGCCGTCCCGGACGCGGTCGCGGCGGCCATGGGCGACGTCGTCGCGGCCCTGGACTGATCCGGGGCGGGAGGGCCATTCTTCCCGGGATCAGAGCCTCCATTCCACTTGCCGGGAAGGCCACACCCGCCTACGGTCGACCCCACAACCCACTTGCGAGGATGAGCTGACGATGGATGGTTGGACCGGACAGATCCTCAGGGTCGACCTGACCAGCAGGACGAGCCGCGTGGAGACGTTCTCGGAGGAGTTCGCCAACACCTGGATCGGCGGCCGCGGCTTCGCCGTCAAGATCCTGTACGACGAGCTCGCCCCCGGCATCGACCCGCTTGGGCCCGAGAACAAGCTGGTGGTGGCCGTGGGCCCGATCTCCGGCATCCCGGCCCCCAACACCGGCAAGACGATCGTGGCGGCGAAGTCGCCCGCGACCGGCGGCTACGGCGACGGCAACCTCGGCACGCGCATGACCGACCAGCTGCGCAAGGCCGGCTACGACGCCCTGATCGTCGAAGGCCGCGCGGAGCAGCCCGACGATGCTCGTCGTCGACGACGACACGGTGGAGTTCCTGCCCGCCGACGAGCTGTGGGGCAAGGGTACGATCGAGACGAACGACTGGATCTACGCCCGCTACAGCAAGGGTGCCGGCGTCCTCAACATCGGGCAGGCCGGCGAGAACATGGTCCGCTACGCGACCGTCCGGAGCCTCGAGGGGCGTTCGGGCGGCCGGCCCGGCATGGGCGCGGTGATGGGCTCCAAGCTCCTCAAGGCGATCGTGGTGACGGGCTCGAAGCCGATCCCGCAGGCCTTCCCGGCGAAGATGAAGGAGCTCGGGCGGGACGACCTGCGCGAGGTCCACCGCATCGACAAGGAGGCCGGCTGGTCCCTCCAGGGCACGACCGGCGTCCTGCCCTGGTGCAACGAGGTCGCCGCGCTCCCGGTCCACAACTTCCGGGGCACGCACCACCCGGATGCCTGGAGGGTCGACGGCGAGCGGGTCCACGCGGCGCGCGTCGCCACGTATGGCTGCCCGAACTGCACGATGCGCTGCGGGATCGCCGTCCTCGACGACGAGGGTCGCGAGGCAGAGGTCGACTACGAGAACATCGGCCTCCTGGGGCCGAACCTCGACCTCTACGACCTCGCCGAGGTCGGCGCTCTCAACTACCTGTGCGACGACTACGGGCTCGACACGATCTCGGCCGGCGGCGTGCTCGGCTTCTACGCCGACGCCATCGAGCAGGCGGCGACCGAGGGCGACCTCCGGTTCGGGGACATCGCGGGCTTCAAGCAGGTCCTGGGCATGATCGCCCGGCGCGAGGGCGTCGGCGACATCCTCGCCAACGGGACGCGCGAGGCGGCCCGCGCCTTCGGCCACGGGTCCGAGGCCTATGCCATGCAGGTGAAGGGCCTGGAGATCTCGGCCTACAACTGCAAGTTCATCCCGGGCATGGCCCTCGCCTTCGGCGTGAGCCCGATCGGCGCCCACCACAAGGAGTCGTGGATCATCACCTACGAGGTGAACCAGACGCCGCGCGAGTCGTACGGCCGCGACAAGGCCCAGAAGATCGTCGATCTCCAGCGGATCCGGGGCGGCCTCTTCGAGTCGATCATCACCTGCCGCTTCCCGTGGGTGGAGGTGGGCTGGGGCGTGGAGCACTATCCGACCTACTTCAACACCATCACCGGCAAGGACTGGAAGCTCGAGGACTTCTGGCCGATCTCCGACCGGATCTACGCGCTGATCAAGCTGTTCTGGCTGCGCGAGTTCCCCGACACCGACCGGACCGCCGACTACGTGCCCGCCGCCTGGTTCGATCCGGCCTTCGCCGACACGGAGGGCCCGATCGCCGGGCGGATCCTGGAGCTGGACAAATACGACTCGCTCCTCCAGCACTACTACGACATCCGGGGCTACGACGACCGCGGCATCCCGACCCGGGCCACCCTGGAGAGCCTGGGGCTCGGCACCGAGGCGGCGGCCGCGGAGGTCTACGCGACGATCCGCTGAGATGAAGGTCACCCTCAAGCTGGCTGGCGGGTTCGTCCACACGGTCGGGTTCAGCCACAGGGAGCTGGACGTCGAGCCCGGGGCGACGATCGCCGACCTCCTCGACGCCGTCGGCCGTCGATCGGGCCCGACCCATGATCATCGCCAGGAACGGGCACGGTGCCAGCGCGGACGAGGAGGTGCGCGAGGGCGACAGGATCCTCGTCTCGCCCATCTTCTCGGGGGGCTGAACACCCCGCTCAGCGCGTCGCTGGACCGATCTCCGTCCTGACCGGTACGCTCCCGGTCCTGTTCGCCCGCGCCCGCGTCCCCGTGCACGGAGGATCCCGATGAGCAGCCTGGCACCGCGCCCCAAGATCACCTACGCGACCCTGCGCAACGACAACGAGGAGCTCCACGCGCTCTACGACGCCGGCATCGAGAAGGCGCGTGCCCGCCTGGGCGCCCACCACCAGAACTGGATCGCCGGCGCCGGTCGCGACGGCGAGGGCTCGTTCGACCTCCGCTCGCCGATCGATCGCGAGATCCTCGTCGGGACGTTCGCCCGGGGAACGCGCCAGGACGCCAGGGACGCGGTGGCCGCGGCTCGGGCCGCGCAGCCGGCGTGGCGCGCCGTGCCCTGGCAGGAGCGCCTTGCGATCCTCCGCCGGGCCGCGGACCTCATCTCCGAGCGCCAGATGGAGTACGCAGCCCTGATGGCCATCGAGGTCGGAAAGAGCCGGCTCGAGGCCCTGGGCGAGGTGGAGGAGTCCGCCGACCTGATCCGCTACTACGCGGACGTCTACGAGCGCAACGACGGGTACGTCCATGCGATGGACAATCTCGGTGACCCGACGGTTCGCACGCGCTCCGTCCTGCGCCCGTTCGGCGTCTTCGCGGTCATCAGCCCCTTCAACTTCCCGATGGCTCTCGCGGCGGGCCCCAGCTCGGGCGCCCTGATGGCGGGCAACGCCGTCGTCTTCAAGCCCGCGTCGGCGAGCGCGATGAGCGGCATCCTCCTGGCCGAGGCCTATCGCCACGCTGGCCTGCCCGACGGCGTCTTCAACCTCGTGATGGGACCCGGCGAGAGCGTCGGGCAGGAGATCCAGGAGAATCCGGGCGTCGACGGGATCGTCTTCACCGGCTCGTACGAGGTCGGGATGGCCCTCTTCCGGACCTTCTCGAAGCGGTGGCCCAAGCCGTGCATCGTGGAGATGGGCGGCAAGAACCCGGCGATCGTCACGGCGAAGGCCGACCTGGAGGAGGCGGCCGACGGGATCGTCCGCAGCGCCTTCGGCTTCGGGGGCCAGAAGTGCTCCGCGAACAGCCGCGTCTACGTCGAGCGCCGCGTGCACGACGAGCTGGTCCGCCTGCTGGTCCAGAAGACCGAGAAGATCACGATCGGCGATCCGCTGGCCCGCGACAACTGGCTCGGCCCGATCATCGACGAGCGCGCCGTCGAGCGCTACCTCGCGGCCGTGGCCGACGCACGGCGTGACGGCCGCGTCCTCGTCGGCGGCAGCCGTCTCTCGGATGGTGATCTCGCCCGCGGCACGTTCGTGGAGCCAACCATCGTCGGGCACCTCTCCGCCGACCATCGCCTCCTCCAGGACGAGCTCTTCGTGCCCTTCACGGCCGTCCACGCCGTGGACTCGCTCGACGAGGCGGTGCGTCTCGCGAACGACAGCACCTATGGCCTCACGGCCGGTGTCTACAGCGAGGACCCGTCCGAGATCGACCGCTTCCTCGACACGATCGAGGCGGGGGTTCTCTACGTGAACCGCGCTGCGGGGGCCACGACCGGTGCCTGGCCCGGCGTCCAGGCGTTCGGTGGTTGGAAGGGCTCGGGCTCGACCGGCAAGGCGGGGCTGAGCATCTACTACCCCGCCCATTTCATGCGCGAGCAGAGCCACACCATCGTCGACTGATGGTCGGCACCGTCTGACGCTTGACGGTGAGCGGCGACTGACGAAGAAGCGTTCGGCCCGCGGGCCGGTCCCGCAGCGGCGTCTGCGTGCCAATAGGCTCTCCGCGACCAGACCGTTCGGCTATACTCGCGACATATCCAGTCTGCATAATCTCTATGCGTTCGCGGCGTGCGCCGCACGCACCCCGGGCCTGTGCCACACAGCAGGAGGACCCCGCGTGAGCTCGACGCTTCAGGTGCGATCCGTGCCGAACATCGTGACGGAGCTGCCAGGCCCCAAGGCCCGCGCCCACATCGAGTTCGACCATGCCTGGACGAGCCCGAGCCTGCCGAGGGCCTACCCGATCGTCCCCGTGCGCGGCGAGGGCTGCGCGATCGAGGACATCGACGGCAACGTCTTCCTGGACTTCGCGGCCGGGATCGCGGTGAACTCGACCGGCCACGCCCACCCGCGCGTGGTCGAGGCGATCGCGGCGCAGGCGGCGGAGCTGATCCACTTCAGCGCGTCCGACTTCTACCTGCCGATCTACGCGAGGGCGGCCGAGCGGCTCGCCCGGATTGCCCCGATGCGCGGGCCCAACCGCGTCTTCATCGCCAACTCCGGGGCCGAGGTCGTCGAGGCAGGGCTCAAGCTGGCCCGCTACCACACCCGTCGCCCCAACGTCGTCGCCTTCCTGGGTGCCTTCCACGGGCGGACCATGGGCGCGGTCAGCCTCACCGCGTCGAAGGCGAAGTACCACGCCCGCTTCGGGCCGCTCCTGCCCGGCGTCTACCACGTGCCCTTCGGCAGCGCCGGGCTCGACGAGCTCGAGCAGCGGGTCTTTCGGCGCCTGATGCCGGCCGACGAGTTCGCGGCCGTCATCGTCGAGCCGATCCAGGGCGAGGGCGGCTACGTCGTCCCCGACGCGGCCTTCCTGCCGCGGCTTCGCGAGATCTGCGACCGGCACGGGATCCTGCTCATCGCGGACGAGGTCCAGTCGGGCGCCGGCCGGACCGGGAAGATGTGGGCGATCGAGCACTTCGGCGTCGAGCCCGACATCCTCCTGACGGCCAAGGGGATCGCGTCCGGGATGCCGATCGGGGCGATGATCGCGCGGGCCGAGGTGATGGACTGGGGCACCGGCGCGCACGGCTCCACGTACGGCGGCAACCCCGTCGCGCTGGCCGCGATGATGGCGACGATCGACCTCCTCGAGGAGGGCCTCATGGAGAACGCGGCGGAACGCGGCGAGCAGGGGCTGCGCGGCCTGCGGCCGCTGCTCGAGCACTTCCCGGACCTCGTCCGGGACGTGCGGGGCAAGGGCCTCATGATCGGGATCCAGTTCGACTCCGGCGAGACCGCGGAGGCGGTCCAGATGCAGGCCTTCGGGCGGGGGCTGCTCGTGCTCGAGGCCGGCGACGACTGCGTGCGGATGTCGCCGCCGCTGGTCGTGACCGCCGACGAGATGGCCACCGCGATCCGGATCTTCACGGAGTCGGTCGCCCACGTGGCCGGCCAACCGCGCGGCGGCCGTGGAGGAGGTCGAGGCGGCGAGTCGGTCCGGCATCATTCGCGAGGACTTCGGCTCGTCGATGTAGGGTGACGGGCGCGGCGACGCGAGCAGCCCGTCACCGGGGCTGGGCGAGGCTGGCAAGACGGAGGGCGCGCGGTTGAGCTCCAAGGTCGCCACGATGCGCGACGCCGTCGCCGAGCTCGTCCGGGACGGCGACACGGTCGCGATCGAGGGCTTCACGCACCTCATCTCCTTCGCCGCCGGTCACGAGATCATTCGCCAGCGCCGGCGCGACCTGGTCCTCGCCCGGATGACGCCGGACCTCATCTACGACCAGATGGTGGCGGCGGGAGTGGCCCGGAAGCTGATCTTCAGCTGGCTCGGCAACCCCGGCGTGGGCGGCCTCAATGCCATCCGTCGCGTCACCGAGGGCCCGGACGCCAGCCTCGAGCTGGAGGAGTACAGCCACTTCGGGATGGTCGCCCGCTACACGGCCGGGGCGGCGAAGCTCCCCTTCATGCCCCTCCGCTCCTACTTCGAGACCGACCTCCCGGTGGCGAACCCGCTGATCCGGCCGATCGAGAGCCCGTACGGCGACGGGATCGTCTACGCGGTGCCGCCGCTCCGCCCCGACGTGACCGTGATCCATGCCCAGCGCGCCGACGTCGCCGGGAACACCCAGGTCTGGGGCCTGCTCGGCTGCCAGAAGGAAGCCGCGTTCGCGGCGGAGCGGGTCATCGTCGTCGTGGAGGAGCTTGTCGACGAGGCGGTCATCCGCGCCGACCCGAACCGGACGATCGTGCCGGGCATCGTCGTCGACGCGGTCGTCGTCGAGCCGTGGGGCGCCCACCCCTCGTACGTCCAGGGCTTCTACGACCGCGACAACCGCTTCTACCGCGACTGGGACCCGATCAGTCGCGATGCCGGGGCCACGGACGCGTGGCTCCGGGCCTGGGTGCACGATCTCGACGGCCGGGCCGCCTACGTCGAGAAGCTCGGGACAGAGCGGCTCGCGTCCCTGCGCCCGTCCGGCACCGCCGCCTTCCGGCGTCGTCGACTACGGGGAGTACCGCTGATGGCCGAGCCGACGCCCAGCCCCGCGACGGCCGCCCTCGGGCCTGCCGCGGAGCCCGCCTTCTCCAAGTCCGAGATGATGATCGTGGCCGCCGCGCGCGAGCTGGCCGGCCAGCGCGTCTGCTTCGTCGGCGTGGGCCTGCCCAACATCGCGGTGAACCTGGCAAAGCGGACCGTCGCCCCGGAGATGGAGCTGGTCTACGAGGCCGGCGTCTTCGGCGCCCAGCCGGCCCGCCTGCCGCTGTCGATCGGCGACCCGACCATCGTCACGGGCGCCACCGCCGTCGTGAGCATGTGGGAGCTCTTCGCCTTCTACCTCCAGGGCGGGCTCGTCGACGTCGGCTTCCTTGGGGCAGCCCAGATCGACCGCTTCGGGAACATCAACACGACCGTCATCGGCGACTACGCGACCCCCAGGACCCGCCTGCCGGGTTCCGGCGGCGCCTGCGAGATCGCCATCAACGCCCGCCAGATCTTCGTGATCATGCGCCAGTCGGCCCGCTCGTTCGTGGAGCGGATCGACTTCCGGACCTCGCCCGGCAACCTCGGGGGCGCCGAGAAGGCAGATCGGATCCGGCGCGAGCAGGGCTGGCTGGGACGCGGGCCGTCCGTGGTGGTGACCGACCTCGGCATCTGGCACTTCGACGAGGACGGCGAGATGCGCCTCGACTTCCTCCACCCGGGCGCCACCCTCGACGAGGTTCGGGCGACGATCGGCTGGGACCCGAAGATCTCGCCCGACGCTCGCCGACGACGCCCGCGCCGACGTCCGCCGAGCTCGTCTCATCCGCGAGGAGCTCGACCCCGAGGGCATGTACACGAAGTAGGCGGCGCTCAGGCCGGCGCGGTCGTCCGCGTGGGCCGCACCACCATGACCGGGACATCGCGCGTGGCGCACCACGTGGTCCGACACGCTGCCCAGGAAGAGTCGCCCGACGGCGCCCCTCTCGTGCGTGCCGACCACGATCAGGTCGGCCGTCTCCGCCTCGGAGGCCTCGACGATCGACTCGCCGGCGTCGCCCTCCCAGGTGAGGCCGCTGGCCGTCGCGCCGCCGGCGCGGGCACGTTGCACGAGCGCCTCGACCGCGAGCTGGCGCGCCGACCGCACGGACGGGGCGCCCGAGACGACCGAGAGCACGACCAGCCGGGCGCCGAGACGCGCGGCGAGGTCGATTGCCTGGTCCTCGGCGGCCCGGGACGCCGTCGACGTGTCGGTGGCGAGCAGGATGGTCTCGATGTGCGCCATGCCTGAGATCCCGGGTGGGACGCCCCGGACCTTTCCTCGTGTGGGGTCTAGCCGACTCCGAGAGCTCTGTAGATGGCGTCGATGTCCGATCTTCTCGGGCACGACGATCAGCGTGGTGACCATGCCGAACATGCCGTCCAGGCCCTCGACGTGGGGCAGGATGTGGCAGTGGAACGCCCAGACGCCCGGGTCGCTCCGCCGTGATGGTCACGTCGCAGCGCTCGCCGGGGTTGACGCCGAGGGTGTCGCAGTCGAACTCGGCGGGCCCGAGCGGGCGCCCGTCGCGGGCGACCACCCGTTGAGCGTACCCGTGGCTGTGCCACGGGTGCATCATGATCCCCTCGTTCATGTACCGGACGAGGACCGTCTCGCCGACTGCGGCGAGGACCGGCACGACGGCCGGGAAGCCGTGGCCGTTGATCGTGAAGCCGCCGAGCGTGTCGTTCGAGATCCAGATGTACTCGCGGTCGTACTTCACCGTCGGCTCTTTCGGGTCGACGATGAAGGCGCCCAGGAGGCCGCGGCCCACCTGGTCGGTCGCGTTGTGGTGGGAGTGGTACATCATCGAGCCGTGCGGGCTTCGCCACGAACTCGTAGGTGAAGGACTCGCCGGGCACGATCGGCAGCTGGGTGATGAACGGGACGCCGTCCATGAAGAAGTCGTCGAAGTCGACGCCGTGGAAGTGGACGCCGGTCGTCTCCTTCAGGTTGTTCTTGAAGATCGCCCGGACCTTGTCGCCCTCGGTGACCCGGATCGTCGGGCCGGGCCACTGGCCGTTGTAGCCGAGGGCGGCCGACGGGCGCCATCTTCTCGTCGATCCTGGTGCTCGATCTCGTCGATGGTCAGCTCGAAGACCTTGACGTCGCCGTCGAGCTTCGGCGTGAGGGGTGAGACGACGTCGTTGATGACGAGCTGGGGGACCTGGGCGAAGGCGGGCGGCTGGGACAGCTCGGGGTAGTCGTCGGCGGCGCCGAGGATCTCGGCGAGCTGAGCGAAGACCTCGTCGCCGTAGATGCCCTGGAGGGCGGGCGCGAGGTTGCCCGACATAGCGTCGCACGACGTCGCGAGCCTCGACGTCGTGCTCGCTCCAGCCGGCCGGGATGTCGCCGACGGGCGCGGACGGGGCGGGCGTCGCGCTCGGGGCGGCCGACATCCCGGGCATGCCGGTTGGCACGGGGGTCGCGGGCGGCGTCGACGGGAGCGGCGCGGGCTTCGAGGTGGCGTAGCTCCAGCTGGGCGCGGCGGCGGGGGCGCAGGCAGCCACGGTCGCGGCCACCAGGCCCGTGCCGGCCAGCGCGGCACCACGCAGGAAGCCGCGGCGCGTCAAGGAGGCGTCGAGCACGGTCGGCTCGGTCGCCTTCGGAGCCTTGCGGAGTGGGCGAGGGAGTGCCCGGGGGCGTCGTGGATTCCATGATCCGGGATGGTACGGCGTCGCGGACATACCTGACGTGACCTTCGGCCCCTTGCGGGGGTGCCACGCGTACGGATGTACGCACGTGCGCATGGGAGTCGCGAGCGCATGGAAGGGTGCGCGCGCGCGGTGCCCCTGCTACGCTCGAGCCGATGACCGGCGCGTCCCGTCCGCAGACCGATCCCTCGGAGCTGATCGCCGCCCTCGTGGCCCTGCAGGAGTGGGCCGCGCAGCCAGCGCTGCCCCGGCGCCTGCTCGTGCTCGGCCTGGAGGCGGTGGCGCGTGCCTGCGGCGCATCCGGCGCTCACCTCGAGGCCGTGGTGGAGTCATCCGCGTCGGTCGCGGCGGGGTGGGGGACCCTGGCCCGCCGTCCCGGCCGCACCGGGCGCGGCTCGGTGGTGGCCCTGCCGCTCCTCGGGGAGGGCGAGGGCGCCGGCGGCGAGCTCCGGCTCCGACGCCGCCCGGCCGGCCATGGGGACGCTCTGGCTCGACGACCCCCAGCGTCACGTCGAGGACGCCGCGCGCCTGGTCGAGCTCGCTGTTGCGCGCGCCCGCGACCGTGCCGAGGCTGCTCGCGCCGAGCGCCGCCTCGCGGCGGTCGACGAGGCGATCCGCGCCATGGCCGGCGTGCTGGCCGTGGACCGGGTTCTCCAGGTGATCGTGGACCGGGTCAGGATCCTGACCGGCGCCCGGTACGCCGCGCTCGGCGTCCACGACCAGTCCGGCGCCATCGAGCAGTTCATCACGAGTGGGATCGGCCGCCCGGAGCGCGCCCGGATCGGCGCTCCCCCGCGCGGCCATGGGATCCTCGGCGTGATCATCCGGGAGAACCGGACGATCCGTCTCGATGACCTGATGGCGGATCCGCGCCGCGTCGGCTTCCCGCCGAACCATCCCGAGATGCACTCGTTCCTCGGGGTTCCGGTCGTCGTTCGCGGCCGGACGATCGGGAACCTCTACCTGACGGAGAAGGACGGCGGGTTCACCAGCGAAGACCAGCGCGAGATCGAGACATTCGCCCGCCACGCGGCGATTGCGATGGAGAACGCCCGGCTCCACGACCAGGTGCAGCGCCTGGCCATCGTCGAGGAGCGCGAGCGCATCGGCAAGGACCTCCACGACGGCGTGATCCAGGCGATCTACGCGGTGGGCCTCTCGCTCGACGACGTGCCCGAGATGATGGACGACGAGCCCGACGAAGCGCGGCGCCGCGTCGAGCGGGCCATCGACGGCCTCGACCAGACCATCCGCGACATCCGCAACTTCATCTTCGGACTGCGGCCGGCGCTCGTCGACGGCGTCGACGTGGTGGAGGGCCTGGCGGCCCTGGCCGACGAGTTCCGGGTCAACACGATGATCGACGTGGAGCTGCGCGCCGGGCCGACGGCCACGACCCCGGTCATCGGGCCGGACCGGACCGTGGAGCTGCTCGCGATCGCACGGGAGGCTCTCAGCAACATCGCCCGCCACGCCCGCGCCAGCCGCGCCGCGATCAGCGTGGAGCCCGATCCGGAGATCGCCGGCCTCGAGGTCGTGATCGCCGACAACGGCATCCGGCTTCGACCCGGGCGCGCCGCGCGCCATCGGGCACCAGGGGCTCCGCAACATGCGTACCCGTGCGATCTCGATCGGCGCCACGCTCCTGGTCGATAGTCATCCGGGCAGCGGGACGCGTATCATCGTCCGGGTGCCCGGCGCCCGGACCGCGGACGAGAACGAGCTCGCCGGCGGCCCGCCGGAGGGCTGAACAGCGCGTCGCACGCTGGCCGTGGCGGGGCGCGGCCAGGGAGGTAGCAAGCACGACATGTCGGAGCAGTCCGAGCCGCGTCCCCTCCGCCTGCTCGTCGTCGACGACCACGAGGTCGTTCGCCAGGGCCTGGTCTCGCTCCTCGAGCGGCGGGAGAAGTTCCAGGTCGTCGCCGAAGCCGCCACCGTCGAGGAGGCAATCGACGGGGCCCGCCGCCACCAGCCGGACATCGTCGTCATGGATGTCCGGCTGCCCGACGGATCGGGCATCGAGGCCTGCCGGGAGATCCGCTCGGAGCTCCCGGGAACCCGGGTCATCATGCTCACGAGCTATCCCGACGAGGAGGCGGTCCTCTCCGCGATCATCGCCGGCGCGTCGGGCTACCTCCTCAAGCAGATCCGTTCGCGGGATCTCATCGCGGCCCTCGAGGCCGTCGGGCGGGGCGAGTCCCTGCTGGATCCGGCGGTCACCGAGAAGGTGCTCGAGCGGGTGCGGCGGATCGCCTCCGGGACCTACACGGATGAGCTCGCCCAGCTGACCGCCCAGGAGCAGAAGATCCTCCAGCTCGTCGCCGAGGGGAAGACGAACAAGGAGATCGCCTCGGAGGTCTTCCTGTCCGACAAGACGGTCAAGAACTACGTCAGCTCCATCCTCTCGAAGCTGAACCTCCAGCGCCGCGCCCAGGCCGCGGCCTTCGTCGCCAAGCACCGGCTGCCCGGCTCCGGCACGTAGTCGCAGCCGGAGCGGGCCGGCACGGGCGCGCGGTGCGGCCGTGGCCGAGGGGCCTGCCTCTGCCCGCCCCGGTGGCGTGGCTCCCAGTCACCGTTCGGGAGCACACGAGGCCCGAGGGGGCGCCCACTCGCTCGTGCCGTCCAGGGTCAGCGTCCGGAGGGTGGCTCGGCGGGTCGGTTCGGTGCCGAACGGCGACCGGGAGTGGTCCGGACGGCCGGTACGGACGGCTGTCGGCCGTTCCTACACTGCGGGCATGAAGATCGTCAGCGCCGAGGAGGCCGTGGCCGACATCCGGTCAGGCGACCAGGTCTACCTCCAGTGCGCCGCGGCCACGCCGTCGGCCCTCCTCGATGCCCTGGTGGCACGAGCTCCCGAGCTCCACAACGTGAGCATGGTGCACCTCCACACGGAGGGCCCGGGTCCCCACCTCGCGCCCGAGATGGCGCCGCACTTCCGCCATCGCGCCCTCTTCATCGGGCCGAACGCCCGGGCGGCGGTGAACGAGGGCCGCGCCGAGTTCATCCCCGTCTTCCTGTCGGACGTGCCGAGCCTCTTCTCTGGCGGGCTGATCCCACTCGACGTGGTCCTGTGCAACGTCTCGCCGCCGGATGCGCACGGGTTCTGCTCCCTCGGCACGTCCGTGGAGGCGATGCAGGCGGCCATGCAGGCTGCTGGCCTGGTGATCGCCCAGATCAACGCGGCGATGCCACGCACCCTCGGCGACAGCTCCGTCCACGTCGACGACATCGACTACGGCGTCGAGGTCGAGATCCCTCCCTACGAGTACCACGCCGGCGAGATCGGCGAGGTCGAGCGCCGGATCGGCGAGTTCGTGGCGGACCTGGTCCCGAACGGCGCGACGCTCCAGATGGGGATCGGGGCAATCCCGACCGCCGTGGCCTCCTTCCTGCGCGACAAGAAGGACCTGGGGCTCCACACCGAGATGCTCACCGACAGCGCGATCGAGCTGGTGGAGGCGGGCGTCGTCACGGGGATGGCCAAGGAGCACAACCGCGGCAAGGTCGTCTGCACGTTCATGATGGGCACGCAGCACCTCTACCGCTTCGCCCACGACAACCCGATGGTCGAGATGCGGGCCTGCGACTTCACCAACGACACGCACGTCATCCGGAGCTTCCGCCGCATGACCGCGATCAACTCGGCGATCGCGATCGACCTGACCGGCCAGGTCTGCGCGGACTCCATCGGCTGGCACCTCTACAGCGGCGTCGGCGGGCAGATGGACTTCATCCGGGGCGCCGCGCTGGCGCCCGAGGGCCGGGCGATCATCGCCCTGCCGTCGACCGCCGCCGACGGCCGCGTCTCGCGCATCACGCCGTTCCTGGCCGAGGGCTCGGGCGTCGTGACGACACGCGCCCACGTCCGGACGGTGGTCACGGAGTGGGGGGTCGCCGAGCTCCATGGGAAGTCGATCCGCGAGCGGGCCCAGGAGCTCATCGCGATCGCTCACCC
Organism: uncultured Chloroflexia bacterium; assembly: GCA_963715085.1. Classification (GTDB taxonomy): domain Bacteria; phylum Chloroflexota; class Limnocylindria; order Limnocylindrales; family CSP1-4; genus CTSoil-043. The sequence goes on from CAVQQU010000005.1 coordinate 142,631, forward strand.
GGACTTCCGCGACGAGCTGACGGCGCAGGCTCGCCGGACCCACTACCTGTAGACCTGGTCGGCGCGGGCTCCCGGGCTCGCCCGGCCACCGGTCGATCCGGGGCCGTCAGACAGGCCGCCGGGCGCCGCGCTCGTCGCGTCCTGGACCAGGGGCCGAAGCATCCGATTCGGCAGGCAGAAGACGCGTCGTGGTGGACGTCGCGCGTCCCCTGCGACGTCCACCACGGGCCGAAGTGTCGCCCGCGTTCACGACGGGTGGCAGGGCCGAATGGCCCTAGGTTTCGGGACGGAGCGGGGGTCCGATCGAAGGACGCGCGCGGGACCCTTGTAGCATGTTCCGTTCGCGTCCCGATCTGGTTCGCCGCCTGCTCATCGTCAGCGACCACCTGGCCGCCAGCGATGCCCTCGCCGCGCACCTCGGACGCCACGGCTTCGTCGTCGTCGGCGAGGTCCGCTCCGCCCGCTCAGCCGCCCTGGCAGCACGCACCTGCGATCCCGACCTCGTCCTCGTGGATGGGGCACTTCGGGGAGGCTGGCGCGCGGTCGCGGAGGCCCTCGACGGCGTCGTGCCGCGGAGTCGGATCGTCGTCCTGGAAGCGTATCTCGGTGCCGACGAGGCGCGCCGCGCCCGCGACGCCGGCATTGGCGCCACGATTCTCAAGCACGTCGAGGGCGGCACGCTCGCGAGCCGTCTCCTTGCACTCGGAGGCCCCGCATGACCCTGCTCACGCCGCCAGAGCGGCCCGCTGCATCATCGGACACCGCGCCGCGGCCCAGCGGCGGGCTCGGACAGGCAACCGGAAGTCGCATGCATCGATGGCAACGAAGCTGCCTCTCGCATCGCCTACGCTGTGAGCGAGGTCATCTCGATCTTCCCGATCACGCCCGCGTCGCCCATGGCGGAGCACGCCGACGACTGGGCGGCCGCCGGAAGGCCGAACCTGTGGGGCAAGGTCCCCGACGTCATCGAGATGCAGTCCGAGGGCGGCGCTGCCGGCGCCATGCACGGCGCACTGCAGAAGGGCGCCCTCGCGACGACGTTCACAGCGTCACAGGGCCTCCTCCTCATGATCCCCAACATGTTCAAGATCGCGGGCGAGCTCACGCCCGCCGTGATCCACGTCGCCGCCCGCACGATCGCCACCCACGCCCTCTCGATCTACGGCGACCACAGCGACGTGATGCACGCCCGGGCCACGGGCTGGGCGATGCTGGCCGCCGGCTCCGTCCAGGAGGCGCAGGACTTCGCCCTCGTCGCGCACGCTGCCACGCTCCGCAGCCGCGTACCGTTCCTGCACTTCTTCGATGGCTTCCGCACGTCCCACGAGATCAACAAGATCGCGCTCATCGACGACGAGATCATTCGCAGCCTGATTCGCGACGATGACGTGCTCGCATTCCGCGCCCGCGGCATGACCCCGGACGCGCCGGTCGTGCGGGGCACGGCCCAGAACCCGGACGCGTTCTTCCAGGCGCGCGAGGCGGCGAACCGCTTCTACGATGCCACGCCGGGCATCGTGACCGACGTCATGGACGAGCTGGCGGCCAGGACGGGTCGCCGCTACGGCCTGGTCGACTACCACGGCGCACCGGATGCCGATCGCGTCCTGGTGATCATGGGCTCCGCAGCCGGCGCCGCCCAGGAGACCGCGGACGCCCTCAACGCCGCCGGCGAGAAGGTCGGCGTCCTCGTGGTCAGGCTGTTCCAGCCGTTCCCGGTCGACGCTCTGTTCGCGTCGCTCCCGGCAAGCGTCAAGGCGATCGCGGTCCTCGACCGGACCAAGGAGCCCGGCGCCGTCGGCGAGCCGCTCTACCAGGCCATCGTCGCCGCCGTCACCGAGCGGATGGACTCCGACGCGCCGCCGTTCGCGGCCATGCCCCGGATCATCGGCGGCCGGTACGGCCTCTCGTCCAAGGAAGTGACGCCGGGCATGCTCCGCCCGGTCTTCGAGGAGCTGTCGGCTGCCCGGCCCAAGCGCCACTTCACGGTGGGCATCTACGACGACGTCACCCACCTCAGCCTGCCCATCGACGTCGACTACCGGACGCCGCGGCCCAAGGGCGAGGTGCAGGCCCTCTTCTTCGGCCTGGGCTCCGACGGCACCGTCGGGGCGAACCATGCCTCCGTCAAGATCATCGGTGAAGGCACCGATCTCTTCGCCCAGGGCTTCTTCGTCTACGACTCCAAGAAGTCGGGCGGCACGACCGTGTCGCACCTGCGCTTCGGGCCGGTGCCGACCAGGTCGGCGTACCTGATCGACGCGGCCGACTTCGTCGCCTGTCATCAGTTCGGGCTTCTCGGCAAGACCAAGATTCTCGACTTCGCGAAGCCCGGCGCGACATTCCTCCTCAACTCGCCCTACGGCCCGGACGAGATCTGGGATCACCTGCCGGCAGCCATCCAGCAGCACCTGGTCGACAAGCAGATCGACTTCTGGGTCATCGATGCGTTCGCCGTCGCGGCCGAGACCGGGATGGGCAACCGTATCAACACGATCATGCAGCCGTGCTTCTTCCACCTCTCCGGCGTCCTGCCCGCCGAGGAGGCCATCGAGCGGATCAAGGACTTCGTCAAGAACACGTACCTGAAGCGGGGCCAGGCCGTCGTCGACCGCAACTACGCGGCGATCGATGCTTCGATCGCGCGCCTTGGCCACGTGAAGCTCGGCCCGGCTGGGACGGGCTACGCCCTCCCGCCGGTCGTGCCCGACACGGCGCCCGACTTCGTCAGGAACGTCACCGCCGCGCTGATGGCCGGCGGCGGCGACCAGCTCCCGGTCAGCGCGTTCCCGATCGACGGGACCTTCCCGTCGGGCACGACGAAGTACGAGAAGCGCGCGATCGCCCTGGAGCTGCCCATCTGGGATGCGTCGATCTGCATCGATTGCGGCAAGTGCGCCATGGTCTGTCCGCACGCCGCGATCCGGATGAAGGTCTTCCCGGCGACAGCCCTCGAGGGCGCTCCGGCGGGCTTCCTCTCCAAGGAGTTCAAGTCCCGCGACCTCGTCGACCATCGGCTCACGATCCAGGTAGCGCCGGACGACTGCACGGGCTGCGGCGTCTGCGTGGACGTCTGCCCGGCCAAGAGCAAGACCGAGATCAAGCACAAGTCCATCAACCTCGAACCCGCCGAGGCGCACCGTGACACCGAGCGACCCCGATGGGAGTTCTTCCAGTCGATCCCACCGCTCGATCGCGGCCTGATCGCCCACGACACCGTCAAGGGTGCCCAGGTCCTCGAGCCCCTGTTCGAGTTCTCGCTGGCCTGCAACGGCTGCGGCGAGACGCCCTATCTCAAGCTCGTCTCCCAGCTCTTCGGCGACCGGATGATCGTCGCCAACGCCACGGGCTGTTCCTCGATCTATGGGGCCAACCTGCCCACGACGCCGTGGACGGTGAACGCCCAGGGCCGGGGCCCCGCCTGGAACAACTCGCTGTTCGAGGACAACGCCGAGTTCGGCCTGGGCATGCGCCTCGGGCTCGACGCGCAGAACGACCAGGCCCGTCAACTGCTGGCGAAGCTCGCGCCGGCGATCGGGGCGGATCTCGTCAGGGACATCCTCGAGGCCGACCAGGAGACCGAGCCTGGGATCGACGCCCAGCGCGACCGAATCGCCAAGCTCCGCGACCTTCTGGGCGGGGTGGATGGCGAGTTCAGCTCCGACGCTCGGCACCTTCTCGCGCTCGCCAATGACCTCGTCCGGAAGGGCGTCTGGATCGTCGGCGGCGACGGCTGGGCCTACGACATCGGCTATGGCGGCCTGGACCACGTCCTGGGCTCCGGCCGGAACGTGAACATCCTCGTCCTCGACACCGAGGTCTACTCGAACACGGGCGGCCAGGCGTCGAAGGCCACCCCGCGCGGTGCCGTCGCCAAGTTCGCGGCGGCCGGGAAGTCGCGAGGCAAGAAGGACCTCGGGGCCGTCGCCCGCGCCTACGGCGACGTCTACGTGGCCCAGATCTCCATGGGCGCGAACGACGCCCAGACGGCCAAGGCGCTCCTCGAGGCCGATGCCTGGCCGGGACCGTCGCTCGTCATCGCCTACAGCACCTGCATCGCCCACGGCATCGACATGGAGAAGTCCATGTCGCACCAGAAGGATGCGGTCAAGAGCGGGTACTGGCCGCTGTACCGGTTCCACCCCAGCGACATCGAGGGTGGCCAGCCGTTCAAGCTCGACTCGTCCAAGCCGTCGATCCCGGTCAGCGAGTTCGCGGCCGGCGAGACCCGCTTCGCGGTCCTGGCCCGGACGCAGCCCGAGCGAGCCGCCGAGCTCGCCGAGCTCGCCCAGGCCGACGTCAATGAGCGCTGGAGCTACTACGAGCAGCTTGCGGCGATGCACCGCAGCGTGCCCCACGTCCACCACGACCCCGACGCGCACCCCGAGGCCGCCGACGGTCCTCGCCCGCGCACCGACAGCCAGGGAGACGAGGCGTGACGCGTTGACCTCCGCACCACCTACCTCGGCCTCGAGCTGCGCTCGCCGCTCGTCGCCTCGCCCTCTCCACTGACCCGCGAGCTCGACTCCGTGCTCCAGCTCGTGGACGCGGGAGCGGCGGCAGTCGTCCTGCCGTCGCTCTTCGAGGAGGAGATCGTCCACGAGGAGCTCGAGCTCCACCGGTCGCTCGAGGTCGGCGCCGACCAGTTCGCCGAGGCGCTCGACTACTTCCCGAACATCGAGCCATTCGCGGGTGTGGGCGACCGCTACCTCAACCGGCTTCGCCGGATCAAGGCCGCGGCGGGCGTCCCGGTCATCGCCAGCCTCAACGCCTCCACCGCGGGCGGCTGGGTCCGCTACGCCGGCCTCATGCAGGAGGCCGGCGCGGACGCGCTCGAGCTCAACCTGTACCACCTCGCTGCCGACCCGGCCAGGAGCGCCGCCGCGATGGAGGCCGCGGATCTCGACCTGATCGCAGCTGTCCGCGACGCGATCACGATCCCGCTGGCCGTCAAGCTCAGCCCGTACTACTCGGCCCTGGCCAACTTCGTCCGCCAGGCCGTCGAGCGCGGGGCGGATGGCCTCGTGCTCTTCAACCGCTTCTACCAGCCGGACTTCGACCTCGAGACGTTCGAGGTCGTGCCCCGGCTCGAGCTCAGCCGACCGTCCGAGCTGCGCCTGCCGATGCGCTGGACGGCGATCCTTCGGCCGCAGCTCGGCCCCGCCGTCTCGCTGGCGGCGAGCTCGGGGATCCACGACGGCCACGACGTGGTCAAGGCGCTCATGGTCGGCGCGGACGTCGCGATGACGACCTCGGCGCTCCTGCACGACGGGCCCGAGCGCCTCCGGGCGATCGAGGCCGAGCTCGTCGCCTGGATGAGCCGAGCACGAGTACGTGTCGGTCGACCAGCTGCGCGGCAGCGCCAGCCAGGCGGCGGTGGAGGACCCGTCCGCGTTCGAGCGCGCGAACTACGCCCGCACGCTCCGCTCCTGGTCGACGTCCCGCTAGGCGACCGTCAGCCGGCGGCCGAACAGCGGCCAACGCCCACTCTGGGCCTGCGGTGTCGGGCCGGGCGCCCAGCGCCCGGCCCGACAGGTGCCCCATACTCGCGTCCGACCAGCCCGCGCCCGAGGAGTCTGCCTGCCGATGCCGCCGATCCCTCCGATGTGCCGCAGCGTCTGGTGGGCGTTCGCCTTCGCCGGCGTCGTCGCCCTCGTGCGCCGCCGCGGCCGTCGCCCTCCAGGTGCCTCCGCCCCGCTGGTCGTCGGGTGCCTGGCAGCTCGCCGCCGGGACGGCCCTCGTCATCGCGCTGATCCGCGCCCGGATCGGCATCGCCCAGGCCATCCCGTTCCTCGGGGCGGCCGTCGGCGGCGTCGTGCTCGGCGCCGTCGGCATCCTCCTGCCGTCGCTGGACGCGCGGATCAGCCTGATCGCCATCGGCATCTGGGCCGTGCTCGCGGGTGCCGGCTTCCTCGCGGTCGTTCGGCTCGCCGCCGCCCAGCGCGTCGTCGACGTCGGCCTGCTCAGGATCGCCTGGGCCACGATCGCCGCCGGCGTCGTCGTCTCGACGCTTCCCGGCCTTCGGGCTCGGCAACGTCGCCGCTGGTCCCGGCCGCCGGGCTCGCGATCACCGGCGCGGCTCACGATCGCGGCGTCGCTTCGGCTTCGCGTCATGCCCGACGAGGCGCCCGCCGACGTGTCAAACCGCGAGGCGCGTCGGCGCGAGCGCGCGGACCGGCGCCCGTAGCGCAGGTCGGCCGGCCCCGCAGCGCGGCGCGTCAGCGCCGCCCGGCGCCCCAGTCCGGCTCAGGCAGGGACGGCGACGCGATCGGGGCGCTGACCGTGGCGGGATCCCACGCGGTGGCCGACGTCGAATGCCGCGAGGTCGAGGGCCAGCACGTCCGCGCGCTTGGCGCCGACGGTGTCCCGGATCGCGTTGCGGACGGAGGCCGCCCGGACCAGCCGAAGGTAGCCGACGAGGGCGCCCAGCGCCACCACGCTCACGAGGGAGTCGTCGCCGGCGTCCTTCGCGAGCCTGGTGCAGGGGATCCGCAGCTCGGTGATGTCCGTCCGGCCCGAGACGTCGCCGACGAGCGTCTCGTTCACGACGAGCAGGCCGCCCGGGGCCACCTGCGGCGCAAACCTGGCGTGGGACGGCGGGTTGAGGACGACCGCGGCGTCGGCCCGGTCGACGATCGGCGAGCCGATCGGCTCGCTCCCCACGATGACGGTGCAGGACGCGGTCCCGCCGCGCATCTCCGGTCCGTAGGACGGGATCCAGAGCACCTCGCGCTCCTCGTTCATCGCGGCCCGGGCCAGCACCTTGCCCGCGAACAGGATCCCCTGGCCGCCGAAGCCGGCGAAGATGATCGAGCGCTCCACCGTCAGGGCTCCGTCCGATCGACGATCACGCCCGGCCGGTACTCCGCAGCCACGACCTCCTTCAGCCGTTCGATCGACTCGACCGGGGTCATGCCCCAGCCGACCGGGCAGTTGCTGATCACCTCGACGATCGCGAACCCGCGTCCCTCGAGCTGGATCTCGCAGGCGCGCTGGAGGTAGCGCTTCGTGCGGCCGATCGAGACCGCGTCCGCCACCGAGCCCCGCGCCGCGTAGGCCACGCCGGGCAGCACGGCGAGCATCTCGGTCATCGGGATGGGGTAGCCGTGGAACGCGGCGTCGCGGCCCCGGGGCGACGAGGTGGTCCGCTGGCCGAGCAGCGTCGTGGGCGCCATCTGGCCGCCGGTCATCCCGTAGATCCCGTTGTTGACGAACACCGCGGTGATGAGCTCGCCGCGCGCGGCGGCGTGGACGATCTCGCCGGTGCCGATCGCGGCGAGGTCGCCGTCGCCCTGGTAGGTCAGGACGAAGGCGTCGGGGCGGACCCGCCGGATCCCGGTGGCGACGGCGGGCGCGCGGCCGTGGGGCGCCTCGACGAAGTCGAGGCCCGAGGTAGTCGTAGGCGAACACGGCGCACCCGACCGGGGCGACGGCGATGGTCCGGGGCCCGAGGCCGAGCTCGCCGAGGACCTCCGCGATGAGGCGGTGGACCACGCCGTGGCCGCAGCCCGGGCAGTAGCTGTTGGTACGGTCGGTGAGGAGCTCCGGCCGGCCGAAGATGACGCGGGCGCCCTCGGGGATCGCGACGCTCATCGACCGGGCCTCCTGCCGGCTGCCGCGGCCGACGCCCCGAGGTCGCGCAGGGCCGCCACGCACATCCGCCGGCGACGGGACCATCCCGCCGGTTCGGCCGGTGAAGGCCACCGGCACCCGTCCCTCGACCGCGAGGCGGACGTCCTCGACCATCTGGCCGGCCGACAGCTCCACGACCAGCACGCCCGCGACGCGGGCCGCGAGGTCGCGCAGGGCGGCGCTCGGGAAGGGCCACAGCGTGATCGGCCGGAAGAGCCCGGCCCGCAGCCCGGCACTCGCGTGCCCGCGCGATGGCCGTGCGGGCGACGCGGGCCGCGGTCCCGTAGGCGACGATCACGAGGTCGGCATCCTCGAGGTGCTCCGTCTCGTGGCGGACCTCGCGATCCGCGATCGCGGCGTACTTCGCCTGGAGGTGCCGGTTGTGCGCCTCGAGGTCCTCGGGCTTGAGGTGGAGCGAGCGCACGACCCGCGGCGGTCGCCCGGCCGCGCCGGTCGTCGCCCAGGGGGCGTCGACGCGCGGTGGCTCGCGGAAGGTGAGCTCGACGGGTTCCATCGCCTGGCCGAGGATGCCGTCCGCGAGGATGATCACCGGGGTCCGGTAGCGCTCGGCGAGCTCGAAGGCGTCGGCCGTGAGGGCCATCGCCTCGCCGATCGAGGCCGGCGCGAGGACGGGGACCCGGTAGTCGCCGTGACCGTGGCCCTTGGTGGCCTGGAAGTAGTCGGACTGGCTCGGCCCGATGCTCCCGAGGCCCGGCCCGCCGCGCATGACGTTGATGACCACGACCGGCAGCTCCGAGGCGGCCATGTAGCTGAGCGCCTCGGCCATCAGGCTCATGCCCGGCGAGGACGAGCTGACGAGCACGCGCGCGCCCGTCGCGGCCGCCCCGAGGGCCATGTTGATGGCCCCGAGCTCCGACTCCGCCTGGACGAACGGCCGGCCCTCCTCGGGCATCCGGCGGGCCATCCACTCGAGGAGCTCCGCCTGGGGGGTGATCGGGTAGCCGAAGTAGGCGTCGCAGCCGGCGCGGATCGCCGCCTCGGCCATCGCCTCGTTGCCCTTCATCAGGACACGGCGGCCGCGGTGGCGCGGTCGCCGGGGTGGCGGCTGCGTTCGTGACCCGCCGGCGCGGGGGCGTGCTGCGTCGTCATGGCGGGACCGCCCGCGGCGGCTTCGGGCGGGCGAGGATCGTGAAGACGCAATCGGGGCAGACCCGCGCGCAGTGGGCATCGGAGGTGCAGGCGTCCGGGTTGGTGATCCGGACCGGGTGGTAGCCCTGGACGTTCACGCGACTGTCGTCGAGGTCCAGGATGCCCTTGGGGCACGCGGCGACGCACAGGGCGCAGCCCTTGCAGCGGTCAACGTCGATGAGGACGGGCTGGAATGGCGCGGGCGCGGCCCGACCTGCCCCGGCCGGGTCCGCCGCGCCGCCTAACGAGAGGTCGTCGGCTGCGGATTCTGGGACGGCGATCATGCGGATGGGTGCCTCCAGCGATCGCGTGGTTTGGATCGAGGGTCGTCCCGTGGGCCGCGTCGAGGGAGTGCCGAAGGGTTGCGATTCGGTGTCGGAACGGCCCTTTCGGGATGCCGCACCGCGGCCGCCGCGTCGGCCCGGCGGAGCGTCACCGGGCGCCGGCGTTGGCCGGCAGCCGGCGCTCCGGCGGGGAGCCGTCCAGCTCTCGCCAGCGAGCGCGGAGCTGGCGCTCGGTGAGCGGTCCGGCCGCGACTCCTCGATCGGCCGGTGCGGCGGTGGCGGATGTCGGCGGCGCGCAGCTCGGCCGCCAGCCGCCCGTGCACGGGCCCCGGGCCCACGATGACCACCCGGCCCTCGGGCGGAACGAGGCCGGCCACCTCGCGGATGTAGACGCCGATCAGGTGCTCCCGGCGTCGCTCCACGAGGTCGTCCGGGTCGGCGCCGCCACCGGACCGGACGCGCGGATCGTGGTGGACCCGGCCGGTGGCGCGGTGATGGGGCGGCACCTGCGAGCGCACCCGCCGGACCCCGGGCGGATCCACGCCGTCGCCGGCGGGACCCTCGCGGCCGAGGAGGATGGCCTCGCTGGCGTCGAGCCAGACGAGGGTGACGGGCCGATGCTGATGCTCGCGCTGGAGCGTCATCGGGTCGCCTCCGGGTGCTGTGGCAGCGGGCCGGGAGGCCCGCGCTCCTGCGTCGATCGTGCGCCGGATCGCCGGTGCGCGGCCAGAGTCGAGCGTCACGAAGGCGCCTCGGATGCCATCGACGGGCCGTTCGGCCCATCCGGGCGGCGGACGGGCACGGGCAACCTATTCGCATGTCTGCACCCGTGGACCCGGGCGCGCGCGTCCCGGCCGCCGCGGCCGATCCGTTGGAGCTCGCCGCATCGTGGTCGAGGGCGTCGTCCAGGGCGTCGGCTTCCGGCCGTTCGTCTGGCGCCTGGCGACCGAGCTCGGCCTCGCCGGCCGGGTGCGCAACGCGGCGGGCCGGGTGGAGATCGAGGCGGCGGGCGACCCCCGCGGTCTGGACGCCTTCGTTCGGCGCCTCCGCAGCGAGGCACCGCCCCGCGCCCGCGTCGACGCCGTGATCGCGACGGCCCTGCCCGCCGGGGAAGCGGGCGACCTGCCCCTCCCGTTCGCCATCGACGAGAGCGTCAGCGCGGCCGCGACCGAGCGCCTCTTCCCGCCCGACATCGCCACCTGCGACGACTGCCTGCGCGAGGTCCTCGACCCGGCCGACCGGCGCTACCGCTACCCGTTCACGAACTGCACGAACTGCGGCCCCCGGGCCACGATCATCGACGAGCTGCCCTACGACCGCGCCAGGACGACGATGCGTGCGTTTCCCCTCTGCCCGGCCTGTGCCGCGGAGTACGCCGACCCGGCGAACCGACGCTTCCACGCCGAGCCGGTGGCCTGCCCTTCGTGCGGGCCGCAGCTGGCGTACCGACCCACCGCCGCGCCCGCCGCGGCTGCCCGTGGAGAACGCAGCCCTGGCCGCCGCCGTGGTCGACCTCGGTCGCGGGGCGGATCGTCGCGATCAAGGGTCTCGGTGGCTATCACCTCGCCTGCGACGCCACCGACGAGGCCGCGGTGCAGCGGCTCCGCGACCGGAAGCGGCGCTGGGCCAAGCCGTTCGCGGTGATGGTCGCCGACATCCCGGCCGTGGAGCGCCTCGCCCTCGTGGGGGCCACCGAGCGGACCCTCCTGGCCGGGCCGGAGCGGCCGATCGTCCTCCTGCGGGCGCGCCGCCGCGGGGAACCGCGCCTGGCGCCGTCCGTCGCCGCCGGCAACCACCGGCTGGGGATCTTCCTGCCCTACACGCCGCTCCACCACCTCCTGCATGGCGGCCGTCGGCCGCCCGATCGTGCTCACCTCCGGCAACCTCTCCGACGAGCCGCTCGCGACCGACGATGCCGACGCCGCCGAGCGCCTGGCCGGCCTCGCCGACGCGTTCCTCGTCCACGACCGCGAGATCCGGGCGCGCTACGACGACTCGGTCGGCCGCGTGGTCGCCGGGCGGGTGTCGCTCGTGCGCCGCGGGCGTGGCTACGCCCCCGAGGCGCTGCCCCTCCCGGTGGCCGCGGAGCGGCCGATCCTGGCGGTCGGCGCCGAGCTGAAGCACACGTTCACCCTGGCCCGCGGGCGGCGGGCCCACGTCGCGCCCCACAACGGCGATCTCGAGGACCTCGCCGACGCATCGGGCCTTCACCGACGGCCTGGCGCACCTCGGGCGGCTGCTGGCCCTCGAGCCCGAGATCGTGGCCCACGATCTCCACCCCGAGTACCTCTCCACGAAGTACGCCGTCGCGCACTTCCCCGCCGAGTCGGCGCATCGCGGTCCAGCACCACCACGCCCACGTCGTCTCGTGCGCCGCGGAGCACGGGCTCACCGATCCGTTCATCGGCGTCGCCTACGACGGCCTCGGGATGGGCGACGACGGGACGCTGTGGGGCGGGGAGATCCTCGCCGCGGATCTGACCGGGTACCGACGGCTGGCGCGGTTCGGGCGGGCGCCGCTGCCGGGCGGGGCGCTGGCGGTGAAGAAGCCCTGGCGGATGGCTCTCGGGTACCTCCTCGGCGCCGAGGCCGTGGGCGAGGCGAGCGCGCGGGCGGCGGGCGCCGGGCAGGCGAGCCCGCTCGACCCCGACCTCGTCGCGGCCTTCACGGCCCGACTCGATCCGCGCGAGGTCGCCGTGCTCCGGACCCAGGTCGCCCGCCGGCTCAACGCGCCGCTCGCGTCCTCGGCGGGACGTCTCTTCGACGCCGCGGCCTCGCTGCTCGGCCTCCGCGACGTCGCCGAGTACGAGGCACAGGCCGCCATCGACCTCGAGATCGTGGCCGGCGACCGCCGGGCCGCACCCCTGCCGGCGCGCGTCGCCCGCGTCGACGGAATCCTCGTCTACGATCCGCGACCCACGCTCGGGCGCCCTGCTCGAGGGCGTCGCCGCCGGCCGCGCCGCCGGCGTGCTCGCCGCGGCGTTCCACGAGACGATCGCCGAGGTCACCCGCGAGCTCGTGGCCGCCGCGGCCGCCGAGACCGGCCTGCGGACGGTCTGCCTCTCGGGCGGGGTCTTCCAGAACCGCCGCCTCGCCTCGACGCTCCTGCGCCGGCTCGGCCGGGACGGCTTCGAGGTCTTCATCAACCGCCGGGTTCCGGTCAACGACGGCGGGATCAGCTATGGTCAGGCGGCCATCGCCGCCGCGAGGATGGCAGCCGCCGGGACCGTGGGCGCGGACGCCCCCGTCCGTCGCGCCTGAAGGAGGAAACGCGCCATGTGCCTTGGGATCCCGGGCAAGGTCATCGAGATCCGCGACGACGCGGGCCTCCCGATGGGCAAGGTCGACTTCGGCGGGGTGCGCAAGGAGGCCTGTCTCGCCTACATCCCGGAGATCCAGCTCGGCGACTACGTCATCGTCCACGTCGGGTTCGCGATCAGCCGGGTCGACGAGGAGGAGGCGCTCAAGACGCTCGAGATCCTCGCGACGATGGGCGACCTGGTCAGCCAGGAGCTGGCGACGATGGGCCCGGGGATGGACGAGCCCGCCGTGGTCTCGGACGACGGGACGCCCGCGACGGGGGCCTTCGGCGGGACGCCCGCGTGAAGTACCTCGACGAGTACCGCGACCCGGTGCTCGCCAAGAAGCTGGTCGCCGAGATCCATCGCGTGACGACGCGCCCATGGACCCTCATGGAGGTCTGCGGCGGGCAGACCCACACGATCGTGAAGCAGGGGATCGACGAGGCGCTGCCCGAGGGCGTCCGGATGATCCACGGCCCGGGCTGCCCGGTCTGCGTGACGCCCCTCGAGCAGGTCGACAAGGCGCTCGCGATCGCGGCCCGCCCCGACGTCATCTTCACGAGCTACGGCGACATGCTCCGCGTCCCCGGCTCCTACCACCGACCTCCTGGCGCTCAAGGCCCGGGGCGCCGACGTCCGGATCGTCTACAGCCCGCTCGACGCGCTCAAGATCGCGCTCGCCAACCCGGACCGCCAGGTCGTCTTCTTCGCGGTCGGCTTCGAGACGACCGCCCCGGCGAACGCGATGGCCGTCGCCGAAGCCGCCCGGCGCGGCATCGACAACTTCAGCGTGCTCGTCTCGCACGTCCTGGTGCCGCCGGCGATGACCGCGCTCCTCGACTCGCCGAGCAACCAGGTCCAGGCATTCCTCGCGGCCGGCCACGTCTGCGCCGTCATGGGCTGGACCGAGTACGAGCCGATCGCCGAGAAGTACCGGGTGCCGATCGTCGTGACCGGCTTCGAGCCGCTCGACCTCCTCGAGGGGATCCTGATGGCGATCCGCCAGCTCGAGGAGGGCCGCGCAGAGGTGGAGAACCAGTACGTCCGCGCCGTGAGGCGCGAGGGCGTGCCGCTGGCCCAGCGCCAGATCTTCGAGGTCTTCGAGGTCGGCGAGCGCAAGTGGCGCGGGGTGGGGGAGATCCCGGCAGTCCGGCTACCGGCTCCGCGAGGCGTACGCGCGCTTCGACGCCGAGCAGAAGTTCGACGTCGGCGAGATCCGCACGAACGAGCACCCGGCCTGCATCGCGGGGGCGATCCTCACCGGCGAGAAGCTGCCCCTCGACTGCACGGCCTACGGGACGCTCTGCACGCCCCAGAAGCCGCTGGGCGCGCCGATGGTCAGCTCCGAGGGGACGTGCGCCGCGTTCTTCTCCGCGGGCCGCGGCCTCGGCGGGGCGCGGTCGCCGCTGCCGGTCACGCCGTTCGTGCAGGTTGCCCCGATCGGCGGGCCAGGCGTTGCCGAGGCGTCGCGGTGAGCATCGACCCGGAGCCGTTCGCTGCACCCGACGGTTCGCCCGCGCTGACGGAGCCGTCCGGGCTGGTCGCCCGGCAGCGGTGCGTCCATCGATCCCGAGGGCGTCTACTGCCCGGCGCCGATCGCCGAGGGCGAGCGGGTGATCCTGGGCCACGGCTCCGGCGGCCAGCTCTCGAACGCGCTCCTGCGCGACGTCATCGGGCCGGCGCTCGCCGCGGCCTCGCCCGGCGGCCCGCTCAACGACGCGGCCGTCGTGGACGTGGCCGGCACGCGCGTGGCATTCACCACCGACTCGTTCGTCGTGAGCCCGATCCAGTTCCCCGGCGGCGACATCGGCGAGCTGGCCGTCAACGGCACGATCAACGACCTCGCGATGATGGGCGCCCAGCCGCTCGCGATCTCGCTCGCCTACGTCATCGAGGAGGGGCTCCCGCTCGAGGAGCTGGCCGCGATCACCGTCGTCGGCGGCCCGGGCCGCGGCCCGGGCGGGCGCCCGGATCGTCACCGGCGACACGAAGGTCGTGGGCGCGGGGCGCGGCGGACCGGCTGTTCGTGAACACGGCCGGCATCGGCCTGGTGCCCGACGGCGTCGCGCCGGCGGCCGACCGCGCCCGCCCCGGCGACGCGATCATCCTGTCGGGCCCGATCGGCCTCCACGGCGTGGCGATCATGAGCGTCCGCGAGGGCCTCGAGTTCGAGGTGGAGATCGCCTCCGACACGCAGGCCCTCAACGGGCTCGTCGCCGCGATGCTGGCGGTGGAGCCGGGGATCCGCGTCCTGCGCGACCCGACCCGCGGCGGCCTCTCCTCGGCGCTCAACGAGATCGCGGCCATCGTCCGGCGTCGGCATGGTCCTCGACGAGGCGGCGATCCCGATCCCCGGGCCCGGTGCGCGCCGCCTGCGAGATGCTCGGCCTGGACCCGTTCCACGTCGCCAACGAGGGCAAGCTCGTGGCCATCGTGCCGGCCGCGTCGGCGGACGCCGTCGTGGCCGCCATGCGGGCGCTGCCCGAGGGGGACGGGGCGGCCCGGATCGGCGAGGTCGTCGCCGACCACCCGGGCATGGTCACGATCCGGACGATCGTCGGCAGCGAGCGGATCGTCGACATGCTGGTCGGGGAGCAGCTGCCCCGCATCTGCTGAGGAACGCGAACCTCAGCTCCGGCTATCTCGAGCCGTGCTTCCGCCAGAGTGTGACATTCACATCATGTGACGTTTGTCACACAGTCGGGTCCGTGTGCCTCTGGCCGTCGCCCGCGGCCGCGCGTCTACTTGACGGGATCCGGAGATCGAGCCAGGGACGCCAGGCGCCTGCGAGGTGGCTCGTTCCGCGGATCCGCAGCCCGGCGGGAGGGCAGCGCGATGTCCGTCATCGAGACCGAGAAGCTCACCAAGTTCTACGGATCCCACCGGGGGATCGTCGACGTCGACCTCGCCGTCGAGCAGGGGGAGGTCTTCGGCTTCCTCGGGCCGAACGGCGCCGGGAAGACGACGACGATCCGGCTCCTGCTCGACCTCATCCGCCCGACCTCCGGGCGCGCGTTCGTGTTCGGGATCGAGACGACGGTCGATCCCGTGGCCATCCATCGACGGATCGGCTACCTCCCCGGCGAGTTCGCCCTCTTCGACCGGCTGACCGGCGGCCAGACGATCGAGTACTTCGCCAACCTCCGCGGCGGCGTCGACCCGCTCTACCAGGCCGACCTCGTCGCCCGCTTCGACCTCGATCCGTCGCGGCGCTTCAAGGAGTACTCGAAGGGCAACAAGCAGAAGGTCGGCCTGGTCATCGCGCTCCAGCACCGGCCCGACCTGCTCGTCCTCGACGAGCCGACGTCCGGGCTCGACCCGCTCGTCCAGCAGACGTTCTTCGAGCTCCTCCGCGAGACCGTCGCCGAGGGCCGCACGGCGTTCCTCTCGTCGCACATCCTCGGCGAGGTCGAGAAGACCTGCGACCGGGTCGCGATCATCCGCGACGGGCGCCTCGTCACGGTCGACCGCGTCGAGGCGCTCCGCGACCTGGCCCACCACCAGGTCGAGCTGCGGTTCGCCGCGCCGGTCCCGGCGTCGGCGTTCTCGTCGCTCCCCGGCGTGAGCGACGTGGTCGCGATCGACGGCGGCCTGCGGATGCGCGTGACCGGCTCGATGGCGCCCGTCGTCGAGGCGGCCGCCCGCCACGACCTCGTCGACTTCGAGACCCGGGAGCCGAGCCTCGAGCAGACGTTCCTCGCCCAGTACGGCCGCGAGGCCGTCGAGGTGACCGACCATGGCCGCTGAGATCCGGGGCATGCCGCTCTCGGCATCCGCCCCCCGCATCCCCCTGGCCAGCCGGCTCTACGGCCTGGGCAGCGTCTTCGGCAAGACCCTCCGCGACGCGCGCCTCGGGCATCCTCGTCATCGGCTGCCCTCCTCGGCGTGATGACCCTCGCCGGCGGCATGACCATGTCCACGACCTATGGCACGCCCGAGGCGAGGCTCGAGCTGGCGGCGATGTCGGGGGACATGCCGCCGATGCTGCGCGGCATGTACGGGGACCCCGTCAACGTCGACACGCTCGGCGGGTTCATCTCGTGGCACTACGGCGCGTACTTCGCGCTCCTCGCCGGGCTCTGGTCGATCCTCGCCCTGTCGTCCACGCTCGCCGGCGAGGCGCGGCGGGGCAGCCTGGAGTTCGCCGTCGCGACGCCCCGCTCGAAGCGGTCGATCGCCCTCGAGAAGGTCGCGGGCACATCGTGGCGGTCGTCGCTCGCCATGGCCATCGTGGCGGTCGTCGCCTGGGCGACCGGCGCCGTCGCGTGCCACGCTGCCCGGCGACGCGATCTCGCCGCTCGCGGCGGTCTCGTTCGCCGTCGGGCTCGGGGTCAGGGCGCTCGATCGCCGGGTCGATCGCGTTCGCGCTGGCGCCGTTCCTCGGACGCGGCGCCGCGGCCGGGATCGCAGGCGCGCTGATGCTCGGCGGCTACGTCGTCCACAGCTACCGGACCGTCGTGCCGGCGTTCGACACGCTCGCCAACGCCAGCTGGTTCTCGTGGACGGCCGATCACGTGCCCCTCGCCGGGCAGTCCGACTGGGCCGGCGATCGCCCTCACCGGCGTCGTCTGCGTGGTCCTGCTCGCGGTCGGCGTCGAGGCGTTCGCGCGACGCGACGTCGGGGTGACGATCGCGGTGCCGGCCCCCGGCTGCCACGCGCGCTCCTCGGGGTCCATGGGCCGCTCGAGCCGGTCGTTCGGCGACCTGCTGCCGACCGCGCTGGCGTGGGGCATCGGCCTCGGCGTCTACGGCGTCCTGATGGTCGCCGCCTCGCGGTCGCTGCTCGACGCGCTCACCGCCTCGCCCGCCATGGCCGAGATCTTCCGCAACCTCATCCCGGGGATCGACATCACGACGGCCGCCGGGTTCCTCCAGCTGGCGTTCGCCGACATCGGCTTCGTGCTCATCGGCCTGGCGGCGGCGACGTTCATCGCGGCCCGGTCGTCCGACGAGACGTCGGGCCGGCTCGAGCTCCAGCTGGCGACGCCGCTCACGCGGGCGCGCTGGGCGGCCGCGAGCGGGATGGCCGTCTGGCTGGCGATCGCCCTCGTCACCGCTCTCCTGGCGGCGGCGGTTGCCCTCGGCGTGGCCTCGCTCGGGCAGGACCCGCTGGCCCCGGCCGCATCGGGCACGCTCGTGCTCGCCGTGTACGGCGCCGCCGTGGCCGGGATCGGCGTGGCCGTCGCCGGCGTGTCGCGGGCCTCGTTCGCGATGCCCGCCGTCCTCGCGGTCGCGATCGGGACGTTCCTCGTCGACCTCCTCGCGCCGGTCCTGCGGCTGCCCGACTGGGTCGGGCAGCTCGCGCTCACGGCGCACCTCGGGCGAGCCGATGGTCGGCACGTGGGACGGGGCCGGGATCGTCGCCTGCCTCGTGCTCGCGGTCGGCGGGCTCGCCGTCGGGGCCTGGGGCATGGCCGGCGCGACGTCGGGCGCATGAAGGAGGTCGACAGCGACGATGGACCGATCGGACGGCGCCGCGGCGCTGGCTGCTCCTCATCTACCGGATCAAGGCCGAGTCGTCCGGCCGGCGGACGTACGTCTGGCGGCAGCTCCGCCAGCTCGGCGCCGTCTACCTCCAGCAGGCAGCCGCCGTCCTGCCCGACCGGCCGGAGCTCCGCGGCGAGCTCGACCGGCTCGGGCAGCGGATCCGGAGCGCCGGCGGCGAGGCGTCACTCCTCGAGACCGCGTCGCCGAGCCGAGACGTGGGAGGAGGAGCTCGTCGCCCGCTTCAACGCCGCTCGCGACGCCGAGTACGACGAGATCGTCGACAGCGTCGAGCGCTTCGAGGACGAGATCCGTCGCGAGACGCGCAAGAAGCGGTTCCGGTTCGCCGAGCTCGAGGAGGGCGAGACCGACTGGGAGAAGCTCCAGCGCTGGTTCGCGCGCCTGACGGAGCGCGACTTCTTCGGCGCGCCGGGGCGGGCCGGCGCCGAGGATGCGCTCGCCCGCGGGCGAGCGCTCCTCGACGAGTTCACCCGGGAGGTCTATCGAGCAGAGGGGCTCGACGCCGACGAGGCGGGCGGTCCGGGCGGGCGCTGACGCTCGGCCGGCGGTCGCCACCCAGCCACCCCTGCCATTCGGCCCCCGGCCCCCGTGCCGGGTGGGCTCGCGGACGGGCCATCCGGCAATGATGCGCAAGTGCGCATACATCTAGAGTGCGCACATGGACCCGATCTGGAACCTCCAATCGGAGGTGATGAAGATCCTCGCCAGCCCCCGCCGGCTGGAGATCCTGCACCTGCTCGCCGAGGAGCCGAAAGAAGTCGGCCGCCTCGCCGAGGAGATGGGGATCACCCAGCCGAACGTCTCCCAGCACCTCGCCGTCATGCGGGCTGCCGGGATCGTCGAGGCCCAGCGCGACGGCCGGGAGGTCAGGTACCACCTGACCGATCCCGAGGTGATCGACGCGTGCAACCTCATGCGCGGGGTCCTGATGCGCCGGCTCGCCCGCCTTGGCGAGCTATCTGATCGCCCGAACCCGTCCGACGAGCGGCCGATGCCTGCCGCCTCGCCCGCCGGCGCCGGCTGAGGAGATCGCGTGGAAGACGAACCCATCAACATCGTGCTCTTCTCGGGGACCGAGGACCGCCTGCAGGCCGCTGCCGTCATGGCCAGCGGCGCAGCGGCGCTCGGCAGGAAGGTGAACATCTTCCTGCAGTACTGGGGCCTGGAGGCCTTCCGCAAGGACAAGGTGTCCACCAGCCTCGGCCTCGCGCCCGAGGCCGGCGAGCGCGGCGCGGCCCTCGTGGCCGAGGCCGCCAAGGCCGGCCAGCAGCCCTGGCACGCGACGCTCCGCGTGGCCAAGGAGCTCGGCGAGATCGACATCCAGGCGTGCTCCCTCTCGATGGACGTTCTCAAGATCGAGGAAGAGGACCTGGACCCCCTGGTCGACGGCGTCGAAGGCGTGACCGCCTTCTACCTGAACGCCGGCGACGGCCACATCCTCTTCATCTGATCCGTCAACCCGCGGCCGGTCACCGGCCGTCGCAAAGGAAGGAACCGATGTCCACCGAGCAGATCGCGCAGATCGTCGACGCCAAGGGGCTCTCCTGCCCGATGCCGATCGTCAAGACGGCGCAGGCCGCGAAGGGCCTCGCCTCGGGCCAGCTCCTCGAGGTCCTCGCGACCGATCCGGGCTCCACGAAGGACTTCGCGGCCTGGGCCAAGGCCACCGGCAACGAGCTCGTCGAGCAGACCGTCGAGGGCGGCGTCTACCGCTTCGTCCTCCGCAAGAAGTAGGAGACGACACCAATGACCGCCGTCGCGGAAGCCACCGAGACCCCCGTCGCCGAGGCCGCACCCGCCCCCGTGCCCGAGCACGAGGCCGAGCAGAAGCCGCGCGACATCCTGATCATCTGCTACAGCGGCGAGCTGGAGAAGACCTGGGCCACGATGATCCTGGCCTCGACCGGCGCCGCGATGGGCGCCAAGGTCCGCGTCTTCCTGACGTTCTGGGGTCTCCAGATCTTCGTGAAGGACCAGAAGCGCATCACCGGTGACAACGTGATGCAGAAGATGATGTCCTTCATGCAGCGGCCGGGCATCTCCCACCGCAAGCTCAGCAAGATGAACTTCCTTGGCATGGGCCCATGGATGATGCGCAAGCTCGCCAAGCAGTACAACGTCGCGAGCCCGAAGGAGCTCCTCGAGGTCGCCCAGGCGATGGGCGTCGAGTTCATGCCCTGCCAGATGACGATGGACATGTTCGGCCTCAAGAAGGAGGACATGATCGACGGGCTCGGCGAGCCGGTCGGCGCCGCCACGGTCATCTCCCTGCTCCAGGGCGGGGACGCCCCGCTCTTCATCTGATCTCCCCAGGGCACGGCGGGTCGCCGCTCCCCCACGGCGGCCCGCCGCGCACGCCCTGCGCGATCCCGGCGCACGCGTCCCCCGCGCCGAGCCCCGACGCGTCCCGAACGAAAGGAACGCACCCATGGCCGCCACCATCAGCCGCACGGTCGACGCGCGCGGCAGCTTCTGCCCGGGCCCCCTCATGGAGCTCATCCGGGCCATCAAGGAGTCCGAGGTCGGCGACACGATCGCCGTCTGGTCCGCCGACAAGGGCAGCAAGGTCGACATCCCGAAGTGGGTCGAGAAGGCCGGCCACACGCTCGTCAGCCTCGAGGCCAAGGACGGCTACGACGAGATCGTCGTCACCAAGGCCCGGTAGGGGCGATCGATGCAGCGCGTCGTCATCCTCGGCGGCGGCGTCGGCGGCACCCTGACCGCCAACCTCGTCGCGCGCAAGCTCAAGGCTCGCATCGCCAAGGGCGAGGCGAAGGTCACCGTCGTCGACCTGACCGGCAAGCACACGTACCAGCCCGGGTACATGTACATCGCGATGGGCCACGAGCGCCCCGAGCGGCTGATCCGCAGCGAGCGGTCGCTCCTCGACAAGAACGTCGACCTCGTGGTGGACCTGGTCCAGAAGATCGACGTCGAGGGATCGCGCGTGGAGCTCGCCTCGGGCGAGGCGCTCCACTACGACCAGCTCGTGATCGCCACCGGGTCGCGGATCGTTCCCGAGACGATGGAGGACTTCGACCAGGAGGCCCACCACTTCTACACCGCCGCCGCGTCGGCGAAGCTGCGCAAGGCGCTCGACGCCTTCACCGGCGGGAAGATCCTCATCGGCATCGCCGGCATCCCGTACAAGTGCCCGCCGGCGCCGCTCGAGGTGGCCTTCCTCATCGAGTCGGAGCTGCGCGACCGCGGCCTTCGCGAGAAGTCCGAGATCCAGTTCCTGTCGCCGATCAACCGCGCCTTCACGATCGAGAGCGTCAGCGAGATGGCGACGCCGATCTTCGAGGAGAAGGGGATCGACCTCCAGCTCCTGGCCGGGCATCGATTCGATCGACGCCGAGCGCAAGGTCGTCATCACCGACGCCATGGAGGAGTACGCGTACGACCTCCTGATCTGCATCCCGCCCCACAAGGGCGCCCAGGTCGTGATCGACTCGGGCCTGGCCCCGAAGTCGGGCTGGGTCCCGACCGACCGCCACTCGCTGCAGGTCAAGAAGACGGCCGCGCCCGGCACGAAGGACGAGGACGTCGAGCGCTACCGGAACATCTACGCCCTCGGCGACGCCACCGACCTGCCGCTCTCGAAGGCCGGCTCGACCGCGCACTTCGAGGCGCCGGTCGTCGCCGAGCGCGTGGCGGCCGCCGTCCTGGGCCGCAAGCCGTCCGGCAAGCACGCCCTCTACAGCGGCAAGGTGATGTGCTTCTTCGAGGTCGGCGACGGGAAGGGCACGATGCTCTCGTTCGACTACGACAACCCGCCGAAGCCGCCCAAGCCGAACCAGCTCTGGCACCTGGGCAAGATCGTCTTCAACAAGACCTACTGGCGGACCGTCCCGAAGGGTCGCGTCTAGGACGACCGGCGGGTCGCGCCCCGCGGCTCCACCGGTGGCCGGGCCGTCCCTCGTGGAGGGCCCGGCCGCGTCGCGTCCGGGGCCTGCCCGGCGCGTACGGCTCCGTACAATCGGGGCATGACGGAGCAGCTTCCCGGCACGCCTGCCGGTCGCGTCTTCCCGCGCGTCTTCGGACGCCGCCTCCCGGTCGCGGTCCGCGCGTCCGGCGCCACGATCTGGGATGCGGAAGGCCGCGCCTACCTCGACGCGGCCGGTGGGGCGGTCGTGGTCGGGATCGGCCACGGGCGGGCCGAGGTGGCGGCGGTGATGGCGGCCCAGGCCGGCCGCATCGCCTACGCCCACGGCACCGCGTTCACGACGGATGCGCTGGAGGCATACGCCGCGGAGGTCGGGCCGCTGCTGCCCCTCGACGCGCCGGCCGTCTACCCCGTGTCCGGCGGGTCGGAGGCGATCGAGACCGCCCTCAAGATGGCGCGGGCCTACCACCTCGCCCGCGGCGAGTCCGGTCGCGACGTCGTGATCGCCCGCTGGGGGAGCTACCACGGCAACAGCCTCGGCGCCCTCGACCTCTCGGGCCGCGAGCCGCTGCGCCGCCCGTACGCCCCGTGGCTGGGGCGCTTCCGCCACGTCTCCACGCCGTACCCGTACCGGGCCGGCCAGGCCGCCGCCCACGCGCTTGGCGACGCGGCGGCGCTGGCGGCGGAGCTGGAGGCGGCGATCGTGGCCGCGGGCGAGCGCCGCGTGGCGGC
Source organism: uncultured Chloroflexia bacterium (assembly GCA_963715085.1). Classification (GTDB taxonomy): domain Bacteria; phylum Chloroflexota; class Limnocylindria; order Limnocylindrales; family CSP1-4; genus CTSoil-043. The sequence continues at coordinate 165,121 of CAVQQU010000005.1, forward strand.
CTTCGTGGCGGAGCCGATCGTGGGGGCCACCCTGGGCGCGGTCGCCCCGCCGGACGGCTACTGGCCGGCGGTCGCGGAGATCTGCGCCCGGCACGGGGTGCTGCTCATCGCCGACGAGGTGATGACCGGCTTCGGGCGGACGGGGCGCTGGTTCGGGAGCGACCACTGGGGGCTCCGGCCGGACATCCTGGTCGCGGCCAAGGGCGCCACGTCCGGCTACTGGCCGTTCGGGTTCGCGGCGGCGAGCGGGCCGGTCTACGAGGCGATCGCGGCCGGTGGGTTCGTCCACGGCTTCACCTTCAGCCACTCGCCCGTGGGCGCGGCCGTCGCCCGCGAGGTCCTGCGGATCCTGCGCGAGGAGGACCTCGTGGCCGCGTCCGCGGCCAAGGGCGAGCGGCTGCGGTCGTTGCTGCGGGACCGGCTGGGCGACCATCCGCACGCCGGCGACATCCGCGGCAGCGGGCTGATGGTGGGCGTCGAGCTCGTCGCCGACCGGGCCACCACGGCGCCCTTCCCGCGGGCGGAGCGGCGGATGGAGGCGGTGGTGGCGGCCGCTCGCGAGCGGGGCGTGCTGGTCTATTCGGGGACCGGGGCCGCGAACGGCGTCGACGGCGACACGGTCCTCCTGGGGCCGCCGTTCGTCACGACCGACGACGAGCTCGTCCGGATCGCCGACGGCGTGGCCGGGGCGATCGAGGCCGCGACGGCCGGGTAGCGCGACGGCGCGAGTCGGCGAGGCGCTGCTGCGCGCGGCGCCCTGCCGGCCGCCGGTGCGCCCGGGCGGCCGGCCTACGCTCCGCGGAAGCCGCGCCGGAGGACGGCGACGCCGATCAGGACGAGGACGACGGGCACGATCATGTCGCCCAGGGTGGGGAAGCCCGGGATGGTCGCGCCGAGGACGCCCCACCCGCCGAAGACGGCGAGCGCCCCGCCCACCCAGGCCTGCCACCGGACGCCCTCGCCGCGGGTCACGCGGACGAGCGCCGATGAGCAGGAGGCCGAGGCCGGCGCCCAGCGAGCCCCAGCCGGCGGACGGCAGCCCGGCGATCTCGGCCACCACGCGGGCGATGCCGAAGCCGCCGAGGACCACGCCCGCGTGGACGGCCCACGCGCCGGCGCGGCCGGCGAGGTGCCAGCCGACGAGGGCGCAGCCGATGGTCGCGAGGGCGACGGACCCGAGCAGGGCGACCCCGGGCACGAACGAGGCGAGGACCAGGTAGCCGCCGAAGGCCAGCAGCGAGAGCCCGATCCAGAGCCCGAGCCGACCGGCCTCGGCCTGCGAGATCCCCCAGGACACGACGCGAACGCCGGGCCCCGGAGGCGGCATGTCGTCGGCCTGGGCGCCGGCCGCCCGGGAGCTGGCCCGGCGCCGCCGCCCGGCGGCGCCCAGGTGCGGCCGTCGTCGATGACCTCCCCGACGAGCGCCGGCGGCTCGCTGCGCCAGGATCGGGGGCTGGCTGGGCACCCGGAGCCGGCCTTGCAGGCGCCGCCGGTGGCGGGCCGAAGGAGCCCGGGTCCGCGCCGGACTTGAGCGCGGCGAGGCGGCGCTCGACCTCGTCGTCGGGCGGCGGCGGTTGCGCGGCGGACACGTCGGCCTACAGTGCCCCGCCGTGCTCGCGCCGCTCGATGTGGCCGTACGTGCCGTGCCCCGGGATCGCCGGCGGCGGGCTGGCCTCGTGGCGCGGACCACCCCGGCCGGAGTCGGGCCCGAGGAGCCGCGACAGGAACTTGGACGTCCGCGGGTCCTGGGGCGCGTCGATCACCTGCTCCGGCGGCCCCGCCTCCACGAACTCCCCGAAGTCGATGTAGTAGACGCGGTCGGCGGCTTCCTTGGCGAACTGCATCTCGTGGGTCACGACGATCATCGTCGCACCCTCGTGGGCCAGCTCGGCCATGACCTTCAGCACCTCGCCGACGAGCTCGGGATCCAGGGCGGACGTCGGCTCGTCGAAGAGGAGGACCTTGGGCTCCATCGTCAGCGCGCGCGCGATCGCGACGCGCTGCTTCTGGCCGCCCGAGAGCCGGGCCGGGTACTCGTCGCGCTTCTCCGAGAGCCCGACCTTGTCCAGGTACTTCTCGGCCGTGGCGATCGCCTTGTCCCTCCGGACTCCCATGACCCGGACCGGGGCCTCGATGAGGTTGTCGATCACCTTCATGTGGGGGAAGAGGTTGAACTCCTGGAAGACCATCTGGGCGCTCAGCCGGATCTGCCGGATCTTCTCGCGGTGGTCGCGGCTCCGGGCGTGGAGCGGGTCGGCGTCGATCCGGAAGCCGTCGATCTCCACGGCGCCGGCCGTCGGCTCCTCGAGGAAGTTGAGACAGCGCAGGAGCGTGCTCTTGCCCGAGCCCGAGCGCCCGATGATGCAGATCGTCTCGCGGGGGTAGACCTCCAGCGTGCAGCCGCGCAGGACGTGGTTGGCCCCGAAGTACTTCTCGATCGCGAGCGCGCGCACGATCGGCTCGGACCCGGCCGGGGTCAGGGCACCGGGCTTCGCGAACGGGTCGCGGAGCCTCGAGAGCTCGTCGTGGCGGGCGGTGGTCGTCGTCATCGTCATCGTCGGGTCTCCTCAGATCCGCCGGTCGCTCTCGGCCATGCGCTTCTCCAGGCGGTCCTGGAGGATCGAGAGGACGATCGTCAGGAGCCAGTAGATGAGCGCGGCGAGGAGGAGCGTCTCGAGGGCCCGGAAGTTCGACTGCCCGACGCGCTGGGCCCGCCACAGGATCTCCTGGACGCCCATGAAGGCGACGAGCGAGGAGTCCTTGACCATCGAGATGAACTCGTTACCGATGGCCGGGGTGATGATCCGGATCGCCTGGGGAAGGATGATCCGGCGCATCCGCGTGCGCCCCGGCATGCCCAGCGCCTGGGCCGCCTCCGTCTGGCCGCGCGGCACGGCCTGGATGCCGGCCCGGAACGTCTCGGTCATGTACGCCCCGTAGTTGAAGGACAGGGCGAAGATGCCGAGGGCGATCGTCGGGACGCCGGCGAAGCCCGACCAGATCTGAGGCAGGGCGAGGAAGATGAACAGGATCTGGACGATGAGCGGCGTGCCCCGTACGAGCGACACGTAGAGCGTGGCGATCGCGAAGAGGACCGGGTTCGTGCTCAGGCGCCCCAGGGCGCCCGTGATGGCGAAGGCGATCGCCACGGCGATCGAGCAGACCGCCACGAAGATCGTGATCGGGACGCCCTGCAGGATGTAGGGGCCCCACTTCGACAGGAAGGCAGTGTCGATCTTGCCGGTGGCGAAGAGCCAGCCGACGAGGGCGCCGACGAGCACGATCCACGTGACGACGAAGATCATCCGGAAGCGGAGCGTCTGGCGCCGGCGCTGGGCCGCGATCGCCTCGACGATGGGATTCGGAGGCTCCGCCGGCGCGGCTCCGCCGGCGGGCACCTCCAGGGTGCTTGCCGAAGCGCTCATCCTCGCCCTCCTCCTGTCGCGGGATGTGCGACGGGGGCGTTCGCGTTGCGACGCCCCCGTCGGGTCAGCCGTGCCGTGCCGGCGCGCCTCACGGCTCGACGGTCAGGTCGTAACCGTCGAACCACTTCTCGGAGAACGCCTTGAGCGTGCCGTCGGCGCGCATCTCGTCGAGGATCTCGTTGACCTTGTCGACCATCGACTTCGGATCCGGGCCGCCCTTGTCGAACGCGACCGCGAGCGGCTCGTAGTAGACCGGGTCGCCGACCTTGATGAGGGGCAGGCCCTCGGCGATCGCGGCGTCGACCGTGGTCGAGGAGCTGAGCCAGCCCTCGAAGTCGGTCCGGCCGGCCTTCCACGTCTCGGCGCAGAGGCGGTCGGTGTCGAGCGTCGTGACCTCGGCGCCCTCGGGCGGTCCCTCCTCCGGCGTGTAGGAGCCGAGGTCGAGGGTGCCGCTCATCCAGTCGAAGTACGTGGTCGCCGCGCCGACGCAGATCGTCTTGCCGGCCAGGCCGTCGAGGGTGGTGATCCCCGACGCGGTGCTGGCGGCCATCTGGGCCGGCGTGTAGTAGTACGGCTTGCTGAAGTCGAGGACGAGCTCGCGCGGCGCCGTGATCGTCATCGAGCCGACGCTGAAGTCCCAGCGGCCGCTCCACGAGCCTGCGGTGATCGTGTCCCAGCTGGGTGTCGCGAACTCGATGTCGACGCCGAGGCGCTTCGCGATCTCCGTCCCGACGTCGATGTCGAAGCCCTCGTAGGTGCCGTCGTCCTTGAGCGCGGACTGCGGCGGGTACTGGGGGTCCGTCGACATGACGATCTTCCCGGCGGCCTCGACCTTGCCGAGAAGCGTGTCGGTGTCGCTGCCACCGCCGCACGCGGCCAGCGCAATGGCTGCCGCTGCCGCGAGCACGACGATCCTCCGGGTGGTGGACATGTAGCTCGTCCTCCTCCTGATGCGGGGGTTGTCGCCGCCCGCTGGTGCACCATGCGTCGCCGACGGTGGGACGAACCGCGGCGATCGATTCGGATCATTGCACGGTTCCGCAAGTGCCATATCGCCTCCGCGCAACCTCCGGTCCGCGCGCGGGTGCTCCACGCGCCCACGAATCAGCGCCGACGCATGCGCCGCCCCCGACGGCGACGGGCGGCGGATAATCGCGCCATGGCGCCCTTCGTGCAGACCGTCCTCGGGCGGATCGAACCCTCCGACCTCGGCTTCACCCTGCCCCACGAGCACACCCAGTGCCAGCTGTGGACCGTTCCGGAACGCTTCGACTACTGGGAGCTGACCGCCGACGAGGAGCTGATCGCGGCCGAGCTCGGGCGGTTCCGGGATGCTCGGCGGCACCTGCGTCGTCGACGTGACGCTCCCGGGGATCGGCAGGAACCCGGGCTGGCTGCGCCGCATCGCCGCGGCGCACCGGCCTCCACATCGTGATGGGGACCGGCTGGTACCGCGAGCCGTACTACCCGCCCGACGCCCTCATCGACCGGCGCAGCGTGGGCGAGCTGGCCGAGGTCATGATCCGCGAGTTCGAGGAGGGCGGCCCGGGCAGCGAGGAACGGACGGGACGCGTGTCCGACCCGGGATCATCGGCGAGATCGGGACCCACAAGCCGTGGGTCAGCGCTCAGGAGGAGCGGGTCTTCCGCGCCTGTGGCCGCGCGTCGCGGGTGACCGGCATGGCGGTGACGACGCACGCCGTCATGTCGCCGGTCGGGCTGCGCCAGCTCGAGATCCTCGAGGAGGCTGGGGCCGACCCGTCGCGCGTGGTCATCGGCCACTCCGACTCGTCACCCGGTGCTCGACCACTGGCTGGCGATCGCCGCCCGGGGCGCCTCGATCGAGTGCGACTTCCTCGGGATGTCGTTCACGCCGATGGAGCGCCGCGGCGAGCCGCGGGTGATCGAGCTGATCCTGCGGCTGCTCGATCGGGGCTACGGCGACCGGGTCCTCCTCTCGCAGGACGTCTGCGACAACAGCCAGCTCACGTTCTACGGGGGCAACGGCTACACGTACCTCCAGGAGACGTTCCTGCCGCGGCTCCGCGAGCGGGGCGTCGGCGAGGACGAGATCCGCCGGATCACGGTGGAGAACCCGCGGCGGATCCTGGCCATCGCGGGGTAGGCGGGCCGCGTGGCAGCGCGCGGGTGCCGCGGCGTGATGGCCGGGACCGCACGGTGACCGCGAGCGGGTAGCCGGCCTCGAGGCACGGGCTACTCCTCGAGGGTCGCCTCGACGGAGAGGGCCACGTTGCCCTTGAGCGCCTGGCTGATCGGGCAGCCGTCCTTGGCAGCCTCGGCGAGCTCGGCGAACGTGGCAGCGTCGATGCCCGGCACGTTCCCGCGCACGGCGAGGGCCGACGAGACGACGCCCCAGCCCGCCTCGCTCTTGTCGAACGTGACCGTCGCGGTGACCTTGAGCGATGCCGGGGGCGTGCCGTTGCGGCCGAGCTTCCCCGAGAGGGACATCGAGTAGCACGAGGCGTGAGCGGAGGCCAGCAGCTCCTCGGGGCTCGTCCGGCCGTCGGCGGCTTCGGTCCGGGACGCCCACGTGACCGGGAGGCGGGTGAACGCGCCGCTCGTGACGTAGTCGATGCTGCCCTGGCCCTCGGCAAGCGAGCCGGTCCAGGTGACCTCGGCGGTGCGGATGGCGGCCATGGATACCTCCTGCGTGGCGATGTGCTGGTTTGCCCGGCCGGCCGACGCGGCGGAGCCCTCGTCGGATGGTACGCGGAGTCGACTGATGGTTCAGATTGCGCGCGAGACGGCACGCGCGAGCGCCCGGGCGGCCCGGTCGCGCGGGAACGTGGCTCGCGTCGCGCCGTGGAAGGCGCGGTACGCCGCGAGGGCCTCCGCCAGTGCCGGCACGAACCCCTCCGCGGCCAGCGGGTCGAACCCGTCCTCCCACCACAGGCCGAGGACGCGCACCGCGCGCGTGGAACGCTCGAAGCGCGGCTCGATGCGCCCGACGAAGCTGGTCGCCGAAGAGGAGCGGCAGGACGTAGTAGCCCCAGCGCCGCCTGGCGGCCGGCACGTAGACCTCCCAGAGGTAGTCGAACCCGAAGAGGGAGCGCAGCAGGTTGCGGTCCCAGGCCAGCGGGTCGAGCGGGGCGAGGAACGTGACGGACAGCGGGGCGCCGCCCGGAGGGCGTCCCTCGGCGACCTCGCGCTCCGCCTGGGCGAGGAGCGACAGCTCGTCGGTTACCACGTGGTGGACGCCGCGGATGCCCTCGATCGCGACCGGCAGGAGCTCGCCGCGCTCGACGAGCTCGGCGAGCAGTGGCGGCGCGCCGCGGGTGCGGCGACCCGACTTCGAGGGGTGCGACCGGCCGGAGCCCGAGGAAGATCTCGGCCTGGCCTGTCGCGCCCAGCAGCCCGTGGGCCCGGTAGCGGCTGAGCAGGCGGTGGAGGATCTGCTCGCGCTCGGGAACGCGTTCCTCGAGCAGGCCGGCCGGGAAGAGGCGTTCGGCAAGGTCGTAGAAGCGGCGGTTGCCTTCGCGGCGCGCGATGCCGAGGATGCCGGCCTCGGCCAGCGCCTCGAGGACGGCCCGCGACTTCAGCGTCGGCCCCCAGTACCAGTCGATCGCCTCGCTGCGGTCGAGGTCGGCAGTGGAGACGGGGCCGTCGCGCCGGATCCGGTCGAGGAGCTCGGCGACGTGGTCGCCGTGGTCGCTGAAGGTCTCGCCCTCGTGGGCACGGCGTGCGCGGTCCCAGGTGAGGCGGTGCCATGGCAGCTCGCGGGTCGGGAGGATGCTGAGACCCTTGTTGTAGGCCTCGAAGAGGAGGCGGCGGTCGTACAGCAGGTGCTCGGTCCACGATCGCCGGTAGCCGGCGATGCGCGCGTGGAGCACGAGGTCGTGGTTGCGGCCGGCCACCTCGAGCGGGTCGAACTGGAGCGAGCCGAGGCGGTCTACGACCGCGAGAACGCTCTCCTCGGTGTCCGGCAGTGACCGCGCCGGGGCGAGGAGATGCCGGAGCACCAGGAATCGTCGCGCGATGGCCTGGGACAGTGAGCGCGGGGCGGACATGGCGCGGATCCTAGCCGGTCGAGTCATGCCGACGCCGCACCCACGCCCCGTCGAGCCTACCCGAACGCCCGGAGACGGGCCGGACTATCGCCTCGACCCCGATTCTTCGCTGATCCGATATTCTTGTCGTCAAGTCAACACTTTGCATGGAGCAAATGATTTGCCTGAAGTCCCGGTGCCCCACGATGGTCGCGTCGATCCAGCTCGCGAGGCTGTCATCGCCCGGATCGTGGCCACCTTCGAGGCGATGATGCACAGCGTGGCCGCGGCCCATGCCCCCGAGCTGCTCGAGGTGGGCGTGACGATGTCGCAGGCGAAGGCGCTCTACCTCGTCCAGGCCGCGCCCGGCCTCCGGATGTCGGACCTCTCGGCGCGCCTCGGCGTCTCGCTCTCGACGGTCAGCGGCGTGGTCGACCGGCTGGTCGACCAAGGCCTGTTGGATCGCAAGGACGACCCGGCTGACCGTCGCCACGTGGTCCTGTGGCTGACCGACGCCGGGACGACCCAGCTCGAGCTCTTCCGGGAGCTGAACGAGGGGCAGATCCGGGCCCTCCTCGCCCGCATCGATGCTGCCGACCTCGGCGTCATCGGTCGGGCCCTCGACGTCCTCGCCGCCGCGGCCGCCCGAACGGCGGCCGCCCCACCTGCGTCCCTCGCCACTGAAGGAGAACCCGCGTGAGCCGTCTTACCGAGCTGTCGGTCGCCAAGCGGAGCGTCACGCTCCTCCTCGCGGTCGGGCTCTTCTTCGCCGGCATCTCGGCCTGGGGCAGCCTCCAGCAGGAGCTGCTGCCCGACATCGACTTCCCCGTGATCACCGTGATCGCCCCCTATCCGGGCGTCGGCGCGGCGGACGTCACGGAGCAGGTCACGAAGCCGATCGAACAGGCCATCTCGGGTGTGCCGCGCCTGGAGGCGCTGTCGTCGTCATCGGCCAACTCCATCGCGATCGTGGTCGCCCAGTTCGAGTTCGGCACCGACGTCAAGGAAGTGCGCTCGACGATCGAGCAGAACCTCCAGACGGCCGGCCTGCCCCCGAGCGTCGCCCCGGAGGTTGCCGCGCTCAACATCAACGCCTCGCCGGTGATCATCGCGTCTGTCGCCGGCGCCGGTGAAGACGGCCTCGACGCCGCCGCCGAGGTCGCCCGGAACGACGTTGTGCCCGCGCTGCAGGCGATCGATGGCGTGGCGACCGTCGACCTGACCGGCGGGCTCGAGACGCAGGCGGTCGTCACGCTCGACCCGGCGAAGCTCATCGAGACGGGCATCTCGGTCGCGCAGGTCACGGGCATCCTCACCGCCAACAACCTGACCCTGCCGTCGGGCCAGATCTCGTCCGACGGCACGAACATTCCCGTGTCGACGATCGGGGTGATCAGCTCGATCGCCCAGATCGAGAACCTCGTCGTCGGCGTCAAGCTGCCGACGACTCCGCCCGCGATCCCTGGCACCGCCCCGACCCTGCCGGTCGTGCCGCCCGGAACCGACCCGGGCGCGGTGCCGACCGTGCCCGTCGAGCCGACGCCGATCTTCCTCAAGGACATCGCGACCGTCGAGGAAGCCGGCGTTGCGACGACCGGCTATGCCCGCACCGACGGCGTGCCCTCGCTGACGCTGACCGTCACCAAGACATCGACGGCGAACACGGTCGAGGTCGCCGACGCGGTCACGGCCGAGCTCGAGGCGATCGGCGCCGCGAATGCCGAGACTGTCTCGATCACGGTGATCTCCGACCTCTCCACCTTCATCAAGGATTTCCCGCGACGGCCTGCTCAAGGAGGGCGGCCTGGGGGCGTTCTTCGCGATCCTGACGATCTTCCTGTTCCTCTTCAGCATCCGGGCGACGCTGGTCGCCGCGGTCAGCATCCCGCTGTCCGTGTTGACGGCGCTCGTGGTCATGCAGATCACCGGCGTCACGATCAACGTCATGACTCTGGGCGGCCTCGCGGTCGCGGTCGGGCGCGTGGTCGACGACGCGATCGTCGTCCTGGAGAACATCTATCGCCACCGGGCACTGGGCGACGACCGCCTGACCGCCTCCCTGCGGGGTCCGCGCGAGGTGGCCGGGGCGATCACGTCGGCGACGCTCACGACCGTTGCCGTCTTCCTGCCCCTGGGCCTGGTCGGCGGCATCGTCAGTCAGCTCTTCCTGCCCTTCGCCTTGACCGTCACGTTCGCGCTACTGGCTTCGCTCGTCGTGGCCCTCACCGTGGTACCCGTGCTCGCTTACATGTTCATCGGGCAGGTCAAGCTCAACGTCGACGAGGATGGCGAGCCGAAGAACTCCCCCTGGATCCGTGCCTACACGCCGACGATCCATTTCGTCCTGCGGGGCCGGGCCACGAAGTGGGCCGTCCTGGCGATCTCGACGATCCTCTTCATCGGGGCGACGGCCCTCGTCCCGCTCCTCCCCACGCAGTTCATCGATGCCGGAGGGGAGAACCTCCTGCAGGTGACAGTCGCCCCACCGGCCGGCACCAGCTCGGAGGCCGTGCTCGACCGGGCGATCGAGGCCGAGACCATCCTCCTCGCCGACCCCGAGGTCGAGGCGGTTCAGACCAGCGTCCCGGGCGAAGGGGACACGAGCTTCGGCACCGTCCAGGCCGCCCTCAGCGGCCGGCCGGCCAACAGCGCCACGCTCACGGTTCGACTCTCGGGTGAGGTGGACCTGACCACCTATGCGCAGAAGCTCTCGAACGACCTCGCCCCGGTCAAGACCGACGGCTACGACGTCGCCGTTGCCCAGACGGCCGGGTTCAGCTCGAATGGCCTGAACGTCGTGGTCAGCTCCGAGAATCCCGATGACGTCGCCGTGGCCACCGACGAGGTGATGGCGGCCCTCTCCGACAACGACGACCTCCTCAACCTCAAGTCCGACCTTTCGAAGGGGACGCCCGAAGTCCAGGTCGTTGTCGATCCCAACAAGGCGATCGGCGTCGGCCTCACCGCGGCCCAGGTCGCCGGCGAGGTCCGCGCGATCCTCGTCGGCACTCAGCCCACCACGATCCCGCCCGGCGAGGGCGGCGAGCCGATGCCGGTTGCCGTCCAGGTTGACCCGGAGCTCGTCACGAGCGTCGAGACGCTGCGGGCGCTGCCGGTCGGCACGACCGTCACCGTTCCTCTCGAGACGATCGCCGCGGTCGACGAGGTCGATGCCCAGGGCAGCATCACCCGCGTCGACCAATCCCCTGCGGCCACCGTCTCGGCCGAGATCGCCAGCGACGACACCGGAGCGGTCTCCATGGAGGTTCAGCAGGAGATCGACGACCTCCAGGCGAGCGGGGCAATCCCGGCCGGCGTCACGATCACCCTGGCCGGCGTCACCGAGCAGATGAACGAGGCGTTCGGCAACCTCTTCATCTCGATGGGCGTCGCCATCCTGCTTGTCTACGTGATGATGGTCCTGACCTTCAACTCGCTCGTCACGCCCTTCATCATCCTGTTCAGCCTTCCGCTGGCCCTGATCGGCGCCTTCCCGGCGCTCTACCTGACCGGCAAGCCGATCGGCGTCAGCGCCCTCATCGGGTTCCTGATGCTCATCGGGATCGTGGTCACCAACGCCATCGTCCTGCTCGACCTCGTCGAGCGGCTGCGGAGCGAGGGCCACTCCACGAAGGACGCCCTCATCGAGGGCGGCCGGACGCGAGTGCGCCCGATCCTGATGACGGCGATCGCGACGATCCTGGCCCTGATCCCGCTGGCCGCCGGCCTCTCCGAGGGCTCGATCATCGCGGCGGAGCTGGGCACCGTCGTCATCGGCGGGCTCTTCTCGTCGACCTTCCTGACTCTCCTCGTGATCCCCGTCCTGTACTCCCTCGTCGACGGCGGCAAGTCGGGCCTGGCCCGGCGCTTCCGTCGTGCCGAGCCGATGGCGCCCGACGCCATGACGGCCGATCCGGGCGGCCCGACGCCGCCCGTCCAGCCGGCCCCGGCCGGCTGACGATCGACCCGGCGCGTGCCTTCGGGCGATCCGGCACTTGGCCGGTTCGCCCGAGCCGTGCACGCTCCGGGTCACAAGCACGGAGGTGTTGACGTGGCCCTGTTCGAGGAACGTGACCTTGCCCGCTGGGGCCGCGCGGCGCGCGCCTGGCTCGTCCAGGACGACCAGCGCCGGACGATCGGCCTGATCGTCCTGTCGGTGACGATCTCGATCGCGGTGTCGCTGATCGCGACCGCCGTCGTCGGGCTCGTCTCGAAGCGGCGCGCCCCCGTCCGGGGCGATGTCCCGCCGCCTGACGTTGGCGAGCCGCTGGCCGAGGTCCAGCCCACGGCCGAGCAGGCCGTGGGCATCCCGGTCATGGCAGCCGACGGGGTCGCAGCCGCGGTCGAGGCGGCGGAGGCAGGCGGCGCCTGACGATCAGCGCTTCAGGGGCGCTCGCGCGCCCTTCGAGTGGGATCAGAGGAGCGGCGAGATTCGGTCCATGGCCGCGTCGAACACCTTGCCGCCCGCCGTCCGGTTGATCTCGGCGGGCGTCGAGACGGCCACCAGCGGGTCGAAGATCGCCCGCTCGAAGGCCTCGGCAACCTCGGCGCCCTCCAGGAACAGGTTCAGCTCCCAGTTGCGGTAGAGGCTCAGGGCGTCGAGGTTGCAGCCGCCCACGAGCACGCCGTCGTCGGCGACCATGACCTTGGCGTGGGCCATCGTGGGGTGGAAGAGGACCGTCGCTCCGGCCTCCTGGAGCCGCGGCACGTTGTGGCGGAACGCGGCCGCCGGCATCGGCGGCGTGGGCTTGCCCGGTACCACGATCCGCACCGCCACGCCCCGCTCCGCGGCCTGTACCAGGCGGTCCAGGATCGGCTTCTCCGAGATGTACGGGTTGACCAGGTCGACCCGCCGCGCGGCCGCGTCGATCACCTGCTCGTAGGCCTCGCTGATCGGCACGTGGCCCGTGCCGGGCACGTTCACGAGCAGGGTTGCCGGGACGACTCCGGGACCCGCCGTCGCGCCATCGTCCGGCGGGAACAGGCGGGCCATCGTCGCGTCGTCCGCGTCGAGCGGGCCGTCCTGGTGGCGCCAGCCTGCCACGAAGAGCGCCTGGAGCTGGCGGACGGCCAGGCCCTCGAAGCGGACCATCACGTCGGTGAACCGCTCGTCGTTGAAGTGGTCCTCGATCCCCGTCCCGCCGAGGTAACCGACGCGGCCGTCGATCACCATGAACTTGCGGTGGTCGAAGTGGCCGATGTTCTCCCGCCGCCAGCCGATCCGTGCGCCCGGGCCCAGCGTTCCCTTGACATCGGGGAACATCCCGCGGTTCTGGACGACCTGCACACCGCCCTCCACGAGCTCGCCGAAGAGGGCCTTCGAGCCCGCCCGGACCTCGCTGCCGACGGCGTCGACCGAGAGGCGAACCGGGATGCCCGCGGCGACCTTCTCGAGGAGGACGTCCCGGAAGGCGGACCCGATGTCGCCCGGCTTGAAGCCGTAGATCAGCATGTTGATCGACAATTCGGCCGCCCGCAGGTCCTCGAGCATCCGCGGGAAGTACGTCGTGCCGTGGAGGAGTGGCTCCACCGCCCGGGCCGTCGTGGGCGCGAAGGAGACGGCCACGTCGCGCTTCCGGACGATCGGCGCGGCCGCCATGCGGGCGGCGAACACCGCCGCCTCGTCCGCGGGCAACGAGACCGGACCGGACGGGAACGAGGGCACGCGCTTGGCGGCATTCCGGCGCGACGACGCCAGGACGCCGCCCGCCGCGGCAGCGGTGCTGAGGCCGAGGAGCAGGCGAACGCGACTCATGAGGTACCTCCTGGGGCCGCGGAGCGACCGTGTCTTCGTGGTGGCGGTGGGGATCGGGCGAATCGCCCGGCGTGACCGCGGGGCCAGGCGCGGGAAGCGGCTTGCCTCGGCAACCGAGGCAGTGCCACCGGGCGACGGGTCGATCAACGGTCGAGGCCTCGAGCAGGAAGCGGCCCGAGGATGGTACCGGGTTGCCGCGACGCCGCGTCACCCTCGTGGGACGATACCGCTCACGCGGAGCTCCGTGCCGTCGGTTCCACCATGCTCCTGCCGGGCCGGTTGACGACAGCGCATGGATATCCGACAATTCAACTCGGAATTCGGCCGGGTCCGGGCGTCCTCACCGGGGCTTCGTCCCCGGCGTTCCCATCCGGCAGCGTCCCACCGGCCGAACTCCACCTGACCGCCCCGTTCGCGGCGCGGGACGACCTCCCCGCCGCTGCCGTTCGCCACGAGGAGCTGCGATGACCGCACCCGTCCGCGGGGAGATCGTCTCCCAGGAGTACCAGTTCGGCTTCCACGACGAGGTCGCCTACCTCGCGGAGACGGAGGCCGGCCTGACGCGGGCCACGGTCGAGGAGATCAGCGCGATCAAGGATGAGCCGGAGTGGATGCTCCAGTTCCGCCTTCGCGCCTACGACCATTTCCTCAAGCGCTCGATGCCCAGCTGGGTCCCCGAGAGCGTCAAGGGGATCGACTTCGGCAAGATCGTCTACTACCGGAAGCCGTCCGAGCGCGAGGAGAAGTCCTGGGACGACGTCCCGGAGCAGATCAAGCAGACCTTCGAGAAGCTGGGGATCCCGGAGGCCGAGCGCAAGTTCCTCGCCGGCGTCGGCGCCCAGTACGACTCCGAGGTCGTGTACCACTCCGTGCGCGAAGAGCTGAGCAAGATCGGCGTGGTCTTCATGGGCATGGACCAGGGGCTGCGCGAGCACCACGACCTGGTGCGGAAGTACTTCGCCACGGTGGTTCCCCCGGAGGACAACAAGTTCGCGGCGCTCAACAGCGCGGTCTGGTCCGGGGGCTCGTTCGTCTACGTCCCGAAGGGCGTCGAGGTGCCGCTCCCCCTGCAGGCCTACTTCCGGATCAACGGAGAGAACACCGGCCAGTTCGAGCGGACCCTGATCATCGCGGACGAAGGCGCCAAGCTGCACTACATCGAGGGCTGCACCGCCCCCATCTACACGACCGACGCGCTCCACGCCGCCGTCGTCGAGGTGATCGCGCTGCCGGGCGCGCAGGTCCGCTACACGACGATCCAGAACTGGAGCCGCGACGTCTACAACCTCGTGACGAAGCGGGCCCACGCCCACGCCCGGTCCACGGTCGAGTGGGTCGACGCGAATACCGGCTCCCGGGCGACGGTGAAGTACCCGGCGATCTACTTGCGCGGCGAGGGCGCCACGGCCGAGGTGATCTCGGTCGCGTTCGCCGGCCACGGCCAGCACCAGGACACCGGCGCCAAGGCCGTCCACCTGGCCCCCAACACGCGGAGCCGGATCGTCAGCAAGTCCGTGAGCAAGGACGGCGGGCGCGGGACCTACCGGGGCACCCTCAAGGTGGCCCCCGGGGCGACGGGCGTGATCGCCAGCGTGCGCTGCGACGCGCTCCTCCTCGACGAGGAGAGCCGCTCGGACACGTACCCCTATATCGACATCCAGGAAGACGACACGACGATGACCCACGAGGCCACCGTGGGCAAGGTGTCGGCCGACCAGATCTTCTACCTCATGAGCCGCGGGCTGACCGAGAACGAGGCGACCAACCTGGTGGTGCAGGGCTTCCTCGAGGTCTTCACCAAGGAGCTCCCGATGGAGTACGCCATCGAGTTCAACCGGCTCGTGAAGATGGAGATGGAGGGGTCGCTCGGATGATGGCTCCCACCGAGACCGAAGTCCGGCTCTCCGGCCCGCGGCGACGGCTCTGCCTGCGCCCCGCCCACGGCGCACCCCGGCCGACCTCCCGTTCACCTTCCCCGACGCCGCCCTCGCCGAGGCCCTCGGCGCCGAGCGGGACGAGCCCACCTGGCTCCGCGAGGATCGCCGCGCAGCCGCCGAGACGTACGCCCGCCTCCCGGTGGAGACGAGCGAGCTCTACACCTCGTACGTCGACTTCCGCGCCGCCGACCTGTTCGGCGCGAGCCCCTACGTTCGCACCGCGACTGCGCCCGGCAACGGCCGGGGAGATCCCGGACGGTGCGGACGGGATCATCGAGCTGCGCGAGGACGCCGTCCTCCGCCTGGCCCTCGCGCCCGGCCTCGCCGAGCGGGGCGTGGTCCTCGAGACGCTGGGGGCCGCGCTCGACCGCGACGCCACGGGGATCCGCGAGATCGCTCACCGCGACTGCACTTCCCGCCGACGAGAAGCTGGCCTGGCTCTCGCGCGGCTTCTGGAGCCAGGGAATCCACCTCCACGTGCCGGCCGGGGTCCGGCTGGAGCGCCCGATCGTGCTGCGCTGGGGGGCCGGCACGCCGGAGCGGGCGCTGCTGACCCGGACCCTGGTCCGGCTCGACGACGGCGCCGAGGCGGCCCTCGTGGAGGAGCTCGTGCCGGCGGGACCGGCCGTCTGCTGCGCCGCCGGCGAGCCCGTGCCGCAGGCGCTCTTCGGCGGGACGACCGAGATCGACCTCGGACCCGGCGCCGTCCTCCGCTTTGCTTCGATCCAGGACCTGCCCTGCTCCACCACGGCGCTCCAGCAGCGGACGGCGCGGATCGGGGCGGGCGCGACGCTCCGCTTCGCGATCGCCCAGCTCGGCGGACGCGTCGTCCGCTCGCGCATCGACAACCGCCTCGAGGGCGACGGGAGCGAGGTCGAGCAGGTCGAGATCGTCTTCGGCGGCCGCGACCAGCTCTTCGACCTGACGGCCTACACGCGCCACGTCGGCCGGGACACGACCGGGAATCTCCTCTCGAAGGCGGTCCTCCAGCACGGCGCCCGCGCGTACATCAAGGGCCTCATCTCGATCGAGAAGTCCGCTCGCGGGACCGACAGCTTCCTCGGCGAGTTCGGAATGCTGCTCGACAAGCAGAGCCGCTCGGTGACGATCCCGAGCCTGGAGATCGACCAGCCGGACTGCCGGCGAGCGGCCCATGCCTCGTCCGTCGGTCCGATCGACCCCGCCCAGCTCTTCTACCTGGAGAGCCGCGGGATCACGCCCGACGAGGCCCGCAAGTTCATCACGCTCGGCTTCCTGGAACCGGTCGTCGCCCGGGTGCCGCTCGAGGCCGAGCAGGAGCGCCTCTGGGAGCTCCTCGAGGCGAAGTGGTCCGACGCGCTGGGCGACGGCGCGGTGGGTTCCGGCGAGACCGTCCCGACGCGGCGCCGGCGCGGCGCCCGCCGCCTGACGGCGTGAGCCGCCGGATCGACTGCGGCCCGCTCGCGGACCTCGCCGAGGGGACGATGCGATGGCCTGGGTCGACGGCACCGAGCCGCTCCTGCTCGTCAACGTTGGCGGCGAGGTCCGGGCGGTGCAGGGCATCTGCAGCCACGAGTACTTCGAGCTGGACCGCGGGTTCCTCACCGCGGGCAGCCTCACCTGCGCGCTTCACCTCTCGCGCTTCGACCTCGTGTCCGGCGAGCCGCTGGACCCGCCGGCGGACGAGCCGCTCGCCGTCTACCCGGTCTCGGTCGAGGACGGCCGGATCGTCGTCGCGTACCCGGGCTGAGGCCAGGCCGGAGCGCGGTTCGCTCAGGCTCCGGGCTGGGCCGTCGGCTCGGGCGCGGTGCTCGCGCCCGCCGGCATCGGCAGCACCGGCGCGGTCCCGTCCTTGCCGAAGCGGTGGTCCAGATGGCGCTCGGCCCAGCGGCGGATCTGGCGGTAGACGGCCGGGGCGCCGACGATCTCCTCGTCGAGCTCCCATTCGGCGGGGTGCATGATGATCGGCTGGGTCTGCGGCCCGCCGAGGCCGCCGTGGCTGCCGATCAGCTCCTCGAACGCGGCCACCTCGTCGAACTCGGGGTCGTAGAGGCTGATCACGGAGAGGTCCGGGACGTGGTCCATCCCGTCGAGGCGGAGGAACGCCTCGCGGGCCCGGCCGCCGTACTGGGCGACCGGGTCGACGCCTTCGACGCGGTTCTCCTCGAGGAAGTTGATGCCCGGCGCGGCCGACGACGATCGAGCCATGGTTCTCGGACTTGATCAGCATCGCGCCGATGCCGGGGTGAACGGCCAGGGCGTCGACCAGGCCGGGATGGGCCGCGGCGAGCTGCTCCAGCGTCACCCGTCCGGGCAGGCGCGGGAAGTAGACGAGGCCGAAGTTGCCCGAGGCGATGGCGATCAGGTCGACACGCTCGGCGGGAGCCCCCGGTTCGGGACCAGGCTCGCTCGGCGCGGCCTCGTCGCCGCTGGGTCCGAGCTCGACGACGCCGTCCTCGGTCTGCGATCGGAGGGCCGTTCGAGCGAGGCCACCGGTGACGCCCTTGACCTGGGTCATCTCCGAGAGCATGGCGTTGGTCTGGCCCCACTCCTCGACGCGAGCCGTGGCCTCCCGGACCTTCGCCTCGCCACCCATCAGCTCGTGGATCACGTCGGCGAGGGTCTTGCCGTAGCGCTGGAGGAAGGTGGCGCCCAGGCTCTGGCCGTGGTCGGAGACGACGACGAACTTGTACGGACGAGGCGCCGCGGCGGAGGCCTTCTCCAGGGTGGCGATCGCCTTGTCGACCCCGTCGAGCGCGTCGAACGTCTCGCTCCGCTCGGGTCCGCTGTGGTGGGCGATCTCGTCGTAGTCGGTGTAGTCGACGAAGATGACGGGGGCGCCGCGGTACATCTCCTCGATGACGAGCGAGGTCGACAGGTCGCGCAGGGCGACGTTCGTCGCGGCGCGCGCGATCGGGTAGGGCATCCCGCGGTGCATCAGGGGCACGATCCCCGCCCGCTCCTGCCGCCGCGCCTGGAGGTACTCCTTGAAGATCTCGGCGACCGTGCGGACGATCGTGTGAAGGTAGTTGTACGGGCTGGCGAAGAACGAGAAGAAGGTCTGGCTCTTGCCGAGCCCCTGGCCCTTGTCCTTGATCGTGGCCATCGTGATGTACGAGCGGACGGCGTCGCCGGAGAAGAGGTTGCCGACGCTCGCCCCGTTGTTCGACAGCAGGCCCTCGCCGTTCGAGATCCTGGTCGCGACCTCGGCGGCATCCGCCGGGTGGTTGGCGACCAGGATCCGGTCGGATTCCTTCTCGTACCACCGGAAGGCCGGGATGCCGTCGTTGTTGCCGTGCAGGATCCCGGCCTGGCTCGCCGGCGTGGTCGGCGGCAGGAGTGCCTCCCAGCTCGCGAGCCGGTAGCGGCCGGAGCGCACCCAGGACGACAGGTGGGGGACCCGGCCGGCCCGAATCTGGCGGGTGAGGATCGGGTGGGCCAGCCCGTCGATCTGCACGACGACGAGGCCGGGCTTGTCCGTGCGCACGACGTCCTCGCCCCGGGCCGCGAGCTGCTGGATCAGCATCCCGAAGTACGAGTCGTCGTCGCTGATCGAGAGGATCGCGGTCGAGGATCGTGTTCACGAACGCGTACATGAACGACGCCACGAGGGCCGCCACGATGCCGCTCACGACGATCTCCGAGATCAGCCGCGGCAGGAGCAGGAACGACACCACCTGGAAGACCAGGGTGGCGATGACGACCGCGATGACCGAGACGCCGGCGAAGGCCGCGATGAAGACGGGACGGATGGCGACGTTCAGGATGCCGAGCACGAGCGCGGCACCCAGGGCGACGAGGAGGGGCCGGGAGCCGGACTCCAGCGAGACGCCCGGGGTGAGGAAGACGGCGCCGAGGAACGAGAGCGCGCTCACGATCAGCGTCGCGACGATGCGGCGGAGGCGCGAGCCGCTGCTCGGACGCCACGTCGCGCATGACCTGGATCTGAAGCCTGTAGAAGTCGATCAGGCGCCGCATCTTCCCTCCATCCGGACCGCGAATGCCACGGCCGTGGGTCCGGGCCACCGTCGGCGCCGATCATTGCACAGCGCAGCGATCGCGCGCTTCACCGAGCGGGATGACACCCGGCGGCGATCGTGACGGCGGGGTGCCGCTTGCGGCCGGGTGGACACGGGGGCCTGCTCCGCCCGCCGTCCGGCGCGCACCGGATGCTGGGCGACCGCGGCCGAGAGGGAGGTCATCGCGTATGTCGCTCGAGGAAATCGTCATCGGGGTGCTGGGCATCGCGCTCGGCGCCGCATTCGCCTTCGCAGGCTTCCGCTTCTTCCTGATCCTGCTGCCCATCTGGGGCCTCTTCACGGGGTTCATGGTCGGCGCGGGCGCGACCGCCATGCTGCTCGGCGAGGGCTTCCTCGGGAGCGTCCTGGCGATCGGAGTCGGGGTCGTGGTGGCGATCGTCTTCGCCGTCCTCAGCTACCTGTACTGGTGGGGCGCGATCGCCGTGGTCGGTGGCGCGCTCGGGTACTGGGTCGCCCACTGGCTGCTCGTCGCCATCGGCTTCGCGGACGACGGGTTCGTGACCACGCTGATCGCCCTGGCGGCCGGCGTGGCCGTGGGCTTCCTCGCGCTGGTGGTGAACGCCCCGAAGTACGTCGCGATCATCCTGACCGCGTTCGCCGGGGCCTCGTGGCTGGCCGCCGGCGTCGCCCTCTTCCTCGGGGTCGTCAAGACCGACGAGCTGACCAACGGCTCGATCGCGGCGATCTACACGGAGGGCTGGCTCTGGATCGCCATCTGGGGCGTCGTCGCCGCGGCCGGGATCATCGCCCAGCTCGCGACGACCGCCCGCATGGAGCAGGACCTGTCCGCATCGATGGCGGCGCGCCGGCCCTTCTGAGCGCGACGGCCCGTCCGGGGTCGCCCGCTCACCGGAACCACGCAGGCCCCGGGAGCCCACCCGGGGCCTGCCGCGTCTCGGGACGAGGACCAGGCGTCCGCCTCCCTCCGACGTGAGCCGGCCCGAAGCGTCAGGGCTCCAGGATGCAGTCGGGTGGACATCCGTCCCTCGACCGCATCGCGCGTGAAGGGGAGGGGGACGCTCCGGCCGGTGATCCAGTCATCGATCAGGTCGCTGTAGTGGCGGCCGCCCGGGTTGCCGCCCTGGCCGGTGCTGATGACGATCCGCGCGTCGTCGAGCCGCTCGGGAGCCATCTCGATCGCCAGGCGGTACGAGGGATGGTTCGTCATCGTGAACGCCTCGATGAGCGTCCCAGGCGTGGCGCCCGGCTCGTCCGGGTCGGGATACCAGGCGCCCAGGGTCAGGTTGCCGTTGTTCACGGCGTCGCTCGTGCCGGGGATGCCGTACGGGCCCGCGTTGAACATGCCCTCGAGGATCGCGATCCCGCTCTTGCCCAGCGTCTGCTCGCGGAAGGTCGTGGTGTGGACCCGCGCCCACGCCCAGCGGGACGGGTCGCCGATCGCCCCGCGCAGCTCTGCGCCCGCGTCGTCGAGGGCGGCAGCAAGGCGGCCGTTGCGCGTCTCCACGGCCTCCGTGCCGGGGTCGTCCCAGAACGGCGACCCGGCGTCCGCCACGGCCGCCCGGAGGGCCAGGCGCGACGGATCGGAGCCCATGTACATCGGGGCGAGCGTCCCCAGCCACGGGTCGAAGAGGGCCCGCAGGAGCCGCCACTCCGTGACCTCGTAGGCGGAGCAGCCGCGGCTGTCGAGATCGCAGGCGCCGTTCCAGCCGCTGATGAGGCGCTGGACTTCGCGGCCGTCGGTCGTCGTGGGCGAAGCGGCGAGGAGGGCGGGGATCACCTCGTCGGCCCGCAGGAGGCGGACGTCGTTCTGGATCGCCGATAGATCGGCCTGGGTCACGCCGCCGTCGGCAGCGGCTGCGTCGAGCAGCTGCCGGATCCGCGTCGCGCGCCAGCCGGAGTCCCACTCGTTCCCGAGGTGATACGGGTACTCGGCGTCGACGGGGTTGTTGTTGGCCGTGACGATGATCTCGTCGGGCGGGTTGTAGAGGGCGGGGAGCTCGTCGAACGGAACGTAGCCGGTCCAGTCGTGTTCGCCGGACGACCCGTCGACCGGGCGCCGGCCGTCGTCGCCCTGCGGCCGGAGCGGGATCCGGCCCGGCACCTGGTACCCGATGTTGCCGTCGAGGTCGGCATAGACGAAGTTCTGGGCGGGTGCCACGTACGAGCGAAGCGCGTCGCGAAGCTCGGCGAACGTGCTGGCCGCGTCGATCTTGAGGAAGGCGCCAAGGGCGCCGTCCGTCTCGGCCAGGGCCGTCCACCGGAAGGCGTAGAGCGCGCTGGTGGTGGCCAGCTCGGGCACGACGTCGTTGAGGATCGGCCCGTGGACCGTCGAGCGCACCGTGATCGTGACGGGGTCGCCGCCGGCGACCGCGATCGTCTCCTCGCGTGTCTCGAACGGCACCGACGCGCCCTTGTAGAGGTAGTTGGCCGGGTTGGCCGGGTCGGGCGTCTCGACGAACAGGTCCTGGACGTCGGGGCCGGTGTTGGTGACGCCCCACGCGATCCGGCCGTTGTGGCCCAGGACGACGCCCGGCGCGCTGGGGAAGGAGACGCCCGCCACGTCGTACGGGCAGGTGGACGACACGACGCGGCAGTGGAGGGCGTTCATGTACCAGATGCTCGGCATCTGGACGCCGAGATGCGGATCGTTGGCCAGGAGGGCATTCCCGGTGGCGCTCTTGCGCCGGACCCACGACCCAGTTGTTCGATCCCACGCCGGGGTGCCCGAGCGCGGACGCCCCCGTGTCGAAGCCGGCGAGGGCGCTGATGTCGTCGCCGATCGCCACCAGGCGGGCGAATCCGGCCGCGTGTCCCGCGTCCACGGCGGGTGGCTCGCCCGTCGCGGCCGCTGTCGCGGCGGTGCCCGCCCGGCCGGCCGGCGCCCCGACCAGGTCCTTCGTGCGAGTGATCGTCGGCGCCCCGGCGGGGTACGCCGGCACCAGGAGGTCGGTCAGCGCCGGGTCGCCGAGGCGGGCGTCGGCGAGAAGGCGGAAGAGCTCGGCGTCGTAGTTGCCGCCCAGCGACCAGGCCTGGAGCTTGCCGAAGGTGACCGTGTCGAGCGTCGTCCACGGCTCCGGTTGATAGCCGTCGAGGCCGCCGCCCTTCCCGGATTGGAGACCGGCCACCACGAAGGCCAGCCCGCGCTGGCCGCTGCTCATCGCCGAGCCACGCGTTGACGCCCGCCGCGTAGCGTTCCAGGGCCCGGACCGTCGGCGCGTCCAGGGCCGCCAGGTCACGCTCCGCCGCCTGCCGCCAGCCGAGCGTCCGGATGAAGCGGTCCGTGTCGAGCTGGGACTCCCCGAAGAGCTCGCTGACGCGGCCGGCCCCGATGTGGCGGAAGACCTCCATCTGCCACATCCGCTCGGAGGCATGCACGAATCCCTGGGCGAAGAAGAGGTCGTCGGACGTGTCGGCGTAGATGTGCGCGATCCCCGTCTCGTCGCGGATCACCTCGGCCGAGGCCGCGAGCCCGGGGACCTGCAGCGTCCCGCTCACCTGGGGCTGGGCCCTCCCGCTCACCCATGCCAGGAGGCCGCCGACGGCCACCGTGCTGATCAGCGCGACGGCAATGACGACGATGAGCAGGCCCGCCAGCAGGCGGCCGACAATTCGCACGGGGTCCCTCTTCTCCTCGCCGCCGCAGCGCGCCGGTTCCGCGCATAGTGCCCGAACCGGGACTCCGGCGCGTCTCCCCCGCGCCTCCGGCGCGGCCGGTTCAGCGAGGCAGCAGCATCCCGACGTCCCGCGTCGCCGCCGTCGCCAGGATCGCCTCGGCGAAGACGAGATCGGCCAGGCCCACACCGAGATGCGTCACGAGCACGCGTCCGCGCGCGGGGCGAGGGGTCGCGTCGCGGATGGCAGTCCCGAGGATCGCCACCGGGTCGGGGTAGTCGTCGAACTGGCCCGCGGCGCGATTCGCACGGAACTGGCCGTCCTCGTCGACGAGGAAGAGGCCCGCCTCGTGCGCGACACCGGCGGCGATCGACATGGCGTAGTCGACGGCGATCGATGAGCGCGCCGGGCGCGAACCAGTCGCTCGCCATCACCTGGCGCACCGGCCCGAACGAGACGCAGGTCACCACGACGTCGGCGTCGCGGACCGCCGATCGGGCGTCGTGGACGGCCCGCGCGGAGCCGATCCCGGGCATGGCCGACGCCACGCCGGCGAGGGCGGCCGCCCTGGCTCGGCGTCGCGATCGTGGATCGCAAGCTCGACGCCGGGCAGGAGGTGGCCGAGGACGGGCAGGTGGGCGCGGCCCTGGATGCCGGCCCCCACGATCGCGGCCCGCGCGGCCCGACCGCCGGTCGGTGGCGCCCAGCGGGCGATCGCGGTCCCGGAGACCGCGGCCGTCCGCTCGGAGGTGATCGGCGCGGCGTCGAGGATCGCGAGCGGGACGCCGGTCCGCGCATCGTTGACGACGACCAGGCCGTGCAGCGCGGGCAGCCCGGCCGCCGGGTTGTCGGGGAACCCGGCGATCCACTTCATGCCCGCGAGGTCGCGCGAGCCGTCGTTCGCCGGGCCGGGGAGGTACGCGGGCATCGCGTGGGCGAAGGAGCCTGCCGGGCGCGGGTGGATCCCGATCTTCGGCGGCAGCTCGGCCCCCTCGGTCAGCCCGACGAGCGTCCGCTCGGCGAGGCGAAGCCGCTCAGGGAGCAGCGGCATGCACGCGACGACGTCGGCCGCGACCAGGTAGCGGAGGGCCGGCAGGGCCATGTGCGGGCAGGGGAGTGGCGCGCCCGGCTCAGGCGCCCGGTTCGCGCTCGCCGGCGGCGGGGGCAGCCTCCGGCGCGTCCGCGGCGTCGGCTTCCTTCGCGACGTCGCGGAGAGCCCGGCGCATCTTCTCCTCGGTCTCCATCAGGATCGAGCTCTGGGCGAGCTCGCCGCCGAACGGCGCCAGCTCCGCGATCATCTCGTCAGGCGTGGCCGTGCCGGGGTCGCCCGTGACGAAGACCGCCGAGTGGCTCGGCTTCAGGATTGCCCGCACGCGGTCGGCGAACTCCTGCTCCTTGCCGCGGTCGGCCCTGTGGGCGCCGATGCCGACGGCGCCGCCCGCCATGACGAGGCCGATGATCGGGATGGAGAGCGCGGCGCCGAAGAGGAGGCCTCCAGCGGCTGCCTTGGCGAAGCTCTTCGTGGCGTGGCGGTGCGTGCTGACGACGGTGAACTCGCCCTGCGCGTCGGCGCTGACGAGGGCCGCGTCCCGGACCTGGATTCGGCCGTCCTTGTCCATCGCCTTGATCTTCTCGTAGACGAGCTCCGCGGTCGCGTGCTCCGGGTAGACCAGGATGAAGAGCCGGCTGGGCTGCTGCGGCGGGGCCATCAGGCGCAACCTCCATGCCTCCACCCGACACTGGGGGGAGCCGACGCACTCTAGCACGCAGAGATGCGCCGGGACACGGACGCAGGCCCTCCTGCGGCGTACGATCCGGGGCATGACCCAGAGCAGTGCCCCCGATCCCGCCGCCCTGCGGGAGACCACGACCGCGCTCCGGATGGAGCGCGACGCCATTCACCTGTACGACAGCCTGGCCCGGATGGAGAAGGATCCCCATCGCGCCGAGGCGTTCCGGACGATTGCCGCCGACGAACGCCGCCACGCGGAGGTCTGGGAAGATCGCCTCCGCGAGGCCGGAGTGACGATCCCGCCGCCCGGCGGGCCAGGGCCGCGCATGCGCTTCATCCTCGCGGTCGCGCGCGTCCTCGGCACGCGGGCCGTGGGTGACCTCGTCCGGACGCTCGAGGGCAACGATGAGCGGCGCTACGCGAAGGAAGCGCCCTTGGCGCCGGGTGCCGGGATGACGGCAACGATGGCGGCCATGGCCGCCGACGAGCGCCGCCACGCCGAGACCTGGCGCTGGCTGGAGAAGCCACATGGCGACGAGGGCGCGGCGACGACCGTCGACGCCGAGCGCCAGGGCCGCGTCGCGGCGAGCGTCGCCGAGATCACCAAGGCCGAGAACTGGCACCGTGGCGGCGCCGGCACGCTGCGCGCGATCGTCTTCGGGGCGTCCGACGGCCTCGTGAGCAACCTCTCGCTGGTCATGGGCGTCGCCGGCGCCACCGCGGAGCCGTCGTTCATCCTTCTCTCGGGGATCGCCGGGCTCCTCGCGGGCGCCTTCTCGATGGCGGCGGGGGAGTACATCTCGGTTCGCTCGCAGGTGGAGGTGCTGGAGCGCCAGATCGCCCTGGAGCGCGCCGAGCTGGCGGCCATCCCCGAGGAGGAGTTCGAGGAGCTCGTCGCGATCTACCGCTCCAAGGGACTCCCGGAGGAGGACGCGCGGCGGTTCGCCGAGCACATCTTCCAGGATCCCGAGGTGGCCCTCCAGACGCTGGTCCGGGAGGAGCTGGGGCTCGACCAGGACGGGATCAGCTCGCCGTGGTCGGCGGCCGGTGGGTCGTTTCTCGCCTTCGTCACGGGGGCGATCGTCCCCGTCATCCCGTTCCTCTTCGGCAGCGGCGACGTGGCCCTCCTCGTCAGCTTCGGGATGAGCATGGCGGCCCTGTTCCTGCTGGGCGCCCTCGTGAGCCTGCTGACCGGACGGAACCTGGTCTTCTCCGGGCTGCGCCAGGTCGGGATCGGGGCCACCGCGGCGATCGTCACGTACATGGTCGGCCGCGTCATCGGCGTCAACGTCGCCGGCTGACGGATGGACCCGCGCGACCCGGTCGCCGGGCTGACGGCACGGCTGAGCGCGGAAGGGTTGCGGCCCATGACCTGGGCGAACGGGCCCGGGGACGAGTACGCCGCGCACGCCCACGGCTTCGACAAGGTGCTGGCCTGCGCTGCGGGGAGCATCGTGTTCGGCCTGCCGGGCCGCGGTGAGAGGGTGGCACTGCGCGCCGGCGACCGGCTCGACCTGCCGGCCGGGACCCTGCATGACGCGATCGTCGGGCCGGACGGGGTCACCTGCCTGGAGGCGCACCTCCCGGCCGGGTCGCTCGGGCCGCTGGCGGAGCGACGGCCCGCGGGCGAGTGGTAGGGCTCCTGGGCGCCGGCGGGCCGGAAATCGAGAAGGCCCCCTCGACGGGGGCCCCTCGCTCGGTGCATTGTTGGCGGGCTGGTCAGCGCAGGCCGAAGCGAGCCCAGGTGGGAAGCCGATCGCGCGGATCGACCTCGGGAGACTTGTCGTCGTCGCTCAGCAGGACACTGACGAAGGAGAAGAGCGCGAGAAGGCCGAGCACGGTTGCGATGATCATCGTCGCCTGCCTCCGTCGAATGGCTGCGTGACGACCACAATGTGACCTGTCGCCTGCAACAATAGCCTAATGAATCGTGTGCGTCAACCGGATATGCCTAACAAATGGTGGCTAGAATGCCTGTGAGCCCGAAGATCAACCCGACGGATGCACGAATCCTCGACATCCTCCAGCGCGACGGTCGATGCTCCTTCGCGGAGATCGGCGTCGAGGTGGGCATGAGCGGCCCCTCGGCGCACGAACGGGTCAAGAAGCTGGAGGCGCGCGGGATCGTGCGCGGCTACGCGGCGCAGGTCGATCCGGTGGCGGTCGGCCTCGGCGTGCTGGCGTTCATGTGGGTGACCCAGGCGCCGGGGAGCATCGCCGATGACATCACGGGACGACTTCGCGGACATCCCCGAAGTCGAGGCCTGCCATCGGATCGCGGGCGAAGGGGACTACCTGCTCAAGATCCGGGCCAGCGACACCGCCGACCTGGAGCGGGTAGTACGGCGGGTCCAGACCACCCGGCACGTCTACCGCACTGAGACCGACATCGTGTTCTCGACGCCGTTCGAGCGGCGCCCGTTGCCGATCCCGGCCGGCCGCTGACGCCGCCGAATCCCCGCGTTGAGCGCGAGGACCCCCAGAACGGCTACCCGGCCGGGCCGGACCTGACGCCGTTGAGATCCGCTGCGTCGAGTGGCGCCTCAGCGGTCTCGTCCTCGTCCTCGATCTCGGGCACCCGTCCGAAGGCGAGGAAGGCCAGCACGCCCCCGCCGGCAAGGATGAGCGCGACGATCCACCAGACGTACTCGAGGTTCATGCGGCCGGGAGTATCGCACGCCGCCCGGGTACCCATCGCGCCGCGCGGCCGCGCCACCACTCCGGGACGACCGCCGCTACACTCCCGGCGATGATCGACTGGACGCCCGATCCGATCGCGTTCTCGCTCGGCCCGCTCACCGTCTACTGGTACGGGGTCATGTACGCCCTCGGCCTCGCGGTCACGTTCGTGGTCATCGAGCGCGAGGCGCGCCGCCGCGGGCCTGGACTGCCGGCCTCCTCGTCAACGGCATGATCATCGTCGCCGTCGCGGCCCTGATCGGCGGTCGCCTCTACCACGTCATCGACCAGTGGGACCGCTACAAGGACGACCTGCCTCTCGATCGTCCTGCCGCCCTACAGCGGCCTGGGCGTCTACGGCGGGATCATCACCGGCTTCGTCGTGGCCTACATCTACGTGCGCTGGAAGCGCCAGCCCTTCCTGACCTGGTCCGACTGCGTCGCGCCCGGCCTCCTCGTGATGCAGGCGGTGGCCCGCTGGGGCAACTTCTTCAACCAGGAGCTCTACGGGCCCCCGACCGATCTCCCCTGGGGGATCCCGATCCAGTGCATCAATCGGACACCGACATGGGCCTGCCCGCCGCTCGGGACGACACCCGTCGACACCCACTTCCAGCCGCTCTTCCTGTACGAGTCCATCTCCGGGGCGGTCGGCGCGATCGTCCTCCTGCTGATTGCCCGCCGGGTACGCTGGCTGCGGCCGGGCGACATCACCCTGCTCTTCTTCGTCTGGTACGGGACGACGCGCTTCCTGCTCGAGCCGCTCCGCTCCAACAACTGGACGGTCGGCGGGCTCGCCACGGCCTCGATCATCAGCGCGTCCTTCGTTCTCGGGGCGCTGGCGATCCTCGCCTGGCGCCACCGGCCCGGAGCCCGCACCGCGGACGCGGCACGGCCCCGGAGCACGGCACCGCCCCCGGACGGACGCTGACACGGCGCCGCCCCGGACGCGGCACAGCCCCCGGCCGCTCCGGAATGACCGGGCCGCGGCGGCGACGGGCCGACGCGAACATCCGGCCGGACGAGGTCCGCCGGTCGAGGCGGGACGTCCGCGAGGGGCTCGACTGGCTCGGGAAGCCGCCCGCGATCCGGGCGGGGGTCGCCTACAGGCTGGTGCGCGTGCTGGCCCGCGTGCTTCTGGTGGGCGCGTTCGGGTTCCGCGTCGACGCGCGCGGTCGCGAGCACCTTCCGCCCGGCGGCGGCTACCTGCTGCTTGCCGCGGTCCACCGCGGATGGATGGACCCGTTCCTGGCTCTCGACGCCGTCCCTGCCGAGCCGCGCGTCTGGACGCTGGGGAGCGGCGCGTCCGGCTTCGACCGGCCCTGGAAGGAGCGACTCCTGCGGATCGTGGGCGGCGTGCTCCCGGTCTGGCGCGGCGGCGTCGGAATCGAGGTCCACGTCACGGCCGCCCGCGCCGTCCTCGAGCGGGGCGGCGTCTTCTCCACGTTCGTCGAAGGGACGATCGGGGGCCCGCCGGACCGGCCGACGCCATTCCGCCACGGCGCCTTCGTCATCGCCCTGCGGACCGGGGCGCCGATCGTCCCCCTGGCCGTTGCCGGCGCGGAGGTGCTCTACCGGGGCAAGCGGTTTGCCACCCGGATCCTGCCGCCGGTCACGATGGCGGAGCTCGCCGGCGCCGACTGGAACGGCACCCCCGAGCCCGGATCCCGCGAGGAGCTGGCCGTGGCCCGGCTGGCGGCCGAGGCCCTCGAGGCGCTGCTCGCCCCGGTCATCGCCGAGATCCATCCGTCCACGGTGGATCCTCCGACCCGCCGCCGGCGCTGGCCCTGGCTGACCGGCCTCCTCCTCGGCCGCCCGAGAGCCTGACCCGGCGGGGGCCGGCCCCGGCCCGTGAGATACTGCCGGCCCATGCAGTACGCCGAATCCATCCTCGATCTCGTCGGTCACACGCCCCTCGTGCGGATCAATCACCTGACGCGCGGTATCGGTCCGCTCGAAGAGCAGCCGCTCGTGCTCGCCAAGCTCGAGACGTTCAACCCCGGCGGCTCCGTGAAGGATCGGATCGGCCTCCCGATGATCGAGGCCGCCGAGCGGGACGGGCTCCTCCGCCCGGGCGGGACGATCGTCGAGCCGACCTCCGGGAACACGGGTCACGGGCTCGCCATCGCCGCGGCGCTCCGCGGCTACCGCTGCATCTTCGTGATGGCCGACAAGCAGTCCGCCGAGAAGCAGGCGATCCTGCGGGCGTACGGCGCCGAGGTCGTCCTCTGCCCGACGAACGTGCCGCCCGGAATCGCCGGAGAGCTACTACTCGGTCGCGGCGCGACTCGCCCGCGACATCCCCGGCGCCTTCAAGCCGGACCAGTACTGGAACGAGGAGAACCCCCGGGCGCACGAGGCGACGACCGGGCCCGAGATCTGGGAGCAGACCGCGGGCCGGGTCACCCACTTCGTGGCGAGCGTCGGGAACCGGGGGCACGATCACCGGCGCGGCGCGCTACCTGCGGGCGCAGCGCCCCGATCTCGTGGTGGTCGGGGCGGACCCCGAGGGCAGCGTCCTCTCGGGCGACACTGCCCGGCCCTACCTCACCGAAGGGGTGGGCGAGGACTTCATGCCGGGCACCCTCGATCCGGCACTCATCGACCGCTGGGTGCGGGTGTCCGACCACGACGCCTTTGCGATGGCTCGTCGGATCACGCGCGAGGAGGGGATCCTGGCCGGCGAGTCGTGCGGCACGACGATGGTCGCCGCCCTCGAGGTGGCTCGCGAGCTGACCGTCGGAGGAGCCGGCGCGGCCGCCGTGGTCGTCGCCATCCTGCCGGACAGCGGCCGGAACTACCTCTCCAAGCTCTACAACGACGAGTGGATGCGGGCGAACAGCCTGCTCCCGACGCCCGGCGGCGTGGTCACCCTGCGCGACATCCTCGACGACCATCACCACGGCAAGCAGCTGCCCGACGTCGTCGTCGTCCGGACGACGGAGTCCGTGGGCACCGCGATCGGCCGGCTCCAGGAGTTCGGGATCAGCCAGATGCCCGTCTCCGAGGACCGGGAGGACGCGCGGATCGACGGCCTCGTCGGGTCCGTGAGCGAGACCGGGCTCCTGGCCCGTGCCTATCGCGACCCGTGGATCGTGGAGCGGACGGTGGGCGAGGTGATGGCGGCGCCGCTCCCCCAGGTCCGCGAGAACGCAACCCTGGACGAGGTGTTCGCGCTGCTCGAGGGCGGCGCGTCGGCCGTCCTCGCGACCCGTGGCGAGCGACCGGCCGGAATCGTCACGAAGCTCGACATCCTCGAGTACCTGGGCCACCACCCGCGGCTCGGTTCGTAGCCGTCGGCGGCGGAGCTGGCGCGCGTGGAGCTACGGACGGCGCGCCTTCGCCTCCGTCCGTACGGCGAGGCCGATTTCGAGACCCTGTTCCGCGAGCTGGTCCTTGATCCCGCGGTGGTCGGCCTCTGGCACGACTACGCCGACCCGGAGCTGACGGTCGCGGACAAGCGGGCGATGGCCGAGCGCGACCTGGGCTCGTGGATCGAGGAGGGGATCGCGGCCGGTTACCCGACCTGGATCCTGGAGGCAGCCGATCCGTCGCTGGGGCCGCTCGGGGAGTTCGTCGGGGCGGCGGGCGTCTTCCCGCCGGAGAACGAGTGGGGCCCGGAGCCCGAGGTCGGCTGTCTGCTGGCGTCGCGCCACCACGGACGCGGGCTGGCCACGGAGGGGTTGAGCGCCGTCATCGCCGACGCGACGGAGCGACTGGGGATCGCGATCCTCGTCGCGATCATCGACGAGGAGAACGTGGCGTCCATCCGCCTCGTGGACAAGTGCGGCTTCGTCGCTCGAGCGTTCCTTCACGGGCAGCGACGGCGCCCCGTGCCGGCGCTACGTGCGGCGGGCCGGTGTCGGGAGGGCGGCGATAATGCCGCCCATGCCCGACCGCGACTCACCCTGACGCCTTCGCCACCCGCGCCGTTCACGCCGGCGCCGAGCCCGACGAGGTCGCGGGTGCCGTCAGCCCGCCGATCTACCAGACCAGCACGTATGCCCAGGACGGCGTCGGGCGTCCGCACGCCGGCTACGAGTACGCCCGCACGCAGAACCCCACCCGGGAGCGCCTCGAGCGCGCCGTGGCCGAGCTCGAAGGCGGGGCGTCCGGGATCGCGTTCGCCTCGGGATCGGCGGCGACTGCCACCCTGGTCGAGCTGGTCGCCCCGGGCGAGGAGATCGTCGTCGGCGACGACGTCTACGGCGGGACGTTCCGCTTCTTCGAGCAGGTGGCCCGGCCGCGGGGCGTGGATGCCCGCTACGTG
This sequence comes from uncultured Chloroflexia bacterium, assembly GCA_963715085.1. Taxonomy (GTDB): domain Bacteria; phylum Chloroflexota; class Limnocylindria; order Limnocylindrales; family CSP1-4; genus CTSoil-043. The sequence goes on from CAVQQU010000005.1 coordinate 196,517, forward strand.
GACCTGGCGGGGGACCCCGGGCCGGCCCTGGCGGACGCGCTGTCGCCGCGGACGCGCCTGGTCTGGTTCGAGACGCCGTCGAACCCGCTGCTCAAGGTCATCGACATCGCCGCCGTCGTTCGACGCTGTCGCCGCCCACGTCGGGGCCCGCGGGGAGCGGCCGCTCGTCGCCGTCGACAGCACGTTCGCCTCACCGGCGCTCCAGCGGCCGCTCGAGCTCGGCGCGGACGTCGTCGTCCATTCGGCGACCAAGTACCTCGGTGGCCACAGCGACACGGTGAGCGGCGTCGTCGTGACGTCGGATGCGGTCGTGGCCGAGCAGCTGCGCTTCCTCCAGAACGCGATGGGCGCGGTGCCCGGACCGCAGGACTGCTTCCTCGCGCTGCGCGGGCTGCGCACGCTGGCCCTGCGCGTGGAGCGCCACAGCGCCAACGCGCTGGCGGTCGCCCGGGCGCTCGCCGCCCGCGACGACGTGGAGTGGCTTCGTTACCCCGGGATTACCGACGGACGACACGCGCACCCGGGCGCCGCGATCGCCGAGCGGCAGATGCGGCTCGGCAGCGCCGACGGGGCACCCGCGTTCGGCGGGATGATCAGCTTCGTCCCGGCCGCCGGTGGGCGCCACGGACGGACCGCGCGGGAGCGTGCGATCGCGGTCGCCGAGCGGACGCGCCTCTGGACCCTGGCGGAGTCGCTCGGCGGCGTCGAGTCGCTCATCGAGGTGCCGGCCGTCATGACCCATGCTCCGGTCGCCGCGTCGCCGCTCGAGGTGCCGGAGGCGCTCGTTCGCCTCTCGGTCGGGATCGAGGACGCGGCCGACCTGGTCGCCGACCTCCTGCGCGCGCTCGACGAGGCGTAGGCGGCCGTCCCGACTCGGAACACCCGCGACTCCGCGTTGACGCCCGTGCGATTGGTCACCTGCCTGACCATGGACCGTCCGTACAATCCACGCAGCAGCTCGGCCGCGTCCCAGCCGCAACCCGCACGCACCGCGGAGGAGCCAGCCATGATCCAGGTCCAGCGTCGCAAGGTGACCGTGATCGGCGCCGGCAACGTCGGAGCCACCACCGCGCAGCGAATCATCGAGACCGGCCTCGCCGACGTCGTGCTCGTCGACATCGTGGAGGGGCTGCCCCAGGGCAAGGCCCTCGACCTCGCCGAGGCCGGCCCCGTGGCCGGGTACGACGTCAAGATCACCGGCACGAACGACTACGCCGACACGGCCGGCAGCAAGATCATCGTCGTGACCTCGGGGCTGGCGCGCCAGCCGGGGATGAGCCGCGACGACCTCATGGCGAAGAATGCCGGGATCGTGGCCTCCGTCGTGAGGCAGGCGGCCGCCGTCAGCCCCGACGCGATCATCATCGTCGTCACGAACCCGCTCGACGCCATGTGTCACGTCGCCATGCAGGCTTCGGGCTTCCCACGCGAGCGGGTCATCGGCATGGCTGGCGTCCTCGACTCGGCCCGCTTCCGGCACTTCATCGCAGCCGAGCTCGGGGTCTCGGTCCGCGACGTCCGGGCCTTCGTCCTCGGCGGCCACGGCGACACGATGGTCCCGCTGCCGCGCTACTCGACGGTCGGCGGCGTGCCGATCACCGAGCTGCTGTCGGCGGAGCGGATCGCCGCGCTCGTGGACCGCACGCGCAACGGCGGCGCCGAGATCGTCGCCCTCCTCAAGACCGGGAGCGCCTACTACGCGCCGGCTGCCTCCACGGTCGAGATGGTCGAGGCGATCCTGCTCGACCGGCGCCGGATCCTCCCCTGCGCGGCCTACCTCCAGGGCGAGTACGGCTACGACGGCCTCTTCGTCGGCGTCCCGGTGGTCCTGGGCGACGGCGGCATGCAGAAGGTGATCGAGATCTCGCTCACGCCCGACGAGAAGGCTGCGCTCGACCACTCGGCCGCCGCGGTCCGCGAGCTGGTGGTGAAGCTCTCGGCCTGACCCGGCGCTGGGCGGTGCCGACGGGCACGATCGAGGCAGGCGACGGCGCCGCGGGTGACCGTTCGTACTAGCGATCGCCTGGGGCAGCCCGCCCGTCCCGGCGGGCCTATGGAGGAGGTATCCGGTGCAAGGCACGCCGGCGTCCGGCTGGTCGCGCCGGTAGGCGCCGCCGACCACGGAGGAATAGGGCTGATGCGCAACGAGGTCACCGCGACGCCGACGGTTCGAGGTGGTGTTGTCGCAACGTGGCCTCGCCGTGCCGGCGAAGCGGTACCACCGATCGCCAGGTTGATTCGAGAGCACGATGCACGTTGTCGCGCGGGTCGCCGTTCAGCGCTGTGGCGAGCTTCGGCTCGGCCTTCCGGGCTCGCTGCTCGACGCCACCGTCGACGCCTGATCGGCAGGTCACTTCCCGAGGCCGTAGCCGACCGTGTCGACACGGCTCTCGTTCCGAGCAGGATCGCCGGAGCCAACTACGACCCGGCGACTGCAGGCTCGACGCCGGTCTCCGGCTACCCGGAGACTACTGCGCCGCCGGGACGCTCGGGACGATGTGCGCAACGTCGGACGAGATCGTACGACTACGGGTTCGACAACTTCGCGGGCTTCCCGAACACGCACGATGCCGGGATCGTCGTGCTCGACCAGTCGATCCGCATGCCTCGAATACGGGCCCTGGCTGCTGTCGGCGCCATCGAGGCCTGCGCAACGGCGGGAGGCCGTCGAAGGTCGCCTCCTCGGCGAAGCGGATCCGGCCTGTCGCTGCCGCCGCTCGCCAACAGCGCGGTGGCAACGTCTCGTTCCGCTCGCGCCGTCGTCGAGACTCCGTGCAGGCCGACCGAACGTCGCAGTGGCGGCAGGACGATGACTTCGAACCTCCAGACCAGGGTCGGCGACGGTGCAGGGGCACCAGCTCCGGGGTCGGTGAAGCGCGAGTCGACCGCATCCGGGACATAGACGAGGAGCTGCCGACGTAGGCGGTCACCGTCGTCGTCGGGCTGACCCGTCGTGATGGCCGCCACGGGGGCCGCCTACGGGCGAGCGCGCGGCGAGTCCAGGACTGGATCGTGAGCTTCCGTCGCACGATGACCGTCACCTCCGTACACATGCTGGGAGCTCATCGTAGTCGCCCGCGCTGCTCCGCGCCACCAGCGGTGCTCGCGGTCACCACTTCGCGGCCGCCCGCGCGCGCGGCTAGACTCGGGGCGCCATGACCCATCACTACACGGTCCTGTTCGGCGGCACCGTCCTGACGTTCGATGGTGCGCTGCCGACCGATGCCGCCAGCCGCGCGACGGGCGATCCGGGCGTGCCGGACGCGGCGGGTCGACGCGCCACCGCCATCTGCTACGCCCACGAGCGGATCCTCGCGGTCGGCAGCGACGAGGAGATGCTCGCGCTGGCGGGCCCGGATTCGCACGTCATCGACCTGCGCGGCCGGGCCGTCCTGCCGGGATTCGTCGAGCCCCACGCCCACCCGTACTGGGAGGGGTTCGTCGCCGGGATGGCGCTGATCGCCGGGCGCGACCGGCGGGCGGCCATGCGGGCGATCCCCGGCGCGACCGAGCACCTTGACCCGGATGCGTGGCTGGTCGCGCGCTACGACCCGACGGGCTGGGATCGCCCCGACGACCCGACCCGCGACGACCTGGACCGGGCGGTGCCGGATCGGCCCGTCCTGCTGGCCCACGTCTCGGGCCACGCCGTGACGGCGAACAGCCTCGCCCTGGCGCTCGCCGGCGTGGACGCGGCCACGGTGGATGTCGCCGGCCGATTCCTGGTGGAGCGCGACACCTCCGGCGAGCCGACCGGGATCGTGCGCGGGCCCGACGCCTGGGACCGGTTCGCCGCCGCCATGCCTCCGCCGACCGTCGAAGGGGGCCGCGGCGCCCTGGCCCGCGCGGCAGCCCGCCTGGCCGCCGACGGCGTCACGAGCGTCGCCGACGCCGACGTGGGCTCGACCGCCGGCGTCGAGGCTGAGATGGCGGCCTGGGGCGATGCCCTGGCCAGCGGGGCGATGCCCCTCGCCGTGGCGCTGATGCCGGGGCTCGCGCGGATCGCGGCGAACCCCGACGATCCCGTCCCGCAGCCCAGCCGACCTCGCAGCGCTTCTCCCGGACGGGGTTCGTGGCCAGGTCCGACTCACCCACGTGAAGCTCAAGGCCGACGGCGCGCTGACGACGCGGACGGCCTGGCTGCGCGACCCCTACGACGATGCCCCCCACGCGGGCGGGCCCGTCCACGACCCCGCCGCCCTCGCGGAGCGGATCCGTCGCGCGGCCACGGCCGGCTGGGCCAGCGCAACGCATGCGATCGGCGACGCCGCCGTCGTGGCTGTCCTCGACGCCTGCGCCGCCGCGCCCGCGCGCTCGGGCATGGCCCACCGGATCGAGCACGCGATGCTCCTCGACGACGACCTCGTCAGCCCGCCTGGCCGCCTCGGGCATGACGGCCGTCGTGCAGCCGGAGTTCCTCGCGTGGGCCGGGCCGACCTACCGCGCCCGCCTCGGCGAGGAGCGCGCCGGGCGCCTCCTGCCATTCTCGCGCCTCCTGGCGGCCGGGATCCCCGTCGTCTTCTCGAGCGATCGGCCGGTCGTTCCGGGCGCCCCGCTGGCAGGCGTGCGCGCGGCGCTCCGACACGACGCCGCGCTCTCCGCCGCGGAGGCGTTGCACGCCTGGACGGCCGCGGGTGCCGCGACCCTCGGCGATGACGCTGCCGGGCGCCTGGAGGTCGGCGCGCGCACCGACCTCGTGGTCCTCTCGGGGGACCCGACCGCCGTCGCGCGCGACGCCTGGGCAAGTGGCGCCGACGGGATCCGGGTGGAGGCCACCGTGGCGGCCGGGCGCGTGGTCCACGGGGCGCTGGGCTGGGAGAGATGAACCCGGGCATCCTCGGGGTGATCGTCTTCGACTTCGACCCGTACGTGCATCTCGGGGACCTCGCCGTCCGCTGGGAGACGCTGGGAATCGCCGCCGCCGTGCTGATGGGGATCCTCGCTCTGGCGTTCCTCGCGGGCCGAACGCCCGCCCACGACGAGTGGATCGGCGAGGAGGAGCCACCGGAGGAGGAGCGCGAGGGCACCTGGCACCTGCGCCGCGACGACCTCCTGTTCATCCTCCTCGGCGCGGTTCCCGGTGCCGTCATCCTCGGGCGGCTGGGCTACGGCCTGCTCCACCTCGACTACTACGGCAACGAGTGGCGCGCGCTCCTCGACCCGGCCCAGGGGAGCATGGAGCTCGCGCTCGCGGTCGTCGGCGGCACGCTGACGGCCCTCTACGTCGCCGCGCTGCTGGACGCGCCGGTGGGCCGCTGGCTCCACGTCGCGATCGCGCCGCTGCTCCTCGTCCTGGGGCTGGGCAAGGCCGCGCAGGCCCTCGGTGGCTCCGGCCAGGGCGAGGCCAGCGTCGCGGACTGGGCGACGGCCTACGCCCCACCCGGGCCGTGGGGCAGCCCCGGCGCGGAGATCCCCGCCCACCCGGCCCAGCTCTACGAGGCGGCGATGACCGGTGCCGTCCTGCTCCTGGTCGTGGCCCTCGCACGCCTGACCCCGCTCCGCCGTGCGGACGGCCGCCTCTACGCCGTGGGCCTGGGCCTGTGGGCGCTCGGCCGCGGCCTCGTTGCCTCGACCTGGCGCGACCCGGTGGTCGTTGCCGGCCTGAACGCCGGCCAGCTCATCTGTCTCGGGGTTGCCGCGGCGATGTTCGGGGCGGCCGCGATCGCCACGATCGTCCGGGCGCGGCAGCCGGCGGGGCCGATCGTCCCCGCGCCCTGACGCGGCCGCCCTCCCCTGCGAGGCCCGCGAGACGAGACCGTCGCGTCAGGACTGCCGGACGTAGTCGGCGCGGCTCCGGCGCAGGAAACGGCCGTGCCCCTCCGGGCCCTCCCAGACGTTGTCGCGGACGAGCACCGTGCCCCGGCTCATCACGAGGTCGGGCGCCCCCTGGATCTCCCAGCCCTCGAAGAGGGAGTAGTCGACGTCCATGTGGTGCGTCTTCGCGCTGATCGTTCGCTTCCGGTTCGGGTCGTAGACCAGGAGGTCGGCGTCCGAGCCGACCGCGATCGTTCCCTTCTGCGGGTACATGCCGAAGATCTTGGCGGGGTTGGTGGCCATGATCTCCACCCAGCGCTCGCGGGTCAGGCGTCCCTCGACGACGCCGAAGTGGTGGAGCAGGTCGACCCGGTCCTCGACCGCCGGCAGGCCGTTCGGGATCTTCCGGAAGTCGCCCCGGCCGAGCTCCTTCTGGCCCTCGAAGTCGAACGGGCAGTGGTCCGTGCCGACGAGCTGGAGGTCGTCGCGCAGGAGGCCGCGCCAGAGATCCTCCCAGTGGTCCTTCGGCCGGAGCGGCGGGCTGCAGACGTACTTCGCGCCCTCGAACCCGTGGCCGAGGTCGTCGAGCGACAGGAGGAGGTACTGCGGGCACGTCTCCGCCCAGACCGGCGACCCGCGGTGGCGCGCGGCGGACACGGCCTCCAGCGCGTCGCGCGAGGAGAGGTGGACGAAGTACACCGGGGCGCCGGCCGCCTCCGCCAGGCGGATGCAGCGGTTGGTCGCCTCGCCCTCGAGGCCCGGGTAGCGGGCCAGGCCGTGGCCGATCGGGTCGGTCGTGCCGTTCGCCACGAGATCGGCGGCGATCACGTCGATGACCGGGCCGTTCTCGGCGTGCATGAGGATGAGGCCGCCGTTCTTCTCCGTCTGCTTCATCGCCCGGAAGATGTGGTCGTCCGGGCTGAAGAAGACGCCGGGATAGGCGGTGAACAGCTTGAAGTCGGGTACGCCCTCCGCGACGAGCTGGTCCATCTCGGCCAGGCTCGCGTCGTTGACGTCGCTCATGATCATGTGGAAGGCGTAGTCGAGCACGGCGTGGCCCTCGGCCTTCGCCATCCAGGTGTCGAGGCCTTCGCGCAGGGCGTGCCCCTTGGGCTGGACGGCGAAGTCGACGATCGTCGTCGTCCCCCCGTGGGCCGCCGCCTTCGTCCCGCTCTCGAAGGTGTCCTTGGCGAACGTGCCGCCGAACGGCAGCTCGAAGTGCGTGTGCCCGTCGATCCCGCCGGGGACCACGTACTTGCCGCGTCGCGTCGATCGTCTCGTCGGCGACGAGCCCGGCGAGCGCCGACTCGACGGCGCCCACGGCCCGCCGTGTCACCGCCTCGATCTTCCCGTCCGCGACCAGGACATCGGCCTCGAACGACCCGTCGGCCGTCGACGACGAGGCCGTTCTTGATCAGCGTGCGCATCGAACCCTCCTCAGGCCTTGGCCGCGGGGACGTCGCGGAGGGCCGGGATGATCTCCCGGCCGTAGATCTCGAGCTGCTCTTCCTCGTTGCCGTTCATGAGGTAGAGGTTGAACTGGTCGACGCCGGCGTCGGCGAGGACCCGGAGCTTGGCAACGTGGGCCTCGGACGTCGCCGACGAGCCCGAAACGGTCGACGATGTCGTCGGTCACGAAGGCGGCGTTCGTGCTGCCGACCTCCGCGTGGTGCAGGTAGTCGTAGCCTTCGCGGCCGCGGATGTAGTGGGTGAGCGCCTCGGGCAGCTCGCCCTGGTACTTGTTGACGAGGTCGACGACGTGGTTGCCCACGAGGGCCGGGAACCAGCGGACGCGGTCGCGGCCGTCGGCGAGGTCGCCGACGTGGGCCGGGGCGGCCGCCATGATCCGGACGGCGTCGGGTCTCGCCCCGCCTCGCGGGCCGAGTCGTGGACCTGGCCGGCGAACCAGCGCACGAGGTCCGGATCGGCGATCTGGAGCATCGCCCCGTCGGCGATGCGCCCGGTCATCTTGAGAGCGACCGGCCCGTAGCCCGGCGATCCAGACGGGCAGGCGGTGTCCGGCCGCCCAGGGCAGCTGGAGGGTCGCACCCTCGTACTCGATCGGCCGTCCCTCGGCGAGGGCCCGGATGACGTGGACCGCCTCCTCGAGCGTCGCCATCGTCGTGGGCGCCTTGCCGAGGACGCGGATGGCCGAATCGCCCCGGCCGATCCCGAGGTCGAAGCGGCCGCCCGAGAGCTCCTGGAGGACGGCGAGGCTCGACGCCGTGACCGAGGGCTCGCGCGTGGCCGGGTTGGTGACGCAGGTCCCGAGGCGCATGGTCGTGGTGGCCTGCGCCATCAGCGTCAGGAGCGGATACGGGTCCCGCCAGAGCACGTGACTGTCGAAGAGCCAGCCGTAGGCGAAGCCGGCCGCCTCGGCCTGCCGGGCGAGGGCGATCGTTCGCTCGACTGAGTGCTCGGGCTTGATCGTGAAGCCGAACTCCATCGGGCCCCTCCTTCCCGGTGCGCAGCCCTACGGGCGAGTCAGGTCACCGTACATGTCCGGCCGCCGGTCGCGGTAGAACTGCCAGGTCTCGCGTACCTTCTTGACCATGTCGAGGTCCAGGTCGCGAACGAGCAGCTCCTCGTCGTGCGGGCTGCCGACGCCGCCGATGAACTGGCCGCGCGGGTCGCAGAAGTAGCTCTGGCCGTAGAAGTCGTCGGGACCGATCTCGGCCTCGACGCCCACCCGGTTGATCGTTCCGACGAAGTAGCCGTTCGCCAGCGCGTGGCTGACCTGCTCCACCCGCCAGAGGTACTCGGAGAGGCCGCGGCTGGTGGCCGACGGGATCAGCACGAGCTCGGCGCCGTTGAGGCCGAGCGCACGGGCACCCTCGGGGAAGTGGCGGTCGTAGCAGATGTAGACCCCGATCTTGCCGACGGCGGTCTCGAAGACCGGGTAGCCCAGGTTGCCGGGCCGGAAGTAGAACTTCTCCCAGAAGCCCTCGACGTGGGGGATGTGCGTCTTGCGGTACTTGCCGAGGTACGACCCGTCGCTGTCGATGACCGCGGCGGTGTTGTAGTAGAGGCCGTTGACGCGCTCGTCCTCCTCGTACATCGGGACGACGAGGACCATGCCCGTCTGCTTCGCGAGGTCCTGCATGCGCTTCGTGGTCGGGCCGTCCGGGATGCGCTCCGTGTACGAGTAGTACTTCTTGTCCTGCACCTGGCAGAAGTAGGGACCGTAGAACAGCTCCTGGAAGAGCATGAACTGGGCACCCTGCTTGGCCGCCTCGTGGGCGTAGCCCTCGTGCTTCTGGATCATCGATTCCTTGTCGCCGGTCCAGGTCGCCTGCAGGAGCGCGCCGCGAACGATCCGGGTCATGCCGTACCTCACTGTGTCGTCACGGTGGAATGCGGCCGAGGATACACCGGCGGCATGGCCACGCCGCCCCCGACAGGGCCGGTGGGCGCGAGCCGCTGGCGCATCCGTCGCGTGCGCATCTGTCGTGCCGGGGCTTGCCCGGCCGCGTAGGATGCCCCGCAACTTGGCCGCGATGGTCGGCGAGAGGTGAGAGGAGGACGACAAGCGGAGGGCCGCACCGAAGCGCGGCGCGTCTTCACCGATCCAGGCATCAACCGCTGAGGGACAACTGCGGAGGGAGTCGATGACTGCGACAACGATGGAGGAGATCGTCCACCCCGACGGGCGACACGAGCTGACCCCGGACACGGATGCGTCGCTCGACGGATCCCCGCTCCACAACCAGGACCTTGCACCCGTTGCGCTCCCCAGGCGCACCTGGACCACCTACAACTACCTGGCCCTGTGGATCGGGATGTCCATCAACATCCCGTCGTGGGCGCTGGCGGCCGGCCTGATCACGATCGGGATGGACTGGGTCCAGGCGATCATCACGATCGGCCTCGGCAATCTGATCGTGCTGATCCCGATGCTGCTGATCAGCCACGCGGGCACCAAGTACGGCATCCCGTACCCGGTCGTCTCGCGCGGCCGCGTTCGGCGTCTGGGGCGCCAACCTGCCGGCCCTCCTGCGCGCCGGCGTGGCCTGCGGGTGGTTCGGCATCCAGACCTGGATCGGCGGCCCTCGCCGTCTTCGCCATCGGCACCGTCGTTCTTCACCGGCTCCTCGGCGAGGACAACTTCTGGACGACTCGGCCGGCGACGATCTCGATCGGCGATCGGCCTGACGCGGTCCGCTACAGCCTTGGGCGGTGTGGCTCAGCTTCCTCGATCTTCTGGGCCGTCAACATTTGATCATTCTCTTCGGGGCATGAACACGGTGAAGCGGTTCGAGAACTGGGCCGCGCCGTTCATGGTCGTCGTGTTCCTCGGCCTGATGACTGGATGGTCATCCGCGCCGGCGGCCTGGGCCCGGTCGTGGAACAGGCCGGGACCCTCGGCTGGGGTCCGGACTTCTGGGCGGTCTTCCCGATCTCGCTCATGGGCATGATCGCGTTCTGGTCGACGCTGTCGCTGAACATGCCGGACTTCACCCGGTTCGGCCGAAGTCAGCGTGAGCAGATGGTCGGCCAGGCCGCGGGCCTGCCTACCACCATGACCCTCTTCCCGCTGCTCGGCGTCCTTACCGTGTCGGCGACGGTCGTCGTCTACGGCGAGGCGATCTGGGACCCGACACGCTGGTCTCCCGGCTCGACAACCGCTCGTCGTCGATCCTCATGCGGATTCACGCTCGCGATCGCCACCCTGTCGACGAACGTGGCCGCCAACGTCGTGAGCCCGTCCTACGACTTCTCCAACGCCTGGCCGAGCAAGATCAGCTTCCGCACCGGCGGCATCATCACGGGCATCATCGGCATCCTGATCATGCCCTGGAACCTGCTGGCCACGCCGAGCTCTACATCTTCACCTGGCTCGGCACCTACGGCGGCCTGACCGGCGCCATTGCCGGCGTGCTGATCGCCGACTACTGGTTGATTCGGCGGACGAAGCTCAAGCTGGCCGACCTCTACCGGCCGAACGGCATCTACCGCTACGCCGGCGGTTGGAACTGGCGGGCGCTCGTCGCCCTCATCGTCGGGGCCATCGTGGGCATCGGCGGCGCCTACACGCCGGCCGGCGCCAGCGGTCCGTTCCCGGCAGACGGGATCATCCCGTTCCTCAAGCCGTTCTACGACTACAGCTGGATCGCCTCGCTGATCGTCGGGTTCGTGCTCTACTGGGTTCTCGCCACGTTCTTTATCCCGCAGAAGGGCCAGGAGATCGAGGACATGGCTGCCTGCGGCCGGCGGCTGCCGAGCCGCCAGATCCGCGCCGTCATGGGTCGCACTGACCCCGCGCCGATGCAGCACGAAGCGAAGGGGCCCCTCCGCCGAGCGGAGGGGCCCCTTCTTGTGTCCGACATCGAGCCGATTCGGCGGTGGGCCGCCGTGCGCGCTCGGGCGGGATGGGCTCAGCTGTTGCCGGGGAAGACCAGGGAGAGGCCGGGACGGCGGCCGGGCTCCGGCCAGCGCTCGGTGACCATCTTCTGCTGGGTGAAGAAGCGGACCCCGTCCTCGCCGCGCATGGCCAGGTCGCCGATGGCCGACTCCTTGGCCCCCCCGAAGGAGAGGTAGCCGGCCGGGACCGGGATCGGGACGTTGACCCCGATCATGGGCACCTCGACCTCGAGCTTGAAGCGCCGGGCGGCACCGCCGTCGGTCGTGAAGATGGCCGTCCCGTTGGCGTACTTGTGGGCGTTGATGAGGCCGATCGCCTCGTCGTACGTCGCCGCGTGGACGATGCCCAGCACCGGCCCGAAGATCTCCTCCTGGTAGATGTCCATGTCCGGGGTCACGTGGTCGAAGAGGGTGACCCCGAGGAAGAAGCCGTCGGGGTTCGTCCGGATGGACGAAGGGCCGCCCGTCGACCACGAGCTCGGCCCCCTCGGCCTCGCCCCGCTCGATCCACTTCACGACCGAGGCCCGGTGCTCCGCGGTGTAGAGCGGGCCCATGTCCACGCCCGGCTCCATGCCCGGGCCGACCTGGAGCTTGGCGATCCGCTCCTCCATGAGCGGGCGGAGCCTGTCCGCCGTGTCGCCCACCGTGATGACGAGGGTCTGGGCCATGCAGCGCTCGCCGGCGGAGCCGTAGCCCGCGGCGACCGCGGCGTCGGCGGTCAGCTCCATGTCGGCGTCGGGCAGGACGATCATCGCGTTCTTGGCCGAGGTGTACGCCCCGACCCGCTTGCCCCGCTTCGTGCCCTCCTCGAAGACGTACTTCCCGACCGCGGTCGAGCCCACGAACTGGATGGCCTTGATGCCCGGGTGCTCGACGATCGCGCTGACCGCGTCGCGGCCGCCGTACACGACGTTGAACGTGCCGTCGGGGCCGCCGGCCGCCTGCCACAGCTCGGCCTGGAGCTGGGTGGCCCCGGGGGTGTGGGAGGAGGGCTTGAGGACGACCGTGTTGCCGCACATGAGGGCGATCGGGACGATCCACATGGGGACCATGACCGGGAAGTTGAAGGGCGTGATCGCCGCGACCACCCCGAGCGGGCCGCGCAGGGTGAAGGCGTCCACGTTGGTGGCCACGTTGGGGGTCATCATCCCCGCCAGGTGGACCGGCAGGCCGGCCGCGTACTCGACCGTCTCGAGGCCGCGCATCACCTCGGCGAAGGCGTCGGGGTAGGTCTTGCCGTGGTCCCTCGTGATGAGGGCGGCCAGCTCCTCGCGGTGCTGCCAGAGCTGCTCGCGCCAGGCGAAGAAGACCTCGCTGCGGGCGATGAGGGGGGTGTCCCGCCAGGCCGGGAAGGCGGCGGCCGCCGCGGCCACGGCCGCGTCCACCTCGGGTGCCCCGCCGCGCGGGACGCGGGCGATGACCGCTCCCGTGGCCGGGTTGTACACCGGGCCGGTCTGCTCGGGCAGGACCTCGACCGGTGCGCCGGCGATCCAGTGGGACAGGATGGGCAGGCTCACGGGGGCCGCGCTGGCCTCCGGACGCACTTCGGTCGTCATGGTGCTGGTGCCTCCTTGGGGCTGCGGCAGGACGCGTGGCCACGATGGCCAGCCGGCATGGATCGGGCAGACCCGTCTCGCGAGCTGTTCCACCGATCGTCGTCATTATGGCGCCCACCGCGCAAGGTCCGGACGGCGACTTCCGAGCCTGCCGGACGGACCGTCTGGGGCAGCGGCCCGGCCGGGCGGCTGGGGTGCCGTGGGAACCAGGACGATCGGCCTGCACCCGGTCGTCACCGTCCGGGCGCCGAGTCTCGCCCGCGAGCGCAGGGCCGCGCCGGCCCGGCGTCTCGTGTCCTTTGGGCCTCTCGCCGCGTGTCCCTCCCGTGCTGTAATGACCGCGACGCCCCAGCGTGACCACGCGGACGGCCCGCGCCGCCCGGTACGGAGGACCTCATGAGCACCAGCACCGCGCCCGGAACCATGGCCAGCGAGGAGATCGTTCGCCTCTCCCGGGCGCACACGTTCTTCTCGTGGTCCGCCCAGGGCGCCATCGACCCCATCGCGATCGACCACGCCGAGGGGATCTACCTCTACACGCCCGAAGGCCGCCGGATCATCGACTTCAACAGCCAGCTGATGTCGGTGAACGTCGGCCACGGCGACCGCCGGATCATCGACGCGATCACGGCCCAGGCGGCGAAGCTCCAGTACGTCCAGCCGGCCTTCGCCACCGAGATCCGGGCCCGCCTCGGCGCGAAGATGGCCGAGATCATGCCGGGCGACCTCGACAAGGTCTTCTTCACCCTCGGCGGGGCGGAGGCGGTCGAGAACGCGATCAAGCTCGCCCGCCACTTCACGGGCCGGACCAAGGTGCTCGCCCGCTACCGGACCTACCACGGCGCCACGCTCGGGGCCATGACGCTCACCGGCGACCCGCGCCGCTGGGCCAACGAGCCGGCGATCTACGGGGTCGTCCGCTACCCGGACACGCATCGCTGGGGCGAGAAGGAGCCCCGGCCGGCGGCCGAGGCGCTGGCCGGCCTCGAGGACGTGATCCGCTACGAGGGCCCGCACACGATCGCGGCGATCTTCCTCGAGACGATCGTGGGGACGAACGGCATCCTCATCCCGCCCGACGGCTACCTGGCCGGCGTGCGCGAGCTGTGCGACCGCTACGGGATCCTCATGGTCGCCGACGAGGTGATGGCCGGCTTCGGGCGGACCGGCAAGTGGTTCGCGGTCGACCACTGGGACGTCGTGCCCGACCTCATGACGATGGCCAAGGGCCTGACGTCGAGCTACCTGCCCGCTCGGCGCGGTGGCGATGCGCCACCACATCGCCGAGGCGTTCGACACGAAGATGTTCTACGGCGGCCTCACCTACAGCAGCCACCCGGTGAGCCTGGCGGCCGCCCTGGCCACGATCGGGGTCTACGAGGAAGACGGGCTCATCGAGCGGTCCGCCGCCATGGGGGCGGTGCTGCCGCAGCCACCACGAGGCGCTCGCGGCGAAGCACCCGAGCGTGGGCGCGACCCGCAGCCTGGGCCTCTTCGGGATCATCGACCTGGTCCGCAGCCGGGACCCGTGGACTCCGATGACGCCGTTCAACGGCACGTCGGACGAGATGAAGGCGGTCGCGAAGCACCTCCGCGACAACGGCCTCTACACGATGATCGCCAACAACGGGATCCACACGAACCCGCCGCTGTGCATCACGGAGGAGCAGCTCGGCGAGGCCTTCGCGATCATCGACGCGGCCCTCGACAAGGCGGACGAGGCGCTCGCGTAGGTCCTGACGCACGCGCACGCCGCGCGCGGAGCGGTCGCTGCGGCGCGCGCGCGTCGGTCAGCTGATCTGACCCGTCCCGAACTGGCGGTCGCCGGCGTCGCCCAGGCCGGGCAGGATGTAGCCCTCGCTCGTTGAGCTGGCGGTCGAGGGCGGCGCAGTGGATCGTGACGTCCGGGTGCGCGGCACTCACCGCGGCGACGCCCTCCGGGGCGGCGATCAGGTTGATGAGCTTGATCCGGGTGGCGCCCCAGCGCTTGAGCACGTCGATTGCCGCCGTGGCCGAGCCGCCGGTCGCGAGCATCGGGTCGAGGATGAGGCAGAGGTCGACCGTCGCGGAGTCGGGGAGCTTGTTGTAGTACTCGACCGGGCGCAGGGTGCGCTCGTCGCGGAAGAGGCCCAGGTGCCAGACCTGCGCGGTGGGCATCAGCTCGAGCATCGCGTCGACCATGCCGAGGCCGGCGCGCAGGATCGGGACGAGCCCGATCCGGTCGGCCAGCTCGTGGGCGTCGATCTCCTCCAGGGGCGTGCGGACGCGGAGCGGGCGCAGCCGGGCGTCGGCGAGGGCCTCGTAGCCGAGGAGCCAGGAGAGCTCCCGGACGACCTCGCGGAACTTCTTGGGCTCGGTCTCCTCGTCGCGCAGAATCGCGAGCTTGTGGAGGACGGCCGGGTGGCGCGGACAGGTGGAGATTGGGCGGGCGGGGTTGCTGTCGGACACGGGCGCGCACCTCGGGCGTTCAGCGGGGATCGGCGCGGCCGGCGGCCCGGGACGGGGTTCCGACCGGACCGATCCTAGCATCCGCCCGGGGCACGCCGTGGGGCCGTGCCCCGCAGGCACCGCCGCTCCCGGGTCGCCCCCGGCCAGCCACGGCGCCAAGCCCTGGACACCCGGCGGCGCAACGGCCGCCGCGCCCGGCATCCGTCGCGCTATCCTCGGCCCACCATGCCATCCGCCCGGCCCCCGAGGGGCATCCGTTCGCCAGCGCCCCCGCCGCGCGGCCCGCGCCGGGCCGCGCCCGTCCTGGCCCTCCAGGTGCGGGGCGAGATCGTGGAGAGCGTCCATCGCGGCCACGTCGTGCGGGTGGACGAGGCGGGCCGCGTCACCCACGTCGCCGGCGACGCCGAGGTCGAGGTGACGCTGCGCTCCGGCGTCAAGCCGTTCGCTCTGCTCGCCCTTGCGGAAGCCGGTGGGTTCCGAGACTACGGTCTCACCTCCGCGGAGATCGCCCTGATGGCGAGCTCGCACTCGGGCGAGGACCTCCACGTGCGGACGCTGCAGGCCGTCTTCCGGCGGTCGGGACTCACCCAGGCGCTCCTGGCCTGCGGAACGGAGGGCGCCCCGCTCGATTCCCTCACCTCGGCGCGGCTGGCCCGGGACGGCGAGCGCGCCGGACCCATCCGCCACATGTGCTCGGGCTACCACGCCGCCATGCTCCTCCTGGCCCGTCTCGGCGACTGGAGCCTCGAGGACTACTGGAACGCCGACCATCCCGTCCAGGTCGCCGTGCGGGCGGCCGTTGCCCGGGCCTTCGCGACCACGCCCGAGCGGCTCCTCACGGCGCCCGACAACTGCGGCGTGGAGACGTACGCCTTCCCGCTGGCAGCGGTGGCGCGGGCCTACGCGTTCCTGGCCGACCCGGATGCCGTGCCGGCGGGCGACCCGCGGCAGGGCCTGGCGCCGCCGCTCCGAGCGATCCGCGACGCGATGGCCGCCCACCCGGAGATGGTGGGCGGGACCCGCGAACGGCTCGACACCTCGCTCGCAAAGGCGCTCCCGGGACGCCTCGTGGTCAAGGGCGCGGCCGAGGGGCTTCGGGCGATCGCCGTCCTCCCGGACCCGGCCCGGCGCACGGGCGCGTCGGCGATCGCGGTGAAGGTCGAGGACGGCGGGGGCTTCGACCGGGCGACCTGGGCGGTGAGCGTGGAGGCGTTGCGCCTCGCCGGGGTCCTCGAGGGACAGGCCCTTCGGGTCGTTGGCCGCTACCATCGACCCGTCGAGCTGGATCCGCACGGGCGCATCGCGGCCGAGACGATCCCGGGCTTCGACTTCGCCCCGGTGGGCGAGCTGATCGGCTGACGGGGCCGGCGGTCAGCGAGGGGTTGGCTGCGGGGCGGGAAGGCGCCTTGGGGTGCCAGGACGAGGTGGGACAGGCCGGTGAGATCGGGCGATCGTGACCCGTATCGCACGCTCGGTGTCAGGCAGGACGCCCCGGAGGCGGAGATCAAGCGCGCCTACCGCGCCCTGGCCAAGCGTCACCATCCCGGACGGCGGGCAGGGCTCGGTCGCGCGCTTCCTGGAGATCCAGGCGGCGTACGAGGCGCTGGTGAGTGATGGCCGCCCAGGCTCCCCGACGGGCCAGGGAGGCCAGGGCGGGACGACCCCGCGGTCGAGCGCGGCGTGGACGCGCCGGACGCGGCCAACCGGCACGCGCTCGTCGCATCCGGGAACGTGCCGCCGGGCGGCAACCCGGTGCCGGCAACCCGAACGCCGGCAGCCCGAACGCCGGCCGCCCGCGGCCGGCAGCCGATCCAGACGCGGCCGCGGCGAGCACCCGGGCGTCGCAGGGCCTCGCTCGGGTCCACCTCCTACGACGACGCCGAGGAGGTCTTCGAGCCGGGCTGGGGTGGCGCGAGCTGGTACGGCCCGTCGTCCGGCACCTACTGGACGCTGAACCCTCGCGAGTACGCCGACCCACGGAAGCACGGCCCCGAGTACCAGGCACGCGCCAAGCGGCCGGTGGCTGACGAGCCTGACCGATCGGGCCGGCCGCGGCCGAGCCCTCCGGGCAGCCGACGGCCGAGCCTGGCGACGCTGCCCCGAGCCCGCCGCCCGAGCCCGCCCCCGGACGGGCCGGCGGCCGAGTCCGCCACGCAGGGCCGACCCTCCGTCGCCGCCCGGATCCTCCGGGCCTGGCGGCGCGGTACGATCCGCCCGTGACGCGTCGCCCCCCGCCCGACCTCTCCAGCGCCGCCCAGGAGTACCTCCTCGCCCTGCGCGTCTCGGCGGGTGACGGATGCCGCGTCACCACCGCCCACATCGCCCGTCAGGTCGGCGTCACCACCCAGGCGGCGAGCGAGATGGTGCGCCGCCTGGGCGTGGACGGGCTGGTGGCCCAGGGAGAGGGACGGGAGCTGGTCCTGACGGCCGCCGGCCGGGCCGCCGCCGACGCCATCTTCCGGCGCCACGCACTGCTGGAGTGGCTGCTCACCACCGTCGTGGGTCTCGGCTGGGCCGAGTCCGACGTGGAGGCCGCGCGCCTCCAGGGCGCGATCTCGCCCCGCGTGGAGGCGCGCCTCGACGAGCTCCTCGGCCACCCCGAGACGTGCCCGCACGGCAACCCGATCGACCTCGCCGCCGCGGAGCGCCGGCCGCCGGGCGTGCCGCTCGCGGACCTCGAGGCGGGCGAGCGGGCAACCGTCTACCGGATCACCGAGGCGGCCGAGGAGGATCCAGCGCTCCTCTCGTACATCGAGGCCCGGGGCCTGACGCCCGGCGCCCACATCACGATCCTGGCCCGGTCCGCGTCGCTCGACGCCGTCACCCTGGATGGACCGTTCGGCCGGGCGACGCTGGGCCTCCGGCCGGCCGGCCTGGTCCACGTCCTGCGCGGCGAGGCCGACCCGGCACTCTTCCACCAGGTCCCGGAGGGCGTGCGCCAGGACGGCATGCGCCGGCGCTGACCCCGCGGACGCCCGGGTCGCCGGCCATGCCGCGGGACGGCCCCTACAATCGGCGCATGCCCCATCCCCGCGTGCGAATCGCCCCCAGCCCCACCGGCCCGCTCCACATCGGGACGGCCCGCACCGCTCTGTTCAACTACCTCTACGCGCGCCATGTCGGCGGGACGTTCATCCTGCGCATGGAGGACACCGACCAGGCCCGCTCGACCCTCGAGTTCGAGCGCGACATCCTGGAGCACCTGCACTGGCTCGGCCTCGAGTGGGACGAGGGCCCGGCGGCCGGTGGGCTCGCGGAGCGGGGTGCGTTCGGCCCGTACCGCCAGATGGCGCGCCTCCCCCTCTACGCGGACGCGGCGGCCGGCCTCATCGCGAGCAGATCGGGCCTATCCCTGCTACTGCTCGGCCGAGGAGCTCGAGGCGGACCGGAAGGCACAGGAGGCCGCGAAGCTGCCATCTCGGTACGTCGGACGCTGCGCCACGCTGACGCCGGAGGAGCGCGCGGCGCGGGTGGCGGACGGACGCCGGCCCGTCATCCGGTTCCGGATCGAGCCGGGCGTCGTCTCCTTCGATGATCTCGTCCGGGGCCACGTCGAGATCGACGCCGCCGCGCTCGGCGGTGATCTCGTGATCCTCCGGGCCGACGGCACTCCGCTCTACCACTTCACGGTGGTCGTCGACGACGCGGCGATGGGGATCACCCACGTCATCCGCGGCGAGGACCACCTGTCCAACACGCCCAAGCACATCCTCCTCTTCCGGGCCCTGGGCCATCCCGAGCCCGTCTTCGCCCACCTGCCGCTCATCCTCAACGCGGACCGGACGAAGATGAGCAAGCGCAAGAGCCAGACGGCGGTCAAGGACTACATCGCGGAGGGCTTCATCCGCGAGGCATTCGTGAACTACCTGGCCTTCCTCGGCTGGTCGCCGGGCACCGACGAGGACGTCCTCTCGCTCGAAGAGATCGTCGAGCGGTTCGACCTCGAAGCAGTCCAGAAGGGCGGCGCGGTCTTCGACCGGGTCCGCATGGAGTGGCTCAACGGCCAGTGGATCCGGCGCCTGCCCGACGCAGACCTGGCTGACCGCCTGGCGCCGTTCCTCGAGGCGGAGTGGGCGGCCGGCCGGATCGACCGCAACCCGGCCCGGGATGAGGTCGTGGCCATTCTCCCGCTGGTCCGGGAGCGCATGTCCGTGCTCGGCGCGATCGGGGACCAGGTCCGCTTCCTGTTTCGCGACGCCGTGGACCTGGACCCGGCCCTGCTCGTGCCGAAGCGCTGGGAGCGGGGGACAGCCCTGGCCGGTCTTGCCGCTGCGCGCCAGCGCCGTCGAAGCCCTGGGCGTTGCCGACTTCACGGTCGACGGCCTGGAGGCCGCGCTGCGCGCCGCAGCCGAGGTGAACGGCTGGAAGGCCGGCGACCTCTTCATGGCGATCCGGGTGGCCCTCACCGGGAAGACGGCCACGCCGCCGCTGCTCGAGTCGATGGTCATCCTGGGGCGCGAGCGAACGCTCGAGCGCCTGGACCGCGCGGCGCACGCGCTGGAGGCGGAGTCGCCCACCTGACCCGCGGCCGGCCGTGTGATGACCGTGCCGCATTCGTTAACCGTCCGCCAACGCGCCAGTAACCACGGGACCTATCCTGTGGGGCGATGGCCCGCACGATCCTCGTCGTCGATGATGAGCCGACCCTGCGCGAGACGCTTGCCGAGGCGCTCGACGCGGACGGCTTTCGCGTGATCACGGCTGCTGACGGACGCGAGGCGCTGGTGCAGTTCCGCGAGCACCGCCCTGAGCTCGTGGTCCTGGACCTCATGCTTCCCGAGCTCTCCGGGATCGAGGTGTGCCGGGTCATCCGCCAGGAGTCAGACGTCCCGATCCTGATGCTCACCGCGAAGAGCTCGGAGGTCGACAAGATCGTCGGCCTGGAGCTGGGGGCCGATGACTACGTCACGAAGCCCTTCAGCCTTCGCGAGCTCAGCGCACGCATCCGGGCGCTCCTGCGGCGGTCGGAGCAGGTCGCGTCGGAGAGCCTCGCCACGGTCACCGTCGGCGAGCTGACCGTGGACCTGACCGGTCATCGGCTGCTGCGCGCCGGGGAGGTCGTCCCGCTCAAGCCGAAGGTGTTCGAGCTGCTGGCATTCCTCGTCCGCCATCCGGGGCAGGTCTTCAGCCGAGAGCAGCTCCTCCAGCAGGTGTGGGGCTATGACTACGCCGGCGAGACGCGCACCGTGGACGTCCACGTCCACTGGCTGCGCACGGCGATCGAGCCGGACCCGGCAGCGCCGACCCTGCTCCAGACCGTGCGGGGTGTCGGCTACGTGCTCCGCCGCCCGACCTGACGCCGAGAAGGCGCCGGCAGCCGAGACGTCCTCGAGGTCGTCGTGACGACCGATCCGCGGCGCTACTGGTGCTTGGCGGCCACCCGCTCGAGGACCTCGGCCGCGTCCTCGGCCGCGTCGATGGTGTCCTCGAGGGCCATGTAGAGGTCGCGGAACTTGATCACGCGGAGGGGGTCGCCCCCGTCGTGGAAGAGCCGGCCGATCGCCGCCCGCGAGAGGCCGTCAGCCTTGTTCTCGAGGTCGTGGACCTGCACGAGGTGGCGCCCCGCATTCTCGAGGTGATCGAGCAGCTTCAGGGCCGAGAGCAGCTGCTCGGCCTGGGCCGCGACGATGCCGGCGAGCTGCCGCGCCTCGTCCGTGGGCGCCTCGATGCCGTAGATGACGACCGTCTCAGCGGCCTCCTGGATGCCGTCCACGACGTCGTCAAGGCGCGCCGACAGCTCGTGGATGTCATCGCGGTCAAAGGGCGTGATGAACGCGCGCTCGAGGCGCACCGCGATCTCGGCGTCGATCTGGTCGCCCGCGTGCTCCAGCGCCTGGATCTCGGCGACACGTTCGTCGAGGCGATCGAAGATGGTGAACAGGTCATTGAGCGCTCGCGCGGCCAGGAGCAGGTTCTCGCCATCCTTGACGAAGATCTCCTGGAATGCCTCGTCGCGCGGGATCAGGCGGGGCATGGTGCAACCTCCGGGAAGTGCGTCACTTGATGGCGAGATGCGTTCAGCACGACCCACGAGAGCGCCCCCATGGTCGCGGCGGCGGGAAGCGTCACCACCCACGCGACGAGGATGCTGCGGGCGACACCCCAGCGGACGCCATGGGCGCCCTTGCTCGTCCCGACGCCCATGATCGCGCTGGAGATGACGTGCGTCGTCGAGACCGGCATGCCGAAGTGGGCCGCCGTGTAGATGATCGTGGCCGCCGTCGTCTCGGCCGCGAAGCCGTGGATCGGCTCGAGCTCGACGACCTTGTGGCCCATGGTCTTCATGATCCGCCAGCCGCCGGCGGCGGTGCCCAGCGAGATGGCAGTGGCCGAGAGAACGATGACCTCGGGGGGAACTTCGATCGAGTCGATGACGCCGGCCGAGAAGAGCGCCAGCGTGATGATGCCCATCGTCTTCTGGGCGTCGTTGGATCCGTGAGCGAAGGCCATGAACCCGGCGGACACGACCTGGAGACGCCGGAAGCGGCGCGCGAGCGGTCGGCGATCGGCGCGCCGGAAGATCCAGAAGAGGGCGATCATCAGCGAGAACGCGCCGGCGAAGCCGATCACCGGCGAGGTGACGAGCGGGATCAGGACCTTGTTGACGATGCCCTCGATGTTGAGGGCGCCGACCCCCGCGGCGACGATCGTGGCACCGATGAGCCCGCCGATCAGGGCGTGGCTGCTGGAGCTCGGGATGCCGAGGCGCCACGTGATCAGGTTCCAGGCAATCGCCCCGATCAGCGCCGCGCCGACCACCGCCTGGGTGGTCGTCGACTCGTCGACGATGCCCTGCCCCGATCGTCTTGGCGACGGCCGTCCCGGCGAACGCCCCGATGAAGTTGAACGCGGCCGCCATGGCGATCGCGTGCGCAGGGCGCAGAGCCCGCGTCGCCACCGACGTGGCGATCGCGTTGGCCGTGTCGTGGAAGCCGTTGATGTAGTCGAACGCGAGCGCCAGGACGATGATGACGAGGAGGGTTACGTCCACGGCAGGAAGCGCTACAGACGCCGATGGTGGTCGCGCATGGCCCCAGTATGTTGATCTTGTTAACGGCTCGCAGGACGGCTTCGCGCGCACAGTGCCGACAGAGCGTTAACCGCCGGTCGATCTGCCGTTCATCAGCCCGGGCCAGTCTTCGCGCCATGGTCAGCCAGCTCGAGTCGTCGTCGGGCGCGTCGGGCCCGTTGCGCGAGGGGCCCCACGGTGCTCCGGCGCGACGGCCGGTGCGCCGCCGCCTCGTGGTCGCGCCGGCGCCATCGGCGGAGCATGCGCTCGCGGCGCGGGCCGACGAGGTCCTTCAGGCCCGCATCGGGCGTCCGCCGGCCCGGTGGCTCCTGCCGGGGTTCGCCGCGGATGTCGACCAGGTCCGCCGGCAGCTGGGTCCACTCCGCGATCGCCGGATGCTCGTGGCCTCCTTCGAGCGCGAGAGCGCCCGGCTGGCGGCGCTGCGCCGGCTCGTCGCCGACCCGACCGTCCCGCCCCTCCCCGTGGATCCGGTCGAAGCTGCCTACGCGATCCGCTGGCTCGAGCTCGCCGACGGCGGCACTGCGCTGCCGCCGTGGCGCGCCTTCATCGAGGGTGGGGTCACCGAGCCCGACGCAGTCGATCCGTCGCCCGGCTGACGAGGGAGGCTCCCAGGGCCATCTGGCCGGGCCGCAGGTGCCCTGGGCCGCCCGGCGGCGGGGCCATCTGGCCGTGGCGCCGGCATCCACGATCACGCCACGATCGGGCGGTGACGGATCATCTCGAGACCCTCCGCGCGATGCGGGTGCGGGCGCTGGAGGGCGGCGGCCCCGAGCGCGTCGCGCAGCAGCATGCCCGGGGCAAGCTCACGGCCCGGGAGCGGCTGGCGCTGCTCCTCGACGACAGCTCGTTCCAGGAGATGGGCGCCCTGGCCACCCACGACGAGACCGAGTTCGGCCTTGCCGACCAGCGCTACCCGGGCGACGGCATCGTGGCCGGCTTCGGCAAGATCAACGGCCGGCGCGTGGCCGCCTTCGCGCAGGACTTCACGGTCCTGGGCGGGTCATTCAGCCGGGTCCAGTCCAACAAGATCAGTCGGATCCAGGATCTGGCACTCGAGAGCGGCGTCCCGCTCATCGGCCTCAACGACTCCGGCGGGGCGCGGATCCAGGAAGGCGTCGCGAGCCTTGCGGCGTACGGCGAGATCTTCGTGCGCAACGTGCTGTCCTCCGGTGTCATTCCCCAGATCTCGCTGATCCTGGGGCCGTGCGCCGGCGGCGCGGTCTACTCGCCGGCGCTCACTGACTTCGTGGTGATGGCCCGCGGTACCTCATCGATGTTCCTGACAGGCCCCGACGTCGTCGCGGCGGTCACCGGGGAGAGAGTCACGATCGACGAGCTCGGCGGGGCCGACGTCCACGACACCCGGAGCGGGGTCGCCCACCTGGTCGCCGACACCGAGCCGCAGGCCCTCGAGCTCGTGAAGCTCCTGCTCGGCTACCTGCCCCAGAACAACAACGAGGACCCGCCGCAGGTCACGCCCCACGATCCGGCCGATCGGATGGACGACGAGCTCAACACCATCGTCCCGGACGAGGAGGCGGAGGCCTACGACGTCCGCGACGTCCTGGCCATGGTGTTCGACCGCGACAGCTTCCTCGAGATCCATCCCGCCTACGCGCCGAACGCCGTCGTCGGCTTCGCCCGCCTCGACGGGTACTCGGTCGGGATCGTCGCCAACCAGCCGGCCGTGATGGCCGGCGTCCTCGACATCGACGCCAGCGACAAGATCGCCCGCTTCATCCGGATCTGCGATGTGTACAACATCCCGATCGTCACGTTCGTGGATTGCCCGGGCTTCCTGCCCGGGATCGACCAGGAGTACCGGGGCGTGATCCGCCACGGGGCCAAGATCATCTACGCCTATTGCGAGGCGACGGTCCCGAAGATCTCGATCGTCACCCGCAAGGCGATGGGCGGCGCCTACGTGGCGATGTCATCGCGCCAGATGCGGACCGACGTGGCGTTCGCCTGGCCGGGCGCGCAGATCGCGGTGATGGGGGCCGAAGCGGCCGTCCGGATCCTGTACCGGCGCGAGGTCCGCGAGGCCGCCGACCCGGCCGCGGCGGAGGCGGCCTACGTCGCCCGCTACCGCGAGGCGTTCTTCAATCCCTACCGGGCCGCCGACGTGGGTCAGATCGACGAGGTCATCGAGCCGCGCGAGACGCGGCCGCGCCTCATCCGGGCGTTGGAGCTGCTGCGCACGAAGGTCCAGCAGAACCCACCCAAGAAGCACGGCCTCTTCCCGGCTTAGGCCGAGTGATGGAGAACCTCGGCTTCGGCCTGGCCGTCGCGGTCGTCGGGATGGGCATCGTCTTTGGCCTGCTCGCGGTCATGTGGGCCCTCCTCACGCTCGCCCTGAAGCTCGAGCATCGCCACGATGGCGTCGGGCCGGCGGTTGCGACGGCGCCGGGCCCCGTGGACGAGGGGCCCGGCATCTCCGTGCCGCGGCCGAGGGTCGTGCCGAGCGCCGCCGGCACCCACCGCCTCTCCGGCGTGCCCGAGGGCCTCGATCCCCGGCTCGTCGCCGCCGTCACCGTGGCCGTCCTCCGCCACGCGGAGACCCGGCGCCGGCAGGCCGCCCCCGCCATGCGCAGCTACTGGCCGGGAAGCCTCCTGTTCGCGAGCCGCTGGGTGGCGGCGGGCCGGATGCGCCAGGGCCAGACTTGGCGGCGGCGGGCGAGGTAGTCGATGCGCCGTTACACCGTCGCCATCGGTGACGAGACCTACACGATCGACGTCCACCAGCTTGCCGCCGACCGCTTCGAGGTCACCGTCGGCGACCTGGCCTTCGAGGCGACGCTCGAGGAGGAGGGCGATCTGCCGGGCGCGCTGATCTCGCCGGAGATGGTGGCGCCCGAGGAGGCACGGTCGGCGCCTCTGCCCCGGGTGATCGCCCAGCCCGCCCCGCCGTCGAGCCCGGGACCCAGGCCCGGTCCGGCCGCCAGGAGCTCGCCCGGTGCGGAGACCGCACCCGCCGGCGGACGCACCGACGTCCTTGCGGCACCGATGCCCGGGGTCGTCCTGGAGGTGCTCGTCGCTCCCGGCACGGCCCTGCGTCGAGGTGACCCGATCCTGGTTCTCGAGGCGATGAAGATGCGCAACACGATCCGCTCGCCGCGCGACGCGGTCGTGCTGGAGATCGCCGTCGAGGCCGGCCGGACCGTCGGACCGGGCGACGCGCTCGTCCGTCTCGGCGCCGCCGGGTGAGCCGGGCGGGCGACGGATGAGCGGCGCCACCGTCGACCAGCTGCTCGCAGGGATCACGGGCCTCACGTGGCAGTCCCTGGTGATGTTCGCCGTCGCCGGGATCCTGCTCTACCTGGCGATCGTTCGCGAGTACGAGCCGCTGCTTCTCCTGCCGATCGCGGCGGGCTGCCTTCTCGCCAACCTGCCCCTCTCGCCGATGATCGGAGAGGAGGGGCTCCTCACGCTCCTCTACGACGCGGGGATCGAGAACGAGCTCTTCCCGCTCCTCATCTTCATCGGGATCGGCGCCATGACCGACTTCGGCCCCTTGCTGGAGAACCCGCGGATGATCCTGCTCGGCGCCGCCGGGCAGTTCGGGATCTTCGGCGTCCTCATCCTGGCCCTCCTCCTCGGCTTCAGCCGCGAGGAGGCCGCGTCGATCGGGATCATTGGCGCCATCGACGGACCGACCTCGATCTACGTCAGCGGGATCCTGGCCCCGCACCTCCTGGGACCCATCACCGTCGCCGCCTACAGCTACATGGCCCTGGTGCCGGTGATCATGCCGCCGGTCATGCGGGCCCTCACCAGCCCCGAGGAGCGCCGGATCAGGATGCCGTACGGCGGCCGCGCGGTGAGCCGACGGACCCGGATCCTCTTCCCGATTGGGGTGACGCTGCTCGTCGGGACGCTCGTGCCGTTCGCCACGCCGCTCGTCGGCTCGCTCATGCTCGGCAACCTCATGCGAGAGTCGAGCGTCGTGGAGCGGCTCACGAAGATGTCCTCGAACGAGCTGGCGAACATCGTCACGCTCTTCCTCGGCCTCGCGATCGGGTCGACGATGGTCGGCGAGCAGTTCCTGAACGGGACGACGCTGGCGATCCTCGGCCTCGGCATCCTCGCCTTCGCGCTCGACACGGCGGCCGGGCTGGTCTTCGCCAAGGGCCTCAACCGGCTCGCCGGCGGGACCTTCAACCCGTTGATCGGGGCGGCCGGGATCAGCGCCTTCCCGATGGCGGCGCGGGTCGTCCAGCGCGTGGCGCAGGAGGAGGACTTCGAGAGCTACCCGCTGATGCACGCGATGGGGGCCAACGCCGCCGGCCAGGTCGCCAGCGTCGTCGCGGGTGGGGTGCTGCTGGCGCTGATGGCCGCGGCCTGAACCTCGGCGGACGTCGTCGTCAGGCGACGACGCTCGGGAGGTCTCGATAGGCGCCTTTCCGCCACGTGCCGTCGACCATGTCGCCCATGATCCGGGTGAGCAGGTCGGCGAACCCGGGGTCGAGGATGTGCATGTCGGCCGCGAGCACGTCGAGGTGCTCGTTCGAGGGCTCGACCGCCGTCGCCACCGTCCGCCAGGTGATCGCCGCCTTGCGCGACCACGCCGGCACTTCGGGATCGGCCTCCCAGGTGGGTCCGTCGCCGTTACCCTCCGCCCAGCCCCGCGCCCGCGTGGCCGTGACCTCCGGCTGGTCATAGGCGGAGAGGCCCCGCAAGGGCACGACGAAGGCCGTGGGCCCGGTCGCCCGGCAGAGGCGCGCGGCGACCAGGCGGGCCACCTCGGCGCTCTCGTCGGGCGTCGGCCGGATGGTCGTCACGTTCGCGTTGTGGAGATACGGCGCGCGCGTGCCGTGGTGGCCCGCGCGCCGGCCATCGGCGATCTCGTCGAGGATCCGCTGGGGGACCACCTCGAGCGCGCCATGGGACGCCTGGTCGAGCCCGCCGGGGACGACGACCTGGGGGATGCCGAGTTCGCCGGCGGCCGTCAGGCGCTCGCCCTCCCAGGTGTCGGGGGCGCGGTAGACGCTGCCGAGGTGACCGCCCATGAGCTCGGCGATCGTGAGGTCGATGACCGCGGTGATCTGCCCGGAGCGGACGAGGTCCTCCATCGTCGCTCCGGGCACGCCGACGGCGTGGAAGACCGCGACGTCCCAGCCGCGCGCCTCCATGAACGCCGAGCAGCGGGCAACCGTCGGTGTCGTCGAGCCGTAGGCCGTGATCGCGCAGAGCGGGCGCCCACCGGCCGTGACCTCGGGCAGCCTCGCCATGCCGACAATGGCCGCGGCGGCGTTCGCGACCGCGCGCCGGGTCACGACGTTGATGCCCTGCTCGGCAGTCGGGTTGACCATCCAGATGTCCTTGGTGCCGACCCAGCGGCTGATGTCGCTGGCGACCATGTCGCTCAGCATCACCTTCGGGACGCCGAACGGCAGCGCCCGCATGACCATCGTCGCCGTCGTCGTCCCCACGGCGCCGGCCCACGAGATGATCCCGTCGCAGCGACCGGCGGCGTGCAGCTCCAGGATCTTGGCCGCGCCGGCGTGCCCGACCAGGTCGATGGCCGCCGCCCTGGGGGCCGCGTAGACGGCTTCCGGCAGCCGTGCCGGTCGCGGCCAGCACCTCGCCCAGCGAGACGTCCGCCCAGTCGACGGCGCCGCCCAGGCTCAGGTCCATGATGAGCGGCCTGCCGCCGTGCACCGCGACCTGCTCGGCGAGGAACCGGATCTCGACGCCCTTCGTGTTGCACATCCCGGTGACGACGATCGTCGGCGCCTCGCTCATGGGTACCTCCTGGGACGGGCCGCTGTGGGCCACGTGTCAGACGGTGGCCCCCTGCCCGTGTCCATGATGGCGCTCCAGCTTCCCTCGCACCTGCCCCCAAGGAGCTCCCGGCGCGCACCGCGTGTCCGGGGCGGCGCACACCGCGTCGCCCGGGGCGGCGCGCCGGTATCCTTCGCGTATGCGCCTGAGCCATCTCTTCTTCACGACCCTCCGCGACGACCCCTCTGACGCGGAGATGCCGAGCCATCGCCTCCTGGTCCGGGCCGGCTACGTCCGCCAGCTGGGCGCCGGCATCTACTCGCTGCTGCCGCTCGGCTTCCGGGTGGCGAAGCGGGTGGAGCAGGTGATCCGCGAGGAGATGGACCGGATCGGCTGCCAGGAGATGGAGATGCCGGTCGTCCATCCGGCCGAGCTCTGGAAGGAGACCGGGCGCTGGTACCAGATCGGCCCCGAGATGGCCCGCTTCAAGGACCGCGGCGGACGCGACATGGTCCTGGCCATGACCCACGAGGAGGTCGTCGCGAGCCTCCTGGCCGACCTCGTGAAGAGCTACCGCCAGCTGCCGATGATGGTCTACCACTTCCAGACGAAGTGGCGCGACGAGCCGCGTTCCCGGGGCGGGCTCATCCGCGTCCGCGAGTTCGTCATGAAGGACTCGTACACCTGCGATCTCGACGAGGCCGGCCTCGACGTCGCCTACGAGAAGCACTACGAGGCGTACACCAGGATCTTCGAGCGGCTGGGGTTGCGGGCCGTCGCGGTCGCCTCGGACGTGGGGATGATGGGCGGCACGGGTGCCCACGAGTTCATGGTCCTCAACGAGTACGGCGAGGACGTCCTGGTCCTGTGCGAGACGTGCGGCTTCTCCGCCAACCGGCAGGTCGCGACCGTCCGCGTGTCCGAGCCGCCGGCGGGCGAGCCACTCCCGCTCGAGGAGGTGGCCACTCCCGGCACCACCACGATCGCGGATCTCGCTGCGTTCCTCGGGATCAGCCCCGAGGAGACGGCCAAGGCGACCTTCTTCGTGGACGGCGACGGGCGGCTCATCACCGCCATCGTCCGGGGCGACATGGAGGTCAACGAGACCAAGCTCGCCAACGCGACCGGCGCCCGCGCGCTTCGGCCGGCCCAGGTCGAGGAGATCAAGGCGGCCGGGATGGAGCCCGGCTACGGCTCGCCGATCGGCGCCCGCGGCGCCTTCATCCTCGTGGACGAGCTGGTGGCTCGCTCCTCCAACCTCGTGGCCGGCGCCAACCGGGAGGGGTTCCACTACCGCAACGTCAACGTCGGCCGCGACTTCACGCCCGACCTTGTCGCGGACCTGGCCAACGCCCGCGAGGGCGACGGATGTCCCACCTGCGGCTCGCCGGTCATCCTGCGCAACGGGATCGAGGTCGGCAACATCTTCAAGCTGGGCACGAAGTACACGACCGCCCTCGGCGCGACGTACCTCGGCGAGGACGGCATGGCGCATCCCATCGTCATGGGCTCCTATGGCATCGGCGTCGGGCCGCGCCCTCGCCTGCGTCGTCGAGGCCCACCATGACGCGAAGGGGATCGCCTGGCCGGCCGAGGTGGCGCCCTACGCGGCCCACGTCGTGACCGTGTCGGCGGCGAAGGACCCACGCGTCACCGAGATCGCCGAGCGCCTCCACGACCAGGCCCGCGACGCCGGCCGCGAGGTCATCTGGGACGACCGCGACGAGTCGCCGGGCGTCAAGTTCACCGACGCCGAGCTCCTCGGGATGCCCCTGATCGTCACGATCAGCCCGCGCTCGCTGGCGGCGGGCGGCGCCGAGGTGACCGTGCGGGCGACCGGCGAGCGGACGATCGAATCGCTCGAGGCGGTCGAAGCGCGCCTCCTGGCCAAGGCCGGGTAAGCAGGCCGGCGGCGGCCCCGATCCCGATGGGTGCGCTGCTCGAGTACGGCGCCCTTCTCGCGCTCGTCGCGGCCGCGCTGCTCCTGCTCGCCGGATGGCTCCAGCGACGCGGCGCCCGGCAGGGGTCGTCCAGGCCCGCGCCGGCCGATGTGGCGGTCGAGGCGCGCCTCGCGGCGGCCGACGAGCGGGCGGCGGCTGCTCACCGCGACGCGGCCGTCCTCGTCGAGCTCGTCGGCGTTGGAGCCGTCCACCTGGACCCTGACCTCACGGTGACGGCCGCGAACGAGGCAGCCCATCGGCTGGTGGGCCGGCGACCGGGCGCGATGGTCGGAGGCAGCGTTCTCGAAGCGTTCACCGATCATCACGTCGAGGAGATCGCCCGCACCGCGCTCGCGTCCGGTTCGGCAGTCGGCGAGCTCACCGTGCGGATCGAGCACGGTCCGACGCTGCTGGCCCGCGCCCAGCGGATGCCGGCGAGGTGACGCCTGGCTCGTGCTCGAGGACGTCTCAGAGCTGCGGCGCCTGCAGCGCATTCGCACCGAGTTCCTCGACAACCTCAGCCACGAGCTGCGCACGCCGCTGACGACCATCAGCCTCCTCGCGGAGACGCTGGCCGCCGACGCGGACACCCTGCCGCCTAGGGCCGCGGAGCGGGTGGCGAAGATCGAGGTTGAGACCGGGCACCTCGTCCAGATGGTCAACGAGCTGCTCGACCTTTCGCGGATCGAATCGGGGATCGCGACCGAGGCCCTCGATGCCGTCGACCTCGGACGCCTGGCGGTCGAGACGGCGGACCGCATGCGACTCTTCGCCGAGCGGCAGGGCGTGATCATCGAAGTCCGTGCCCCGCCCGCCCTCCCGCTCGTACGCGGCGACCGCGAGCGGCTCGGCCAGGCGCTCCTGAACCTGCTCCACAACGCCGTCAAGTTCAGCCCGGCCGGATCGACCGTGGCCATCATCGTCCTGGTCGCCGAGACGGAGGTGATCGTCGCGGTGGAGGATCACGGCCCGGGGATCCCGCGGACCGCACTGCCGAGGATCTTCGAGCGCTTCTACAAGGTCGACCGGGCTCGCACGCGCGGCGCCGGCGGCACCGGCCTCGGTCTTTCGATCGTCCGCCACGTCGTCGAGGCGCACGGCGGCCGGATCTGGGCGGAGTCCGAGGAGGGCGTGGGGTCGACCTTCTCGTTCGCGATCCCGGTCGCAGGCCCGGACCTCGCAGCGACGCCGGGCGGCTGACCGTGCTCCTGCTGGCCCATCGGGGCGACCACCGCGAGGCACCGGAGAACACGCTCGCGGCCTTCGCGGCCGCGCTGGCGATTCCCGGGGTCGACGGCCTCGAGCTCGACCTCCGGGCATCTGCGGACGGCATCGCAGTCGTCCTCCACGACGCCTCGTTGGCGCGCGTGCAGCGCCGGAGCATCCGTGCGTCGCGGCTTGCTGCTGGAGAGCTGGCTGCGTTCGGCGTTCCCGGCCTCATCGATGTGCTGGCTGCCTGCCCCCCCGGCGCGTTCCTCGATGTCGAGCTGAAGGAGGATCTGGGCGAGGCCGCGCTGGCGCCGCTGCGGGCTGCCCGGGGTCGCGACGACGGTGGCGTCGAAGGTGTCGTGATCAGCTCGTTCGACGGCACCGCGCTGGCGACGATCCGCAGGCTTGCGCCGGCCTGGCCGTGCTGGCTCAACACGGCCTGGTTGTCGGACCGGGCGATCCGGATCGCGACGGACCTGGGCTGCACGGGGATCGCAGCGGAGTGGCACCGCGTCGACGCCGGGCGCGTGGCGCATGCGCGGGAGGCCGGGCTGGACGTGGCGGCATGGACCGTGCGTGACCCGGCGGTGCGCGACCGGCTGGCCGGCCTCCGCGTGACGGCCGCGTGCGTCGAGGGCGCGGCGCTGCCGGGGTAGGGGAGGGACGTTCCGTGCCTCAGAGCGGGTGGCGCATCGCGATCGCCGTGGCGGGGCAGGCGGAGGTGAACTCCACCGAGGCCGCCACCGCGGCCGGCGCATCTCCGCGTTCGACACGGCTCCAGCCCAGGCCGGCGAAGAACGGCTCTGCGGTCTCCGTCAGCAGCCAGGCCTCGCGGGCGCCGGCGGCGCGCGCGTCGGCGAGCGCCCGCTCCACGAGCGCCCGACCGAGCCCGTGCCGGCGGGCCGGCGCGTGCACGGCAAGCGAGCGCAGGAGCGCTGCATCGTCGTGGCGCTCGGTCGCGGCCGTCCCCAGCAGGCAGCCATCACGCTCGCGGCAGACGAGTGCGGTCCCGCCGGCGACGCAGGCCGCCAGCCCCGCGAGCGTCAGGCCGGCGGCCTCCACGAGCCCCGCCACGTCCGTGAGGTCGGCGTTGGTCGCCTGGACGATGGGCGGGATCGGCGGCGGTCCCGTGCTCAGCTGCAGCAGCTCGAACCGCCGTCCGTCGCGCAACATGCGTCGCGGAGGGTGACGGTTCCGCCGGTCGGAAGGGCCCGGGCCGCCGCGAGGCCGGCTGCCGCCGCGACCGCTGCGGCGTCCGTTGTGTCGGCGCCGTCCCGCGTCAAGGGGCAGACGGCTCGGACGATGGCGTTGTACATGCCTGGGACGGCGGCGTGGGTCGCTCGAATCTCGATCCCGGCCAGCCCGGCGGCCGCGAGCCCGGCCGCGTACTCGGAGAACGACAGGGCACCCGCGATGCACCCGGCGTAGTCGCCCCGCGCGGCACGGTCGGCCGGGGACAGGGCGTCGTCGGCCACGACGTCGCTGACGCTCATCCGCCCGCCCGGCCGCAGGACCCTGGCGATCTCCGCGAAGACCTGTGGCTTGTCGGTGGAGAGGTTGATGACGCAGTTGCTGATCACGACGTCGACCGACCCGGCGGGCAGGGGCACGGCCTCGATCTCGCCCTTCAGGAACCGGGCGTTGGTCGCCCCGGCGGCGGCCGCGTTGCGACGGGCCAGGGCCAGCATCTCGTCGGTCATGTCGAGCCCGTAGGCGATCCCCGTCGGGCCGACGCGCTGGGCCGAGAGGAGGACGTCGATCCCGCCGCCGGACCCGAGATCGAGCACGACCTCGCCCGGACGGAGGTCGGCCAGCGCGGTGGGATTGCCGCAGCCCAGGCTCGCGGCCACCGCGTCGGCGGGGAGCGGGTCCAGCTGCTCGGGATCGTAGAGCCCGGGTCCGAAGACGGGATCGCCGGGTGTCGGCGTCGCTTCGGCACTGCAGCAGCCGGCAGGCTCCAGGACCGCCAGCGCGGCACGGGCGTAGTGGCGACGGACCTCGTCGCGGAGCGTTTCAGTCATGGGAGGCTCCCGGGTGCTCGGTGGCGCAGCGTGCTGCTGGAGCAGGCTAGACCGTTGCACAGCAGATCGTGACGGACGGTCGACCCTGGCCTGCAGACGGACAAGGAACGACGGCCCGGTACAGCAGCGAAGGGCCTCGAGGAGGCGGCCCGCCGCCGCCGCTCAAGGATCTTGGGCGACACGGCCAGCGCGCGCTGCGGACGGTGTCGGCGAGGACCAGGGCCTGGTGGAACATCGGACGCCTCTGCGTGCGGGTGAAGGGATCGACGACGCAATCCTGCCATATATTCAGTGTTGTCAATATAGAAGATTGTCGATAGACTGGCTCGTGCCGAAGTCCGCCGACCCCGACATTCGCCTCCTCGCCGCGCTCGCGGATCCCGCGCGCCTGGCCATCGTGCGCCAGCTCGCGTCGGACGGCGCGGTCTGCGCCTGCGACTTCTCGGCCAGTGACGGCCTCTCCCAGCCCACGGTCTCGCATCATCTCCGCGTGCTTGCGCGAGGCGGGCCTGGTGCACGGAGAGCGGCGGGGAACGTGGATCTGGTACAGCCTTGACCCTTCCGTGGCGGACCGCCTGGCCGCGATCGCCAACGAGCTGGACGCAACGGGCCAGGCGCGCCCTGCCTCGGCGCTCGGCGGAGCGGCGGCCGCCCGCCTCCCGGTTCTCGAGGGCGGCCTCCCGGCGCCGACGGGCACTCGCGGATGACGCGGCTGCGCGTCGCCACCCTCAACATCCTCAACCTCGCGGATCGCTGGGAGGAGCGGCTGCCGCTGCTCCTCGCCGACGTCGCCGCGTTGCGCCCGGACCTGCTCGGCCTCCAGGAGGTGGTCTACCCGATGCAGCAGGACCGCCTGCTCGCGGCGGGGACGCCGGACGACTACGGCATCCATCGCGGCTGGGCCGGGCGGCCGGAGTACGGCAACAGCCTGCTGGTCCGGGCGCCGCTCGAGGCCGACGGGGCAGAGCGCCTGGGACTGGGCCACCGGCGGTCGGCGCACCGGGTCACCGTGACGCTCCCTGGCGGCGGGTCGCTCCTCGCGGCCGTCACCCACCTCCACCACCGGGTCCCCGATGCCGCCGTCCGCGACGAGCAGGCCGGGGCGCTCGTGGCGTGGCTCGACGCGGCCGCGGTGTCCGACGCGCAGGTCGTGATGGGCGACTTCAACGCGGATCCGGACGAGCCCGCGTACGGCCGCATGGTCGGCGCGGGGTTCCGCTCCGCGCATGCCGAGGTGAACGGTGGTGAGCCCCCGGTCACCTGGCCCTCGGGGCTGCAGGCGCCGGCGATGGACGCCGACGGTGACCCGTCCTGCCTCGACTACATCTGGATCCGCGGCCGGGCCCGGGTGGTCGATGCCCGCCTCTGGGCAGACCGTCCCGCTGCGCACGACGCGACCCTCTACCCGTCGGACCACCTCGGGGTGGTGGCGACCGTGGAACTCGAGTAGGGGAGTGCCCGATCGGGCCGACCCCTCAGCCGCGCAGGAGGTCCGGCGGCAGCAGCCAGCGCAGGTCACCGGATCCGGGCTCCAGGGGGCGCTCGACGTCGATCCGGGCGAGCGTGCCTTTCCGCATCGGGATGGGTGCCCCGACCAGCTCCGAAGCGAGCTCGGAGAAGTCCGGGTCGTGGCCGACGAGAACAGGCCGACGGGGTGCGCCAGCATCGTCGAGGATGGCGTCGAGGGTCGCGAGGTCCAGTGGCTCTCCAAGGCGCGGCTCGACATGCGCGCGGACGCCCAGGACGTCCGCGAGGATCTCGGCGGTCTCGCGGGCGCGAGCGAAGGGCGAGGTCAGCACGGCATCCGGCACGTAGCCGGCGGCCGCCAGCAGGCGGCCCACACGCTCTGACTGGCGTCGGCCCTTCTCGGTCAGCGGGCGCACCTCGTCGTCGCCCACCCAGGTCGAGCTGTCGCCCGCGTGGGCGTGGCGGAGGAGGAGCAGCTCGGTCACGGGGCCCTCCGCCATGTGGCCGCTCACGTCCCCAGGCTCGCCGCCCCGCGTGCCCGTCCGTGCGTTCGAAGGGCCACCTGCTGGAACGGCGCCAGGCGCACGCTGATCTCGTTCATGACGCGTCGGAAGACAGCCAGTCGTTCGGCCTCGCTGCCCTCGGCCGCCGCCGGATCGTCGAAACCCCAGTGGATCGACTCGTGGACGCCGGGGAAGACCGGACAGCTCTCGCGCGCCTGGTCGCAGACCGTGATCACGTAGTCGAACTCGTCGCCGAGGAGCTCCGTCACGGACTTCGACCGGGCACCGGAGATGTCGATGCCGACCTCGGCGAGGACCCGCACGGTGAGCGGGTTGACGCCCGTGGGCTCGGTGCCGGCCGAGGCGGTCTCAAAGGCCGGCCCGCCCTGCTGGCGCAGGAGAGCCTCCGCGATCTGGCTGCGTGCGGAGTTGCCGGTGCAGACGAAGAGGACGCGGATCGGGCCGAGGACCCGGGTCACGGGTTGAGATCCTCCCGCGCACCCGACGAGACGAAGACGACGTCCTCGGCGATGTTGGTGATGTGATCACCGACCCGCTCCATGTACCGGGCGGCGATCAGCAGGCGCATCGCCCGCTCGACGTTGTCCGGGCTCGCCTTCGCGAGCTCGATGACGCGGTCGAAGGTCCGGTGGTACAGGACGTCGATCTCGTCGTCGCGGGTCGCCACCACGCGGGCAGCCGCGGCGTCGCCGTCCACGAGGGCACGGATCGTCTCGGCCAGGAACTCCGCCGAGATGCGGCCCATCTCGGGGATCGCGAGGTGGCCCTCGAGCGGCGGCTCCGGGACCAGCTCGCGTGCCTGCTTTGCGACATTGGCCACCATGTCGCCGATTCGCTCGAGCTCAGAGCCGATCAGATCCAGCGCAAGGAGGAAGCGCAGGTCGCGGGCCACCGGCTGCTGGGTGGCGATCGCCAGGACGATGTGGTCCATCGCCTGGACCTGGAGCGCGTTGATCTCCTCGTCACCCTCGATGACGGCGAGCGCCTTCGCGTCGTCGTGCGTCTGGAGCGCCTCCACCGTGAGGCGGATCCGCTCCTCGATGAGGCTGCCCATGCGGACGAGAACGTCCTTGATCACCCGCTCCTCGCGGTCGAGGGGCCTCCGGGGCAGCGCGACGACAGGCTCGGGGATGTCGCCCTCGACCCCGCGCAGGATCTCCTCGACGTGGCGGTCGAGCGCCGGGCCCTGCTGGGGATCTCGCTCGGTCACGTGCACTCTCCTCCCGATCAGCCGAAGCGTCCGGAAACGTAGTCCTCGGTCATCTGGTTCTTCGGGCTGGTGAAGATCTGGGCCGTTGGGCCCCGCTCCACGATGTAGCCGGCCCGATCATCGTCCATGTTGAGGAAGACGGTGAAGTCCGATGCCCGCGCGGCCTGCTGCATGTTGTGGGTCACGATGATGATCGTGTACTTCTCCTTGAGCTCCGCCATGAGCTCTTCGATCTGGAGCGTGGAGCGCGGGTCGAGGGCCGAGCAGGGCTCGTCCATCAGGATCATGTCTGGCTCTGTCGCGATCGCCCGGGCGATGCAGAGACGCTGCTGCTGGCCGCCAGAGAGGGCGAGGCCCGACTCGCCGAGCTTGTCGTGCACCTCGCCCCACAGGGCGGCGCGGCGGAGGCAGGACTCCACGAGCTGATCCATGTCGCCCTTCATGCCGGTGATCCGGGGCCCGAAGGCGATGTTGTCGTAGATCGACTTCGGGAACGGGTTGGCCTTCTGGAAGACCATCCCGATCCGCCGCCGCACCTCGACGGGATCCACGTAGTCGGCGTACAGGTTCTCGTCGTGGAACAGGATCTCGCCCTCGACGCGCGCGGACGGAATCAGGTCGTTCATCCGGTTGATCGACCGCAGGAGGGTCGACTTGCCGCAGCCGGACGGCCCGATGAGCGCCGTGATCCGGTTCTTGGGGATGTCGAGGGTGACGTTCTTCACGGCCCGGAAGGCGCCGTAGTAGAGGTGGACGTCGCGCAGCGACACTGCGGTCGGCAGGGACGCCTCGTCCTCGACCAGCGCCTGGTTGGCGCCGGCGTCGACGGCCTCGCGCCCGATGCGGACGTCGAGGCTCGGCTGGGTCTGGATCTCGGCGGTCACGGGATCTCCCTGGGGCACGCGGTCGTTCTCTACCACGATCTCTGGTACCGGTTGCGGAGGAGGATGGCGAGGGCATTGAAGAAGAGGGTGATGAAGAGGAGGGCGATGATGGCCGCCGAGGTCAGTGCCCGGAACTCCTCCTGCGGTTTGCGGGCCCAGTCATACACGGTCATCGGCAGGACGGTGTAGGGCCCGGTGAGGAGGCTCTCGAGCCCACCCGGGCTCGAGTAGGTGCCGAGGATGGCGCCGGCGAGCAGGAGCGGCGCAGTCTCACCGAGGGCCCGGGCGAGGGCCAGGATCGTCCCGGTCAGGATGCCCGAGCGGGCGGCCGGCAGGACGAGCCGGCTCGTCACCTGCCAGCGGCTCGCGCCGACCCCGTAACCGCCTTCGCGCAGGGTCCGCGGCACGGCGCGCAGCGCCTCGGCCGAGGTGATGATGACGATCGGGAGGATGAGCGCGGTCAGCGTCATCGCCCCGGCGATGATGTTGCGCCCGCTGTTGGGGAAGCCCAGGAAGGCGAAGAAGGCGACGAAGACGGTCAGGCCGAGGAGGCCGTAGACGATCGAGGGAACGCCCGCGAGGTTCCGGATGTTGATGTTGATGAACCGCGTCAACCGGTTGTCGGGTGCGTACTCCTCGATGTAGACCGCCGTCAGGATCCCGAGCGGGAAGCAGAAGAGGCTGACGAGGATCCCGATGAGGATCGATCCGAAGATCCCCTGCGCCGATGCCGGCCTCGGCCGGGTTCGAGGAGAGCCCAGAGGTCAGGAAGTCGAGGCCGCGCTCCTGGTAGACCGGCAGGCCGCGGGACAGCTGATCGATGAGCAGGAAGATCAGGATGGCCAGGGTGGCGACGATCGAGACCAGCAGCAGCAGGGCGAAGACCAACCCCCGCCAGTCGCGACCGTGCGCCGGCGAGCGACCGCTGGACAGCGACGGTGGTGACGGAGGGGTTCGAGGAGGCCATCGATCGACTCAGTAGGTCTGCCGGACGCGGCGCACGAAGGCGTCGCCGAAGACGTTCAGGATCAGGGTGATGACGAAGAGCAGCAGGCCCACGAAGAAGAGGCTCTGGAACGCGGCGTTGTCGCCGGCCACCTGGTCCGAGCCGGTGGCCAGCGCAGCCATCGCCGCCGTCATCGTCTGGCCCGGCTCGAAGGGGTTGACGGAGAAGAGGGAGCCGCCCGATGCGCCGGCAGCGATCGCCACGACCATCGTCTCGCCGACCGCGCGGCTGATGCCGAGGATGAGGGCGGCCACGATGCCGGAGACGGCCGCCGGCAGGACGACGCGGGTGGCGGTGGTGACTCGTCGCGCCCCGAGGCCGTACGAGGCCTCGCGGAGCGACTGGGGGACGGCCTTCATGGCGTCCTCGGAGATCGTCGCGACGAGCGGGATCGTGAGGACCCCGACGGCGATCGCAGCCGCCGCCAGGTTGAAGCCCTTCGCGGTGGGCACGAGCGTCTGGACGATCGTGGGGTTGATGAACGTGAGGGCGAAGAAGCCGAGGACGACGCTCGGGATGCCGGCCAGGATCTCGAGGATCGGCTTGACCGTGCCGCGCGTCCGCGGGCTGGCGTACTCGGACAGGTAGATCGCCGACAGGATGCCGATCGGGCCGGCGATCAGCATCGCGATCCCGGTCACGAGCAGCGTGCCGACGAAGATCGTCGCGATGTCGAACAGCCCGCGGCGCGGGAACCAGCCCGGCGCGACGAGCTGGGAGAGGTCGATCTTCGGCAGGAACTCGACGGCCTGTTCGAAGACGGTGAAGATGATGAAGGCCGTGATGACGACCGAGACGAGCGCGGCGGCGAAGAAGAGCCGCCCGATCCACGCCTCTCGGGCGCGGCGGGCGCGGCTGCCGACCAGCGCGCTCGGCGTGGCTGCGGTCATCGACGAGTGCCCTCCCGACAGCGGAGTCTAGCGAGATGCAGCGACGCCGGCCGGGTCTCCGAGCCGACCCGGCCGGCGTCGCGCCGGAGGAGAGTTGCTAGCGCGCTTCCCAGGCAGCCCGCGTCGCGGCGAGCTCCTCGGCGGGAAGGTTGACGTAGGGGACGGTCTCGAGGACCTTGGCGATCGTCCCCTCGGCGAGGTAGAAGTCGACGTAGTCGCGCGACGGCCGGGTTGGCTCGCGGCCTTGGCCTTGTTCACGTAGATGAACAGCGGGACGCGAGATCGGGTAGCTGCCGTCGGAGACAGTCTCGGCGTTCGGCTCGACGCAGGTTCCGTTGGGATCAGCGCTGACCGGGATCTCGCGGACCTTGTCGGCGTTCTCCTCGGCGAAGGCGAGGCCGACCCAGCCGAGCGACGTCGGGTTGCCGCTGATGCCCTCGACGATGACGTTGTCGTTGGCCGAGCTCGTGGTAGTCGGGCCGGGTCTGGGCGCTCCTGGCCGCGCTCCTCGGCGATGTCGGCGAGGACGAGCTCGACGAACGAGTCGTACGTGCCGGACTCCTCGCCGGGGCCCGTGATCACGAGGTCGGCGTCGGGCAGGGTCGTGTTGGAGCCGAGCTCCGTTGGCGATCGCGGTGCCGTCGGACCACTTCGTGAAGCCCGTCGACTCCGGGCCGACGAGGGCGTAGATGTCGGCGAAGCTGAGGCAGGCGATCGCCGTGTTGTTCACGTTGGTCACGACCGACAGGCCGTCGTAGGCGACCTTCAGCTCGACGTACTCGATGCCGGCCTCGGCGCACTTCGCCGCCTCTTCGTCCTTGATGGCGCGGGAGGCGTCGGAGATGTCGGTCTCGCCGTTGCAGAAGCGGGCGAAGCCGTCGCCGGTGCCAGGCCCCTCGATCTGGTAGTTCAAGTCGGGGTTCTGCTGCTTGAAGAGCTCGGCGACGCCGGTCGAGATCGGCTCGACGGTGGAGCTGCCGGAGACGACGATCGAGCCGCTGACGCCGCCGTGCCGCCGTTGCCGGGATCCTGGGTACCTGGGGCTTCGGGCCCCGCCGCCGCAGGCCGCCACGGCGAACGCCGCAACGAGGGCAAGGGCGCCGATGCGCTTCGGGGATGCGATGGTCACGTGGTGCTTCCTCCTGGTGTGCCCCGGGGCACAGCTCGAGCTGGCCCTGGGCGACATGGTGCATCCAATTGCGACCTGAGCGTGGAGCTGACCGATGAACCACCGGTTTGCCCGGCGTTAAGGGATTGTTAACGCCGGCGGGCCACTCGGAGCCGGGCGCCCTGCCGAATGGCGGCCCAAGCTGAGCCGGTTCGCCCACCGGACCGGCCCGGGGATGGCAGACTGTCCGGGCACGGGTCGCGTCGCGGCGCGGGAGGGCAGGGGAGGATCGTGGTGGCCAAGCGAACGGACAAGAAGCGAGCGAAGAGAGCCGCCACAGCGGTCACGATGGGCGAGCGAATCGAGAGGCTCGAGAAGGCGCTCGCGGCCGGCCTCAGGCGCGAGGCGAAGGCAGCGTCCCGCCTGGAGACGGCACAGCTCGAGGTCGCGGTCCTCCGGATGGCGCTCGCCGAGCTCGTCGCAGAGGCGAGCGGCGCACCGCCGCCGGTCGTCGCCACCGAGGTGACGGAGTCTGGAGTGCAGCCGGTCAAGCCGACGGCGCCGAAGCCGGTCGCGCGGCCACGCGCCAGCCGGGCCGCCGCGGTTGCCCCCGCCAAGCCCGCGACCGCCAAGCCCGCGACCCCTCGTCGCTCGACGCGTCCCGGTCCCGGCGCCGGAGCGCCAGACCGCTGAGCACTGCCGGCATGGACCCGATCTTCGGCGCCGTCGACGTCGGCGCGAACTCGGTCCACCTGCTGATCGCGGCCGTCCACGGGCACCAGCTCGACCCGCTCGCCGATGAGTCGGTGCTCCTCGGTCTCGGAGACACCGTGGACACCCGGGGGACGATCTCCGGCAGCCTCCCGCGAGGAGCTGGTCGCTCTGCTGGCGCACTACGCCGAGCGCGCCCGTGACTTCGGTGCCCGCGACGTGGCCTTCGTCGGCACCCAGCCGCTCCGCCGGGCCGCGGACGCCGGCGCGGTCGTCGCGGCCGTCGAGGCGGCGACGGGCGTCCCGCTCCACGTCCTCGACCACGAGGAAGAGGCGCTGCTCAACCTGCTCGGAGCGACGGCCGGCCTGGCGATCGACGCGTCCCTGGCGGTCGTCGATATCGGCGGGGGAAGCGTCGAGGTGGTCGTCGTGGAGCCGGGATGCCCACGCGCGCTCGGGTGGCCTTCCGGTTGGGTGCGCGACGCTGACGGGGCGCCACGTGGCCCATGACCCGCCGACCGCCGAGGAGATCGCCGTCCTTCGCGCCGAGGCCCGACTGGCGGTGCGCGATGCCCCTCGTGGCGCGCCCACGACGATGCTCGCGGTCGGCGGCACGTCGTCGAACCTGGTGAAGGTCCTTCCGTCCGCGACGCGCGATCGCGCGCTGACGCATCGGCGGCTCGGCGCGGCGTACCGGACCTTCGGCACGGCGCCGGCTGCCGACGTAGCCGCCCGGTTCGGGATCACCGCCAGGCGGACGTGCCTCCTCCCGGCGGGGGCTGCCCTCCTCGAGGCGCTGATGGACCACTACGCGGTCGAGCGGGTCACGGCCGTGGAGGAGGGACTTCGGGAGGGCGTCGTGTTCGCGCTCGCCCGGGCCGGGGCGAGCTGGCGCG
Source organism: uncultured Chloroflexia bacterium (assembly GCA_963715085.1). Classification (GTDB taxonomy): domain Bacteria; phylum Chloroflexota; class Limnocylindria; order Limnocylindrales; family CSP1-4; genus CTSoil-043. The sequence continues at coordinate 238,257 of CAVQQU010000005.1, forward strand.
ATCGCCTCGACGACCTTGCCCACGGCTGGGGCGCCTGACCCGGATCCCTTCCCCGCGTCGCGGGCGTGAAGCGCGGCTGCGAGGCGCCGTTGGACGGCGTCAGAGCCCCGATACGGCGCGCCCGAGGAGGCGCCGGAAGGGGATGCCGCTGACGCCGCGCCAGGGGACACCCATGGTGCGCCGGAGGCGAGTCAGCTCGCGCTCGCGTCCGGCCAGGTAGGTGCCGATGACGCGCGTCTCCTCGCGCGTGAGCGTGCCCGCGTTCGCGACGAGGAACTGGCGGGTGAGGGCGATCGTGACATCGGCATCGTGGAGCCAGCCCAGGTGATCCTGGAGCGTCACGACCCGGGGGATGAGCTGGTCGACCTCGGGGCCGAGCGCCTCGCGGAAGAACTCCAGCGTGTAGCGGAGCCACTTGGCTGCGATGCGCAGCTGGTGCACCGTCTCGATGTCGGCCCAGCGCAGGACCGACTCATAGGCGCGGACCTGCTCGTAGGCCAGCCAGATCCGCGACCCGGCGGTGTCGCGCACGCGATGGGGGCTGACCGGGCTCGCCGGCGCCAGGGCGGCCTCGCCCTCGGCGACCACGAAGACGCGGTAGTCCTCGACGAGGCGGACGTAGGCTGGGCTGTCCAGCTCGCGGAGCAGGACGATCCGGGCGACCTCGCGCTCGGCCCGCCAGGTGGCAACGAGGGGCTCGAAGGCAGCCGCTTCGGCCGGTGGGAGGCCTGCCTGGTACTCCACCGCGGCCTCGAGCAGCACGTCGAGGTCACGGACGGCGCCGAGACGGCCGGCGACGATGCGCAGCCGATCGCGCAGGCGCTTCGTGCGCCGGGGCCGGAAGCCATCACCGAAGACACGCCAGGCAGCGCGCATCCGGCGGGTCGCGACGCGCATCCCGTGGAGATCTTCGATCTCCTCACCCGAGCGTGTCCCGGCCTCCTTGGCGAGCATCCGGGCGAAGTGGAACCGGAGGACTTTGCGGCCCGGCCTCGGCCAGGACGTCGTCGGGCGCGACCCCGGGCGTCTTCCCGACGACCAGGCGGGGCGGGCCGGGAACCTCGGCCGGAGGGCGCTCGACGGGGGTGCCGTCCGAGCGTGCCGGCGCCGGACCGACGGCCGCGATCGCGGACGCCCGTCGCGCCTGGGCATTGCCGCCGGAGCGCGCCGCCGCGGCCGCCCGCAAGGGCTCGCTCGAGCTTCGACGCCCGCTCGGGAGCGAGATCGGGGTCCGCGGCGAAGAAGGCCGCGAGCACCTCGAGGGCGGCCGCGGGCCCGCGCAACAGCTCGACCTCGAGCTCGACGAACCGATCCACCACCTCGCCGTCGGCGACGACCGTCACCTCGTCCAGCGACAGCTCCACCTCGGTCGAGGCGTCAGCCAGCGTCCGCGTCCGGCGCTGCTGGCGGATGGTCACCAGCTCCCTGCAGCGGCGCCCGGCCGATGTGATCGAGGACGAGCGACCGGGCCGGCGAGGGCGGCCAGGCGCGCGGGTCGAGGGAGAGGTCGGCGGGCCCCTCGAGCTCCTCGCGCCGGTGAAGGGCCCCCGTCGGCGGCGTCGTGGACTTGACCGAGAGGAGCGTCTTCGCCGATCCGTGGCGGAGCCGGACGGCCCAGCCCGCCCGCCCGAGCGCCCCGTCCGCCGTGTCGAGGTAGCGATCCTCGAGCTGGACGACCCGGGCGCGCCCGGCGGCCCGGAACGGCCCCAGCGTCCGGGCCCCCGCCAGGCGGGCTGCCGCGGTCGCGTTCGCGACCCGGTACTTGAGCTCCTGCTCGACGCCGTCGGCTGCCATTCGCCCTCCTAGGCCCGCGGGTCCAGCGACCCGGATCGGGACGATGCCGCGCTGGCCGGCTCGAAGCGCTCGGAGACGGAGGCCAGCGCACGCTCCTTGAGGATCGCGAAGGTGTCGCGCGAGCCCGGCGCGGCGAGGATCTCCTCCGTGCGCCGCCACGCGCCGTTCGCGCCCAGCTGCCACGAACGCCGGTCGTCGTCGAGCATGACCGCCACGATCTCCTCGATCCGCGCCATGGCCCCCAGGTCTTCGACCGGGAAGACCACCTCGACCCGTCGGTCGAGGTTGCGCTCCATCAGGTCGGCCGAGCCGGTGTACCACTCCTGGCGCCCGCCGTTGGCGAAGCCGAAGATGCGGCTGTGCTCGAGGAACTCGCCGATGATCGAGCGGACGCGAATCCGCTCGGAGATCCCGGGGAGGCCAGGGTGGAGGCTGCATGCGCCGCGCACGATGCAGTCGACCTCGACGCCCGCCTGGCTCGCTTCGTACATGAGCTCGATCATCTCGGGATCCACGAGGGCGTTGACCTTCACCACGATCCTCGCCGGCCGCCCGGCGCGGGCGTGGTCGGTCTCGCGGACGATGAGGTCGCGGATCCGGGGCCGAAGCGCGACGGGGGCGACCAGGAGGCTCCGGAACCGCTCCTGGCGGGAGAGGCCGGTCAGGTAGTTGAAGAGGTCGGTTGCGTCGGCGCCCAGCTCGGGACGGCAGGTGAGGAGCCCGAGGTCGGTGTAGAGGCGGGCGGTCTTCGGGTTGTAGTTGCCGGTCCCGAGGTGGAGGTAGCGGCGCAGGCCGGAGCCCTCGCGGCGCACGACGAGGGCGACCTTGCTGTGCGTCTTGAGGCCGACGAGGCCGTAGACAACGTGGGCGCCCGCCTGCTCGAGCTTGCGCGCCCAGACGATGTTCGCCTCCTCGTCGAAGCGGGCCTTGATCTCGACGAGCACGACGACCTGCTTGCCCTGGTCGGCTGCCCGGATCAGGTCGCGCACGATCGGTGAATCGCCCGACGTCCGGTAGAGCGTCTGCTTGATCGAGAGGACGTCCGGGTCGTCGGCCGCCTGGGTGATGAAGCGCTCGACCGATGCGGTGAACGACTCGTAGGGGTGGTGGACGAGGAGGTCGCCCTGTCGAATCACGGCGAAGACGTCCAGTCGCTCGTCCTCGTCGGCCGGGACGAGCCGGGCGGGCACGACGGGCGTCCAGGGCGGATCACGCAGCTCCGGGATGTCCAGCGTGGCGATCTGCCAGAGAGACGTCAGGTCGAGCAGGCCCGAGACCTCGTAGAGGTCGTCGGCGCCGAGGCCGATCCCGGACAGGAGGAACTCCCGCATCGTCTCGGGCATCTGCTCCTCGACCTCGAGGCGGACGGCCGAGCCGAAGCGGCGCCGTCTGAGCTCCTGCTCGATGGCCGACAGGAGGTCGCCCGCCTCGTCCTCCTCGACGTCGAAGTCGGCGTCGCGGGTGACCCGGAACATGTGGGCCTCGACGACCTCGACGCCCGGGAACAGCGCGTCCAGGTTCGCCGCGATCACCTGCTCCAGGGGGACGTAGAGGCCCGGCGTCACCTCGATCAAGCGCGGCAGGATCTGCGGGACCTTGATCCGGGCGAAGCGCTGCTCGCCCGTCACCGGGTCCGCCACCGTCAGCTCGAGCGAGAGGCTGAGCGTGCTGATGTAGGGGAACGGGTGGCCAGGGGCCACGGCGAGCGGCGTGAGGACGGGGAAGATCTCCTCGAGGTAGCGCTCCCGGAGGCGGGCGTGGTGCTCCGGGATCGCGGCATGGTCGACGATCGCCACGCCCTTCTCCGCCAGGCCGGTGCGCACCTCGTCGAAGAGCCGGCCCTGTTCGATCACCAGGTCCCGGACGCGTTCTCGGATGACGGCCAGCTGCTCGGCCGCAGTCCGCCCATCGGACGAGAGCTTCGCGCTCCCGGCGGCGACCTGCTCCATCAGCCCGGAGACGCGGACCTGGAAGAACTCGTCGAGGTTGGAGCCGAAGATGGCCAGGAACTTCGCCCGCTCCAGCAGCGGGTTCCGGTCGTCGCGAGCCTCGTGGAGCACCCGGGCGTTGAAGTCCAGCCACGAGAGCTCGCGGTTGATGTAGGGATGGGTGGTCTGGCGCCGCCGTGACGGGCGAGCCGCGCGGGCCCGGATGGTGGTCATGCGCGGGCAGTCCGAGGTTCCGGATGGCCAGCGGCCGCGCGCAACGTGGCGCACGTGGCGCACGGACAATGGGCGCGGAGGGCCGTGTACGTGTAGAAGCCCGTGCTGTGCCCGTCGCCCCAGGTGGGCGCGATGGCGTATGCGCCGACCGGCTGGATCGAGACGAGGCGGGTCTGCTCCCCGGTCAGGGTCGGGTTCTCGTCGAGCCAGCCGGGGAGCCCGGCCTCGCCGCGGCAATAGGCGCAGGGGCAGAGCCAGCGGAACTCCTCGAAGCCGTACACCGTGACGTGGCCGTCGACCCACTCGATTCGGAGGCTGTGGGCCTCACGGTCGGCGTGGATGCGGACGGGCGCCGCCAGGTCGTCGCCGCGCAGGTAGCTGGAGGTCATGGCGGAGATTGTAGAGCGCGCGCTGGCCGACGCCCTGCGAGCAGATGAACGTGACCCCATGGCCGCCCGGGCGGGGTCCACGCGAGTGCCGCGAACGGGCGCTTCCGCCGGCCGAGAGGCCCCTGGGGCAGCCTCGCGGCGGGTTCCTCCCCCGTGCGCCAGACTGCGCACGTGCGCCGAGGCGATCCGGTAACCGTCGTCGTCCGCAACGCCCGCCTCGTGGCCGGGCGCGAGTACGGGCTGCGCGTGCGCAGCCGCGCGTTCGCGATCTCCACCCTCGTGCTGGCCGTCGTTGCGACGCTTGCCGCGCTGGCGCCCCTTGCCATTCGTGCGCTCGACCGTGAGTCGGTCGTGCGCATCGCCGCCAGTGCCCCCGACGAGCGGTCGGCCGAGCTGACCCTCCGATCGCTCGGCATGGTCTTCAACGCGGGGACGAGCCTGGACCCGGGCGAGACGCCCGCGTATGCGTTCAGGCTCGTCGAGCCGGCCGGCGTCGCGGCCGCGCGCGCCGAGGTGGCTGCCGGGACGCTCGACGGGCTGCTCGTGCTCACGTACGGCCCCGAGCAGCGGCTGGACTTCGAGTACGTGACCGCGAACCCGGCAAGTCGCCAGGCGGTCCTGTTCCGCCTCGTCGCCGTCGCCGTCGCCGCGAGCATCCGCGCCGATGAGGCGAAGGGCCTGGTCGGCGACTTCGTCGTGACCGATGCCGTTCCCGGTGACGGCCCGGCGGCATCGGAGCTCGACGCGGCCAGCCGCCAGATCCTGGCCACGATCCTGGTCATGCTCGTGTTCGTGACCTCGGTGACCTACGGCATGTGGGTCGCCACGAGCGTGGCCGAGGAGAAGTCGAGCCGGGTGATGGAGCTGATGCTCAACGCGGCCACTCCCGGGGAGATGCTGGCCGGCAAGGTCGTGGGCGTCGGCGGCGCCGGTCTCACGCAGCTCGCCGCGATCGTGCTTCCGGCCGCGATCGTCGTCGCCCTCCAGGTGCCGCTCACGCGTCTCGTGCTCGGGGAGGACGCCACCGACGTGCCGCTCGCCGGGTTGACGCCGAGCATCCTCGTCGCGTTCGTGGCCTTCTTCCTGCTCGGCTTCGTGCTGACCGCGCTGGTGTACGCGGCGGCGGGCTCGCTCGTCAGCCGCCAGGAGGACGTCCAGCAGGTGGCTCTGCCGATGCTGATGATCTCGTTCGTGGCCTACTTCGCCGCGTTCTTCGCCTCCGGCGCGCCCGGTGCCGCCTGGGTCGCGCCGCTCTCGTGGATCCCCTTCTTCAGTCCCTACGTGATGCTGACCCGGCTGGTCACGGGCGAGGTGCCGCCGTGGGAGGTGGCCCTCGCCTTCGGCCTGCTCGTGGCGGCGATCCTGGTGGCGCTTGCCTTCGCCGCCCGCATCTACGCCGCGGGCGTCCTGCTCTATGGCCAGCGTCCCTCGCTTGGCGGCGTCGTCCGGGCCGCGCGCAGGACCTGATGGCCCGGTCCTAGTGGCTCTCGTGGGGCTGCTTCACCACCAGGACCGAGCAGTGGGCATGGGTCAGGACGGCGTGGGCGACGCTGCCCATCACGAGCCTCGTGATCCCGACGTAGCCCCGCGAGCCGACGACGATGAGGTCGCCGGCCGGGTCCGTGGCGGCCTGGCGGAGCTGGTCGGCCGGATGGCCCTCGCGCAGCTCCCCGCTGACCGAGCGGCCGGCCGCGCGCAGGTGCGCCTCGGTCGCCGCCACGATCTCGCGATGGGTCGTCCGGGCGCTCGTGATCATGTCGGTGTAGACGTCCATCGCCGCGCCGAACATCGTGGGGGCGATCCCGGAGCGCCACGGCGCGGCGACGTCCACCACGCCCACGACAAGCACGGGGATCGCCGGCGAGGGCCGGCCAGGTGGCCACGACGTCGCGGGCCGCCATGCCGGCCGGCGAGCCGTCCTCCGCCAGGATGACCCGCGCCGCGTGGTCGCCGCGGGCGACGAGCACCGGGCAGGTGGCGTGGTCCACGATCGCGGCCGAGACCGAGCCGAGCACCGCCGTCTCCACGGGGCCGTGGCCGCGGCTGCCGACGACGATCAGGTCCGGCCCCCAGATCCGCGCGTCGTCGACGATCGCCGCCGACGGACGGCCGCGCAGCAGCTCTGCCTCGACCTGCAGCCCCGCCGCCTCCATGGCTGGTCGTGCCTCCTGGAGGACGCGGGTCAGCTCGACGACGGCCTCCTCCTCCAGCTGGTCGGCGTCGACGGGGATCGCCGGGATCCAGGGACCGCCCCACAGGGCTGGCGCCACGTCGAGGGCGGCGACGAGGCGCACCGTGGTCCCCGGCCCCCAGGCGAGCGAGGTGACGAGAGCACGGGCTCGATCGGCTGACGGAGAGCCGTCGAGAGCGAGAAGGATGCGCATGACCTGGCACCTCCGGGCGGCGGACGAGCCCCGGGCGAGCTGGCGACCCGTCGGGGCGGGCCTGACATCATCATGGCGCGTCCGGGCGACCTCGACCACGGCGGAATGGCCCCTCCCGAGGCACAGGGGTCGTACACTCGGCCGCATGACTCGACCTGCGACCCCCGACGACCTCTATCGGTTCCGGATCCCCACCGATCCCCAGCTCTCCGCGGACGGCACCCTCGTCGCCGTGACGGTCCAGACCGTCGCGCCGGGGCGCGACGGCTACCGCCACGCGGCATGGCTCGTCCCGGCCGATGGCAGCGCTCCGCCCCGCCAGGTCACGCTCGGGGCGCGCCACGACACGCATCCCCGGTTCTCGCCGGACGGCACCTCGCTCGCGTTTCTCTCCGACCGGCGCCCGCTGGTCGAGGAGGAGCCGGAGGCGCCGAAGGACCGCGAGGATGGCACCCAGGTCCACCTCCTGCCGCTGGACGGGGGCGAGGCGCGCCGGATCACCGACCTGCCGCGGGGCGTGGACGAGTTCGAGTGGTCGCCGGACGGCCGTTCGCTCGTCGTGCGAACGACCTCGTTCGGCGCGACGCGGTCCGAGGACCGCAAGGCCCGTCGGAAGGCCGAGCCGCCGAAGCCTGGCGCGACGCCGCACTCCGACTACCGCTACTTCGACCGCCTCCAGGGGATGCTCAACGGGCCCGGCTTCATCGACGACAAGGTCGGCCACCTGTGGCTGGTGGACGTCGCCAGCGGCGCGGCGACCCGGCTGACCGACGGCCCAACCTCGGACGGGGAGCCGGCCTGGTCCCCCGACGGGACCAGGATCGCGTTCACGGCCTCCCGCGGTCGTGATCACGACCTGGACTACCAGTTCGACGTCTTCGTGGTGGAGGTCGCGACGCAGCGCGTGACCCGCATCACCGACGGCGCCGGCTGCGCGTTCGGCACCCCCACGTGGCTCCCGGACGGCACGACCCTGGCCGTCACGGGGCATCGCTGGCCGCGGGCCGGCGGCAGCCGCAACGACATCTGGCTGTTCGCCGCGGATGGCTCGGACGCCCATCGGGGCGGGGGCCGGAACCTCTCGGGGCCCAGCGACCTCATGTTCGCCGCCGGCATGGGCAGCGACATCACCCCGGGCGAGGCATCACGCCTTGCGGTGACGCCGGACGGTCGCCACCTCCTGTTCACGGCACCGATCCGCGGCTCCTACGAGCTGTGGCGGATCGCCCTGGCCGACGGGGCCGTGGAGCGCCTGACCGAGGACCGCCACTACCTGTCGAGCTGGCACGCCGTCACGACCCCGGCGGGCGGGGCGCGGGTCGCGGCGATCCGCTCGACCGCCACGGCGCTCTCCGACGTCCACGTCCTGGACCTCGGCTCGGACGGGCGCCCGGTCGCCGTCGCCGCGCTGCGTCCGATCACCGCGTTCAACGAGACCGTCCTCGCCGACCTCGACGTCCGCGCCCCCGAAGAGCGCTGGGAAACGGTCGAGGGCCGCGAGATCCAGGGTTGGCTCATTCGCAGCGCGGCTGCGGAGCGGGGCGAGCCGGCGCCCCTCGTGCTCGAGATCCACGGTGGCCCCCACACCCTGTACGGGTGGGCGCCGTACTGGGAGTTCCAGGTCCTCGCTGCCGCCGGCATCAGCGTCCTGTACACGAACCCGCGAGGGTCCGAGGGCTACGGGGAGGACTTCAACAGCGCGAACCTCCCCGACTGGGGTGACGGTCCCATGCGCGACGTGATGGCCCACGTCGACGCCCTCGTGACCGCGGGGGTCGCCGACCCCGGCCGGCTCGGCGTGACGGGAGGATCGTACGGCGGCTACCTGACCAACTGGATCGTGGGCCACACGGACCGTTTCGCGGCGGCGATGACCTGCCGGAGCGTGAGCGATCTCACGAGCCTGATGCTGACGGGCGACCTCGCCGGCGGCATCTTCGGGATCCTGGAGTTCGGGGCTCGGCCGTGGGAGCAGCCCGACCTGTACCGCCAGCTCTCGCCGATCACCTACGCCGACGCAATCCACACGCCGCTCCTCATCCAGCACGCCGAGAACGACCTGCGCTGCCCGATGAGCCAGGCGGAGGCCCTCTTCGCCGTCCTCCGGACGCTCAAGCGGCCGGTGCGCCTCATGCGGGTCCCCAACGAGACGCACGAGCTGACCCGCTCCGGGACACCGTTCCGGCGCGTCGAGAACCTGGTCCAGGTGCGCGGCTGGTTCGATCACTTCCTCGTCGCGGGCAAGAAGAGACTGCCCCCGCTGCCGGCGCACCGCGCCGGGATCTGACCGCCGAGAGCGACATGGTTGCCTCCGTTCCCGTCCTGCGCACATCGAGGGCTCCGTGAAGACGGTCTTCTGGGTCATTGCCGCCGTGACGGCCGGAGAGATCCGGTACGGCCGCGGCAACCCCTGCGAGCAGACCGAGGCGGACGTGTTCGCCTTCGCCTGACGAGCCCGCTCTCCTGGCCTGGACCACAACAACGTCGGGCGGCGCGAGCGCAAGTCAGCCGTGTGGCCGGCCGGGCTCGTCGGATCAGGCCAGACAGCACTGGGCTTGCCGAGGGATTCAGTTCATACTGAACGGAATGAACTCCCTGGCGAACCTGGTGCCGGCCACCGCTGCGGATCCCGCGGCCATCGCGACGTATGTCGAGGAGGTTGCCCGTTACTTCGAGGACGCGGGCCTGCCACGCATCGCCGGGCGCCTGATCGGCGTGCTCATGGTCGCCGAGCCGCGCGAGCAGAGCGCGGCCGACCTGGCCCACCGCCTCCACGCGAGCCGGGCGTCGATCAGCACGATGGGCCGTCTCCTCATCTCTGCCGGGATCGTCGAGCGCTGGACCGTGCCCGGTCAGCGGCGCGAGTACCTGCGCTTCCGCGACGACGCGTGGCCGACGGTGATGGTGGAGAAGACCCGCTGGATCTCGGAGCTCCGGCAGCTCGGCGAGCGCGGCCTCCGGTTGCATGCCGGGACCGACGGGCCGGCCCGGGACATCGCTCAGCGAGCTGGTGGACCTCATGGAGTTCTTCGAGCGCGAGTGGCCCCCGCTCATGGAGCGCTGGCTCGCGGAGCGCGCCGCACGGAAAGGACCGACCGCCTGATGAACGTCATCGAGACCGAGAAGCTCACCAAGAGCTACGGGAGCCACCGCGGGATCATCGACGTCGACCTCACGGTGCGGGAGGGCGAGGTCTTCGGGTTCCTCGGCCCGAACGGCGCCGGCAAGACGACGACGATCCGGACGCTGCTCGACCTGATCCGGCCGACGTCCGGCACGCGCGCGCGTCTTCGGCATCGAGACGTCGGCCGACCCGGTCGCGATCCACCGGCGGGTCGGCTACCTGCCCGGCGAGTTCGCCCTCTACGACAGGCTCACGGGCGCCCAGCACGCTCGAGTACTTCGCCAACCTGCGGGGCGGCGTGGACAAGGCGTACCAGGCGTCGCTGGTCGAGCGCCTCGACCTCGACCCCTCGCGGAAGTTCAAGGAGTACACGCAAGGGCAACAAGCAGAAGGTCGGGCCTGATCATCGCTCTCCAGCACCGCCCGGACCTGCTGATCCTCGACGAGCCGACGGCGCGGCCTCGATCCGCTCGTCCAGCAGAGCTTCTTCGCGGCGCTCCGCGAGGTCATCGCCGAGGGCCGGACGGTCTTCCTCTCGAGCCACATCCTCTCCGAGGTCGAGAAGAGCTGCGACCGGGTGGCGATCATCCGCGAGGGGCGCCTGGTGAAGGTCGACACGGTCGACGCGCTGCGCGACCTCGCCCACCACCAGGTCGAGCTGCGCTTCGCCGGGGAGGTCCCGGCAGCCGAGTTCGGGGCCCTGCCCGGCGTCAGCGACGTCGTCGTCGACGACCACGTGCTGCGGATGCGCGTCGCGGGGGCGATCACCCCGGTCGTGCAGGCCGCTGCCCGCTACGAGCTGCTCGACTTCGTCAGTCGCGAGCCGAGCCTGGAGGAGACATTCCTCGCCCAGTACGCCCAGCCGGCCGTCGAGGTGGAGAGCCATGACAGTTGACGCCGGGCGGCCGCCACTCGCGACGCCGCTCCCTTCGATCCCGCTCCATCGCCGCCTGTACGGCTTCGGCAGCATCTACGGCAAGACGCTCCGCGATACCCGACTCGCCTTCATCATCATGACCGGCCTCATCTCGGGCCTGATGCTGGCCGTCGGATCGGCATGGGGCACGGCCTACGGCACCGCGGAGGCGCGCGCCGAGATCGCCCGCCTCCTCGAGGACATCCCCGCGGTCATCGCCGGCATCGCCGGCCCGGTCGTGAAGCCCGACACGATGGGCGGCTTCCTCACCTACAAGTACGGCCCGTTCTTCGCGTTCCTCGCCGGCCTCTGGTCGATCCTCGCCCTCTCCTCGACCCTGGCCGGCGAGGCCCGGCGGGGCAGCCTCGACTTCGTGGCCGCGGCGCCGTTCGGCAAGCGCCGGATCGCGCTGGAGAAGCTCGCGGCCCACGTGACGGCCGTGGCGCTCTCGATGGTCTTCCTCGTCGTCGCCACCCTCGTGGCCTCGTCGGTCTTCGGCATCCCCGAGCTCGGCGACGAGATCCCGCTCGTCCGGTGCCGTCGGGTTCGCCCTGTGGGTGGGCCTCATGGGCTCTGGTCTCGGGCAGCGTCGCGTTCGCCCTCGCGCCGATCGTCGGCCGGGGGAGTGCGGCCGGCGTCGCCGGCGCCGTCCTGCTCGGCTCGTTCATCCTCGGCGGCTACGCCCCGTACGTGCCGGCGCTGGAGCCGATCGCGATCGTCTCGTGGTTCCACTGGACGTACGGCCACGTCCCGCTCGCCGGCCAGTATGCGTGGGCCTCGCTGGGGCTCGTGGCCCTGGTCACCGTCGGCCTGTTCGCCGTCGGCGTCGAGCTCTTCGCCCGCCGCGACCTCGGGGTGATGACCGGCATCCCCGTCCCCGGCCTGCCGCGGGCCACCCTGGGCCTCCGCGGCCCCGTCGGGCGCGCCTTCGGCGACCAGCTTCCGCAGGCCCTGGCCTGGGGGGTCGGCATCGGCGTGTTCGGGTTCATGCTGGCCGCGATGAGCCGGTCGTTCGGCGAGTCGCTCATCACCGAGTACCCGACCTTCGCCGACCTGATCAAGGCGATCTTCCCGACCGTCGACTTCACCTCGGCCGGCTGGTTCCTCCAGCTCATCTTCGTGGAGATGGGGCTCATCGTCGTCGGCTTCTCGGCCGCGACCTTCGTCGGCAAGTGGGCGTCCGACGAGGAGTCCGGGCGCCTGGAGATGGTCCTGGCGGCGCCGCTCACGCGGGCCCGCTGGGCGATCGCCGGGGGCGTCGGGGCGCTCCTCGCGGTCGCCGTCACGACCGCGGTCTACGCCCTCGGCATCGCGCTGGGGGCCGCCGTCGCGGGGAGCGAGATCGCGACGCCGACGGCGGGGACGATCGCGCTCGGCTTCTACGCCGCCGCGATGGTCGGGGTCGGCGTCGCGATCGGCGGGCTCTGGCGGACGTCGTGGGCGGCCGAGGTGGTCGCCGCGGTCGTCATCGCGACCTTCCTCGTCGGCCTCCTCGCGCCGGCCCTGAAGATGCCGGACTGGATCCAGCAGCTGGCCCTCACGGCCCATCTCGGGCAGCCGATGATCGGCACCTGGGACTGGGCCGGGATGGCTGCCTGCGCGGTCCTCGCCGTCGGCGGGATCCTTCTCGGGGCATGGGGGATGCGGCGGCGGGACGTCGACTGATGGAGCAGCGGCCGTCGGCGGAGGCCACGCCGCCGACGCCGCCCGCCGCGGCGCCGACGAGCCCGTGGGCGTCGCGCACGGTGACGATCGGCCCGGACGGAGTCGTCCGCTGCGCCTGGGGTGTGGAGAGCGATGCGCTCTATCGCGCCTACCACGACGCGGAGTGGGGACGTCCATCCCGCGACGAGCGGCACCTCTTCGAGATGCTCGTCCTGGAGGGCGCCCAGGCCGGCCTGTCCTGGTCGACGATCCTGAAGAAGCGCGACGGCTACCGGCAGGCGTTTGCCGACTTCGATCCGGTGGTGGTGGCGCGGTTCGACGACGCCGACGTCGCCCGGCTGCTCGGCGACGCCGGCATCGTGCGCAACCGGCTCAAGGTGGCGAGCGCTGTCGCGAACGCCCGGGCGGTCCTCGCGCTCCGCGACGGCGGCGACTCGCTCGTCGACCTGCTCTGGAGCTTCGTCGGGGGTTCGGCCCTCGACCGCAGGGCGGCCAACCTGGGTGAGCTGCCGGCCGAGACCGCCGAGTCGCGTGCGATGAGCAGTGAGCTCAAGCGGCGCGGGTTCCGCTTCGTCGGACCCACGGTCTGCTACGCCTTCATGCAGGCGGTAGGCCTCGTGAACGACCATGTCGTGGGCTGCGCCGCGGGCGACGAGATCCGAGCCGCCGCGGGCTGACCGGCCGACGTCGCCGCACGCGCGGCGGCCGCTCCGCTACCCGCGCCGGTTGACGACCCAGACGCCGGCGACGATCAGGACGGCCCCGGCCAGGAAGAACGCGTCGACCGTCTCGCCGAGGACGACGACGCCGAGGATCACCGCGACAACCGGCAGGAGGTAGGCGACCAGGCTGGCGCGCGTCGGACCCCACCCGGTCAGGAGCCGGAAGAACACCAGGTAGGCGAAGCCGGTGCCGATGGCGCCGAGCCAGAGCACGGAGAAGGTGGCCTCGGGCACGGCCGGAAGCGTGACTCCGCCGTCGGCGACCAGGGCCAGGACTCCGACCCACACGGCGGCCCACCCGACCTGGCCCGTCGAGAGGACCAGCGGACGGGTGCTCCGGAGGTTCCGCCGCGCATACGTGTTCCCGATCCCATAGGCGAGCGAGGCGCCGACCACGGCCAGCTCGGCGAGCAGGCGCTCGATGCCCAGCGCGCTCCCGAGATCGGCGATGTTCTCGGCCGAGAGGACCAGGATGCCGAGGAAGCCCAGGCCGATGCCGGCCAGCCGGCCCGGCGTGATCCGCTCGTCGTGGATGAAGGCGGCGGCGATGACGAGGGTGAAGAAGGGTGCCGTCGACTGGAGGATCCCGGCCAGGCCCGAGGAGATGTGCTGCTCGGCCGCGGTGATGAGCCAGAACGGGATCGCGATGTTGACGGCGCCCAGGACCGCGAGGTGCGCCAGGGTCCGGGCGTCGCGCGGGAGCGGGGTGCGCGTGACCGCGACGACCGCGAGGAGGATCGCGAGGCCGACGAGGACGCGCAACAGGACCAGGCTGAGCGGCGGCAGCGTCTCGACGCCGATCTTGATGAAGAGGTAGCTGCTGCCCCACATCAACGCGAGCGAGCCGAGGAGGACGGCGTAGCCGGCGGCCGGGCGCGACGAATCGGGGGGCGCGGCCGACGTCGGTCGCGGTGGAGCGGGGGTCACCGGCGGAGTCTGCCATGGCGGACCGACCCGCGCGGCCCCGCCGGCGCGGAGGCCGTGGAGCGCGCGGCGGCAGTCCGCGCCCGAGAGCGGGGCCGGGCCACCCGTTCCCCGTACCATTGACGCACATGCGAGCCCTGCGCGCCGTCTTCCTGCTCAACGGGGCAGCCCTCGGCGTCTTCTACCCCTTCATCTCGGTGATCCTGGCCGATCGCGACGTGCCGCCGGCCTGGATCGGCATCGTCATGGCGGCGTCGTCGGCGGCCTTCACGATCGCCGTGCCCGCCTGGGGACACATCGCCGACGTGATCCTCGGTCGCCGCCGCGCCCTGGCCGTCTCGGCCCTTGGCGCGGCGGTCTTCGTCCTCCTGGCCGGAGCGCCCGTCGAGGTCGTCGTCGTCGCCCTTGCCCTGGTGGGGTTCAGCGTCTTCGAGAGCGCCTGGGGACCGCTGGGCGACGCGCTGGCGGTCAACGCGATCAAGGACCACGGTCGCGACTATGCCCGGATCCGCCTGCTCTCCTCGGTCGGCTTCGGCGTCGTCTCGGCCCTCGCCGGGATCCTCTACAACACGACCGGTTACGGCCCGTCGTTCGTGCTCTGCGCCCTGCTCGCCGTGCTGCTCGCCCTGGCCGCGCTTCGGGCTCCGGATCTCGCCCGCGCGGACCTGGCGACCGTCGCCCGCGGCCACACCCGCGGCGGCTCGTTCATGGTCGCCCTGCGCATCCAGCCGCGCCTTGGCCCGGTGCTCCTCGCCATCCTCCTGATCCACGTCGGAGTGATCGCCGGGTTCACGTATCTGCCCCTTCGACTCATCGAGCTCGGCGGGGGACCATCGGACGTGGCCCTCAACGCGGCGGTCTCGGCGTTCGCCGAGATCCCGGCGATGCTGCTCACCGGCGCCGTCGCCGCACGGATCGGGATTCGCGGCCTCGTCGCGGGCAGCGCCTTCCTCTATGCCGCGTGCTTCCTGTCCTGGACCGTCCTGGACGTGCCCATGCTGATCGTCGCCACGCGGGTGGTCACCGGGTTCGCATTCGCGGGCCTCTGGGTGGGGAGCGTCCTCACGATGGCCGTCCTCCTGCCGCCGCGCCTCCAGGGGACGGGCCAGGGGCTCTACCAGGTGACCGCCTTCGGCGTCGCCGCCGTGATCGCCAACATCGCCGGCGGGTTCATCTTCGGCGAGCTCGGATCGGCGGTGCTCTTCGGCATCGCGGCCGTCCTTGCGGTCGCCGCCGGGCTGCTGGTGTTTCTCGTCTTCCCGCGGCGCGGCGAGCGCGTCGCCCGCGAGGAGGACGAGGTCGTGGCCGCTGCCATTTCCGGCGACGCCCGCGTAGCACGGGCGCGGCCGGCGACGACGCGGTCCGCACGTCGTCCGTTCGCGTCCTGCTTCAGCGACAAACGGCACTTGCCCGCTGCTCGCGGGGCGCGGAGGCTCGGCCCGACACCCGGACCGCCCGCCGGGGTGTCGATCGTGGCCCGGGCGGCTCCGGGAGTCGCAGATGCACGTCGGCGGTCGCATGGTGGACATCGGCGCCCTGATCTTCGGTGCCATCCTCCTTCTCGTCGGTGGCTACTACCTCCTCGTGAATACCTTCGGGATCGACCTGCCCGAGCTCAACTGGGACATGATCTGGCCGATCGCCGTCATTGGGCTGGGAGTGGCGGTCGTCGCGAGAGCGGTAGCGTCACGATCCGGCTCGGACAAGGCCTGACGCCCTGGGCGGGTGACGCCCGCCCAGCCCACCGTTGCCGGGTCAGGCCCGCCGGCGACTACGCCCTGTCGAGCTCCAGCGTGGCGATGGTCGACTGCAGGATCTCCGCCGACCGCCGCAGGCCGGACGCCTCCTCGGCGGAGAGCCCGAGGCGCAGCGTGCGTTCGACGCCGCCGCGACCGAGCACGGTCGGGACTGACAGGTAGACGTCGTCGATGCCGTAGTAGTCGCAGATCAGCGAGCTGACCGAGAGCACGGTCGACTGGTCGCGCAGGATCGCTTCGACGATGCGCACGAGGCCGGCGGCGACGGCGTAGTACGTGGCGCCCTTGCGCTCGATGATCTGGTAGGCCGCGTCGCGCGTCGCCTCGAAGATCTCCTGGAGCCGGGCCTGGTCGTGGCCCATCCCGTTGGCGGTGGCGAAGTCCGCGAGGGGCATCCCGGCGATGTTGGCCGACGACCAGACCGGCACCTCGGTGTCGCCGTGCTCGCCGGCGATGTAGGCATGGACGGACCGTGGGTCCACCCGGTAGTGCTCGGCAAGGAGGGCCCGGAAGCGGGCTGTGTCGAGGATCGTGCCGGAGCCGATGACCCGGGCGGCGGGCAGGCCAGAGATGCGGTAGGTCAGGTACGCCAGCACGTCGACCGGGTTGGTCGCGACGAGGATGATCCCGTCCGGGTTGGCCTGGGCGACCGCGGGCACGATCTCGCGGAAGATTGCCGCGTTCTTGCGGACGAGGTCGATCCGCGTCTCGCCCGGCTTCTGGGCGGCTCCCGCCGAGATGACCGTGATCGCGGCGCCGGCACAGTCGGCGATGGTGCCGGCCCAGATCCGCGTCGTGCGCGCGAACGGGACGGCGTGCATCAGGTCCATCGCCTCGCCCTCCGCCTTCCGCGCGTTCGCGTCGACGAGGACGATCTCGGCCGCGAGGCCGCCGAGGAGGAGGCTGAATGCGAAGGTCGAGCCAACGGCCCCTGCGCCCACGACGGCGACACGCGTGGGATGGGGTGCCGCGTCGGGCGCCGGGGCACCTTGGGGGACGGGACTGAGTGTCTTGCTCACGTGGCCATTGTGCCCCAGCCCCGGTTGTCCCACTCGCCCTGCCGTGAAGTCAACGCCCCGGTCCAGTCACGCCTCGGTCGCGACGCCTTCCACCCGGATCGCGTAGCCCCGGGAGCGCACGTTGCGCAGGCCCGGATGGCCCGCCTCGACGAGCTTGGCGTTGAGGCGGGCGAGGTGCGTCCGCAGGGTCTCCGGGTCGACGGCAGCCGGATCGGGCCAGGCCGCCCGCAGCAGGAGCCGGTGGTCCACGACGCCGCCACGGCGGGCGGCCATCGCGGCGAGGAGGTCCAGCTCGATCGGGGTGAGGCGCAGGTCGCGGCCGTCCACCGTGGCGTGACGCTGGGCGGCGTCGACCCGAAGGCCGTCGGGCAGGGTTCCCGAGCCCGCCGCGGACGGGCTCCCGCGTCGCGCGGCGGCGGCGATCCGCGCCAGCAGCTCCAGCGGGCGGAGCGGGCGTCCCACCACGTCCACCGCCCCGGCCCCGAGCGCCTCGACGACCAGCGTCTCGTCGACGAGGTCGGCGAGGACCAGGAGCGGCGCGTCACTGTAGCCACCGAGCCGGCTCACCAGGTCGGCTGCGGAGCCCTCGCCGATCGCCGGATCCACGACGACGACGTCCGGCCGCTCCGACACGAGCCGGGCCATGACGGCGTCGAGGCGGTACGCGGTGAGCACTTCGTGCCCGGCCGTGCCGAGGACGGCCGCGACCGCGCCGACGTCCGCGGGGATCGGCGCAGCAATGAGGACGCGGAGGCGGGCCGGACGACTGGCGGTCATGTGGCGCGGATCGTACGGCGGCGCCGGCCACGACGGGTGGCGGCGAGCCTGTCGCTGCACACCCTCGACGCGGCTCGCGTACCCAACGGCAACCAGCGCGTCACCGGATCCGCACCCGTCCGTGCCCGGAGGGTACTGAACGCGACGCGTCGGGGGCGTACGGTCATCTCCCCGCGGTGCGGGACAGCCAGCGTTCCATGGAGGCAGCCCCGATGGACCGACCGTCCCGCCCCTTTGTCGTCGTGCCGACCATCCCGGACGCGCCCCTGTACGACCCCCGGTTCGAGCACGACGCGTGCGGCGTGGGGTTCGTCGCGGAGACCGGGGAGCGGCCGGCGTCGGTCCACGCGCGTGGTGCCGCTCGCGCTCGAAGCCCTGGCGTCTCTCACCCACCGGGGCGCGATCGCAGCGGACGCGAGGACCGGCGACGGCGCAGGACTGGCCATGCCGCTCACCCCCGCGGTGCTGGCGCTCCTGGCCGCCGACGCCGGCCTCGCCGCGCCCGACACTGCGCGCCTCGCCGCCGGAGCGGTCTTCCTGCCGGCCGATCCGGTTGCCGGCGCGACCGCGCGGAGGCTTCTCGACGACGCTCTCGCGGCCGAAGGGTTGCTGGTTCAGGGTTGGCGGCGGGTGCCGGTCGACCCGTCCGTGCTCGGGCCGGAAGCGGCCGCGACGGCGCCCGACATCCGCCACGTCCTCGTTGCACGTCCGGCAGGGATGGGCCCGGCGGGCTTCGACCGCGCCCTCCTCCTCGCCCGGCGGACTGCTGAAGCCGCCGGGGCGGCAGCTGCCGGGCTCGAGGCCTTCCACGTCGCGTCGCTCTCGCGACGCACGCTCGTCTACAAGGGCCTCTTCGTCGGCGGGGAGCTCGGACGCTTCTACGGCGACCTCGGCTCGGGGGCGATCCGGGTCCCGTACGCCGTGTTCCACCAGCGCTACTCCACCAACACGCATCCCTCGTGGGCTCTCGCCCAGCCGTTCCGGCTGATCGCCCACAACGGCGAGATCAACACCCTGCGAGGCAACCGGGAGGCGATGCGGGGCCGCTCGGCGCGACTCGGCGGCGGCGCGCTGGGCCGACGCCTCGGGGCGCTCGCGCGGGCCGGTCGGCCGCTCCTGGACCCGGCCGGCTCCGACTCCACCTCGCTCGACGAATCGCTGGAGCTGCTGATCGCCGCCGGCTGGCGGAGCGACGCGGCGGTCATGGCACTCCTGCCCGAGGCCCTCGACCTCCGCGACGAGACCGTGCCCGGCCTCGCGGCGTGGCAGGCATCCACCCTCGCCCGGGTGGAGCCCTGGGACGGGCCGGCCGCGCTCGTCTTCTCGGACGGCCGGCGCGTCGGCTGCCTGCTGGACCGCAACGGCCTGCGGCCGGCCGCGTTCGAGGTCCGCCGCGACGGCCTCGTCGTATGCGGCTCGGAGGCCGGGATGCTCCCGGTCGACGCCCGCGAGGTTGTGCGGCGCGGACGCCTGGGCCCCGGCGAGCTGCTCGTTGTCGACACGGTGGCGGGTCGGGTGCTGGAGGATGGCGAGGCGAAGCGCGCCGTGATTGCGGCCGCGCCGGCCGGCCCGCCGCCGCGGCCGCTCGAGCCTGCGGCGCTCGAGACGCGGTCGAGCGGGGTCGTCACGGACGCCGACGAGGCGCGCCGGCGCCAGATCCTCTTCGGCCTCGACGCCGAGCAGCTCCGGATGACGGTGAAGGCGATGGCGACCGGCGGCCGCGAGCCGACCTGGAGCATGGGCGACGACACGCCGCTCGCGGTGATGGCCCGCCGCCCGCGGGCTGTGTCCGGCTACCTTCGGCAGGCGTTCGCCCAGGTGACGAACCCGCCGATCGATCCCGAGCGGGAGCGCGCGGTCATGAGCCTCTCGGTGCCGGTTGGCCCCTGGCCGCGGCTCCTCGACCGGGCCGGGGACGGCGCGGCGCGCTGCGTGCGGCTGGCGAACCCCGTGCTGGGAGTCGCGAGCTGGGACGCCCTTCTGTCTCTCGGCGATCGTGGGCCGGGCGGAACCGAGCCCTGGCGGATCGTCATCCTCGATGCGACCTGGCCGATCGACCTCGGCGGCACGGAGCCGACCGCGCTGGAGAAGGCCCTCGACCGGCTCGTCGACCAGGCGACGCAGCGCCCGCGAGCGCGGCGCCGACCTCCTCGTGGTGAGCGACCGCGCTGCAGGCTCGCGTCGGGCGCCTGTCCCGAGCCTGCTCGCCGTCGGCGCGATCAACGCGGCGTTCGTCGACGCCGGCCTGCGGGATGCCTGCGACATCGCGGCGGACGCCGGTGACGCCTTCGACGTCCATGCCGTCGCGATGCTCTTCGCCGCCGGCGCGGACGCCGTCCACCCCTGGCAGGCGATCGCTGTCGCGCGCGCGATCGCCGGCTCTCGCGGCAACGAGGAGCTCGAGCCCGAGCGGGCCGAGGCGAACCTGCTCGATGCGCTGGAGCACGGCCTGCGCAAGGTGCTGGCGCGGATGGGGATCAGCACCCTTGCCTCGTACCGCGGCGGGCAGCTCTTCGAGGTCGTTGGCCTGGCCGACACCGTCGGCGCCCGCTGCTTCCCGGCAGCACCCCGGACGGTCGGGTTCGCCACCCTCGAGCGGCTCGGCGCCGAGGCCATCGCGCGCCACGCGACCGCCTACGGCGAGGCACCCGCACCCGCGCCGGCACTCGTCGATCCCGGCTTCGCCCGATTCCGGGCGGACGGCGAGATGCATGCGTTCGCGCCGGCCATCGTCAAGGCGACCCAGGCGCTCGCTGCCGGCCACCCGTCCGGCGTCGGCCCCGGCGCCGCCCTGGCTCCCGCCATCGAGGATGAGGCCGTCGACGCGCAGCTGGCGGCCTACCGCGCGGTGGTCGGCCGCGACGAGCCGGCCATGGTCCGCGACCTCCTCGTCCTGAAGCCGGCCCGCCCGACGCCGCTTGCGGAGGTGGAGCCCGCTGCGGAGATCGTCCGCCGATTCGTCTCCTCGGCGATGAGCCTCGGCGCGCTCTCGCCGGAGGCCCACCGCGCCCTCGCGATCGGCATGCGCCGGCTCGGCGCCACCTCGAACTCGGGCGAGGGTGGCGAGGATCCTGCCTCCTACGAGCCCGACGAGAACGGCGAGCTCGCCGAGTCGGGGATCAAGCAGGTCGCTTCGGCGCGCTTCGGCGTGACGACCCAGTACCTCGCCCGGGCGGAGCAGCTCGAGATCAAGATGGCCCAGGGCAGCAAGCCCGGCGAGGGAGGCCAGCTCCCGGCGAAGAAGGCGACGCCCCTGATCGCGGCCCTGCGTCGCGGCCAGGCCGGGATGACCTACATCAGCCCGCCGCCCCACCACGACATCTACTCGATCGAGGACCTCGCGCAGCTCATCGCCGACCTGCGGGCGGTCAATCCCGCGGCCCGGATCGGGGTCAAGCTGGTCGCCACGGCCGGCGTCGGGACGATCGCCGCCGGCGTTGCCAAGGCGCATGCCGACTACGTCCTGGTCTCGGGCCACGCGGGCGGCACCGGCGCCAGCCCGCTCTCGTCGATCAAGTCGGTCGGCGCGCCGTGGGAGCTGGGTCTCGCCGAGGCCCACCAGGTCCTCGTCCGGCAGGGCCTGCGCGACCGTGTCGTCCTGCGGACCGACGGCGGGCTGCAGACCGGTCGTGACGTGGTGATCGCGGCGCTCCTCGGCGCCGAGGAATACGGCTTCGGGACGGCCGCGCTCATCGCGATCGGCTGCGACATGGCCCGCCAGTGCCATCTCGACACCTGCCCGACCGGCATCGCGACCCAGCGCGAGGACCTGCGGGCGAAGTTCGCGGGCACGCCCGAGCAGGTCGTGACGTTCTTCACGGCGCTCGCCGAGGACGTCCGGCGAGAGCTGGCGGCGCTCGGGTTCCGCAGCCTCGGCGAGGCGGTCGGACGGACCGACCGCCTGGCGGTTCGCGAGGGCGCGGCGCTCGATCTCGAGGCATTGGTCGGGGCACCTCCGTGGCGGCTGCCGGCCGCGCGGGCCACGGCGGCACCCAAGGCGCTTGGTCGGCTCGCGGATGCGCCCGCTTCGAGCCTGCTCGACGAGCGGTTGGCCGGGCTGCTGGCTCCGGCGATGAGCGCGCTCGCGGGGCGCGACCTGCCCGCCCCGATCAACCTGTCGGCCGCCCTCACGACGGGCGAGCGCACGGTTGGGGCGCGGATCTCGGGCGACCTGGAGAGGGCGCGAGACCGGGCTGGGCGCCTGACGCGGGCGAACGGCCGCGAGTCCGCAGCCGGCACGCCGCCCATGCCACGTGCGGTCGCCGGTCATCGCACCCTCGTGGACCTGCACGCGACCGGTGCGGCGGGCCAGAGCCTGGGCGCCTTCGTCACCGATGGTCTCCGGATCGTCGTGTCAGGCGTCGCCAACGACTACGTTGCGAAGGGCATGTCGGGCGGCACGGTCGTCATTCGGCCGCCGGCGACGGCCGGCTTTCGTGCCGAGCACGAGGCGATCGCCGGGAACACCTGCCTCTACGGCGCCACCGGCGGCACGCTCCACCTCATCGGGCGAGCGGGAATGCGCTTTGGCGTCCGCAACTCGGGTGCAACCGCGGTCGTGGAGGGGATCGGCGCCCACGGCTGCGAGTACATGACGGGTGGGGTGGTCGTGGTCCTCGGCCCGACCGGGCGCAACTTCGGGGCCGGGATGACGGGCGGCCGCGCCTGGCTCCACGATCCCGACGGGCGGCTGCCGCTTCGGCTCAACGCGGCCAGCGTGCGGGCCACGGCGCTGGCGGCCCTCGGCGAGGGCGACACGGCCCGGCCGGACGCCGCAGCGCGTGAGGCCGAGCTGCGCGACCTGGTCGCCACCCACGCCGCCGAAGGGAGCGGTCTCGCCGCGAGGATCGTCGCCGGCTGGGAGACGGAGCGCACCGCGTTCTGGCTGGTGGAGCCGCTCGTCGCCGGCTAGCGCTAGCGCCCGGCCTGCTCGGCGATGGGCACGTCGAGCCGCGTGACGCGACCCGTGTCGCGACGGGGGCGTCGTTCGGACCCTGCATCGGGCCGGTCGGCCCTCGACCCGTCGATACGCGGCGCCCACGATGGGGCCGCGTTACGCCGCGGAAGTGTGAGGGATGCGATGACAGAGCTGACCGAGACCGTCCACCAGCACCATGTCCACCTGATCGCCGGCGTGGACGCGATCCTTGCCACGGCCCAGATGGTCGGGACCGTCCCGTGCGAGGAGCTGCGGCCGCGCGTGCTGGAGGCACGCACGTTCCTGGCCGGCACCCTGCTGCCCCACATGGAAGCCGCCGAGCGCGCGATCTACCCGCGCCTCGAGTCGGCGCTCTCGGACGCCCACGCCCTGGCGCCCCTGCGCCGCGAGCACGAGGAGGTCCGGCAGCTGACCGCCGAGCTCGGGCGGCTCTGTGATGCGCACCAGGACGGTGTGTACCGGCGCGGCGAAGCCCTCGCCCTGCGGCGGGTGCTCTACCGGATCTTCGCGCTCCTGCGCGTCCACCTCGACGAGGAGGAGATGCTGGCGGCGCTCCTCGCCCATTCGATGGATCCTGATGCGGCGGCCGAGGTGGCGGCGGACCTCGCCCACGCCGTGGCGATCCCGCTGTAGCAGGCGGCCCACGACCGGCGCTCACCGGCCGCCACCCGCGCCGACCGTGTCCTGACGCGCGCGCCGGGACCGGCGATACTCTCGCCATGACACCGCTCGACGGCCTCACCCGCGTCCTCGCTCCTGGCCGCCCGATCGCAGCGGACGGGGCCATGGGCAGCGCCCTCATCGCGGTCGGGTTGCCGGCCGGCATGGCGCCCGAGGCCTGGCTGCTGACCCCGGCCGGGGCCGCGGCCGTCGGGGCCGTCCACGCAGGCCACGCTGCGGCAGGCGCCCGCGTCGTGCTCACGACGACCTTCGGAGCGAGCTCGGTGCGCCTCGCCGACGGAGCGGCTGCCGGCCGAACGGCCGACGTCTGCCGCGCGGCCGTCGCCATCGCCCGATCCGCGGTCCCGCCGGGCGTGCTCGTGGCCGGCGACCTCGGGCCGACCGGTGCGCTTCTAGCGCCGTATGGCGACCTGGAGCCCGCGGCCGCGAGGGACGCCTTCGCGGAGCAGGCCGCTGCCCTCGCCGGGGCGGGCGTGGACCTGCTGTGGGTCGAGACGATGGCCGATCTGGCCGAGGCGCGGGCCGCCGTCGAGGGCGCGCGGTCGGCGGCGCCCGGGGTGCCGGTGGTCGCCACCCTTACCTTCGAGCGCGGCCGGACCCTCTTCGGCGACCGACCGGAGGACGCCGCCGCGGCCCTCGCGGCGCTGGGAGTCGCCGCGGTCGGCGCCAACTGCGGGTCGGGCTTCGAGGCAGTCCTCGACGTCCTGCCCGGGCTTGCCGCCGGGGCGCCCGGACTGGCCCTCATCGCGAAGGCGAACGCGGGTCGGCCGGTCGTCGCGGCGGACGGCACGCCGGCCTATCCCGCCACGGCGGTCGACGCGGCCGACTACGCCCGGCGCGCTGCCGAGCTGGGGGCGCTGATCATCGGCGGGTGCTGCGGCACGACCGACGCCCACGTCGCCGCGATCGCCGCGGAGCTCGCGAGGGCCTGAGCGACCCCAGGCTGGGCGCCGAGCCGGCGCGAACCCGGGCGGCGGCGGAGCCCCCAGGTGCGGCTCGTGCCCGTCAGGGCGCGGGGCAGGCGTTGCCGCGGGCGCGCATGCGCAGGCGCCAGGCCAGCGAGGCCGCGAGCAGCGCAACCGACGCGAGGCCCACGAGGGGCTGGAGCGGCGCCCAGATCGAGAGCGCCCCGCTCGTGCCCAGGAGGACGAGGACGACCTTGTTGCAGACGGGGCAGCCGATCGCCAGGAACGCCGCGAGCCCGCCGGCATACCCGAGGGCTGAGGTTCGGCGGACTTCGGTCCCCGGCCCGGCGTCGAGGGCAACGGCGCCGTCCGGCATCTGGAAGGCGACCGGGGCGACCGAAGGCGGTGCGAGGTAGGTCCCCGCGAGGAGGCCCATCAGGAGCCCGGAGACGAGCCAGACGACGATCGCGAACGGCTCGGGCGCGATCTGGCGCCCGAAGACCGGGTTGGGGATGATCGCGCTCACGAGGCCGAACGCGACGAGGCCGAGCACGGCCGCCGCGGCCGACCACGCCAGGTAGCGCGAGTCGAGGACGGCCGCGAGGTACGCCCGTCGTGTCACCCGCCCGCCTCGACGGCGGCGATCACGCGCTCCAGGCGCATGCGCGCCTCGGCGGCGACCTCGCCCAGCGCCGCGTCCCCGCCGATGCTCATGGCAGCGCCCGGGTCCATCGCCTCCACGATCGTGTCGTCGCCGTCGGCGCGGAGCACGACATTGCAGGGCAGGAGCGCCCCCACCGACGGATCGATCTCGAGGGCGCGGTGGGCGAGGGGAGGGTTGCAGGCGCCGAGGATGAGGTGGGGTGGCCACTCGACGCCGAGCCGCGCCTTCATCGTGGCGGCGACGTCGATCTCGGTGAGGACGCCGAAGCCCTCGGCGCGCAGGGCCGCCTCTACGAAGGGGCGGACCGCGGTTGGCGTGCCGGCGACGCGCGTGCCGAACGAGTAGGGACCAGAAACCGTCACGGGATCCTCCGGATTGCCGGCGCGTACGGCCCGGCGCCCGATGCGCTTCCGTTGGCCGGCGAGTCGATGCTACCCCATACTTGCTTGATTGCGCAACTCTGCAACATCAGGGCGTGCCCGGCGCCGAACCGTCTAGTCGCCGGGCGCCTCGAGGCGATAGCCAACGCCGCGCACGGAGGTCGGGAGCGGCGCTCCGGCCTCCTCGAGCTTCGCCCGGAGCCTCGCGAGATGCGGCTTCAGCCACTGCGGATCGGGATCCAGATCGTTGGGCCACCCTGCGGCCAGGAGCCGGTCGTGGGGGACGACGCGCCCGCGAGCGGCCACGAGCGACGCGAGGAGGGCGAACTCGGTCCGCGTCAGGGCCAGCGCCGTCCCCTCGACGGACGCCTCGTAGCGCCCGGCGTCGAGCGTGAGCGAGCCCACCCGCAGGCCTCCCGCGGGGACGTCGCCGCCCTCGAGGCGGCGCATCACGGCCCGGATCCGGGCGAGGAGCTCCTGCTTGCCGAACGGCTTGGTGACGTAGTCGTCGGCGCCCGCGTCCAGGGCCTCGACCTTGGCGAGCTCGTCGGCCTCACCGGTGAGCACGATGACCGGCGTTCGGCTCGTCTTGCGGATCTCGCGGCAGACGTCGACGCCGTCGCGGCCCGGCATCGCCAGGTCGAGGAGGACGAGATCCGGGGCCTCCTCCTCGAAACGCCGGAGCGCGGTGTCGCCGTCGTAGGCCGTGATCACCTGGTGGCCCGCCGTCCCCACGAGGGCGGTCACCGCCCCGACCATGGCCGGCTCGTCATCGACGACGAGGATCCGCAGTCCCTCGGGCGGCTGGGGCATGGTCATCGCGCTCGTCCCTCCAACTCCGTCGTCAGCGCTCGGCCGCCGCGGGCAGGGCGACGACGAATCGGCTCCCACCGTACCCGTTTCCCTCGATCCAGACCCGACCGCCCATCGCGTCAATGAGCCGGCGCGCCGCGTAAAGCCCGATCCCGGAGCCGCGACCCCGTCCCCGCGCCTTGCGCACGAAGGCCTCGAAGACCGACTCCCACTCGTCGATCGGGATGCCCGGCCCGTCGTCGGTCACGTAGACCCGGATCTCGCCGACCTGGAGCCAGACGCCGACGGAGACTCCGGAGCCGCGTGGGGCGTACTTCGCCTCGTTCTCGAGGAGCAGCTCCATCACCTGCCGGAAGCGCGCCTCGTCGCCCATGCCGACGAGGATGTCGTCTGCGAGCTCCCAGCGGAGCCGGTGGTTGCGCAGCAATGGCGTGAGGAGCTCGATCGTCTCGCCCACGGTCGCGCCGACGTCGAACGGGGAGCGGGCCAGCGCCACGAGGCCCTCGCCCCGCACCGAGACGAGGATGGAGTCGACGAGCCGGTCGAGCCGGGTGATCTGGTCGATGGCGGCGTTGCGCCAGTCGTCCGCGCTCGCCCGCGCCGGGACCTCGCCGATCCCGCCGGCGGCGTCCGCGAGGAGGTCGATGTAGGCCCGGACCACGGAGAGCGGAGTACGCAGCTCGTGGGTGACGAGCGAAAGGAGCTCCGCCCGCGCCTCGTCCAGCTGCTGGAGCGTCTCGAGCTGGTGCTCCTGCTCACGCTGGAGATGGCCCTTCTCGACGATCCCGGCCAGGAGGGCCGCGATCGTGACCACGAGCGTGACCTCACGGGGGGTGAACCGACGTGTCTCGACCGTCTGGACGTTGAGGACGCCGACGACGAGGTCGTTCCAGGTGAGAGGCACCGACAGCATCGAGGTCAGCCCGGCCAGGTCGAAGCCGCGGAGGTACTTGAAGCGCGGGTCGAGTCGCACGTCCGGGACCTCGATGGGCCGGCGCGCGGCCGCTGCGGCCCCCGTGATCCCCTCGCCGAGGGCCAGGCTGACCTTCCCGACGTGCTCCTGGTCGAGGCCGTTCGTCGCCGCAAGCGTGAGCCGGTCGGTGCCGTGGTCCAGGAGGTAGAACGAGCAGACTTCCACGTGGAGCGCCTCGCGCGTTCGGTCGACCAGGGTCTGCATCAGCTCGTCCCAGTCGCGCGCCTGCGTGGCCAGCTGGGCGAACTCGTGCAGGAACGAGAGCTCCCGGAGCGTGCGCAGCGTGTCGGTCTCGGGCGCGAGGTGGGCGGCCTCCGCCGCGAGGCGCTCGACGCGGTCCTCGGCGGTCAGCGGGGCGGCCGGCGCCGACGGTGGCGCGGCACGCGGTCGGGCGCGCGCCGCCCGGGACGGTGGAACGCGACTCAGGTCGGGCACGGCGTGATTGTCGCGCGAACGAGCCGTGGGCGCTCCCGAGGCGGGCTGGCGGGCTGCGCGGTGGGCGCGGTGACCACGACTCAGGTTCTCAGGCCGCTCCTCCGCCGAACCGCCCGTCGGCGCCGGCGGTGATGCGCGTGCCGAAGGTGGGGTCGTCGAGTGCTCGAGCCAGGGCCGCCGGGGCGGCCGCGTCGCAGATGATCGCCTCCGCTCCCGGCCCGGAGATTCCCGTGAGCGCGGCGCGGACCTTTGGGACCATTCCGCCCGCGATCGTCCCGCCGGCGATGAGCGCCTCGGCCGCAGCCACTGACAGGGTGCGGACCTTCTCTCCGTCGGCGCCGCGGATCCCGTCGACGTCCGTCATCAGGACGAGCCGGTGCGCGCCGAGCCCGGCGGCCAGGCCCGCGGCGGCGTCGTCGGCATTGACGTTGCACACGATCCCGTCCCCATCGCGGGCGAGTGGCGCTACGACCGGCACCCGCCCGGTGTCGAGGATCGCGTCGAGGAGTCCGCGCCGGATGCCGACGACGTGGGCAACCAGGCCCAGCCCGGGCACTCGCTCGCCCATGAGGAGGCCCCCGTCCACGCCAGAGAGCCCAACCGCGTCGACGCCCAGGTCCTGCAGTGCCGCGACGAGCTCGCTGTTGACGA
The DNA here is from genome assembly GCA_963715085.1 of uncultured Chloroflexia bacterium. Lineage (GTDB taxonomy): Bacteria > Chloroflexota > Limnocylindria > Limnocylindrales > CSP1-4 > CTSoil-043. Next base: position 266,331 of record CAVQQU010000005.1, read on the forward strand.
CGCCGCGCAGGACCGCCGCGGCCACCTCGAGCGCCTGGGCGTCCGTCACGCGGAGGCCGGCTTCGAAGCGCGTGGGGACGCCGAGCCTGTCCGAGCCACTCCGTCATGCGCTTGCCGCCGCCGTGGACGACCACGACGGGTCGCCGTCGGGAGACCGTGGCGATCTCGCCCAGGACCTGCTGCTGCTCGCCGAGGGTCGTCCCGCCGAGCTTGAGGACGAGGATCTCGCTCACGTCGTGTATTCGGCGTTCTCGATGACGTACTCCTCGGTCAGGTCGCAGCCGAAGGCCTCGCCGTGGCCCTCGCCCACGCCCAGGTCCAGGCGGATGTGAGCCTCCGCGGCGTCCATCGCAGCCCGGACCGCATGGCGGTCGTGGGCGGCCGGCCCGCCGGCCGGGACCGTCGTACACCAGGTGGCCGGCGATCGCGATCCGCAGGGCCCTCGGGTCGACGAAGGCCGGGCTGCCAGCCCGCCGCTGTGCGTCCTCGCGGGGCAGCCCGGCCGATCTCGAGGAGGCGCGCCTCGCCCAGGCGGGCGTTGCCGGCCGCGCCGGCGATCCTGCCCCAGTTCGGATCGCGCCCGTGCATTGCCGCCTTGACGAGGCTGCTCGAGACGACGGCCCGCGCGACTGCCCGCGCGTCGACGTCGTCGCTGGCACCGGAGACGCCGCAGGTGATCAGGGTGGTGGCGCCCTCGCCGTCGGCAGCCTGCTGGCGAGCGAGGTCGCGGCCGACAGCCTCCACCGCGGCACCCAGGGCGGCCGCCTCGGCCGTACCCGGCAGGATCGGCCCGGCCGCCGACGCGCCCGAGGCAAGGAGGAAGACGGTGTCGTTCGTGCTCGTGTCGCCGTCCACCGAGAGCTGGTTCCAGGTTCGGACGGTGGCCGACGCGGAGCAGGCCGTGGAGGGTGGCCGGACTGACCGCGGCGTCCGTCAGGACGATCGCCAGCATGGTCGCCATCCGCGGGTGGATCATGCCGACGCCCTTGGCCACGCCGGCGACGGTCACCGTGACCGGGCGTTCCGTCCGGGGCCGGGAGCTCCAGCCGGGTTGAGGCCATCTTGGCCACCGAGTCGGTCGTCCGCAGGGCCTCGGCCACCGCCGCGAACGCGGCGTCGTCGGTCGAGAGGCCGTTGCCGGCCAGAGTGGCTACCCCAGCGACCACCTTCTCCACCGGAAGCCGGGTTCCGATGAGGCCCGTGGAGAGGCTGAGGACGCTCGCCTGGTCGACGTGGAGGTTGGTGGCGACGGCGTGGGCAATCGCAACCTGGTCGGCGAGCCCGGCGAGCCCGGTCGCGGCGTTGGCCGAGCCGCTGGTTGCCACGATCGCCTGTGCCCGCCCGTAGTGGTCTGTGCCGTCGCCGCGACCCTCGGGGCGGGTGATCGCGAGGTTCGCCCGCGACGCCTCGACGGGCGCCGCCACGACCTGGTTCGTCGTGAAGACGGCCGCTGCGGCGGCGGGGCCGGCGGTGGCGTGCACGAGGGCAAGGTCGGGTCGGCCGCTGGCCTTGATCCCGGCGGTCGCGGCCCCGGCGGCGAACCCGTCCGGCAGGACGGCGCGCCGCGCCACGTCGGGGAGGTCGCTCGGCAGCGGCGCCAGCAGGCCATCCGGTCCGGCACCGGGGTCGTCCTTGCCGGCGCCCCCGGCCGACGCGTTGGGTCTCGTCATGGCGCGAGCGGGAGCTGATCGAGGCCGGTCGACTCGGGCAGCCCGTGGACGGCGTTGAAGGCCTGGATCGCCTGCCCGGCGGCACCCTTCACCAGGTTGTCGATCACGCCGATCGCCAGGACCCGACCGGTTCGCTCGTCGGCGCGCACGTGGACGCGACAGCTGTTGCTCCCCAGGACGTGCTTCGTGGCGGGTGGCTGGGTGACCAGGTGGACGAAGGCCTCGCCCGCGTAGGCTTCGTCGTAGAGGTGATCGAGCTCGCGCTGGGCAACCGGTCGGGTGGGCCGGACGTGGCAGGCGGAGAGGATGCCACGGGTCATCGGGATGAGGTGGGGGAGGAAATCGACGCCGCGGGCCCCGGGGTTGGCGTCCGGACCATGGCCACCGGCAATTCCGAGGGCGGCAAGCTGCTGCTCGATCTCGGCAACGTGGCGGTGGCCTCCAACACCGTAGGCTTTCACGCTCTCGTTGACCTCGCCGAACATGAGGTCCTGCTTCGGCTCCCTTCCGGCCCCCGACACGCCGGACTTGGCGTCGACGACGAGGTCGCCGATCAGGCCCGGCGCGGGCGAGCGGGGCAAGGGCCAGCAGCGTTGCCGTGGGGTAGCAGCCGGGCACGCCGACGATCGCGGTCGGTCTGTCGCGCAACGCGCCCAGCTCGGCCCGATGCATCTCGGGGAGGCCGTAGACGGCGCCCGCGAGGAGGTCGGGCCGCGGATGCTCGAAGCCGTACCAGAGCGGGTAGTCGGCAGCGGCAGCGAGGCGGAAGTCCGGCCCGAGGTCGATGATCGCGGCGCCGGTCGCCACGAGGTCGGGGACGATGTCGGCCGCCGCCCCATGCGGGAGGGCCAGGAAGACGGCCTCGGCATCCGGGACCGTGGCATCCACGTGAAGCCCGGTCCGGTCCAGGTGGATGTGCGTGCCGCCGATTGGCTCATGGCTGCGACCACGTCCCACGAGACCCACGATCTCCACCATGGGGTGCCGGGTCAGCAGGCGAACCAGCTCGGCGCCGGCATACCCGGTGGCGCCAACGATCGCGACGCGGATCCGCCCCGCCTCTCCGCGCTGGGCCGCGGGGGAGCGCCACGGCCCGGCGGTCGGGCGCGACGTGGACGGCAGGCTCCGGTCTGGTGGCGCTCACGGGTGCGCCGGCAGCGCCGCCGGACGGGCGGGGATCTCCGGGTTGCTCGCTGACGATCGCGCGGAGGCCATGTGGTGGCCGTGGGTCGGTCGGGTTGCCGCGTAGCTCATGGAGTCGATGACGATACACGCGTGGCGATCGGTCGCGCAACACGGCGTCGCGCCCCGGTGGCCCGGCGGCCGCCCTGGGCTCCGACGAGCCGTGCGCTCAGGCCTCGTCGGGTGGCATCGCCATGCGTGGACCGGTGACGGCCGCCTCACCCTCGACCGGCTGGGCTCCTTCCGGCGACACGACCACGTAGCGGTGGTGGACCTCGGCTGCACCGCTCGCGATCCCCGTCGAGACCGCGCAGTACTTCGTCGCCGAGAGCTCGATCGCCCGGCGGACTGCCTCGACGGCGACGGCAGGGCCCTCGACCTCGTGGATGATCTCGACCTGCCGGAACGCGCGGGGCTGGGCGTCGCGTTGAGCTGCCTCGACGCGGATCTCATAGCGCGACACCTGCTGGCGCTTCTTCTCGAGGATGCTGATCACGTCCATCGCCGTGCAACCGCCGATGGCGGCGGCGAGGACCTCGGTCGGGCGGGCGGCCGTGCCGCCATCCGGCGTTGTCCATCTCGATCTCGAAGCCAGACCCGGTTCGGGCGACGAAGCGAAAGCCGCCCTCGTGGCGGAGGGCTGCGGTCTTGGCGGCCATGGTGTGCACTCCTGGGCGTGAAGGGGGCTGGTGGTGGGCGGGGCAGCGTGCGGTGGACGTGGCGCCATGCGCGGAGGGATCGGGAGACGCGGACCTATTCTACCGGAACGGTTGCGCGTTTGCGCAAGTGCTTGAACGGATCGGGCTCGCGTGCTCAACCCCGGAGGGTGGGCGCTCATGCTCAGCCCGTCTCGCCTCCGGACCCGCCCGCGACCGGCGACTCGAACTGCTCGTGGTAGAGGCGCGCATACAGACCCTCCACGGCGAGGAGCTCGTCGTGGCGCCCGCGCTCGACGATCCGGCCGCGTTCGTAGACGAGGATCTGGTCGGCGCGCAGGATCGTCGAGAGCCGGTGGGCGATCGCGATCGTCGTCCGGCCCTCCATCAGGTGCTCGAGCGCGGACTGGATGAGCCGCTCCGAGACCGTGTCGAGCGCGGACGTGGCCTCGTCGAGGATCAGGATCCGGGGGTCCTTGAGCAGGACCCGGGCGATCGCGATCCGTTGCTTCTCGCCGCCCGAGAGCTTGTAGCCGCGCTCGCCGACGATCGTCTCGTAGCCGGCCGGCAGCTCGAGCACGCGTTCGTGGATCGCCGCTGCGCGGGCCGCCGTCTCGAGGTCCGCCTCGGTCGCGTCGGGTCGGGCATAGCGCAGGTTGTCGCGGATCGAGGCGTGGAAGAGGTACGTCTCCTGGGTGACGATCCCGATCGTGCTCCCGAGGGATGCCAGGGCGATTCGCCGGACGTCGACGCCGTCGATCTCGACGGCGCCCCGGTCGACGTCGTAGAGGCGGGGCACGAGGTAGGTCGTGGTTGTCTTGCCCGACCCTGACGGGCCGACGAGGGCGACGAGCTGCCCGGGCTCGGCCTCGAACGAGATGTCCTCGAGGGCGAACGCGGCGGGTGCCCGCGGGGGCGCGGGCGGGGTCGACGCCAGGTCCCCGTCGGCGGGTGCACCCGGCGCGATGGCTCCCGGCTCGACCAGGCCGGCCTCGATCGCCTCCTCGGCGATCGGCTCGACGACGGCGTCGACCACGGCTTCGTCGGGCGCGGATCGGGTCGCGTGCGACTGCCCTTGCGCGAGCGTCTCGTGCGCCAGCGCGGACGGAACGGCGGTCGTGGGATAGCGGAACCAGACCCGGTCCAGGCGCACGCGGCCGTGCACGGCCCCAGGCTCGAGGGTCACGGCGTCCGGGGCATCGACGATCTCCGGGTCGAGGTCGAGGTACTCGAAGATGCGGTCGAAGAGCGCGAGCGAGCCGGCGATCTCCACCTGGACGTTGAGGAGCTGGCCCAGCGGGAAGAAGAGGCGGCTCTGGAGCGTGGTGAAGGCCACGATGTCGCCGGCCGTCGGCGCGGACGGGTCGCCGTTCATGGCCAGCACGGCCGACAGCCAGTACACGAAGGCGGGGATGATGCTGAAGATCGTGCCGATGATCATGAAGAACCAGCGGCCCACCATCGCCTGGCGGAGCTGGAGCCGGGCGAGGCCCCGGTTCAGCTCCTGGAAGCGGGCGGTCGCGGCTGCCTGCTGACCGAACGTCTTCGTGAGGAGCACGCCCGAGACGCTCAGGGTCTCCTCGGTCGCCGCGGTCATGTCGGCCAGTGACTTCTGGGTCTCACCGGAGACCTCCCGCCGGACCCGACCCACGCGCTGGGTGAGGTAGAGGAAGAACGGGAGCATGCCGAGCGACAGCAGCGTCAGCCGCCAGTCGATGATGAACATGGCCACGACGGTCGAGAGGACGACGGCGACGTTCGCCGCCACGCTCGCGGCAGTGTCGGTGACGACCGCCTGGACGCCGCCCACGTCGTTGGACAGCCGGCTCTGGATCTCGCCGGTCCGCGTTTCCGTGAAGAACCGCAGGGGCAGGCGTTGCAGGTGGGAGTAGAGCGCGTTGCGAAGGTCCTGCATCACGCTCTGGCCGATGACGTTGTTCAGGTAGGTCTGCCCAACGCCGATGAGGCCCGAGACGATCGGCGTGACGATCATCAGGCCGACGTACAGGAGGAGGTACGTGTAGTCCTGCCCGATGATCACCTGGTCCGTCAGGAGCTTGAGCATGATCGGGTTGACGAGGCCCAGGAGGCTCGTGACCAGGATCGCGCCGATGACGACCGCCACCTGCAGGCGATAGGGGCGGAAGAAGGCGGCGATCCGGATGATGGTCCGGCGCCTCCGCTCGGGCGGGAGGCTGGGCGGCAGGTCAGCGCCACCGAGCGGGGCGCGCGCCAGCCGACGGGCGCCCCCACCACCGCGTCCGGTCACACGTCCCCGCCCTGGCGTCCAGTCACGCGGTGGGCTCCGGGATCCGGGCCGTGACGACGAGCGTGGAGCGGCGCGAAGGCATGCCCCGGGTGAGCAGGTCGCCGACGAGCCCGAGGACGAAGGTCGGGCGCCGCCGCCCCCAGGCGCGCGCCAGGTGGCTCACCGCTGCGATGCGAATCTCGTCGTAGCCGGCCCTGACGAGGGCGGCGCGCAGCTCGGCCGGCCGGTTGCAGGCGCCGACGAGCGGGTGTGCGTCGGCGGCGCTCGCCTTGACGCAGCGGCTGGATGCGCCGGCGCAGGGCGTTGGGCATCACGAGGTAGGCGGCGACGAACGGATGGCGGCGATTGACGGTCGTGAGCACGAGGGAGCCGCCCGGCCGAAGCCAGCGAGCGAGGTTGGCGAAGGCGGCGCCGGGATCGGCGAAGTGCTCGATCGTGAACGAGCTGAGCACCAGGTCGAAGGTGTTCGCCGGATAGGCGTTGGCGTTCTCGCAGAGGTCGACCGTCGCGAACTCATCGAGGTAGGGGAGTGCGCCGGGGGCCGGCTCGTGGACGTCGATGCCGACGAAGCGCCCGATCCGCGCCCGGTGGCGGGCCAGGGCGGAGCTGCGGCCGCAGCCGGCATCGAGGACGACGATCGCCGGCGGCGCGGCGCCCTGGGCCAGGCGTGCCGCCTCGGCGCGATCAAGCGCCCTGCCGAGGGCCGCGCGGATCACGTCGCCTGCGCTCGGGCGCGAGCCCGAGCCGGCGGAGCGTCGCCTCGCGGCGATCGCTCACCGGGCCGCCGCAGCCGGGGTTTCGACCGAGCCATGCTCCTCGAGCCAGCGCTCGGCGTCGATCGCCGCCCGGCAGCCGTCGCCGGCGGCCGTGATGGCCTGACGGTAGCGGTGGTCGTGGACGTCGCCGGCGATGAAGACCCCCTCGATCTCCGAGTGCGTCTCGTGGGCCACCACCAGGTAGCCCTTCTCGTCCCTGGTCAACCAGCCCTCGAAGGGGGCCGTGTTCGGCCGGTGCCCGATCGCGAGGAAGAAGCCGTCGACGGGGAGATCGCTCGTCGTGCCGGTCTTGACGTCCCGCAGGCGGACGCCCGTGACGGACTCCTCGCCGAGCACTTCGTCCACGGTCACGCTGCGGTGGATCTCGATCCCCGGATGACTCTCCGCGCGGGCCTGCATGATCTTGCTGGCCCGGAACTCGTCGCGGCGGTGGAGGAGGTGAACCTTCGAGGCGAAGCGGGTCAGGTAGAGGGCCTCCTCGATGGCCGTGTCGCCACCCCCGACCACGGCGACCGCCTTGTCGCGGAAGAAGAAGCCGTCGCAGGTGGCGCACGCCGAGACGCCGTGTCCGCGGAGCCGCTCCTCGGACGGCAGGCCCAGCCAGAGTGCCGAAGCCCCGGTCGCCACGATGACGGCCTGGCCGCGGTACTCGGCGCCGCTCGCCCACGCTCGGAAGGGGCGGCTGGAGAAGTCGACGCGGTCCGCCTCGACGTCGACGACGCGCGCCCCGAAGCGTTCTGCCTGCTGGCGGAAGCGGAGCATCAGCTCCGGGCCCTGGATCCCTTCGGGGAAGCCGGGGTAGTTCTCGACGTCGGTCGTGATCGTGAGCTGGCCGCCGGGCTGGTGGCCGGCCAGCACGATCGGCACCAGGCCGGCGCGGGCGGCGTAGATGGCGGCCGTCAGGCCGGCCGGGCCCGAGCCGAGGATGAGCACGCTCGTCTCGAGCGGACCGTCGTCGGCCGGCGTCGGGGAGAGCGGCACTGCGGCGAGGGGCACTGCGTCGCCGGCGGCGCCGAAGTCGATGGCGAAGCCGCCGAAGGGGGAGGAGGTGTCGGGCATCGGAAGGACGTTCTCATGCTGTGGCGGGCGGTCGGCGGGCGCCGAATGGGGGTCAATGCTAGCACGTCGCCTATACCCCCGGGGGGTATCGACCCCTCGGCCCAGCGCGCGGCCCTCGCCAGGGCACGCTGTGTCAGATGCCGTGGACCAGCTCCACGAGCCGAGCCGCAGCGACGTCGACGCCCGGCTGTTCGATGTCCTGGATCCCCACGATCACGTGCTGGGCACCGGCGCCCGGCGAGCGCAGCGAAACGGTCAGCGGCCGCTTCGGGCGTCTCCGTGCGATCCCGGCCGTCGGTCGACAGGCGCGTGCTCTGGAGCGTCGTCCGCTCGATCTCCTCGAAGGGTCGGCCGACGGCTTCGCAGTGTCCCGCCAGGATGTCGTACTTGCGGCGCAGCAGGTCGGGACCGCCGAAGACGTTCGTCGCGTCCGCGTACTGGGCGACCAGGCGGAGCGTCTTCCGCTCCCCGCCGCCGCCGATCATGATCGGGACCCGGGGCCGGGCCAGCGACTGGGGGGCGTTCAGCAGGCGCGTGGCCGTGTAATGGGCTCCCTCGTGGCGTCCCTCCGTCCCGCGCTCACCGGCGAACATCGCGTGGGCGATCTGGAGCGTCTCCTCGAGCATCTCGAAGCGGGTCGCGAGGGGCGGCATCGGGAAGCCCAGGGCCGCGCTCTCCTCCTGGTTCCACGCCGCCCCGATGCCCAGCCACGCCCGGCCGCCGGACAGGACGTCGAGCGTGGTGGCGGCCTTGACCCAGAGCCCGGGCAGCCGGTAGTGGACGCCGCCGACCATCAGGCCAAGGCTCGCCCGCCGTGTGTGGGCGGCCAGGAACCCGAGCGTCGTCCAGCCCTCGAGCATCGGGTCCTCGGCCGGCCCAAGGCCCCGGATCTGGAAGAAGTGATCCATGACCCATAGGGAATCGAAGCCGGCGTCGTCGGCGTCGCGCGCCACGCGAGCAAGGGTCGGCCCGATCGCAGCGGTGCCGCCGGCGTAGTCGAAGCGGTTCAGCTGGAGGCCGATCTTCACGGGGCGGAGGCTCCTGGTGGGCGGTGCGGTACGGGAGGTCGAGGGTACACCGGCCGCGGGGGCGCCGACGGCAGCACCTGCCCGGCGCTCCGGTCGGCCGGCCGTCGCCACTCTCAGCGGAAGAGGTCGACCTCGGGCGGCATGAGCACGTCGGCCCGGATGCTGCCGTCGCCCGGGGGCGGCGATGCGCCCCGCACGAGCGCCACCGGTCGACGCGCGGCCTTGCCCAGGACCAGCTCCGCGGCCGAGGCGATCTCGTCGGCGACGGCACGGACGGTTGCGGCCATGGTCCGGCCGTCGGCGTCGGGCGTTCCCCGGAGGTCCTCGAGGGGCCGGAAGCCGGCGACGCCGATCGCGACGTCCGTGATCCCGAACCGCCATGGCCGTCCCAGGCTGTCCGAGACGACCACGCCCGGCGCAACGCCGAAGCGCGCCGCCAGCCCGTCGCGGATCCGTCGCGCCGAGGCGTCGGAGTCCTCCGGCAGGAGCAGCACGACCTGCCCGCTGCCCGGGCCCACGTTGCTGGCGTCCACGCCGGCGTTGGCCAGGACGAAGCCGTGGCGCGTCTCCGCGATGATCACGCCGTTCGCCATCCGGACGACGCGGACCGCCTCGCGCAGGACCACCTCGACCTGGCGCGGGTCGCGCTTCCAGCGCGCCGCGAAGGCGACGGCCTCCGGCCGGGGCTCCACGGTCGCGCAGGTCGACGAGCGCGCCCTCGGCCTTGGAGACGACCTTCTGGGTGACGACGATGACGTCGTCCGGCCGGAGGGGGAGGGCACCCGGCGTCGCTGCCACGGCGTCAGCCACGAGGCCGGGCAGGTCGTCGCCGGGGCGGACCTCGGGAAGCCCGGCGAGCGGCAGCACCACGAGCGCGTCGCCGGGCCGCGTCCGATCGCCCGCCGCTCCGGTCCCGGCAGCCCGCACCGCTCGTCGCGGGATCGCTCATGGGAGCTCGGTCCGGAGATCGGCCCAGCCGGCCGCCTCGGCCGCCAGGAGGTCCTCGGGCGTGTCCAGGTCGAGGTCGAGCGGACCGGCGATCTCCAGGTAGGCGGCCCCTGCCGCGTGGGCAGCCGTGGCATGGACGGCGCGCGAGTCCACGCCGAAGTGGAAGTCGATCGCGTCGGGCGGCGCGACGAGGAGAACGTTCGTGCCGCTGCCGGCCCGGTCGGTCACGAGCGCGACAAGCGGCGCGGGAACGATGCCCGACGAGCGCGGGCGTCCGATCGTCCGGTCCGGCGCCCGAGAACGCCGCGTGGGACCGGGCACTGTCCACGATCCGGCCCAGCTCGTTCGCGGTGACCGCCGGCAGGTCGCCCGGCACGACGAGCACGGCGTCGGCTTCGGCCGCCACGGCTGCGGCGCGGCCGATGTCGAGCGCCGCGTTGAGCCCGCCGCTCTCCTGGGCGAGGCCGCGGGCGCCCAGCGTGCGCGCCAGCGCCAGGACGTCCGGATCCGGCGAGATCGACGATGACCTCGACGACGGCCGGCGTGGCCGCGGCGGCCGCCACGGTGCGGGCGCAGGAGGCGCTCCACCAGCGCCCGTCCGCTCCTCCGCGTCGAGCGCCTCGCCGAGGCGCGACTTCGCACCCTCCAGGCCCCGCACGGGGACGAGGGCGACGATCCGTTCCAGGGTGGGCGTCCGGGCGATCACGCGTCGATCGTAGACGAGGGCGCACTCGGGTACCGTACGGGTCGGCATGACCACCGAGCGCGCTACCACCTCCCTCCCGTCGCTCACGTTCCTCGGCCACGCGACGGTGCTGCTCGAGATCGCCGGGATGCGGCTCCTGACCGACCCGCTCGTCTTCGAGCGCCTGCTCCTCCTGCGCCGCACCGCCACCCGTCTCGACCCGGCCCTCCACCGTGACATCGACGCCGTCCTGATCTCGCACCTCCACATCGACCACCTCCACATCCGGTCACTCCTGGAGATCGGCCGTGGGACGCGGGTGATCATGCCCGTCGGCGGCGAGCGACTCCTGACCGGCCACGGGTTCACCCGCGTGGAGGGCGTCCGGCCGGGCGACGTCACGACCGTGGGTCCGGTGCGGGTCACCGCGACGTTCGCCGACCACGACGGGAAGCGCCCGCCCCTGGGACCGGCCGGACCGCCGCTCGGCTTCCTGCTCGAGGAAGGACCCACGAAGGTCTACTTCGCGGGCGACACGGACATCTTCCCGGGGATGGCCGACCTCGCCCCGGGCCTGGACGTGGCGATGCTCCCGGTCTGGGGGTGGGGCCCGCGCCTGGGCCATGGCCACATGAACCCACGCCGGGCGGCGGAGGCGCTGCGGCTCCTGGCCCCGCGGTACGCCGTCCCGATCCACTGGGGGACGCTCTGGCCCTATGGGCTGGGCCGCGTCGTGCCCGGACGTCTCACGGACCCGCCCCGCGAGTTCGCCCGTTTCGCGCGGCGCTACGCCCCGGACGTCCAGGTCCTCCTGACTCCGCCCGGGCAGCCGGTCTCCTTCGATCCGGGAGACGCGGACCCCGCCCTCAGGATGCTCCGCGCCAAGCCGCCGCGACCGCCGCGGCTGCCAGCGATGCCCGGGACGCGTCGTCGCCCATGACCGTCGGGCCCACCACGGGCTCGATCCCCAGGCGCGCGATCGCCGGCGCCTCGGCCGCATCGACGTCGTCGATGAGGAGCGCGTCGATCAGGCCGGCATAGAGGCGGGCGATCCCGGTCGCGCTGGCCTCCCCGCCGAGCGACGCCGCCATCCGATCCGCCGGCCCGCGGAGGGCGCGACCGCCCACGAGGGGCGACACGGCGGCGATCCGGACGCCGCGGGTGCGGGCCGCATCGAGGAGTGGGCGCATGGCCCGGCACGGCCAGGATCGGCCCGATCGAGACGAACGGGTTCGACGGGCAGAGGACGATCGCCTCGGCCGTCTCGAGGGCCGCGGCGACCTCGGGGCTTGGACGGGCGGCGTCGATCCCGGCGAAGGCCACCTCGAGCACGTCGGGCGCCTGGTGGAGCCGGACGAAGTACTCCTGGAACGCCAGCCAGCCATCGGGCGTCCGGACCCGTGTGCGCACGGGCTCGTCGGCCATGGGGAGGATCGGCGTCGAGACGCCAAGCGCGCGCTGGATGTCGTGGTCGACCGCGGTGAGTCGTTCGCCCGCCCGCAGCCGCCGCGTGCGGTGGACGTGGAGGGCGAGGTCAGTGTCGCCGAGGCGGAACCAGGTCGGCTCGCCGAGGCGCTCCAGCATCCCGGCCGCCGCCCACGTCTCACCCGCCAGACCCCAGCCGCGCTCGCGGTCCGCCAGCCCGGCCAGGGTGTACAGCACGGTGTCGTGGTCGGGGCAGACCAGGAGGCCGTGGAACTCCTCGTCGTCGGCGGTGTTGACGATCACCGCCAGCTCCCCGGGCCGAAGGGTGGCGGCCAGCCCGTGGGCGAGCTTCGCGCCGCCCACCCCACCCGCCAGCGCCACGACGCGGGGCACGCCGTCCCTCAGCCCGCGAGCGCGGCCCGGACCTCGCCGATCCGGGCGATGGTCTCGGCGTCGTACGGGGCGGGCAGGCGCACGATGATGGTTCTGAAGCCGAGGTCGACGTAGGGCCGGAGCGCGTCGGCGATGAGCTCGGGCGGTCCGAGCAGCGTCGGCACGCTCCCGGCGTCGGGTGTGCCGTTCGCGTCGCAGAGCGCCCCGAAGGCCCGCCGGGCTTCGGCCGGGTCGTCGCGGACGACCATCGGGAAGCTGACCGTCCGCTCGATCGTGGCCGGGTCGCGCCCCACCGCGGCGCAGTGCTCGACCAGGATGGCCACGCGGGCGGCAACCTCCTCCACCGTGCCATTCGTGTTCCAGGCGTCGGCCCGGCGGGCCACCGTACGGAGCGTCTTCTTCGGACCGCTCCCGCCGACGAGGATCGGCAGGTGCTCCTGGAGCGGGCGCGGGGCCACCAGGGCGTCGTCGAACCGGTAGAACCGGCCGGCGTGGCTGAAGCGCTCGCCGTCCAGGAGGCGGCGCATGACCTCGACGGCCTCGTCCAGCCGGTCGAGACGCTCGCCCACCGTCGCCCCGAAGTCGATCCCGAAGGCCTCGTGCTCACGCGCGAACCAGGCTCCGCCGATCCCCAGGACCGCCCGCCCGCCGGACACGTGGTCGAGCGTCGCCGCGAGCTTGGCCGTGTGGCCGGGGTTGCGGAACGTGTTCGCCCCGACCAGCAAGCCCACGCGTACCCGCGAGGTTTGCGCTGCCACCGCGCCCATCGCGAGCCAGCCCTCCAGGACCGGCTGCTCCCACGGCCCGAAGATCGCGTGGAGGTGGTCCCAGGTCCAGACCGAATCCCAGCCGGCGTCCTCGGCGGCGATCGCCGCCCTGATGAACCCTGGCCAGCCCGTGGCCTGGCTCCAGAGCTGGGCCCCGAAGCGGACGTCAGGCACGGCGGCTACGCCCCCGCCATCAGCGCCCGGAGGCGCGGAAGGCGCTCGATCGTCTCGCGATCGATCGGCGCCGGGAGGTCCGCGATGAGGTGCGTGAAGCCGAGGTCGAGATAGGGCCGCCACATCTCGGCGACGTGCTCCTCGGGTCCGAGGAAGTCGGTGGCCGGATCCGGGTCGTGGTCGGCGCCATGCCGGGCGAGGCGCTCGCGCAGTGCGGCCCGTGCCTCCTGGGGGTCGTTTCGGAGGCAGACGTAGGGGTTGAGGGTGAACTCGATCTCCGTCACGTCGCGGCCGACGTCCGCGCAGTGCGCCTCCAGGATGTCGACCTTGCGCGTCATCTCCTCGACCGTTCCGGACAGGTTCCACCCATGCGCATGGCGTGCAACCGTGCGCAGCGTCTTCTTCTCACCACCGCCGCCGATCATGATCGGCAGGCGACCCGGGCCTCGAACCGGAAGTGGCCGGTGTCGAAGGTCCCGGAAGCGGTAGTGGCCGCCCTCCGGGCTCGTCACGACCTCGCCCCGGAGGAGCGCCACCATGCCCGTCACTGCCTCCTCGAGCCAGTCCAGGCGCTGCCCGAAGCCGCTGCCGAAGTCGATGCCGTGGGCCTCGTGCTCGTGATCGAACCAGGCGCCGCCGATCCCGAGCCACGCCCGGCCACCGGAGATGTGGTCGACCGTGACGGCCTCCTTGACCGTAAGACCGGGGTTACGGAAGGTGTTCGCGCCGACCATCAGGCCGAGCTGGGTGCGAGTGGTGATGGCGGCCCAGGCGGCGAGGAGCGTCCAACCCTCGAAGATCTCCTGGTCCGGGTCGCCCTCGATGGCGTGGAGGTGATCCCAGGTCCAGAGTGAATCGAGGCCCCCGTCGTCGACGGCGAGGGCCGCCTCCCGCAGCTGCGGCCAGGTCGCCCCCTGGGGCCACGCCAGGGTCCCGACGCGAAGCGGGTGACGGTCGCGGCGGGAGGTCATGGCGGTCAGTCCTCGAGGTGGTCGTGGGCCGCGACGACGTCGATCCGGAAGGAGATCCGGTGCTGGGTCCGGAACTCCGTGATGAGCCGCGCGGCCTTGGCGGGGTCGTCCGCGTGGTAACGGCGGGCGAGCGCCGCGATGTCTGCCTGGGCGACGTGCTGGTCGTTGATGATCTCGGAGACGCGGCCGGTCAGCGCGACGAAGGCGTAGCCGTCGGCGCCGTCGAGGACCGCCAGCGAGCAGCGTGGGTCGCGGCGCAGGTTCGCGGGCCATCGCCGGCCCTCCGCGCTGTTGACGGTGATCCGCCCGTCCGGGTCGCGGCGGTACCAGACCACGGCCTGGCGGGGCGTCCCGTCGGGATCCAGCGTCGCCAGGACGGCGAAGCGGCGGGGTGCCGCCAGGAAGGCGTCGACGCGGTTGCCGGGATGCGGAGCAGCCATGGCCGAATCGTACGGCACCGGCCCTCGGGACGAGCGTCGGCGTATGCTCGACGGGAGCAGCGCGGCACCGAGGCCGCGGCGAAGGGAGGAGCGATGGAGCTCGAGGGGCTGCACGTGGCGATCCTCGCCGGCGAGGGCGTCGAGGATCTCGAGTATTGGGTGACCGTGATGCGCCTCCGCGAGGCCGGCGCCCGGGTGACGTCAGCGGGCCTTGCCCCGGCCACGGTGCGGGGCAAGAACGGGCTCGCGGTGCCGGTCGAGGTCGAGGTCGGCGGGCTCGACCCGGACGACTACGACGGGCTCGTGATCCCGGGCGGCTGGATGCCCGACAAGCTGCGGCGCTACCGGGCTGTCACCGACTTCGTGGCCGCGATCCACGGTGCCCGCAAGCCGATTGGGATCATCTGCCACGGCGGCCTGATCGCGATCTCGGCGCGCATCGTCGCCGGGGGACGGGCCACGGGTTCGCTCGGGATCCGCGACGACCTCGTGAACGCCGGCGCGACCTGGGTGGACGAGCCCGCGTTCCGCGACGGGAACCTCGTGTGGGGTCGCGTGGTGGAGGACATCCCGGCCTTCTGTCGCGAGCTGATCGCGGCCCTCGTGGAGCACCGCGCGGCGAAGTAGGCGCGCCGGTCAGCCTGCCAGCGTCATCGCCCGGTCGGGCCGGAGCACGAACGGGGGCAGGAATGCCGAAAGGTTCGACAAGCGGCAGCACGTCCGGGTGCAGGTCGATGCCGAGCGCCTCGGCCATGAACCGGCGCCGCGCCGTGATGCGGCCCCAGGCGTCGGGAAACCGCTCGGCAAGCGTCCCGCGCAGCGATGCATCGGCAAGGGCGATGCCGTCTTCGATGTTCGTGGTGAAGTAGTCCGTCCCGGTCGCGGGGATGATGTCCACCTGGAGGGCCATCCCCGACCGAAGCTCGATCGTCGAGCCCGGTCCGACCGGCGACGCGACCCACTCGTCGAGCCCGATGTGGTGGCCCGGGTTGAGTGAGATGCCGAAGAACGGGTCGCCGAGGTGGCGGTCCACGATCGCCTGGAGCGCTCCTCCGGTCTGCCCGACGTGGAGCGCCGCGTACCAGGCGGCGACCGCCTCGAAGTAGGGGCCGACGAGGCGATCCACGTAGTCGTCGGATTCCCGTGGACAGCTCGGACGCGTCCTCCACGACGAAGCCGGCCCGGCAGTTGAGCGCGCCCCAGATCCCGAAGGCGGTGGTGAATCGGTCCCCGCGCTCGATCGGCCGGTCGCCCGGGCTGAGCAGCCCGAGCGACGCCCGCGGGCCGGCCGTCAGCATGAGGTGGCAGGAGAGCGGCGTCCCGTTCCAGCGCAGCAGCCGGACGGCCTCCTGCTCGGTCATGCCGGGTCGCAGGCCGGCCAGCAGCCGGCGCACGCCGTCGGAGGTCTGGCAGGCGGCCCACTCGAGATAGGCCAGCTGCTCGACCTCGTTGACGACGCGCAGCCCGTCGGCCGCGTCGATCAGCAGGTCGCCGGCGTTCTCGACCAGCCCCGCCGGGCCGGCCAGGCGGCGGAGCTCGTCCACGAGGAAGGCGGCACCTCGAGCGTCGCCCGGTCGCCGTACGTCTTCCAGCCGACGACGCCGATCCGGCTGCCGGGCCCGATCCCCTCGGCGGCGAGGATCTCGCCCAGCGGCAGCGACCGGTCCCGGGGCTGGTTCGGCAGGCTCAGATCCTGGAAGAGGTGGCGGCGCATCGGGAGCGGCGCCGCGCCGGCCATCCCGTGGCACTCGTTGCCGACGAGGATGGCGGGCTCATCGGCTCGGGCCGAGGACGAGGATCGCCTCCTCGAACCGCGGATCGAACCCGGTCAGCCAGGCCATGTTGGCGCTGTGCTCTCGATCGGCGTACACGACGATCCGGTCGTAGCTCCGCGCCTCGGCCCGCTCGCGGAGTCGCTCGAGCCGGGCGGCGTAGAGGGCCGGGGGAATCTCGGGCATCGCCGCCGGCATCCCGAAGTCGGGCAGGTCGATCGTCGCCAGGCGTGCCCTGGTCACGTGCCCGCTCCTGCCCGCTCCTGCCCGCGCGGGCGTCACGGGCCCGACGCCCACGGCGTCGCCGCCGATTCGCCCCGCACGACCGTCGCGAGCTCGTCGGCCCTGAGCGGGACCCACGGCCCGACCTCGCCGTCGGGCCACTGGACGCGGACCTCGGCCCGGTCGGCCTCGCCGATCCCGAAGTGGATCCAGCCGAGCTGCCCGCCCGCGTGGCCGCCCCCGATGGTCCGCTCGCGCCCGACCACGCGGTCGCCGACCCGCACCTCGACCCAGGCCCCGATCGCGTCGACGTTCGGGCCAGGCTGGCTGAGCTCCACGGCGACCCAGTGGCCCATCGCCGCCGGCGTCGCGGCGTCGCCGGCGCCCACGTTGCGCCACACCTTGGCGTGCTCACGCCGTTCGACGACGACGAGGTCCAGGAGCCCGTCGAGGTTGAGGTCGACGAGCGCCGCGCCCCGGCTGCGGGCGAAGTCGAGGAGGTCCGCCGCTTCGGCCCCCTCGACGAAGGTCCCGTCGGGCTGGCCGATCAGGAGGTTGTTGGGGTCCTTCGCGGCGTACTCGTTCATCGCCTCGACGTTGCCCTTCGAGATGAAGAGGTCGATGAACCCGTCGTTGTTGACGTCCGCGAACTCGGGGTGCCAGGCGGTGGAGGGGAGCACGTCGCCGCCGGCGAACGGCCGATGGGCGGTGGCGCCGAGCTCCAGGGCGAGGTCGTGGTAGGACGGGCCGGTCGCGCCCTCGTCGAGCGTCTGCAGCTTGTTGTCGCCCTGGCTGGTCAGGAAGACCTCCGGCCGGCCGTCGCCGGTCAGGTCCTGGCTGGCGATGCCCATCCCCCAGATCAGCATCGTCTTCCAGCCGTCCGCCTCGGTGTACTCCGCCGGTTCCGCGCCCGCCCGGATCCGCCAGAGCTGCTCGTGGCCGTCGCGGTAGTAGTGCCGGTCGTTGGCCATGCGGAGGTCGCGCGCGCCCGAGCGATCCCAGTCGCTGAAGAGGATCGAGAGGGTGCAGAAGCCGGGCGCGAGCGCCACCGGGTCCGCGTAGCGGCCAGTCCCGCCGTCCGGCCGGAGGAGGACGTTGTCGGCGCACAGGTCGCGGGCGGCGTCGATCGCATCAGCCGCGACGTAGTTCCCGAAGGCGAGCGTCGGCAGATCTGCGTCGCCCTCCCAGGCCGCGCTGAAGGCGGCGGTCCACTCGCCGCCCCCGTCGATCCCCCAGCGCCTCGTTCGCCCGCTCGAAGCGGCAGCCGCCGAGGCCGCGCAGGACGACGTTCTCCCCGGACCGCAGGACGGCGAGGTCGATCGCCCCGTCGCCGTCGACGTCGATCGGGTAGGCGCCCACGACGCCGGTCAGGTCGGTGGCCGGATCGGGCAGGGCGGAGAAGGCCAGCGGCCCGCCCGCGGCGCTGTCGTTGTGGTACAGGGCGGCAGGGTTGACCCCGCCCGCGAAGTAGAGCTCGGCGAGCCCGTCGTCGTCGCAGTCGAAGGCGGCCACGCCGCCGCCGACGAAGAACTCGAACTCGCCGTCGTAGGTGTGCGCGATCCCAGCGGCGGCCGCCTCCTCGACGAACCGCGGCGCCGGGAGGGCCGCGGTCGGCGTCGCCGGCCCGGCGTTCGCGAGCGCGACGAGGACCCCGACCAGCCCGACTAGACCGACGACGGCCGCGCCGAGGGTGATGAGAATGGTTCGGCCCCGACGGCCGCCATCTTGCTCCGCGTGCGCCACGTCCGGATTGAAGCACATCCGAGGGGCAGCGACGCGGGCGAGGGCGTGGCATGCTGGGTGCGGCGATCGCGGGATCCGGGAGTCAGGAGCGAGAGCACCATGGCAGCAGGCAGCCCAGCCGGTCACACGGTCCGCGCCGGTCGACGTGCGCGCGGCCTGAGCGCTGTGCTCGCTGCGCTCATCCTGGCCGCGACCGGCCTCGCCGGCTGCAGCTCACAGGCGCCGTACACCGTGGCGGGCTGCCAGCGGGGCGACCTCGGCGGCCACTCGGTGGCGCGGGTCTGGGACGAGACGCTGCTCTCCCTCATCCGCCAGGTCGTGCCGGCCCCGACCGTCCACGCCCGCAACCTCTTCCACGTGTCGGCGGCGATGTGGGACGCCTGGGCGGCCTACGACTCCACGGCGAGCGGCTACTTCGTCACCGACAAGCTGCGGGCGGACGACGCCGCTGCCGCGCGGGAGGCGGCGATCAGCTACGCGGCCTACCGGATCCTCCTCTGGCGCTACGGGACCGTCGCCGACCTGGCGGGCGCCCCGGACGAGCTCGACGCGGTCATGGCGTCCCTCTGCTACCGGACGGACTACGCGGCGACCGAGGGCGACTCCCCGGCCGCGCTCGGCAACCGGATCGCGGCAGCCATCCTGGAGTCCGGCCGGACCGACGGCTCGCTCGAGGAGCAGCGCTACGTCGACATGTCGCACCAGCCCGCGAACCCCCCGCTGGAGGTCGCCGAGCCGGGCACGGTCATGCGCGACCCGAACCGCTGGCAGCCCCTCTCGCTGGCGAAGCAGATCGCCCAGAACGGCCTGCCGATCCCCGGCAAGGTCCAGGTCTTCATCGGTCCGCACTGGGGCCACGTGACGTCGTTCGCCCTGCCGGCTTCGGAGGCCGGCACCCCGATCGACCCCGGACCGCCGCCGCTCCTCGGCGACCCGGCCACCGACGCCGCCTTCCGGGAGGGCGCCGTCGAGGTGATCCGCCGCTCCACGGAGCTCGACGCGACCGACGGCGTGACGATCGACATCGGTCCCGGCGCGCTGGGCGACAGCACGCTCGGCACGAACGATGGCGACGGGCGCGAGGTCAACCCGGCCACGGGCGCGCCGTACGAGCCGAACGTCGTGCTCCGGGGCGACTTCACCCGGGTGCTGGCGGAGTTCTGGGCGGACGGTCCGGAGTCGGAGACCCCGCCCGGCCACTGGAACGTCATCGCCAACTACGGTCAGCGACGCGGCCGGGTTCGAGCATCGGATCGGGGGGAGGGGGCCGCGCTCGACCGCCTCGAGTGGGACGTCAAGCTCTACTTCGCGCTCAACGGCGCCGTCCACGACGCGGCCGTCGCCGCCTGGGGCCTCAAGGGCCACTACGACTCCGTCCGCCCGATCTCGATGATCCGCTACCTGGGCGGCAAGGGCCAGTCGACGGATCCGTCCCTGCCGTCCTACGACGCCGGGCGGCCTGCCCCTCGAGCCCGGGGTCGTCGAGCTCGTCACGGCCGAGACCGCCGCCCCCGGCGGGCGCCACGAGCGGCTGGCCGACCACGTGGGCGAGGTCGCGGTTCGCTCCTGGCTCGGCAGCCCCGAGGATCCCAAGACGCAGACGAGCGGGGTCGGCTGGGTGCGCGCGGTCGACTGGGTGCCCTACCAGCGGCCGACGTTCGTGACCCCCGCGTTCGCGGGCTTCGTCTCCGGGCACAGCACGTTCAGCCGGGCCGCGGCCGAGGTGCTGACGGCGTTCACCGGGAGCGCGTACTTCCCCGGTGGCATGGCGTCCTTCACCGTGAAGGCGGGTTCGCTGATCCACGAGTACGGGCCGACGGAGGACGTGACGCTCCAGTGGGCGACCTTCTTCGACGCGGCCGACCAGGCGGGCATCTCGCGGCTCTACGGGGGCATCCACGTCACGGCCGACGACCTCGAGGGCCGGAAGATCGGCGCCGAGTGCGGCCGGGGGGCGTGGACCCTGGCGCAGCGCCACTACGCCGGGACGGCCGGCGACTGACCCGTCGGCGCGCGGACAGGACCCGTCGCGGAGCCGCCCGCGGGCCGCGCGAGCCCTCGCTCCGCCGACCCCTCGCCCGCGCTGCCGCCGAGCGCTACGTGCGCTCCGCCGCCGCGAAGATCGACTCGATGACCCGGAGGTTGGCCACGGCGTCCTCCGGCGGCGTCGGCAGCGGCCCGCCGTCGAGGATCGCGGCGGCGAAGCGCTCCGCCTCCACGCCGTACGGGATCCGCGGCCCCGAACTCGATGGTCTCGGTCGCCGGCGCGACCGGCGGGTCTCCGCCGGCGGTCACGTGGATCCGGGTGGGCCGGTCGGGCGGGATGTTGAAGGGGATGCCGACGGAGATCCGGCCGGTGGTCCCGTAGACGTGGACCTGCTGGTCCGGCTCGGCCCGGGTCGAGCAGGTGAAGGTCGCGATGCCGTCCGGGAACCGGAGCAGCCCGCTCGCCAGGATGTCGACTCCGCTCTCCCGGTCCCGGATGATCGCCGCCTCGACCCGCTCGGGCTCCGTGCCGAACAGCATCCGCGACAGGTTGACGGAGTAGCAGCCGATGTCGAAGAGCGCCCCGCCACCGTAGGCCGCGATGTTGCGGATGTTGGCCGGGTCGTCGTTGAAGTAGGAGAACCAGCTGCTCACGGCCGTGAGGCGGCCGATCCGCCCGGAGGCGACCAGCTCGCGGACGGCAACCCAGGACGGGTGAAGGCGGTACATGAACGCCTCCATGAGCGCGACGCCCTCCGTCCGGCAGACCTCGATCATCCGCTCGGCATCGGCCGTGGTCAGGGCCAGCGGCTTCTCGCACAGGACGTGCTTGCCGGCCCGCGCCGCGGCGATCGTCCATTCCGCGTGGAGGTGGTTCGGAAGGGGGATGTAGACGGCGTCGACCGCGGGGTCCGCGAGGAGCGCCTCGTACGAGCCGTGGGCCCGCGCGATCCCGTGCTGCTCGGCGACCGCGGCAGCTCGCGCCTGGTCGCGCGACCCGATCGCCACCACCTCGCAGCGCGCCGCCCGGAGCATCCCCGGGATTGCCTTCTCGGTCGCGATCCCCGCCGTGGACAGGATTCCCCAGCGCAGGGTGGCTCATCGCTCTCGATCCTCCTCGACCGATCGGCGGACGCCGGGCCCGTTCCCCCTTGACGCCGCCGTGGCTGCGCGTCAGAGTACCGCACAGGTTTGGAAGAGAGGAACACAAACCCGTGACAATCGGCCGCGACGAGATCGGCCAACGGAGCGAGACGGTGCGCCGGGCGAACCTGGGCGCAATCGTCCGGGAGCTGCACGAGCGCGGCCCGCTCTCGCGGTCCGAGCTCGTGCTCCGCACGGGGCTCACGCGGAGCGCGATCCGCGGCCTGACGGGGGAGCTCGTGCTCGCAGGCCTGGCCGTGGAGGAGCCGGCCGTGCGGCTCGGAACGCCCGGGCGGCCTTCGCCGCTCGTCTGCCCGAACCCCGGCGGGGCCACGGTCCTGGCCCTCGAGATCGAGGTCGACTCGCTGGCGGCCGCGGTCGTGGGGCTCGGCGGTGACATCCTGGGCCTCGTGCGCGTCGACCGACCGCGCGGGCATTCGGCGGTCGACGAAATCGTCGCGGATCTCGCCGACCTGGCCGCCGCGGCCCGCAACGGCCGGCCGCCGGACGACGCGGTGATCGGCGTCGGCGTGGCGGTGGCCGGCGTCGTCCGGCGGAGTGACGGCTGTGTCTCGAGGGCGCCCAACCTCGGCTGGACCGACGCTCCCCTGGGCGCCGCGCTGGCTCGGACCCTCGGGGTGCCCGCTCCCATCTCCGTGGCCAACGAGGCGGACCTCGGCGTGCTGGCCGAGCACCGGCGAGGCGCTGCCCGGGGTGTCGACAACGTCCTCTACATCTCCGGCGAGGTGGGCGTCGGAGGCGGTCTCCTGGTGGGCGGCAGGCCCCTCGCCGGCGAAGCGGGCTACGGCGGCGAGATCGGCCACCTTCCGGTCAACCCGACGGGGTCCGCCTGCGGGTGTGGATCCGTTGGCTGCCTCGAGACCGAGGCAGGCGAAGGCGCGCTGCTCCGTCACGCCGGGCATCCCGCGACCGGCGGACGACTCGCGGTCGAGGCCGTCCTGCGGGAGGCCGCCGACGGCTCGCCCGTCGCCCTGGCTGCCCTCGATCAGGTGGGGCGCTGGCTGGGTCTCGGGCTGGCCGGGCTCGTCAACGTGCTCAACCCGCGCCTCGTCGTGCTGGGTGGCCTGTTCGGCCGGATCCATCCCTGGATCGCGGTCACCCTCGAGGAGGAGCTCACCCGCCGGGCGCTTCCGGCGCCGCGCGCGCTCGTCAAGGTGGTCCCGGCCTCGCTCGGCCTCGATGCCCCGCTCCTGGGCGCCGCGGAGCTTGCCTTCGCCCCGCTCCTGTCCGACCCGGCGGTCTGGGTCGGACCTCGTGACGCGATTTCCGAACTGGAGAGCGCTTGACCGCGATCCGGTGCATAGTGCCGGTCGCACACCCCCGCGGCCGGCCGATCGAAGCCACACGGGGGGCTTGAGGAGGGTGGTAGCCTAGCGCCGGACCAACGCCGAACCACTCGAGCGACAGGGTTCACAGGAGGAGAGAATTGATCATGGTCAATCGAAAAGTCGTCGCCCTCATCGGCGCGGCGGCCATCGTGTTCGCGGCGTGCGGTGCTTCCGCAACCGACGCCCCGACCGCTGCTCCCTCGGAGGCCGCGTCGGAGGCCCCGACCGCAGCGCCCACGGAAGCCCCGGCTGAGTGCGTCGTCGGCGTGTCCTGGAACAACTACCAGGAAGAGCGCTGGGCGAAGTGGGACGAGCCCGCCCTCAAGACCGCCATCGAGGCGGTTGGCGGCAAGTACATCTCGAATGACGCCAAGTCCTCGGCCGAGACCCAGGCCTCCAACGTCGAGAACCTGATCTCGCAGGGGGCGAATGTCGTCATCGTCCTGGCCCAGGACGGCACGGCGATCAAGCCGGCCGTGGCGAGCGCGATCGCGGCAGGCGTCCCGGTCATCGCCTACGACCGCCTGATCGAGGACCCGCAGGCCCTCTACATCACGTTCGACAACGTCGAAGTCGGGCGGATGCAGGCCCGCGAGGTCCTGAAGGCCATGCCGAAGGGCAACTACGTCTTCATCAAGGGCAACCAGGCCGACGCCAACGCCGACTTCCTCCGCGGTGGCCAGCAGGAGATCCTCCAGGCCGCGATCGACGCTGGAGACATCGTCAACGTCGGCGAGTCCTACACGGACAACTGGGATCCCGCCGTCGCCCAGACCAACATGGAGCAGATCCTCACCGCCAACGACAACAAGGTCGACGCGGTCGTCGCCTCGAACGACGGCACCGCAGGCGGCGTGATCGCAGCCCTCACCGCACAGGGCCTCCAGGGCAAGGTGCCGGTCTCCGGCCAGGACGGCGACCAGGCCGCCCTCAACCGTGTGGCCCTCGGCACCCAGACCGTCTCGGTCTGGAAGGACGCCCGCGCGCTCGGCACGGCTGCCGGCGTGGCGGCCGCGTTCCTCTGCGGCAACCCGGACATCAAGCAGGTCCCCGGCGTGGGCGTCTTCAAGAGCCCCGGTGGGAACGACATGATCTCCCAGCTCCTCACCCCCATCCCGATCACCAAGGACAACCTGGACGTCGTCCTCGACGCCGGGTGGATCACCAAGGACGCGCTCTGCAAGGACGTCGCGGCCGGCGCCGTGGCTGCCTGCAACTAGACCTCTCGTAGCGAGATGCGCCCTGCCGCGAGCGGCAGGGCGCATCTCATACCCGACCCGCTCATCGAGGCGTGACGATGACTGAGGCCACCGCCCCGGCTGCCGGCCGCGAGCCCCCCAATCGATCGCTGCGATCGCTCCTCTTCGCCTTGGAGGTCGACACCCGGCTGCTCGGGATGATCGGTGCCCTCGCGGTGATCTGGATCGGCTTCCACATCTGGTCGGGCGGCAGCTTCCTCACCCCGCGCAATCTCTGGAACCTCTCGGTCCAGAGCGCCTCGATCGCGATCATGGCCACGGGCATGGTCCTGATCATCGTCTCGCGCAACATCGACCTGTCGGTCGGGGCCGTGCTCGCCTTCGTGGGCTACACGATGGCGATGGTCCAGGCCGAGTGGATCCCCAAGACACTGGGCCTCGGCTTCGACCAGCCGTACACCTGGATCGTCGCCCTCGGGGTCGGCATCCTCGTCGGAGCCGCGATCGGCGGTCTCCAGGGGGTCCTGATCGCGTACGGCGGCGTGCCGTCGTTCATCGTGACCCTCGGCGGCCTGCTCGTCTGGCGCGGCCTCATCTTC
Source organism: uncultured Chloroflexia bacterium (assembly GCA_963715085.1). Taxonomy (GTDB): domain Bacteria; phylum Chloroflexota; class Limnocylindria; order Limnocylindrales; family CSP1-4; genus CTSoil-043. Next base: position 290,787 of record CAVQQU010000005.1, read on the forward strand.
CGCTACCAGCAGGGCCAGACCATCGCCCCGCTCGATCAGATCTTCCAGCTCCTGGGCGGAGGTGCGAAGGGCTCGCTCGGGGCCGAGCTAAGCTGGCTCGTCGGAGGCATTGCCTGCCTGGGGATCGTCTACACGCTCTGGGCCGGCCGGCGCCGGCGCCGGCGCTACGATTTCCCGGTCCGCCCGATCTGGGCGGAGGTTCTCATCGGCGCCATCGGGATCTTCGTGGTCCTCGGGGCGGTCTGGGTGGCCAACGCCTACGCGTGGCCGGAGGCGCTGGCCAGGGCCTTCGCGGAAGCGAACGGGATCCCGTGGCCGGAGGGTGGGCTGATCATCCAGACGGGCATCGCCTACCCGGTCCTCATCATGCTCGGGGTCGCCCTCGTGGTGACCTATCTCGCGACCCGTCGCCGCTTCGGCCGCTACGTCTACGCCATCGGCGGCAACCCGGAGGCAGCGGAGCTCGGCGGCATCAACGTGCGCCGGACGATCACCCTCACGTTCGTGCTGATGGGGGTCCTCTGTGCGATCAGCGCGGCGGTCCAGACCGCCCGCCTCAACGCCGCGGTCACGAACCTGGGCGTGCAGAACGAGCTGGACGTCATCTCGGCAGCCGTGATCGGCGGCACGTCCTTCGCCGGCGGCATCGGGACGATCCCGGGGGCGGTGCTGGGGGCCGTCGTCATGCAGTCGCTTCGGTCGGGCATGCTGCTGCTGAACGTCGACTCGCCGACCCAGGACGTCGTCGTGGGCATCGTTCTCGTCGCGGCAGTCGGGTTCGATGCGTTCCTGCGGCGCAGGGCGGCTTGAGGTCGAGGAGGTGGAGCAGATGAACAACGGCACCATCTCCCCGGGCGCGGCTCCCTCGCCGGAGCCCGGCCCGGCCCCCGGCGCACCCGAGCCTGCTCCGGCAGCGGCCCCGACCGCGTCGGGCGTGCCCCTCGTCGAGATGCGCGACATCCGCGTCGCGTTCGGCGGCGTCCACGCGGTCGACGGTGTCACGGTGGACCTCCACGCCGGCGAGGTCGTCGGCCTGGTCGGTGGCAACGGAGCCGGCAAGTCCACCCTGATGAGGGTGCTGTCCGGCGCTCATCCGGCCGACTCCGGCGAGATCTTCATCGACGGCCAGCCGGTCTCGATCGGGAACCCGAGGGATGCCAAGAGCCTCGGCATCGAGACGATCTACCAGACGCTGGCCCTGGCCGACAACGTGGACGCCGCCGCCAACATCTTCCTCGGCCGGGAGCTTCGGACGCGGCTCGGATCGCTCAACGACGCGGCGATGGAGTCCGCGACGCGCAAAGTCATGGGGCGGCTCAACCCGCGCTTCAAGAACTTCAAGACGAACGTGAAGTCGCTCTCCGGCGGGCAGCGCCAGTCGGTCGCCATCGCCCGCGCGATCCACTTCAACGCCCGCATCCTCATCATGGACGAGCCCACGGCCGCGCTCGGCCCGGCCGAGACGACGCAGGTCCGCGAGCTCGTGGGCCAGCTCCAGGCCGAGGGCATCGGCATCTTCCTGATCAGCCACGACATCCACGACGTGTTCGACCTGGCCGACCGGATCAGCGTCATGCTCCAGGGCAAGCTCGTCGGCACGGTGCGCAAGGACGAGGTCACCAAGGACGAGGTCCTGGGCATGATCATCATGGGCAAGAAGCCGGACGAGGTGACCCAGAAGGAGCTCGCTCAGCTCCACAGCTGATTCCCGGCGGACCTCGGCGAGCGGGGCGCCACGCCGGGCAGCCACGGGGAGCTCGGCGCAGCGGCCGCGACCAGCGCCCACGCGGACCGCGGCTCCCGGCTCACATCCTCCGGAACGATGGCGCGAGTGCCGGGTAGAGCTCGCGGTAGATCGCGTGCACGTCGGCGTAGCGGGGGGCGTCCGGCCCGGGAGCCGCGACCGGCGTCGCGTGCACGACGTCGGCGGCGGCGTCCTCGACGCTCCCGTACCAGCCGGCGCCCACCGCCGCCAGGAGACCGGCCCCGTAGGCCGCTCCCTCCGTCGTGTTCACGGTGGCGATCTCGGCGCCGAGGACATCCGCCAGGATCTGCCGCCAGACCGGGCTCGACGGTGCCGCCGCCCGAGGCCCGGATGGCGCTCGGCGCGGGCATGCCGGCCTCGACCATGAGATCCAGGCCGTCGCGCAACCCGAAGGCCACGCCCTCGAGCACGGCGCGGGTGAGATGGCGCCGATCGTGGGTCAGGGTCAGCCCGACGAACGCCCCGCGGGCGAGCGGGTCGGGGTGAGGCGACCGCTCGCCGGTGAGGTAGGGGAGGAAGAGGAGCCCGTCGCTTCCGGCCGCAACCTCCCCGGCGCCGGCGACGAGCTCGTCGTAGGAGATCCCGGCGGCCACGGCGTCCCGGAACCAGCGCAGGCTGCCGGCCGCCGAGAGCATCACGGACATCATGTGCCAGCGGCCCGGGACTGCGTGGCAGAAGGCGTGGACCCGGCCGCGTGCCTCGAACAGCGGCCGCGCGGTCGTCGCGAAGATGACCCCGGACGTCCCCAGCGAGAGGGCGACCACGCCCGGCTCGACCGCCCCGACGCCCACGGCGTTGGCGGCCTGGTCGCCGCCTCCGGCGACGACGGGCGTGCCCGCCCGGAGGCCCGTGGCCGCGGCTGCGGCGGCTGTGACGGCGCCGGTGACCCCCGGCCCCTCAGAGGTCGGCGGCATCCAGGTGCGGTCGATCCCGAGCACCGCGAGCACCTCGGCGGACCAGTCGCGGGCGGCGAGGTCGAACAGCATCGTCCCGGAGCCGTCGGCCTTGTCCATGGCGTGCTCACCGGTCAGCCGAAGTCGGACGTAGTCCTTGGGCAGGAGGACGTGGGCGACGCGGGCCCAGGCCTCGGGCTCGTGATCGCGGACCCAGACGAGCTTGGGAGCAGTGAATCCCGTCAGCGCGTCGTTGCCCGTGATCGCGACGAGCCGCTCCGAGCCGACCAGCTCCCGGATGAGATCGCACTCGGCGCCAGTCCGCTGATCGTTCCAGAGGATCGCGGGACGGATGACCTCGTCCGCCCGATCCAGGAGGACGGCTCCGTGCATCTGACCCGTGAGGCCCACGGCGCTGACCTCGTCGCCGGCGATCCCGGTCTCCGCGAGGACGGCGCGGATGGCTGCCACCGAGCCGTCCCACCAGAGGTGCGGGTCCTGCTCGCTCCAGAGCGGCTGGGGGACGCTCAGGTCGTAGCCCGCCGAGCCGATGCCCAGCACGGCACCCGATTCATCGAGCAGGATCGCCTTGACCGACGTGGTCGAGACGTCGATGCCCAGGACGTGGCCCATCATGACCTCCCCGCGTCCGTGCCGTCCGCAGGCGGCAGACGGCCTCGTCCGGCGTCGGTCAGCGGCCAGCGCCGCGGTCGACCGCCCAGATGTGCTGGTTGACGATGCTCTCCAGGAGCTCCTGCCGCCCGGAGACAGGGCTGCGGGTCGATCTCGCCCGCCTCGACCTTCGCCGCAAGGTCGGCGAGCGTGAGGGAGCCGTCGAGGATGGCCGTCCCGAGCGGGCCGGCCCACCCGGCGTAGCGGGCCTCGACCATGCCCGCGAGCGTCCCCGCCTCGATCATGTCGGCCGCGACCAGGAGCGCCCGGGCGAGGGTGTCGAGCCCGCCGATGTGGGCATGGAAGAGGTCCGTCCGGTCAGAGCTCTGGCGGCGCAGCTTCGCGTCGAAGTTGAAGCCGCCGGTCGTGAAGCCCCCGCCGCGCAGGATCTCGTAGAGGGCCAGCGAGAGCTCGTCGACCGAGTTCGGGAACTGGTCGGTGTCCCAGCCGTTCTGGTAGTCGCCGCGGTTCGCGTCGATGCTCCCGAACATGCCGTTCGCCACGGCGTAGGCGACCTCGTGCTGGAAGGAGTGGCCGGCAAGCGTCGCGTGGTTCGCCTCGATGTTGAGGCGGAACTCGCCGTCGAGGCCGTGACGGGCGAGGAAGCCGTGGACGGTGGCGGAGTCGAAGTCGTACTGGTGCTTGGTCGGCTCCATCGGCTTGGGCTCGATGAGGAGCGTGCCGGTGAAGCCGATCTTCGCCTTGTGCTCGGCGACGAGGGCAAGGAAGCGGGCCAGCTGCTGGCCCTCGCGGCGCAGGTCTGTGTTGAGGAGCGTGTCGTAGCCCTCGCGGCCGCCCCACAGGACGTAGTTGGCGCCGCCGAGGCGATGGGTAACCTCGAGCATGTGCTTGACCTGCGCCGCGGCGTAGGCGAAGACATCGGGGTCGGGGTTGGTCGAGGCGCCGGCCTGGTAGCGCGGGTGCGAGAAGAGGTTCGCGGTCCCCCACAGGAGGCCGACGCCGGTCTGCTCCTGGTAGCCGGCGGCCTCGTCGGCCAGGGCGTCGAGGTTGTCCCGGAACTCGGCGAACGACGCCCCCTCGGGCGCCACGTCGCGGTCGTGGAAGCAGTACCACGGGGTGCCGAGCTTGGTGAAGAACTCGAAGGCGGCCGCCAGCTTCATGCGGGCCGCGGCCATCGAATCCATCGAGCTCGCGTGATCCAGGGACGGTCGAACGTGCCGAGCCCGAACATGTCGGTGCCCGCCCAGGCGAAGGAGTGCCAGAAGCAGACACCGGGCCGGAGGTGGTCCTCCATCCTCTTGCCCAGCACGACGCGGTCCGGTTCGTAGACCTTGAACGCGAGGCTCTCCGACGATCCGAGCCCGCCGAAACGGATCGGCTCCTTGACGTCCATGAAGAACTGCTCGCCCACGATCAGGCCTCCCGCGTGCAACCCGAACCCGTCGCGGCCCGGCACCGAGCCGCTCACCTTGCCGCTGCGAGCGTACCACGTTGCATTTGTGCGAGAGAAGCACAAATCAGCCGGGACGGGTGTCAGCTGGCGGGGCCGGCGCTGTGCCGCCGCCTCGCGGGCGCTTCGGTCCGGACGTCTCCGTTCGGTTCCGCTACCAGCGCTCCGCTGCTCGCACCAGGGCGTCAACGTCGGCCGGCGTCCGAGCCTGCACGACGACCCCGTCGGCACCCAGCGCCCGCCACCGGGCGAGCTCCTCGAGCGGCTGCCCGACCCACGGCGAGGCACGCAGCGAGTCGCCGGGACGCCAGCCACCCTCGCCCTGGACGCCGAGCACCACGACGGAGTCCTCCCGGCGACGCCCGGCGGCCTCGAGCTCCTGGCGGTAGATGGGCTCGAGGGCGGTGAAGTTGTCGCTGAAGCCCGACCAGCCGTCGCCGACCCGGGCCGCCAGCCGGGCGCCGGCCGGGGTTTCGCCACCGACGATGATCGGCGGGGGCGGCTCGGGAACTGGACGCGCAACGGCGCCCACGAGCGGGTAGAACGGGCTCGGCCTCGAGACAGGCCCGCCGCCCCACAGGGCGCGGACCACCGCCACGGCCTCGGTGAGCCGAGCGACTCGCTCGGGTACCGATGGGAAGTCGATCCCGTAGGCCTCGTGCTCGGCCGGATGGCCGCCGATGCCGATGCCGAGCACGGCCCGGCCCCCGGTCGCGACCTGCAGCGTTCCGACCATCCGGGCGAGCAGGGCCGGGTGGCGGTTCATGACGTTGGTCACGAAGCTGCCGACCGTCATCCGTTCCGTTCGTCCCGCCGCGAGGGCCAGCATGGTCCAGCATTCGAGGACGGTCGTCGGCGACTGTTCCCCGGCCCATGAAGTGGTCCCACGCCCAGATCCCGGCATACCCGGACTTCTCGAGGCGCCCGGCGCTCTCCAGCCACCAGTCGGCCGCGACGCCGATCACGCCGAGACTGACGCCGATCGGCTGGCGTCCGCGGCCGAGGAAGGCCCTCGGGTCCCGTCGGGCGGATGGCGCAGGCGACGGATCGGCCACGGCGCCTAGAGCCCGGTCTCGAACAGGCGGACATCCTCGGGCGACACGACGTGACCATCACCCCGGGCGAAACGCAACGCCTCGCCGGCCGCCAGCGCGTCGAGGTCGGCGGGGAAGCGACGGATCATCTCGAGCACGACCTTCTGGATCCGCTCGGCGTTCTGGTGGAACACCTCGAGGACGCTCTGGGCGTTGACCGATTCGGTGCCCTCGAGGACCCCCGCGTCGTAGTCGGTGATGAGGCTGATGTTGACCACCGCCATCCCCAGCTCCCGGCAGAGGTAGGCCTCCGGGTACTGGGTCATGTTGATGACCTCCCAGCCGGCTTCCATGAACCAGCGCGACTCGGCCTTGCTCGAGAACCGCGGTCCCTGGATGACCACGACCGTGCCTCGCTCGTGGAGCGTGATCCCGTGCTCGCGGATGACGTCGGCGGCGATCGCCCGGAGGGCAGGGTCGTAGAGGTCCGCGGACGAGACGTGGTTGGGGATCGGGCCGTCGTAGAAGGTGTCCTTGCGGCCGTTGGTCCGGTCGACGAACTGGTCGCAGGTGACGAAGTCGCCCGGAGCCACGTGCTTCTGGAGCGAGCCTGCCGCGCAGGGACTGATGACGGCCTTGACCCCGAGCGCGTGCAGGGCCCAGACGTTCGCCCGGTAGTTGATGGCATGAGGCGGGATCGAGTGACGGCGGCCGTGGCGAGGCAGGAAGGCGATCGACCGGCCGTGGACGTCCGCCAGGAAGACGCTGTCGGACGGGGGCCCGTACGGCGTGTCGACCTTGATCTCGCGCACGTCGTCGAGCAGCGAGTAGAAGCCCGAGCCGCCGAAGACGCCGATCTCCGCCCTGTCCGCCATCGCCGTGCCCTCTCGTTCATCGTGGGCCGCCCGGCGCGACGTCCCTCGCGCGCCCGGGGCACGGTGGATGCTACCGCGCCGGAGTGCCACTCCGCGCCGACGCCACTCGACGCCGCCCGACGTGCCGACGCCGACGTGCCGACGCCGACGCCGACGTGCCGACGCCGACGTGCTGCCCAGCGTCCAGGGGCTGCCCGTGGGAAGATCGGGAGGTGAGCGAGGCCCCCGGCACCGACTCCGGTGCCCCCAACGCGGCTGCCCCCGCGCCCACGCACGCCTGCGTGCGTTGTGGCGCGCCGGTTCCGCTCACCGACGCGCTCTGTGCCGCCTGCAATCCGGCCGGCCTCGAGCAGCCGGCCGCGTCCCAGGCCCACGGGACCGTCTTCCTGGGCATCGGCCTCGCTGTCGTGGGGCTGGCCGTTGCCCTGACGTTCTTCGTGGGCGGCGTGGGCCCCTTCCAGTCGGCCTTGCGAAGCGCCACCCCGGATGGCAGCGGGCTTGTGCTCACGATCGCGGTCGAGAACCTGGGCTCACGCGACGGCCAGGCCAGCTGCCGAATCTGGGACCCGACCTACCCCGGCAACCCCCCGGTGGAGACCTACATCCGGACGCCCGAGGTTCCGGCTGGCTATGGGCTCGTCTTCGAGCAGCGCGTGAACGGGCTGGGCGCCACGGAGCGCACGCTCGCCGTGGACTGCTCGCGATGACCGGCCCGGGCCCGACCGAGAGCGCGTGGGCCGCGGAGCTCGCCGCCGCGGTGGAGATCGCCACCCGCGCGGGCATCCTCCTCGCTGGAGCGCCTCGACGACGCCGGCGCGATCGCCTTCAAGGGCGTCCGGGACATCGTGACCGAGGTGGACCACGAATCGGAAGCCCTGATCCGGTCTGCCCTGGCCAAGCGCTTCCCCAACGACGCCTTCTACGGCGAGGAGTCCGGCCGCGACGCCGCCGCCGCTCATCGGACGTGGGTCTGCGACCCGATCGACGGGACCATCAACTACGCCAACGCGATCCCGTTCTTCTGCGTCTCGCTCGCCCTCGTCGTCGACGGTCAGCCCGTCGTGGGCGTCATCCACGACCCGGTCCGCGCGGAGACGTACGCCGCCACGGCCGATGGGCCGGCCACGCTCGACGGACGCCCGGTTGTCGTCTCGGGCAAGGAGCGCCTCGTGGACTTCGTCATGGGCCTCGCGGTGGGCGGACGTGCGCCTGCTCTGCGCACGCGGCGCGTCCGAAGAGCCATCCGGATCTCGCGGCAGATGGGCTCCGCCGCGCTGGCCCTCGCCTACGTTGCCAACGGCCGCTTCGATGCCTTCAGCCAGACCAACGGACTGTCGGCCTGGGACGTGGCCGCCGCCGGTCTCATCGCCGCGCGCGCCGGCGCCACCGTCACGGACATGGCCGGCGGTCCCTGGTTCGACCTGGCGGCGTCCACCAGGGGCATGGGCCTCCTCGCGGCCCCGCCCGCCCACCACGCGGTCCTGCTCGAGCTCCTGCGCGAGCCGGCGTAGGCGCCCCCGCCGGCGCGATGCCGGGCGGCGCGCCGCAACGCCTGGCGATCGCCTTCCGCGTGCGCTACCCGGCGCGCCAGTGGTGCGGCCGCCGGAGCAGACCCGGAAGCTCCCAGCGGGCACAGAAGGCCTCCCAGGCGTCCCGATCCACCCCGTCCCAGCGGAGCTCGTCGGCCGCTCGCTCGGGGAGGGGAGCGTCGAGACGGAGCGTCGCCAGGTCGCGGAAGAGGACGGCGTCGGCCCAGCGCTCGTCGAGCGTCGCCGCCAGTCTCGCGGCGCCCCGGATCCGGGGCGGCCAGCTGTCGGCAGGCGCGGCCCGGACGCCCTCGAGCGAGCCGAACGCGCCGAGAAGCGTCGACGCCGCGACGGCCCCGAAGCCCGGGAGACCCGGAAACCCATCGGCGGCGTCGCCCACGAGGGCGAGCCAGTCGGGGATCGCCGCGGGCGCGACGCCCCACTTCGCCCGGACGCCGCCGTCGTCGAAGGCGAGGTCGCGCCGCCGGTCGCGCAGGACGATGTGGTCGCCGCGCACGACCTGGGCGAGGTCCTTGTCGGGCGTGCAGACGAGGACCTGCTCGACGCCCGGGTCGGCCGCGAAGCGGAGCGCTCCCGTCGCCAGCGCGTCGTCCGCCTCGAGCTCGACCATCGCCCAGAGCGGGATCCCGAGCGCGACGATCGCCTCCTCCGCCACGGGGAACTGGGCCAGGAGGTCGGCGGGGACGCCCGCCTCGGTCTTGTACCCAGGCCACAGGTCGTTCCGGAACGAGCGGATCACCCGGTCGTGCGCACAGGCGACGTGCGTGGCCCCCTCGTCCCGGAGCAGCGCGAGGAGCGTCCCCACGAGCCCGGCAACCGCGCTGAGGGGCATCCCGCCGCGGCCGCGGACCGCGGGGCGCGGCGCGTGGTACGCCCGGAAGAGCTCGTAGGTCGCGTCGACCAGGTGGACGCGCACGAGCTGGCCGGTGATGGGGTCAGCCGCCGCGGGAGCCGGAGGTTCGCCGTGGCCTCGGCGTGCTCTGACTCGACGATCTCGCGGAGGCGCTCCAGGTCGGCCTGGAAGATGGCGCCCATGATGGGCTTCTGGAGGAGCTGGCCGAGGTGCGGGAAGACGGGCGGCACGAGCCGCTCGTCCCACCGGACCAGCGTCCGTCGCGCGTCGATCGCCTCGAGCGTGATGCGCCCTGCGCCGGTGAACGTCCCGACATGGCGGATGCCGAAGCGGGTCGGGGGGTCGTAGATGTCGACCTCGACCGGGTCCACGATCCCCACCAGGAAGATGCGGACGTCTGCCTCGCCTCGGGTCCCGACCCCGACCGGGCCGGGCGAGAGGAGGCGGACCGACTTCATCTCCTCCATCCAGAGCGGCTGGCGCTCGATGTCGGCGACGATCTCCCAGACGGCGTCGATCGGGGCATCGATGGTGATTGCCATCTTCATGACCGGGTCGATCGCTTCGCCGTTGGCGATGAGATCGCCGATCCAGCGGTCGACGAGGAAGGTCCCGGCCACACCGGAGATGGCCAGGGCGGCAAGGGATCGAAGGCGCATCAGGCCGTCCCCGCGGCTCCCGGCTCGTAGACCTCGTGCATGACGCGACTCTACCGCAGCGGCCCCCCGAGCGTTCGGAGGACGCCGATGGGCCGACGAGGGGCGTAACCGCGCCCGTCGGGCGGATCGGCTACGCTCCGGCTCGATGTACAGCGACGACTTCAAGCAGCAGCTTCCGGACATCGATCCGTCGGAGACCCAGGACTGGATCGACTCGTTCGACCAGCTCCTCGACCAGGAGGGCGCCGAGCGCGCCAGGTTCGTGGCCTACAAGCTGCTCAAGCGGGCCCGGCAGCGGGACGTGGGCCTCCCGCCCCTCACCCAGACCCGGTACATCAACACGATCAGCCCCGAGCAGGAGCCCGCGTTCCCGGGTGACGAGGCGATCGAGCGCCGGATCCGTCGCCTGGTCCGCTGGAACGCGGCCGCCATGGTGCTGCGCGCCAACAACGCCTACCCGGGGATCGGCGGTCACCTCTCCACCTACGCCAGCTCCGCGAGCCTCTACGAGGTGGGCTTCAACCACTTCTTCCGGGGCAAGGACGACGATGCCGGCGACCAGGTCTTCTATCAGGGTCACGCCGCGCCGGGGATGTACGCGCGGGCCTTCCTCGAAGGGCGTCTCAGCGAGGGCCAGCTCGACAGCTTCCGCCGAGAGGTCGTGCCAGGGCGCGGCCTCAGCTCGTACCCCCACCCTCGCCTCATGCCCGACTTCTGGGAGTTCCCCACGGTCAGCATGGGCCTCGGGCCCATCTCGGCCATCTACCAGGCCCGCTTCAACCGCTACCTGGGTCACCGGGGGATCAAGGACACCTCGGCGTCGCGCGTCTGGGCCTTCCTGGGCGACGGCGAGATGGACGAGCCGGAATCCCTCAGCGCCCTCGGCATGGCCGGACGCGAGCGGCTCGACAACCTCACCTTCGTCGTCAACTGCAACCTGCAGCGTCTCGACGGCCCGGTGCGCGGGAACGGCAAGGTCATCCAGGAGCTGGAGGGGATCTTCCGGGGCGCCGGGTGGAACGTGATCAAGGTGATCTGGGGTCGCGAGTGGGACGAGCTCCTGGCCCGCGACACCGATGGCGCCCTCGTCACGAAGATGAACGAGACCGTTGACGGGGAGTTCCAGAAGTACTCGGTTGCCGGCGGCGCCTACATCCGGGAGCACTTCTTCGGGCCGGATCCACGGCTGGGCGCGCTCGTGGAGCACCTCTCCGACGACGACCTGACGCGTCTCCGCCGGGGCGGCCACGACTACCGCAAGCTCTACGCTGCCTATCGGGCCGCGACCGAGTTCCGCGGCGCCCCCACCGTCATCCTGGCCAAGACGATCAAGGGTTGGACCCTGGGCCCCGGCGTCGAGGGCCGCAACGTCACCCACCAGGCGAAGAAGCTCTCCGAGGCCGAGATGCTGGTCTTCCGGGACCGCCTCGAGCTGCCGATCCCCAATTCGAAGGTCAAGGACGCCCCGTACTTCCACCCGGGCCCGGACTCGGAGGAGGTCCGGTACCTCCTCGAGCGGAGGCGCGCGCTCGGCGGCTCCCTCCCGAAGCGGATCGTGCGGCCGCACCCCCTGCCCGCGCCCGCGCCGGAGGCCGACGCCGAGTTCTCCGCCGGCTCGGCCACCGCCGTCAGCACCACGATGGTCTTCGCCAAGCTCCTCCGGAACCTGATGCGGGATCCGGGCTTCGGCCGTCGCGTCGTGCCGATCATCCCCGACGAGGCCCGGACCTTTGGCATGGACCCCCTCTTCCGGGAGGTCGGGATCTACGCCAGCCAGGGCCAGCGGTACGAGCCGGTCGACTCCGATCTGGTCCTGTCCTACCGGGAGGCGCAGGACGGCCAGGTTCTCGAGGAGGGAATCAACGAGGCCGGCTCGATGGCCTCGTTCCAGGCCGCCGGCACCTCGTATGCCACTCACGCCGAGCCGATGATCCCCTTCTACATCTTCTACTCGATGTTCGGCTTCCAGCGGACCGGCGACCAGGCCTGGGCCTTCGCCGACGCCCGCGGCCGCGGTTTCATGATGGGCGCCACCGCGGGGCGCACGACGCTCAACGGCGAAGGGCTCCAGCACGAGGACGGCCACAGTCACCTCCTGGCGTCCACCGTGCCGGCCATCCGGGCCTACGATCCTGCCTTCGCGTACGAGCTCGCGGTGATCGTCCGCGACGGGATCGAGCGGATGTACGGGCGCGGCGAGGATCACCTCTACTACGTCACGCTCTACAACGAGAATCACCCGATGCCCCCCAAGCCCGACGGCTCGGACGAGGGGATCATCCGCGGTCTCTACCGGTTGCTGGCGGCGCCGGAGATCGAGGGCGGGCCGAAGGGGCGGGTGCGTCTCGTGGGCTCGGGCGCGATCCTCCAGCAGGCGCTCGCGGCACGGGGCGTGCTCGCCGAGCGCTTCGGCGTGGCCGCCGAGGTGTACAGCGCGACCTCGTGGCAGCTCCTCCGACGCGACGCCCTCGAGGTGGAGCGCTGGAACCGCCTCCACCCCACCGACGGGCCGCGGGTGCCCTTCGTCACCCAGGTGCTCGGGAGCGACGGCGGACCCGTCGTCCTGGTCTCGGACTGGGTCAAGGCGCTTCCCGACTTGCTGGGACGCTGGCTGCCGGCGGGCTACGTGTCACTCGGCACGGAGGGCTTCGGCCGCAGCGACACGCGCGAGGCGCTGCGCGGCCTGTTCGAGATCGATGCCCCGAACGTGGCCGTGGCCGCCCTGGCCGCTCTCCAGCGCGCGGGCACGGTCCCGGCGAGCCTGGTCGCCGAGGCGATCGCGGGCTTCGGGATCGATCCGGACAAGGTCGACCCGCTCGACCTGTAGCGGGGTCCGGGAACCGGGGTCCGGGAACCGGACTGCCGTCCCTCGCGTCACGGGCCTTGACTCGGCCGAGCCGGCCGATCGCCAGGTGTCGGTGTCGCGGTCGCCGGGCTCGTGCCCGCAGGCCGCCGCCAGACGCATCGAGCAGGGGAGTCTCAGCCATGTCCACCCCGCGCACCATCACCCCGCCCGCCTCGCGCCCCGCGTGGGTCGCGATCGGCATCGTCGGCGGCCTGATGCTGGCCGTCGCCCTCGGTCCCGCGCTCTCGCCACGGGCGGCCCGCGGCCAGGACGCCACCGAGCCCGACCGAACGATCAGCGTCTCCGGCACCGGGATCGTGACCACCGCTCCGGACGTGGCGGACCTCCACGTGGGCGTCGTCATTCAGCGGGCCACGGTCAAGGAAGCCCGGGCCGCGGCCGCGACCGCGATGGAGGGCGTGGTCAAGGCGCTCCGCGACGCAGGCGTCGCCGAGAAGGACATCCGCACCACCACCCTCTCGCTGCAGCCCGTCTACGACTACAACACGAACGGCAAAGCACCGAAGATCACCGGCTACGAGATGCGCAACGGCGTCGTCGCGACGGTCCGCGATCTGGAGAAGCTCGCCGATGCGGTGGACGGCGCCCTCGTCTCGGGCGGGTCGACCCTCGACGGGGTCACGTTCCGGGTGGACGACCCCAGTGGCGCCGAGGGCCAGGCTCGAGCCGAGGCGATGAAGCAGGCCCGGGCGAAGGCCGACGCTCTCGCGAGCGCCGCCGGCGTCTCGATCATCGGCGTCGCCTCGATCAGCGAGCAGTCCGCGCCGACGCCGTGGCCCGTCCCGTATGCGGGGGCCCTGCGCGCCGACGAAGCGTCCACGCCGATCCTGCCCGGCACCTCGGAGATCTCCGTTTCGGTCAGCGTCGTCTACCTGATCGGGTAGCGACCCCGCCTGGCCTGCCGGCGGGACCGGCGGGCCAGACGTCAGATCGCCGCGACGACCCGCAAGAGGCGGCCGCCGGCGAGGTCGACGACGTAGAGCTCGCCGGCCTCGTCCTCCCCGAACGAGGCGACCGAGAGCCCGGAGTCGAGGAGCACCCTCGGCGACGGGCTCTCGGCAGCGGCTTCGAGGCCCCAGATCGTCCCGGCGCAGTAGTCGGCGTAGAGATACGTACCCGCGAGCCCGGGGACGCCTGCTCCCCGGTAGACGTAGCCGCCGGTGATCGAGCAACCCCGGTCGTGGCCGTACTCGGCGACCGGCAGGACCAGCCCCGCGCGGTCACACCCTTCCGCGGGATTGAAGCAGGCGCTCGCCTCCATCGTGTTCCAGCCGAAGTTCGGCCCGCCCGGCGAGCCGGCCGGCCAGCGGTCCACCTCTTCGATCGCACCCTGTCCGACGTCGCCGATCCAGAGGTCGCCGCTTGCCCGGTCGAACGAGAAGCGCCACGGGTTGCGCAGGCCGTAGGCCCAGATCTCCGCCCGCGCGCCGGCCCGTCCCCCGGCCCGCCCCACGAACGGGTTGTCCGCCGGGATCCCGTAGGGCGCGCCGCCGGCCGGGCGCGGGTCGATCCGCAGCAGCTTGCCCAGGAGCGTGCGGAGGCTCTGGCCGTTGCCCAGCGGGTCGCCGCCAGAGCCGCCATCCCCGGTCGCGATCCAGAGGAGCCCGTCGGGTCCGGTGGCCAGGGCACCGCCGTTGTGGTTCGCGAACGGCTGGTCGATCCGGAGGAGAACCCGCTCGGAACCGGGGTCCGCGCGGTCGGCCGCCGGGTCCGGGGCGCGGAACTCGCTGACCACGGTGTTGCCGTCGCGGTCCGTGTAGTCGACGAAGAAGCGGCCGTCGGTCGCGAACGACGGGGCGAACGCGATCCCGAGAAGGCCGCGCTCGCCGCCGGCGGAGATGCGGGCGGCGATGTCGAGGAAGGGCGCCCGCACGAGGCGCCCGTCCCGGATCACGCGGACGCGACCCGCCTGCTCGAGCACGAACAGGCGTCCGCTGCCATCGTTGGCGCTGCCCGCGAAGAGGGGGCTCTCGAGGCCCTCTGCGACGAGCTCCAGGTCGATTGCGCCGGGCGTGGTGGGGGATGGGATGGGGGGTGATGTCGTCGCCGCTGTTGGGGCGGCCGGCGCGGTGGAGGTGGGCGACGGCGTCCAGGCCGGCGGGCTCACGATCGGCGGGGTCGGACGGTCCGGCGAGGGCGCGCTGCCACACCCGGCGAGCAGCATCACGACGAGGGCGCCCGCACCTGCCGCCCGCCGACGCACCATCACAGGGCGACCAGCCGCCTGGTCGTGTCGTCTCGCCTCGTCATGCCGCTCCGCTCCGTCACTCAGCTCCTCCGCGTCCAGTGGCCTCCGTCGGCAGATACCGCGCCAGCCGCGCCGCGAGCGCCATCGCGTACCCCGGCGTCGCGCCGTGCTCATCGTGACGGAAGAAGACGTATGCGTCCCGCCCGTCTGCGAGGAAGGGTTCCAGTCGCGCCGCCCACGCGTCGAGGTCGGCGGTCCCGTACATGGTGCGCCGGAGGCGCAGGTAGAGCAGGGGACCGGTCATCGTCAATGGTGGATCGGGCGCCTCGTCAGTGTCGGTCACGACGAGGACTGCACCAGAGGCCCGCACCCGATCGTGGGTCTCGTCGACCTGCCACGAGGGGTCCTGCGCCTCGATGGCAAGGGGGACGCCTGCGGGCCAGGCCGCCAGCAGGCGGTCGAGGCGCGCGTCGTCGCGGACCTGGCCGGCCGGGATCCGGAAGAGGGCAGCACCCAGCCGATCGCCGAAGGCGGCCAGCGGCGCCGTCAGCCACGGCAGCGTCTCCGGCGGGATCGCTGGCGTAGGCGCGCAGCGATCCTGTTCGCAGGAGCTTGACGGTGAAGCGGAACGACGAGGGCACGCGGCTCGCCCAGACCACTGCCTGCGCACCCGTGACCTGGCGGTAGTACGTGCCATTGAGCTCGACCGCCGCGAGGTGCGCCGCGTACGCCGGCAGGAGCGCCTCGCCGCGCGCGCCGGCGGGATAGAAGGCCGGAGCCCAGGCGGGATAGGCAAACCCGCTCGTCCCGGTTCGCAGCACGCCGGCCACGCCGGTCAGGGTTCGAGCGCCTCGGCGATCGTGTCGCAGGCGGGCAGGATCGCCGTGTCGGTTGCGCGGCTGCTGCGCACGACGGCCTCGAGAGCGCGGACGAGCCCCTCCCGGTCCGTCGCAGCGATGGGGGAGAGAAAGTGCGCATCCACGCCGCGCAGGTGGACGGGGGCCGCGTCGCGCAGCCGGTCGAGGCCGGCCGCCGTCAGCTCGGCCCACGACCCGCGGGCATCCGTCGGGCAGGCCCGCCGCGCCACGAGCCCGCCGGCCTCCAGCCGATCGACGAGGCGCGACACGCCGCTCCGCGACAGGACGACACGCTCGGCGAGCTCGCTCATGCGGAGACGCCGATCATCGGCGACGGCGAGCTGGACGAGGGCGTCGTAGTCCGCCAGCGAGAGGCCGCGCTCGGCCTGGAGCTCGGCTTCGAGCCGCCGCGTGACCACCGCGTGTGCCTGGAGGAACGCGACCCACGCCCGCAGGCGCGGGTCGTCGGGGCGGGGCGCATCGGGAACCCCGGGGGTGCTGCGGTAGCGGCGCGGCGGTCTCGCTCATGGTTCTCCTGGCCCGAAGCTGGCTCCGGCTGCCTGGATCATAGCGCCTCGGACAGGTAGTTGCACACGCAACCATGAGGGTGATATAGTTGCGCAGTCAACTACATTCGGACCGGCCCAGACACGGCCGGACGATGGGACAGGAGCAGGAGCGGAAGCACGATGAGCACCTGGCAGCTCGACCCGGCACACACGGTCGTGAGCTTCACCGGCAGGCACATGATGATCACGAAGGTGCGGGGCATCTTCAAGGGCGTCACCGGCACGATCGACTTCGACGAGGCCAATGCCGCGAGCTCCCGCGTCGAAGTCGCGATCCCGGCCGCTTCGATCGAGACCGGCATGGAGCGCCCGCGACAACCATCTTCGCTCGGCCGACTTCCTCGACGCCGAGACGCACCCGACCATCACGTTCGCCAGCACCGCGATCGCGCCGAGGGGCGATCGCTGGGCGATCACGGGTGACCTGACCATCCGCGGCGTCACCCGTTCGGTCACCCTGCACGGCGAAGCGCTCGGCATCGTCACCGGGATGGACGGCCGCCGGCACGCCGGCTTCGCGGCGACGACGAAGATCAAGCGCTCGGACTGGGGCCTCACGTGGAACGTCGGCCTCGAGAGCGGTGGCTGGCTGGTCTCCGACGAGATCGCGATCGATCTCGAGGTCGCGGCCGACGAGCTCGCCCAGACGGCGGTCGTCGAGCGGGTCACCGACCGGGCAGCCTGATCCAGCGCTCAGCGGCCGGCGACGCCCAGCCTTCGCGGCGAGCGCGCCGGCCGTTTCGATTCCCCTGGCCAGCTCACCGGCGCGGCCGCGGCCCGCTACGGCGCCGCGAAGGTCGGATCGATGCACTCGGCGACGGTGACCGGACGCGCCACCGGCGAGTCGGGCAGGCCGCTCATGAACTCGATCGAATGCTTCCACGCCGCCGGATCGACCGCGCCGATCCCGTTGGCGACGGTGAAGTCGTTCTGCCAGGTGTCGATCGTGGCTTCCAGGACCGCGAGCTGGGCAGGCCCGGTCGTTGGCCAGCTCGGGCACGCGGACAATGGCGGCCTCGAGCCCGACTTCGGGATCGGCGACGATCTCCTCCGTCGCCTTCCGGGTCGCCGCGATGAAGCGCCGGATCGCGTCGGCCTTCGGGCCGTCGAGCGCCGCCTCGGCCGACGATGAGGCCGTTGCCGGGCAGCTGGTCCGACGGCGGCAACGCCAGCACGACGGTGGGCGTCCCGGCCAGCTCCATCCGCACGGGTTCGTTGTTGACGAACCCCGTCGCGGCATCGACGACGCCCTGCTCGAGCGCGGCCAGCTGGCCGTAGTCAGGGAAGGGCACGATCTCGACGTCCTCCGGGGTCAGGCCCACGCCCGCGAGGAGCGCCTGGAGCTGGATCCACGATGACCCGTACTTGCCCGGGACCCCGACCTTCTTCCCGGCGAGGTCGGCCGGCCCGACGATCCCGGAGGACGCCTTGGCGAAGACGATGCTCGGGAAGTCGGCGTAGACGGTGAAGATGTACTGGACGGGGATGCCCTGGCTCACGGCCGGGATGACGCTCGTCCCGTCGGCGATTCCCATGTCGAACACGCCCTGGGCGACGAGCGTGATGAGCTCCGGGTCGATCTTGTTCTCGAACGTGACCTCCAGGCCCGCGTCGCGGTAGTAGCCGGCCTGGTCGGCGAGGTAGAACTGGGCGAACTGGACGCTGGGGATGTAGCCCAGCCCGACGGTGAGCTCCGTGGGGGTGACCGGGGTGGGGGAGGGTGTCACGGAGCGCGCCCGAGGTTGCCGGGGCGGTGGTCGTCCGGCGCCGACGGCGTCGGGGTCGCCGCGCCGCTGCAGGCGGCGACGAGGACGGCGAGCACGGCGAGCGCCGCGGCGAGGCGGCCCGGATGCGGGCGGCTGCGACGGAGGCCGGGGCGGGTGGGGCTCGAGGTGGTCACGCGTCTCTCCCGTGTTCGCAGTGCGACCCAGGGGCGAGACGGCACGTGGAGGCACCCCGCTCGGGCGCCCGCCCGTCGCCTTCTTCCATCCGGACTCTGACCGTCGGCCCCGCTGGCGCGACCAGGGTGGTCGCGGTCGGGTCTGCGACGGCGCTGCATGACGGCCGTCGCTCGTGGGCTCGCCCCACTCGGGGGCGCTACCACCGGTCGGGAATTGCACCCTGCCCCGAAGGCGCACTGATCGTAGCACCGGCGTCACCGGACGCGTCGCTCGAAGCCGCGATGGCCGCGCTGGCCGCGGTGACCAGGATCCGCGTTGCCTCAGGTCCGGGCCGCGACGTGGCGCTCCACCAGCAGCACGGATCCGTACAGCACGATTCCCAGGAGAGCGATCACGGTGAGCGTCGCGAAGAGGAGGGGAATGTCGAACAGACTCCCCCGGGCCAGGTTGATGAGCACGCCAAGGCCCTGCTCGCCGCCCGTCCACTCGGCCACGATGGCGCCCACGACCGCGAGCGTGATCCCGATCCGCAGGCCGCCCACGATCCCGGGCAGCGCGGCGGGGATCTCCACCAGGACGATCCGCTGCCGGCGGGTCACCCGGTAGCTCCGGGCCATCTCCAGGAGGCGGCGGTCGATGCCCCGGATGGCGATCATCACGCTGATCGCCACCGGGAAGAAGACGACGAGGGCGATGATGATCGAGCGCGACAGAAGGCCGGTCCCGAACCAGAGGGCGATGAGGGGGGCCAGGGCCAGGATGGGGACGGCCTGCGCCGCCACGAGATACGGCGACATCACCCGGTCGGCGAGGCGCGACCGGGCGAGGATGTAGCCGGTCGGCAGCGCCGCCGCCGCTCCTGCGGTGAACCCGACGGCGATCTCGGAGATCGTCGTGACCAGGTGTGACCAGAAGATGCCGTCGAGCCACCCCGTCACGAAGCGCTCGGCGACGAGGAACGGACCGGGCAGGATGAAGGGCGGGTAGTCGCCGATCCAGACGATCAGCTGCCAGGTCGCAATGAACCCGACGAACGCGATCAGCGGGGGAACGATGCGCCCGCGCGCGTGTCTCACGCGATCACCAGGTCGGGCTCGTCGTGGCGCCCCACTTCGCCGGTCGCCACCGCGAAGGCGTCGTCCGTGGCGCCGCCGAGCCGGGCCCGAATCTCCGCCGCGGTCCGCGACAGGACGACGGCGTCCAGGTCGGCGAGACGGCGGGGCCGCGGCAGCTCGACGAGGATGTCGGCAGCCACCACGGCGGGCCGCGGCGAGAGCACGATCACGCGGTCGGCCAGGAAGACGGCTTCGGGAATGCTGTGGGTGACCAGCACGATCGTGCTGCCGATCCGCTCCCACAGGCGGAGCAGCTCCACGTTGAAGCGCTCGCGGGTCAGGGCGTCGAGGGCGCTGAACGGCTCGTCGAGCAGCAGGACCGAGGGCTCGAGGGCCAGGGCGCGCGCGATCGCGAGGCGCTGGCGCATGCCGCCGGACAGCTCGACCGGCCGGGCCCCCGCCCAGTCCCGGAGGCCGACGAGGCCCAGGAGCTCACGGGCCCGCGCTTCCCGCGGCGCGCGATCGAGGCCGGCAACCTCCAGCGGGAAGGCCACGTTCGCGACCGCAGATCGCCAGGGCAGGAGGCGCGGCTCCTGGAAGACCAGGCCGACACGGGCATCGGGCCCGCTCACCGGTCGACCCTCGACTTCGACAGCTGCCGCCCGCTGCGGGCAGCAGCCCGGCGATGACCCGGAGAAGCGTGCTCTTGCCGCAGCCATTGGGGCCGACCAGGGCGATGACGGACCGGCACGCGACCTCGAGGTCGATCCCCCCGAGCACTGGGACGGTCTGCCCGTCGACCGGGAAGGCGAACCGCAGGCCGGCCAGGCGGATGGCGCACCCGTCGGGAGCATCGGGCGCCGCAGACGCTGCGGCGCTGCGGGCGGTGCGGGCGCGTCGGGCACGGTGGGCGTGGGCGGGGGCGCGTCGGACACGGGCTCCTCGACGTCGGGAACGGGCACGCCGGGTGGCGCGCGGGCACGTCGCGTTCGAGTCTACATCCACGTGGGTTGGGTGCTCGCCGCGCCGCGCTCGGTGGCAGGCAGGTCAAGCCCCACGTCCGTGCTGGCCACGGACAGCCAGCCGGGGACCGATCCGTGAAAGGATTCGGCTCTCACCACGCTGGGCCCGATGACGGATCCGGGCCGGGCAGCACCCTGAGGGTCGAACGGAGCGTGCTCGACCGGGATTTGCTGCATGGAGCCGGGCGGCGACGGCCACCGACCGGGGACCGGCCATCCGGAGCCTGGGGTGCTTCCGCCGGACCGGCCGCGGCCACTCCTGGTCTCTGCGCCCTTCCGCGGACGCCGCGCCGGTCAGCAAAGCGCCCGAAAGGACCGCCGACCCGGTCACCTCGCCCCCCTTGCGGGGGACTCGCCACCCTTGCGGGCAGCTGTGGCGCCCCTTGCGGAGCGCCTCCCACTCTCGCGAGCGGGTTCGGTACCTTGCGGCACCGGTGCAACCGGCGAACCGCGACGCCTCCCTTGCGGAAGGGCCGACCCTCCTGACGGAGGATCCGGCTCCCCTTGCGAGGAGCCCGGCCGCCTTGCGGCGGCACCGCGGTCCGTTCATCACGGCCCCTTCGGGCTGACCGGATGATGGCCCGCGAGGGTCGGCGCCCGCAAGGGGTTCTGTCCACGAGATTCGGGCGGCGCGACCGGGTTATCCACGATCCGTCCACGGTAGCGCCGTGGGGCGTCCGCCGGGTGTTCCGCGGGAGCCGTTGGCATGTGGCGGGCCGCGTGTCGCAGCTCCGGCCGCGTCCCGCCGGGGACGGCGGTCGGTCAGTCGAGCCGGCGCGCGAAGCCGCAGATCGGGCAGGCCGCGACGCCCGTGGCGGGGTCGAGGCGGAGGGTCGTCGGGCAGCCGTTCGTGCCGCAGTACAGGCGCGCGTCGCCGACCTGGCGTCGCCGCTGGCGACGCGCATCGGCAGCCCGCCCGGCGAGCGAGAGGGGCGCGGCGATACGCCGCGCGGGGGAGTTCCTGGACATCATGTCCGGTGAGTGCCTTTCCTGGCCGGTCCGCGACATTCGAGCGGACTCGGTCCATGCGATGAGTGGTCGGCCGGCGAAGGTGAGTGCCGGGAAGACCGGGTGGCGACGCGGCGCGGGGAGCGTGGCGTTGGATGCTCGGACCCTGCGCAGGCATCGCCTGAACACGATGCAAGCATGGGGCCGGCCCCCGAACCTGTCAAACGCGCGTCCTCGTGCGTGCGCCCAGGTGCACGTCGACCCCGGAGCATCGCGAGGCATCGCGCCTGGCCTTCATGAGGGCGCATCAGCCTCACGACCGGCGGGCGAGCGGCGAGCATCTGGTAGGCTCTGCCGCCGTGACTGAGCCCGCATCGTCGATCCCCAGCGCCGAAGACCGCCCCGGCCTCGCGCGCGGCCGGTACGTCCCGGCCCTGCTCACGGTCCTCGTGCCGGGCCTCGGGCACCTCGTCGCCGGACGGCTTCGCCTGGCCGCGCTCTTCGGCCTCCCCCTCGTCTTTCTCGCCGCCCTTCGTTGCCGGCGTGCTTGTCGCCACGACCACGGACCAGCTCGTCGGGGCACTCCTCGACGACCGGGTCCTGGTCCTCGTGCTCGCCCTGCGAGGTCGTCTTGCTCTGCTGGCGGCTCCTGGCGCTCGGCTCCGTCGCTCACCGATCGGCGGCTGCCGAGGCTCCGCCTGCGCGACACGCTGCCGATCATCGCGCTCGTCGTCCTGGTGGCCGCGCCGCAGGCATACGCCGGCGTCGTGAGCCAGGCCGTGCGCGAGAGCGCGAATGACGTCTTCGCCCAGGACGCAGCTTCGTCGGGAGCCTGGCAGCCTGCCGCGACACCCTTGTCGACGCCGCTCGCGAGCCTCGCTCCGGGCGCCACCTCGGGCCGTCGCCGACGCCCTCGCCGTTCCCGACCGCGACGCCGACTGCGGCCGGATCAACGTGCTGATCCTGGGCGTCGACGCGGGCGTCGGTCGCAACACGTTCCTGACCGACACGATGATCGTGG
Source organism: uncultured Chloroflexia bacterium (assembly GCA_963715085.1). Lineage (GTDB taxonomy): Bacteria > Chloroflexota > Limnocylindria > Limnocylindrales > CSP1-4 > CTSoil-043. The sequence goes on from CAVQQU010000005.1 coordinate 312,923, forward strand.
CGTCGCTGGATCCCGTGGCGCGAACGGTCTCGCTCCTCTCCTTTCCTCGCGACCTGGTGGATGTCCCCCTTCCCGGCGGCGGCGTCTTCTCGGGCAAGGTGAACTCACTCCTCGCGTATGCGCGCCGGAACTCCGGCCGCTTTCCCCGGCTCGAGCGGCGACGGCCACGACGTCCTGATGGCGGCGTTCGGTGAGATGACCGGCCTCCAGATCGACTACTACGCCCAGGTGAACCTCGGCGGGTTCGTCGCCGTCGTCAATGCCCTCGGCGGCATCGAAGTCAACGTGGCACGAGCATTCTGCGACCCGCTCTACGACGAGTACGGGTTCACCAGGGGCTTCTCGATCACGGCCGGTCGGCACAAGCTGAACGGGAACCAGGCCCTGGCCTATGCGCGGATCCGCAAGGCGAACGGCGAATCGGATCTCACGCGCCAGGCGCGCCAGCAGGAGGTCCTGTCGGGGATTCGGGACCGGGTGGTCGAGGGAGGCTTCCTGGCCGACCCGGTGGGCTTCCTCCGGGCGATGGGCAAGACCGTGGAGACCAACATTCCACGCAGCCTCGTGCCGGAGCTCGTCGAGTACGCCCGAACGGTGGATCGCTCCGGGACGTACCGCGCGATCGTGACTGGCAGCAAGCTGATCTGGGCCGGCTTCGACGCCCGCGGCTACATCTTCCTGGCGGACTTCGCTGCGATCCGCGCCCGAGCGGACCGGCTCTTCCCGCCGCCGGGGACGCTCCCGCCGGAGGAGTTCCTGGCTCCGAAGGCCGTTGCCGGTCGCCCGGCGGGCAGTGGTGTCTCGGGCTGCCTCCCAGCCGCAACGCCGAAGCCCACGCCGAAGCCCACGCCGACGCCGAAGCCGACGCGACCGCGACACCGGCCCCCAGCCCCAGCGGCGAGCCGACCCCGAGCGGCGCGCCGACGCCGCCCCCCGAGCTGACGCCGCCTCCTGACGTCACGCCCGTGCCGGAGCCGACGCCCGTGCCGGAGCCCACGCCCACGCCCACGCCTCATAGCGCGCGATCCGAGGGCGCTGGGTGGGGCGCCGATCGGCCCACGGGTAGGGCCGTACCGCTCACAACGGCCGCGGCGCGCCAGCGGCAGGTGCCAGTCGACTGCGGCCGGAACGCCTGCCCGACACGGGCCGTTCAACCCTGCCGGCGCCACGCCGCCCGGCGTACCGTTCGGGGCGATGATCAAGCCGGGCGCTCCGTTCGGGCCCTTCGCCACGCTGGAGCTCGGCAACGACCGCCTGGGGCTCACCGTCTGCCCGGCCCTGGGCGGACGCGTCCTCTCGCTCGTCGACCGCTGGACCGGGCGCGAGTGGCTCGTGCAGGGTGAGCCGCCGGATATGGGCCCCGACGGGTCAGCGGCTGCCTGGACGGGCCGCGACGCCCTCTTCTCCGGCGCGGTCGCGTTCGGCTGGGACGAGTGCCTGCCGACGGTGACTCCCTGTCCGGATCCGGCAAACCCGGCCGGCCCCCCGCTCCGCGATCACGGCGACCTGTGGGGTCGCGTCGCCACCGGGGTTGGCGAGGGACAGATCCTCGCGACGACCTGGGCTGGACCCGATCGGCCGTTCGTCTTCACGAGGCGCCTCCGGCTCGACGGTCCCCGCCTCGTCGCCGAGTACGAGCTCGAGAACGTCGGCGCGACCGCGCTGCCCGTGCTGTGGTCGATGCACCCGCTGCTCGACCTCGAGCCGGGTGCCCGGCTCGAGGTGGAAGGACTCGTCTCGGTGCGCGTGACCTGGGCGGAGGGCCTTCCGCTGGCCCCGATCCCCGGCCATGCCGACTGGCCCGAGACCCCGGGGACCGATGGCCGTCCGATCCAGCTCGACGTCGTGGGCGAGCCCACCGCCCGGACGGCGCTCAAGGCATTCGGTGGCTGGGAGCTCTATGGCAGCTGGGACGCAGCCGGCGGGGAGGGCCTTCCCGGCGTCGCCGCGGTTGCCCAGCCCGACGGGTCGCGCCTCGACCTGACCTGGTACGCCCCGATCGCCCCGAACCTGGGCATCTGGCTCGACGACGGGGGCTGGCCCCCGCCCCCGGAGGCGCCGCGGGTCCAGCACGCCCTCCAGCCGACGACCTCGCCGGACGACGACCTTGCCTCGGCGATGGCGGCGGACCGGGCCCTCGTCCTGGCGCCCGCCGAACGGGTCGCCTGGTCAGCCACGATCCGGGTCCGCGCCCCCGGAGAGCCGCGCGGCGGGTAGGCCGTCCGCACGAGCCGCGCGGCAGGCGCCCGCGTGCACGAGCCGCGGGGCCTGCGCCACCGCGCCCGAGCCGCGGTGTGAGCGCCGCCCTACTCGTCCGGCTCCTCCGGGTCGCCGAGCATCCGGGAGGTCACCCGGACCCCCACGACGAGCAGGGCGACGAAGATGATCAGGAGGATCACCGGCAGGGGCAGGAAGATCACGATGTTCGTGCCGGACATCAGGGTGGCCGTGAAGACGATCCCGGTCGCGATGATCGCCCCCGCAAGGATGATGCCCGCCGCCAGCGTCTGGCCGACCCGGCCGACCTTGCCGATCTCCCGGGAGAGGTCGGCCGTGTTGACCTCGACGACGATCTTGCCCTTCTGGTACTGGTCCAGCCAGGAGAGCGTCGCCGACTGGAGGTCCGGCACGCGGCGTCCGATCTCCTTGCCGGTCTGGATCGACGCTCTGGCGGAGCGAGGCGACGATCTTCTCGGCGCTCACCTCGGTGGTCAGGAGCTCCCGCGCGTTCGCGCAGGCCCTCGTCGAGGAGGCTGAACGAGGGGCTCAGGGTGCGGGTGATCTCCTCGACCTGGACGATGGCCTTGAGGGCGAGCGTGAAGTCCTGGTTCAGCTTGAGGCCGTTGTCGTAGAGCGTGCCGAGGATGCCCGAGATCGCGGCCCCGAAGTCGCCGCCGACCCTCACCGCCGTACTTGAGGTACTGGTAGACGATCGCGTCGATCGCGGCCCGGACGCGCCCCGGATCCACCTTCCCGCGCTGGACGCTCATCCTGGTCATGACGGCCGCGATCCCGGCGGCGTCCTTCTGGACGACCGACCACATCAGGTCGAGCAGGTCGAAGCGCTGGTCGCGGTCGAGCTGGCCGATGAGCCCGAGGTCGAGGAAGACGATCGTGCCGTCGCGCGTGTCCACGAGCACGTTGCCCGGGGTGCGGGTCGGCGTGGAAGAAGCCGTCGACGAGGATCTGCTTGATGATCGCCCGCAGGAGCCGGCGCGCGACCACGTCGCGGTCGATGCCGGCGGCCTCCATCGCGGCGACGTCGTTGATCTTGACGCCCGCGGATGAACTCCATCGTGAGGACGCGCCGGGCGCTCCGCGCGCCATCGACGTCGGGGACGCGCACGCCCTCGATCGCGGCCATGTTCTCGTCGAGGCGCCGCATGTGGTACGCCTCGTTGCGATAGTCGAGCTCGATGAGGACGCCCGAGGCGAACTCCTCGAGGATCCCTCGGGCGTCCAGCCGGCGGGCCAGCTCGAAGCGGTCCTCCATGACGATGGCAAGGTCCTGCATGACGCCGAGATCGGCGGCCACCATGGTCTGGACGTCGGGGCGCTGGATCTTGACCACCACCTCGCGGCCATCGGGGAGCGTGGCCCGGTGGACCTGGGCGAGCGAGGCCGCCGCGAGCGCCTCGTCGTCGAACGTGGCGTACAGCTCGTCGGCCGGCCGGTGGAGCTCGGCCTGGATCATCTCGTGGGCCTTGGCCGTGGGGAATGGCGGGACGGTGTTCTGGAGCTTCGCCAGCTCGTCCTGCCACGCCGCCGGCAGCGCCTCGGCGCGGCTCGAGACCATCTGGCCGATCTTCACGTACGTGGGCCCGAGCTGCTGGAGCATGACCCGCACCTTCGCGGGCGTGCTCAGGGCGGCGAGCTCCTTGTTCATGCCGCCGATGTACTTCTGGAAGCGGTCGCGAACGACCGCCACCGGCGTCGACTCGAGGCCGATCTCCAGCCCGAAGCTGGCGACGGTGTTGTAGACCTGCATGAGGCGCAGGTTCTCCACGAGCTTGCTGCGCCGAGGCGTGGGCAGGCGATCCAGGAGCCGCCAGATCGCGCGCTGGCGGTCGCTCATGTCGATCTGGGGTCGGTCGATGCCGACGATGATCTGGATCCCACTGGCGAGCAGGGTGAAGACCAGCGCGATGAGCGTGCCCCAGAACCAGGTCGGCTGGGCGACGACGAACTCACCCGGGGCCAGCGAGCCGGCCAGCCACACGAGGAAGACGTTGACGACGATGAGGACCAGGCCCATCGAGCGCAGCAGGAGACGCCCCGTCAGCACGAGGAGGATCGGCCGAACGAACGCTCCCACCAATGCGACGAAGAGAGCCATGAACACGAGCGTGAGGACGGGATTCGCCCCGAGCGCGAGGGCCGGACCGGTGAACCGCAGGTCGGTGAACGGGTCCGTGTAGTCAACGTTGACGAGCGAGAAGAGGAACAGGACGAGCAGGATCGTCAGGGCGTTGACGACGACCTGGGCGATGAAGCGGCGCATGGTCGGTCTCCCGGGGGCGGCGGCTACGTCGCGGACGCCGGCTCGTCGACGGCCCCGTCGACGGCTGGGGGCGCGTCGTCCCCGGCGGACTCGACGGCAGCCTCGACAGCCGAGGCCTCGACAGCCGGGGCAGAGGCTGGCGCGTCGCCCTCGGCCACCGCCGAGGTGAGCGTCGGAACCACCAGGGCCGCCTCGTCCTCGGGCGGGGCCGCCGCGATCTCACCGATGCGCGCCCGCAGGTCGACGCTCGCCGTCTCCAGCTCGTGGACGGCCAGGCGCACGGCGCGGGCCACCTCGCGGAGGACTGGCTCCCATTCGGCGCTCGCGCGCTCGGTCTCGGGGCGGGCCTCGTCCTTCAGGCGCTCGAGGAGAGCGCGCCCCTCCGTGGAGGTGGCGAACAGCGCGCCCGCTGCGCCCGCCGCGGCACCCATCACGAAGCCCACGATCTCGCGCACGTCAGCGCCTCCGTTCTCAATCGGCCGGCTCGCGCCGGGTCTTTCACCAGTGAAGCGACCCATGGTGGCACCGCCACCGGGTCCGCGTATCAGCGACGAGTGATGGCGGCAGCGTAACGCAGCGCTGGGGCCCACGGTCCGGTACCTCGTTCGGCGCCAGGGGCCAACCGCGAGCCAGCTCCGCGGACGTCGCGACGACCGGCCAGGCCCCGGCCACGGCGAATTGCCTGGCCGCGCGGCTGCTGTGCCCCGCCGCGCTATGATTGAACAAACCGACCGGTCGGTCGGTTTCCGACACCGGCGGACGGGCATGCCGGGCAGAGGGCGGGCGCGGGGCGAATGGGCGAAGAAGGGCGACAGACGGCGCAGTCCGAGAAGAGCCGGACCCGGCGCGAGCAGATCCTCGACGCCGCCTTCAACACGTTCGCGACGCGCGGCTACCGTGAGACGGCGGTCGACGACATCGCCGCCGCGGCCGACACGTCCAAGGGCGGCGTCTACTTCCACTTCCGGACGAAGGAGGCGATCTTCCGCGAGCTGATGCGGACGACCGCCGACCGGCTGGCCGCGAAGGTGGACCGTGCTGTGGCCGCCGAGACGGACCCGATCGCCAGGGCGGACGCCGCCCTCCACACCGTGCTCGTCACCTTCGCCGGGCACCGGACGATGGCCCGGCTGCTGTTCCTGGACGCGCTCGGCGCGGGGCGGGCGTTCAACGCCGAGACGAACGAGCTCCACGACCGGTTCGCGCGCCTGATCGCCGGCTACCTCGACGAGGCGGTCGCCGACGGCTCGATCCCGCCGATCGACACCGCGATCACGGGGGTCGCCTGGTTCGGTGCCCTCAACGAGGTCGTCGCGCGCTGGCTGCTGACGGACGACCCGGGGCTCCTCGACGACGCCTATCCGACCCTGCGTGCGCTGCTGCTGCGCAGCGTCGGCGTGCCCGAGGAGCGGATCGCCGCCGCGGGCGGGTCGGGAGGGGCGCGGTGACGGTCGTCGACCGCGCCGACGTCCTGCCCGCCTCGGACCTCGGGGCCGCGCTCGACGCGCTGCCCGCCGCCGAAGAGGGCGTCCTGCGGACGGCGACCGTGTCGTGTCGACGACATCGACCCGATCGCGCTCTTCGCGGCCGCGCGCGAGCTCGACCTGGAGGCCGCGCTCTGGCTGCAGCCGTCCGAGGGCTCGGCGATCGTGGGGATCGGGCGTGCCTGGGCGGTCGAGCCGGACGGCCCCGGGCGATTCGCCGTCGCCGACCGATCGTGGCGCGCGCTCCTCGCCGCGTCCGCGGGGCACCGTGGCAGATGCCGACGCTGTCCGGTCCGCCGCGCGGCGCCGGCCCCGTCCTGCTCGGTGGGCTCGGCTTCACCGGGCGCCGGCCGGCGGACGACGACGAGTGGGCGGCCTTCGGGCCGGCATCCCTGGTGCTGCCCGCGCTCGCGCTCGCACGGACGCCCGGCGGCGCGTTCGTCACGGCCGCCACGCTGGGCGGGGACGCGACGGCGGCCCGCGCCCACGCGCGACGCTGGGATGCCCTGGTCGCCCGGGCGCGCGACCTGGCGCCCGCCCCGGGCGCGCTGGCGGCCCGCCCGGCCGCCGCCCCCCTGGCCATCACCGCCGAGCAGCCCGACCGTGCTTCCTGGGACCGGCTCGTGGGTCTCTTCGCGGGAGCGGTCGGCCGAGGCCGGCTCGACAAGGTCGTCCTGGCCCGGCGAGTCGCGCTCCGCTCGCCGCTGGAGCTGGACCCCGTCAACGCCCTGCGACGTCTCGGCGCGGCGGGCCCGGAGAGCACGATCTTCGCCTTCGTCCGCGACGACGTCACCTTCCTGGGGGTGACGCCGGAGCGCCTGGCCCGGACCGAGGGGCGCGCGTTCCGCACGGCGGCGGTCGCCGGGTCGGCGCCGCGCGGCGCGGACGCCACGGACGATGCCCGGCTGGCGGCCGGGCTCCTGGCCAGCGACAAGGAGCGCGAGGAGCACGCCGTGGTCGTGACCATGCTGCGCGACGCCCTGCGTCCCATCGTGGAGCGGCTCGACGTCGCGCCGGCCCCGGAGATCCTCGCCCTGCGCCACGTGCAGCACCTCGTCACGCCGATCGAGGGCATCCTCCGGGAGGAGACCGGGATCCTGGCCCTGGCCGAGCGGTTCCACCCGACGCCGGCGGTCGGCGGCGAGCCACGCGACGCCGCCCTGGCCCTCATCGCCGAGCACGAAGGCTTCGACCGTGGCTGGTACGCCGGGCCGGTCGGCTGGCTCGGAGCGGACGGCGACGGAGAGCTGATGGTGGCCCTCCGCTGCGGGCTTCTCGGCGGCCAGCGGGCGACGCTCTTCGCGGGTTGCGGGATCGTGGCGGACTCCGATCCGGCACGAGAGTGGGAGGAATCGCGGATGAAGCTGCGCCCGGTCTCCTCGGCCCTGGGGCGCCTGGAGGAGGACGACCGGTGACCGACCTCATCGCCCTTCGCGGTCTCGTCGACGCGCTCGTGGGCGGGGGGGTCCACGACGCCGTCGTCTGCCCCGGCTCACGCTCCACGCCGCTCGCCCTCGCCCTGCGCGCCCACCCGGGCATCACCGTCCGTGTGCTGCTCGACGAGCGAAGCGCGGGCTTCTTCGCCCTGGGCATGGCGAAGGCAGCGCGCCGGCCCGTGGCCGTCCTCACGACCTCGGGCACCGCCGCGGCCAATCTCCTGCCCGCGGTCGTCGAGGCGTCGCTCGGCCGGGTGCCCCTGATCCTCCTGACCGCGGACCGGCCGGCCGAGCTGCGCGACCGGGGGGCCGCCCAGGCCATCGACCAGGTGCACCTCTTCGGGACCCATGCGAAGTGGTTCGCCGAGCTGCCGCTCTTCGACGGTGAGGCCGTGACGGCGCGCCACGTCCGCTCGGTCGGAGCCAGGGCGGTGGCGACGGCGGTCGCCGGCCCGGCCGGGCCCGTCCACCTCAACGTCCCGTTCCGCGAGCCGCTGGTGCCCGACGGCCCGCTCGGGCCCCTCCCGTCGCGCGGCGGGGTGCCCGGCGGCGGACCCGCCGACGGCGAGGAGCCGACGTCGGCGGTCGCCGGTCTGCGCCTCCTCGTCGACGAGGACGTCGAGCGCCTGGCGCGGCGCCTGGCCGCCGTGGAGCGCGGCCTCATCTTGGCCGGTCCCCAGGACGACCCGGCGTTCCCCGCGGCCGTCGGCCGCCTCGCCGCCGCCCTCGACTGGCCGATCCTGGCCGATCCGCTCTCGCTCGTCCGCTGCGGCCCCCACGACCGGGCCCGCGTCGTCGCCCGCGGCGACCAGCTCCTGCGACCGGGTCCGTGGCGCGCCGCCCACGTCCCGGGCCTGGTCCTGCGCTTCGGCGCCATGCCCACGTCGAAGCCGGTGCTGACGCTGCTCGAGGAGGAGCGCCCGGCCCAGGTGGTCGTGGACGGCGACGGGGGCTGGCGTGATCCGGCGATCCTGCCCACGACCTTCGTGCATGCCGATGCCTCCGGCACCGCCCACGCCCTCGCCGATGCGCTCGGCGCCGGGGAGCGGCGCACGGGCGGCGGCCGCCTCCGCCCGATACCGCGCGCGCGGCCACGCGCTGGCTGGACGGCTGGCTGCGTCGCCGATCGTGCCGCCGACCGCGCCCTGCGCTGCTGGCTGGCCCGGACCACCGACGGCTGGGGAGCCATTCGAGGGCGCGCCCTTCGCCCACGTTGCCGACCTCCTGCCCGACGGCGGGATCGTGTGGGCGGGCAGCTCGATGCCGGTCCGCGACATGGACGCGTGGCTCCCGGCGGGCCCGAGGGCGATCCGGCCACTGGCGAGCCGCGGCGCGAACGGGATCGACGGCGTCGTCTCGGCCGCGCTCGGAGCCGCCTCCACCGGGGTTCCCACGGTCCTCGTCATCGGCGACGTCGCGCTCCTCCACGACCTCTCGGGCCTCGTCGCCGCGAGCCGCCTCGGCGTCGCCGCCACGATCGTCGTCGTGAACAACGACGGCGGCGGGATCTTCTCGTTCCTCCCCCAGGCCACGGCTGCGCGTCCGGACGCCGGGCTCCCGGCGCCACTTCGAGGAGCTCTTCGGGACGCCCCACGGGATCGAGCTCGGGCCGCTCGTCGTCGCGCTCGGTGCGGAGCACCGCGCTGTCACGCCGGCCGAGCTGCGGCCCGCCCTCGAGGCGTCGGTCGGCGCGCCGGGGCTGCAGGTCATCGAGGTGCGCACGGACCGGGCTCGCAACGTGGCCCTCCACCGCGAGGCGGCGGCGGCGGTCGCCGCGGCGCTCGACGAGCTCCTCGCCGCCGAGCCGGAGGAGGGTCGGTGAGCGAGCGGCTGCGGATGCAGGTCGGCGGCATGACCTGGATCGGTGCGCGTCGCCGGCCGCGGCCGACCGGTCCTGTTCCTGCACGGCTTCACGGGGAGCAGCCTCTCGTGGACCGGCCTCGCCGGGCTCGGCGGCCGCGCCCGGGCCATCATCCCGGACCTGCCCGGCCATGGCGGCACGGGCTGGGAGCACGCCTCGGTCGAGCGCACGGCGGACGACCTGGCAACGATCGTGCGGAGCCTCGGCGCCCCGCGGGTGGACGTGGTCGGCTACTCGATGGGTGCCCGGATCGCGCTGCGCCTGGTCGTCGCCCACCCCGAGACCGTCGGCCGGCTCGTCCTGGAGTCGCCCTCGGCGGGGATCGCCGACCCGGGCGCCCGCGCCGCACGCGCGGCCGCGGATGCCGAGCGGGCGGCGTCGTCGTCACCGAGGGGATCGAGGCCTTCGCCGCGCGCTGGGAGGCCGAGCCGGTGCTCGCGGGCGAGGCCGCGCTGCCGCCCGGGACCCGTGCGCGCCAGGCCGCGATTCGGCGCTCGCACGCACCGCTCGGCCTCGCCGCCTCTCTCATGTACGCGGGGCAGGGCGCGATGGAGCCGCTCCACGACCGGCTGGCCGCGATCGTCGCGCCCACCCTCGTCATCGCCGGCGCCGAGGACCCGGTCCTGGCTCGCGCGGAGGAGGTCGCGGCCGCGATCCCCGGCGCGCGCCTCGCCCTCGTGGCAGGAGCCGGCCACGCCCCGCATCTCGAACGTCCCGGACCGCTTCCACGCCCTCGTCCTCGACTTCCTGACGGAGACCACCGCATGACCACGCCGACCGCGCCCGCGTCCCGTCGCCTGGACCCCGGTCCGGGACTACGGTGACATCCGCTACGAGCACTCCGGCACCGGGATCGCGAAGGTGACGATCAACCGCCCCGAGGTCCGCAACGCGTTCCGCCCCCAGACCGTGGCCGAGCTGATCGACGCCTTCGCCCGCATCCGCGACGACGCGACGATCGGCTGCGTCCTCCTCACCGGGGAGGGCGACGCCGCGTTCTGCTCCGGCGGCGACCAGCGCTACAAGAGCCACGCCGGAGGCTACGTCGGCGACGACGGGATCGCCCGCCTCAACGTCCTGGACCTCCAGCGCCAGATCCGCTCGCTGCCGGTCCCGGTCATCGCCCTCGTCAACGGCTACGCGATCGGCGGCGGGCATGTCCTGCACATCGTCTGCGACCTCTCGATCGCGAGCGAGAATGCTGTCTTCGGCCAGGTGGGTCCCAGGGTGGGCTCCTTCGATGCCGGCTTCGGCGTCGGCCTGCTGGCCCGCCTCGTCGGCGACAAGAAGGCCAAGGAGATCTGGTTCCTCTGCCGCCAGTACGGCGCCGACGAGGCGCTGGCCATGGGCCTCGTGAACACGGTCGTGCCGCTGGCCGACCTCGAGGCCGAGGGCATCGCGTGGGCCGAGGAGATCCTGGCCATGAGCCCGACGGCGATCCGCTTCCTCAAGTCGGCCTTCCTCGTGGCGACGGACGGCCTGGCCGGGCTCCAGGAGTTCGCCGGCAACACGACAGGCCTCTACTACACGACCGACGAGGCGCACGAGGGGTCGCGCGCCTTCCTCGAGAAGCGGTCGCCAGACTTCACGAAGTTCCCGCGCCGCCCGTGAGCGACCGTGACCGACGTCGCCGCGCCGGCGGCTCCGCGCGGCGCGTGCCGCGCTCCGCACGTGGCTCCTCGCGGTCCGCCCGACCACGCTCCCCGCCGCCGCGTCGGGCGTCGTCGTGGGGCTCGGCGCGGCGCTCGCGGTCGGGACGCCGTTCCGGGCGACACGGCCCTCGGATGCCTGGCCGTGGCGCTCCTGCTCCAGGTCCTCGCCAATCTCGCCAACGACCTCTCCGACATCGGCGAGGGCGCCGACACTCCCGACCGGGCCGGCCCGCTCCGGGTCGCCGCCGCCGGCCTCGTGACCGAGCGCCAGCTCGAGCTCGCGATCGCCGTCGTCGTCGGGCTCGCCGGGACTCGTCGGCCTGTGGCTCGTCCTCGTCGGCGGCGCGGTGCTCCTCGTCCTCGGCGACGCTCGCGATCGTGGCCGCGCTCGCCTACACCGGCGGTCCGTTCCCGTACGGCTACCGGGCCCTCGGCGAGGTCTTCGTCTTCGTCTTCTTCGGGCTCGTCGCGGTCGTCGGCACGGCGTACCTGCAGGCGCTGACCCTGCGAGCCGCTCTTCGTCGCGGCCGCGATCCCTCCCGGCGCGCTCATCACGGCGATCCTCGTCGTCAACAACCTCCGCGACATCCCGACCGACACGGCCGCCGGCAAGCGGACGCTGGCGGTCGTCCTGGGCCGCCGGTGGACGGCTGTGGAGTACACGGTGCTCCTCGCGATCGCTTACGCCGTGCCGGTGGTCCTGGCCGGCGCGTGGATCGCGACGGGCGGGACGCCGGGCGGCGGACCCCTGCCGCTCGTGTTCCTCGTCCTCCTGCCTCTCCTCACTGTTCGGGCGGCGCGGTCGCTCCTCCGGCAGGTTCGCACCTTCGCGGAGCCGCGCGAGCTGAACCGGGCGTTGAAGGGCACGGCGCGCCTGTCGCTCTGGCACGCGCTCCTGTTCGCGGCCGGGCTCGCCGCGAACGGGATCCCCCTCGGCGGCGCCGCGACATGAGCGCGCCGAGGCACCCCGTCCGCCCCGGAGACGCCGACATGCTCCGGACGCTGCTGGAGGCCGTCCCGGTGCGGGGTCTCTCGGCGCTTCGCGTGCGGGTCCCGTTCCGCCGGCCCTTCGCCACCGCGACCGGGATGTGGCTCCACCGCGAGGCCTGGATCGTGCTCGTCGAGGAGGATGACGGCCGGATCGGCCTCGGCGAGGCCGTCCTGGAGCCAGACGCGACCGAGGTCGAGGAGACGATCCTGGCCCGGGTGATCCGCGAGACGGCGGGTCGAGCCCGTGAGGGCGACCTGCCCGACGCGGAGGAGCTCGAGCTGCTGGGCGGACCCGGTCGCGCGTTCCGGGCCGCGCTGGACGCGGCCCGGCTCGACCTGGCGATCGCCGCCGACGGCGTCGCGGTGCCGGTCAATGGGACCATCGGCTTCGCCGCCCCGCGCGAGGGCGCCGAGGCGGCCCTGCAGGCGATCGAGGCCGGCTTCACGACGCTCAAGCTCAAGGCCGGCGCCGAGCGCGAGACCGAGGACCTCGTGGCCCGGGTCCGGGCGATCCGCCAGGCCGTGGGGCCGGAGGTGCGCCTCCGCCTCGACGTCAACGGCGCCTGGGACCTCCCGACGGCCCAGGACCGCCTCGAGGCGGTCGAGCGCTTCGACATCCAGTACGTGGAGCAACCGTTGCCCGCCGACGACACGGAAGGAGCCGCCGAGCTCCGTCGCCGGGTCGGGGTGCCGATTGCCGCGGACGAGGCGGTCTACGCGGCGAGCGCCGCCCGCCGGCTCCTCGCCGAGGGCGCCGCGGACGTGCTGGTCGTCAAGCCGGTGCGCGTCGGGGGGCCGGTTGCGGTCGCCGAGATCGCGGTCGCGGCGCGGGCGTCCGGTGTCCCGGTCGTCCTCTCGACGCTCTTCGAGACGGGCATCGGGATCGCGGCGGCGCGCGCGCTGCGCCGGCGGGCTGCCGGGCGATCTCGCCCACGGGCTCGCCACGGCCGGCCTGCTCGAGCACGACCTGCTGGTCGCCCCGCTGGAGGTCGACGCGGGCTGATGACGGCGCCGGGCGGGCCGGGAGCCGGCGGCCTGGGGATCCAGGTCGACGACCGGGCGCTGCGGCGGTTCGGCGTCGAGGCGGTGGAGGCGGCCGAGTGAGCGAGGCTCCGGAGCCTGCCGCTCGCGATCCGCGGGCACGCGATGGCGCGCCCGCAGGCCCTCGCGGTCCGGGACGCGGCAGGTGACCTCACCTTCGTCGAGCTCGACCGGGCGGCCGACAGGGTCGTGGAGGCGCTGGGGGAGCGCGGCGTCGCCCGCGGCGACCGGGTCGCGCTGCTCGCCGTCCCGTCCCGCGAGTCCGTCGCGCTCCTCGCCGGGATCGCCCGCGCGGGAGCGGTGGCCATCCCGCTGGGAACGCGACTGACGCGGCACGAGGTCGCCGGGGCGCTGGCGGAGGCGACGCCCGCGCTGCTGCTCCACGACGCGGACCTGGCGCCGGTCGCGATCGGCCACGGTGTGCCGGCGATCGACATCGCCACCGTCCTCGCGGGAGCACCGCGCGCGCCGGGTGCCCGTGCGCCCGCGATTCCGCCGCGGGGCGGCGCCGCCGACCCCGACCGGCGGCCCGGACCCGACGCTCGATCCGCCGACCGCCCCGACCCCGACGCGCCTGCCGTCGCGGTGTTCACCTCGGGAACGGCCGGTCGCCCGCGGGCGGCGCTGCTCTCGCATCGTGCCCTCGCGGCGAGCGCCGCGGCCTGGACGGCGGCCCTCCCGCCGGCGACGGGCTGGCTCCTCTGCCTCGGCCTTGGCCACGTCGCCGGGCTGGGCGTCGTCTGGCGCGCCCTCGGCGGCGGGCTGCCCCTCCACGTGGTCGCCGGCTTCGAGCCCGACGCGGTCCTCGCCCTCCTCGGCGGCCCCGGGGCACCGAGCCACGTCTCGCTCGTGCCCGTCCAGCTCGCCCGCCTGCTGGAGGCCGCGGGCGCAGCGCCGGGAGACGCGCGCCTCGGCAGGCAGCCGCCGCGTCCCCGCCGCCGCACCGGCCTCCCTGCGTGCCGTCCTCCTGGGCGGGGCCCCGATCCCGCCCGACCTCGTGCGCCGGGCGACCGCGGCCGGCTGGCCGGTGATCGCCACCTACGGCCTGACGGAGGCCGGATCGGGCGTGACGGCGTTGCCCACCGGCGAGGCCACCACCAGCCCTGGCTGCGCCGGACGGCCGCTTCCCGGGGTCATGGTCCGGATCACCGGGCCGGGCCCGGACGGGGTGGGGGAGATCGAGGTGCGCACGCCCGCAGCCTTCTCCGGGTACCTGGGCCGGCTCGAGGCCACGCGCGCCGCCTTCACCGCCGACGGCTGGCTGCGAACGGGCGATCTCGGCCACCTCGATGCGGATCGCCCGCCTGTGTCGTGGCCGACCGTCGCGACGACCTGGTCATCTCGGGCGGCGAGAACGTCTACCCGGCGGAGGTCGAGGCGGCTGCTCGCGTCCCACCCGGCCATCGACGATGTCGGCGTCGCCGGCCGCGCCGACCCCACCTGGGGCGCCGTGCCGGTGGCCGGGATCGTTCTCCGGCCGGGCGTCCCGGACCCGGACGACGCCGCGCTGCGCGCCTGGTGCCGGGAGCGGCTGGCCCCGGCCAAGGTGCCCGCGTCGTTCCTTCGCCTCGCCGCGCTCCCGAGGACCGGCACCGGCAAGCTGAGGCGGCGGGAGCTCCGCGAGATCGCTCACCCCGCTCGTCGTCCTCCTGCACGCCACCCTCTCCACGGGCCGCCAGCTGGCGCCGCTGGCCCGCGCCCTCGGCGCACCGGGCGACCTGCGCCTCGTCGCTCCCGATCGGCTGGGGAGCGGGACGCGCCGCCTCGATCCGCCGCGCGAGGTCGACGTCGCGGAGCACGTGGCGGACCTCGGCGCGCTCCTCGACGCGGAGGGCGTCGAGCGCGCCATCATCGTGGGCCACAGCTTCGGCGGCCTCGTCGCCCTCGAAGCCGCGGCACGCCTCCCGGACCGGGTGGCGGCCGTCGTTGCCTACGAGCCGCCCTACGCCCCGCTTGCCGACCCCGCCGTCCAGCCCTACTTCGCCATCGTCGGCCCGCGAGACCCGGGACGCTCTGGAGCGCGACGGCAGGGCGGGCGCCGCGCGCGCGTTCCTCGAGCGCGTCGCCGGGCCCGGGACGTGGGACGCCCTGCCCGAGCGGGCGCGGGCATTCCTTGCCGCCGAGGGCGGGGGAGCGGTCGCGGACGCCGCGATGGCCGGGCTCGACCCGGACGGGCTCGCACGCATCGGCTGCCCGGTCACGATCCTCACCGGCTCGGCGTCGGAGCCCTTCTACGCGCCGATCGCCGACCGGCTCGCCACCCGGATCACCGGCGCTCGCCGGGTCGACGCTGCCCGGCCTGCGGCCACACGGCCCCGATCACCGAGGCCCCGCGCATCGCGCATGCGGTCCGCGCCGCCCTCGCCCGACCCGCTGCCGCAGCCCCGATCGAGGAGGCCGCTCCATGACGACCCGCGCCGCGACCCCGACCGCTGGCGGCCCCTCGGGCCCCGCGACACCCGCGGGCCCCGCCGCCGCCACCAGACCCGTCGGCGCCACGACACCCTCGGGCCTCGCGACCGAGCGCGGCAACGCGGCGGCCCCTTCCGAGGTCGGCGCGATGTTCGACCAGATCAGCGGCGTCTACGACCCGATGAACCTCGTCATCAGCGCCTTCCAGGAGCCGCGCTGGCGGCGACGGGCCGTGGCCCTCGCGGGCCTGAAGCCCGGCGGGCGAGCGATCGACATCGCGTCGGGCACCGGGAAGGTTGCCGCCGACCTCCACGCGAGCGCGGCGCCGGGTGGCGAGGTCCTGGGCGTCGACATCAGCCCGGGCATGATCGGGATCGCCCGGCAGCGGTTCGCGGGCCGGCCCGGGCTGGCGTACGTCGTGGGTGACGCGATGGCGCTGCCGGCCGACGACGATCGCTTCGACGCG
The DNA here is from genome assembly GCA_963715085.1 of uncultured Chloroflexia bacterium. Lineage (GTDB taxonomy): Bacteria > Chloroflexota > Limnocylindria > Limnocylindrales > CSP1-4 > CTSoil-043. Next base: position 328,766 of record CAVQQU010000005.1, read on the forward strand.
GCGACGATCGCCTTCGGCATGCGCAACCTGCCCGACTACACGCGAGGCTTCTCGGAGATGGCGCGCGTCGTGCGGCCCGGAGGCAAGGTCGTCTGCCTGGAGATCGCCCGCCCGCGGAGCCGGCTGGCCCGGATCATGCGCTGGTGGTTCGACCGGATCGTGCCCCTCATCGGGAAGGTTGCCGGCCAGGGGGGCGCCTATGCCTACCTCGTGCGCAGCGTCCAGAGCTACCCGGCCCCGGAGCGGATCGCCGAGGTCATGCGCGAGGCCGGCCTGGTCGGCGTCCGCTGGATCGGCATGTCCGGCGGGATCGTCACGATCCACGTCGGCACGGTGCCGCCTCGGCAGGGTTGAGCGCGGTCAACCCTTGCGGCGGTAGCTCCAGATCGCGAGCGGGGCGAAGACGGCGACGAGACCCACGATCCAGGCGCCCGCCAGGAGGATGGTGTCCGTCTGCGGCTGGCCCACGATCAGGCCGCGCGCGGCGTTGACCACGACCGTCACCGGGTTCGCCTCGGCGATCGGCTGGAGCCACTCCGGCATCGTCGCGACCGGCACGAACGCCGAGCTCAGGAACGTGAGCGGGAAGACGGGGATGAAGATCGCCCCCTGGGCGGCCTGGGCGGACTTCGCCCGCAGGCCGATGTTGGCGGACAGCCAGCTGATGGAGTAGCCGAACAGGGTGATCAGGACGAGCGCCAGGATGAACTCCGGCACGCTGCCCGTGAAGCGGAAGCCGATGGCGAATCCCACGACCGTCATGATCGCGACGGTGTAGGCGTTGCGCAGCAGGTCGGCGAAGGTCTTGCCGATCAGGACCGCCGACGGTGCCATCGGCAGCGACCGGAAGCGGTCGATGATTCCCTTCTGGAGGTCCTCCGCCAGCCCGACGGCCGTGCTCGTGCCCCCGAACACCACGGTCTGGACGAAGATCCCGGGCATGAGGAACGTGATGTAGCTGACGCCGGGCGTCTCGATCGCCCCGCCGAAGACGACCGCGAAGAGCAGCACGAACATGATCGGCGTGATCGTGTCGACCACGAGAAGCTGGGGGTTCCGGACGACGGCCAGCATGTTGCGCCAGGCGATCGTGATCGAGTCGGTGACGATCCAGGTCGGCGAGCGGCGGACGCGGTCGGCGGGCTGCCGGACGGCTGCGGTGGTCGCGGCACTCATGCGGCCTTCCTCCGCGCCGGCCGGCCGAAGCGGCGGCGCCTCGTGGCCGGGGTCGCCTCGTCGTCGACGGCCGGGGAGTCGATCTCGGCCCGGCGTCCGGTGAGGGCCAGGAAGACGTCGTCGAGGCTCGGCCGGTGGAGGGACAGCTCGGCGACCTCCAGCCCTGCGCCGTCGATCCGGCGGACGACCTCGGCGAGCGTGCCCGCCCCGTGGTGGACGGGGAGGCCGATGCGGCCCGAGCCCACGTCGGCGTGGGGCTCGGTGGCGGCGAGCGGGCGCAGGAGCTCCAGCGCCTCGGTCGTCCGCGCCGGGTCGACCACGCGAAGGTCAACGACATCCTCGCCGAGGCGATCCTTCAGCTGGCTGGCAGTCCCCTCGGCGATGACGAGCCCGCCGTCGATCACGGCGATCCGGTCGGCGAGGCGATCCGCCTCCTCGAGATACTGCGTCGTGAGGAGGATCGTGGTGCCGTCCGCGACGAGGCTGGCGATGACGTCCCAGAGCCCCAGGCGGCTGGCGGGATCGAGGCCCGTCGTCGGCTCGTCGAGGAAGAGCACCCCCGGCCGCCCGACGAGGCTGGCCGCCAGGTCGAGGCGACGACGCATGCCGCCGGAGTAGGTCCGGGCGGGCCGGCCTGCCGCGTGGGCGAGGTCGAAGGTGGCGAGCAGCTCGTCCGCGCGGGCGCGGGCGGTCGGACGCCCGAGGTGCAGCAGGCGCCCCACCATCTCGAGGTTCTCGCGCCCGGTCAGGTTCTCGTCCACGGCGGCGTACTGGCCCGTGAGGCCGATGCTGCGCCCGCACCGCATCCGGCTCGCGCAGGACGTCGTGGCCGGCAACCGTCGCCCGCCCTCCATCGGGGTGGAGGAGCGTGGTGAGGATCCGGACTGCCGTCGTCTTGCCGGCGCCGTTCGGACCGAGGAGGCCCAGGATCGTGCCGGATGCGACGTGCAGGTCGATGCCGCGCAGGGCGTGGACGTCGCCGTAGGACTTGCGCAGCCCTTCGGCGGAGATGGCGTGCTCGAACATGGAGACCTCGTGGCGCCGCGGGTCGGTCGCCGCGGGCACCCTTCTCTTCGGGCCGGAGCTCGCGAACGGATGGGGCGGGCTGCGGGAGCCCTGCGTCAGCGGGATGGCCGCACGTCGGGCCGGGGCCTGGCTCAGTACCAGGGCCAGGGAACCGCCGGCCAGTCCGGGTGCGGCTGCGGGAACCGCCCGGCGCGCATGAGGTCGTCCAGCCGGGCGCGCGTGGCGGCCAGCTCACTCGCCCCGAGGTGGGGTTCCAGCTGCTCCTCCAGCCCGGGAAGCGCCCGCTGCAGGAGGAGGAGCACGTTCGATCTCGCGGCTCGCGAGCTTCGTGCCCCGCCATCCCCAGAGCACCGTCCTCAGCTTCGGCTCGAGGGCGAAGGTGACCCCGTGGTCGACGCCCTGGATGATCCCGTCGGCCCGGACGAGCAGGTGCCCGGCCTTGCGGTCGGCATTGTTCACGAGGGCATCGAAGAGGGCGATCCGGCGCAGCCGTGGATCGGCGGCCCGGATCAGCTCGATGACGTCGACGTCGTCGCGGACGTCGACCCAGAGCTGGAGCATGCCCGGCCCGGCCGGCGCGCTCTCGCGGAAGACCGTCGGCGGCACCACGTCCCACCCGGAGGCCTGCGACACGAGGAATGCCGCGACCTCCCGGTGGGCGAGCGTCCCGTCCGGGAAGTCCCAGAGCGGCCGTTCGCCGCGGATCGGCTTGTAGACGGCGGCGGCCACCGTTGTGCCCCGGCCGGGGACGTCGCCGTGGACGGCCGCCAGCAGGGTCGTGTTCGACGCCTGGACCAGGCGCCCGACGATCTCGATCTCGCCGTGCTCCAGGAACGGGATCGCGAGCGCCGGGGGAAGCGTCACCGCGGGCGGCAGCGCCGGCTCAGCCTCGTCGGGGACCGAGGGCTCGGACGGCCACGCCTCGCCGGCCTCGTCGGGCCGGCGCGTCTCGTCGCCGGGCGGGGTCAGTGGACGTACCCGTTGCGGCGCGGGCAGAGGTGGCCGGTCGGGTCGAGCGGCTGGCCGCAGAGCGGACAGGGCGGCCTTCCGGCGGCGATCACGCGGAGGGCGCGCTCGGCGAAGGCGCGGGCGCGGGTCGGCGTCAGGCGCACCCGCACGAGATCGGGCCCGTCCGGATCGTCGTCCGCGATCTCGAGCTCCTCCGTCCGCTCGTCGTCCTCGTCGTCCTCCTCATCGTCGTCCTCGTCGATCTCGATGCGGGCGCGAGCCTCCACGACGATCTCGTCGCTGTCGCCGTTCCAGGCCAGCGTCATCGTGCCGACCCGGAAGGCCTCCACGAGGGGCTCATCGAGGGGCGCCGTGTCGTCGTCGGCGGGCGCCAGCGCCTCGGGAACGGACACGCCCAGGCGGGCAACCTCGGCCAGAAGAAGCGTCAGCCGCTCCGCCAGGACTGCGACCTGCACCTTCTCGAGGACGACCGAGACGAGCGAGCTGCCGCGCCGCGCCTGGAGGAAGAAGGTCCGGTTGCCCGGCTGGCCGACGGTGCCGGCGACGAAGCGATCGGGTAGGCCGTAGTCGTAGATGCGTCGAGACATGGCGGGAATCTACCCCGCCGCGCCCAAGGGCGGCTCAGGCAGGCTCGGCCTCAGCTCGGCTGGCGGCTCGGCTGGCGGCTCGGTCTCCTGTTCCGCCCGTCGCTCCGGCGTCCACGAGGGGATCTCCTCGCCCTGCTCCGCGACGACGATCTGGAGGCCCCCGAAGACGGTGCAGCCCCCGATCTCGAGGCCGGGCGTGTCGGACGTCGGCTCGGCAGCGGCCGGCTTCATGACCCCGCCGAAGATGGCCGGGCCGGAGGTCCGGACGGCGACGCCGGGGGCGACGACCACCCGGGTGCCGGCGAAGACGGTCCGGATCTCGAGGTGCGCGCCGGCCGGGTCGAGCGTCGCGTCGCGGAGGTCGACGTCGGTGCCGGCGTACCAGGAGATGACGCGCCCGCCGCGGAAGCTCGGGGCGGTGCTCGAGAACGACGTGCCGTCCATGACGACAACGAGGTCGATCTCGTCAGCGGCTTCGTCCGGTCGCGGCGGTGCGCTCTGCTTGAGCCTGAGCGCGGCGATGGAGCTGGCGATGCCCGCGACGATCGAGGCGCCGATGACGATCCCGAGCAGGCGGGCGAGGAAGCGGACCATGGAATCCTCCGGGCTGTTGGACGCGGATCACGATCCTACGCCTCGCGCGCGGTCATGGCCCGCTACATTGCGGGGATGGACGGGCCGGCCAAGCGCGAACAGGAAGCCGAACGCCTCGAAGGCGCGATCTGGGGCCATCTCGTGGGCGACGCCCTGGGCGTGCCCTACGAGTTCCGCCCGCCGGAGGCGATCGGCGAGGTCGAGTTCGGGGCTCGAGGCACCCACCGGCCAGCCCCCCGGCACGTGGAGCGACGACGGCTCCCTCATGCTCGCCCTGCTCGACTCGCTCGTCCGGTGGGACGACACGTCCGGTCCGCCCGGTCGTCCGGTTCGACCCGACCGACCAGGGCCGGCGGATCCGGCGCTGGTACGACGAGGGCGCCTACACGCCCGACGGCGACGGGCGCTTCGACGTCGGGAACGCCACCCGGGCGGCCATCGACGCCCTCCGCGCCGGCGTCCCCGCCGAGGAGGCGGGGAGCGTCCTGCCCGATGGGCTCGGCAATGGATCGCTCATGCGGATCCTGCCGGTGGCGCTCGCCGGTCGCGGCCTGGACGACGCGACCCTGGTCCACTGGGCGGTCACCGCCTCGGGCGTGACCCACGGCGCGGCGCTGCCCACGCGTCGCCTGTGCCCTGTACGTCCTCATCGCGGCGCGATTGCTTGGGTTCGTCGGACGCTCCCGAGGCGCCCGGTGCCGCGCTCGCCGGCGCCCGCGAGGCGCTCGCGGCGCAGGTCGCCGGTACCCCGCTGGCGGATGCGCTGGCCGACCTCCTCGCCTGGAGCCGGCGCACGGGTGGCGGCCACGTCGCCGACTCCTTCTGGTCGGCCTGGGAGGCGTTCGAGGGAGCCGACTCCTACGAGGCCGCCGTCACGCGGGCGATCCGTCTCGGCCACGACACCGACTCGACCGCGGCCATCGCCGGCGGGCTGGCCGGGATCCGGTGGGGGATCGACGGGATCCCGGCGGCCTGGCTGGCCGCGATGCGCGGACACGACGTCGCCGGACCGCTCGTCGACCGTGTCCTGGCCGGGGCCGGCTGGCGAACGTCGACCGGCAGCCCGATCCGGGTCGACTGGGTGCCCCTGGGCGACGTGCCGGGGCTGGCCTCGGCCCCGGGCGCCCTCGGGATGACCCTCCTGCCCGGGAAGCGCCGGGACGGCTACAGCGGCCCCCACTGGCGCGACCCGGCGGCCGACGCCCGCCGGCTCCGCGACGTCCACGCCTGCGATACGTTCCTCCTGCTGGTCGAGGACGTGGACCTGGCGGTGAGCCGCGCCTGGGCGACGGTCCCGGCCCTCGAGGCCGCCGGGATCCGGGTCATCCGTCATCCCGTTCCCGATCTCGACGTGCCCCGCGACCGGGCCGCCTACCGGGTCACCCTCGACGATGTGCTGGCCCGGATCCGCGCGGGTGAACGGGTCGTGGTCGCCTGTCGCGGAGGCCTGGGCCGGACCGGGACGGCCGTCGCCTGCCTGCTCGTGGACGGTGGGGTGCCGCCCGACGAGGCGATCGCGCGCGTTCGCGCGGCCCGGCCGGGCACGGTGGAGCGCCGGATCCAGGAGGACTTCGTCCGGTCGTGGGGCGGACGCGCCGCGGCGGCCGACGCCGGGACGATGCCGGGCCGCCGGCCGCGAGCACGGCGCCGGGGACCGGCCATGATGCCCGGCCGCGTCGTCGTCGTCGGCTCGGTCAACGTCGATCTCGTCGTGGTCGCGTCCCGCCTGCCCGGGCCGGGCGAGACCGTGACCGGCGGCGACGTCGCCCGGCATCACGGCGGCAAGGGCGGCAACCAGGCGGTCGCGGCTGCGCGGCTGGGCGCGGACGTGGCGTTCGTCGGCGCGGTCGGCGACGACGACTTCGGGGTGGCGGCGCGGGCCGCCCTCGTTGCCGAGGGGATCGACGTGACCCACCTGCTCGTCGCCCCGCGCCCGACCGGCGTCGCCCTGATCGTGGTCGATCGAACGGGCCGAGAACATGATCGCCGTGGCCCCGGGCGCGAACGCGGTGCCGACGCCCGCGTCCGTGGCGGCCGCCCTGGGGGCGCTGGCGATCGGACCCGGCGACGTGGTGCTGGTCAGCTGCGAGATCCCGGCCGACGCGGTCCGGGCCGCCCTCGTCACGGCGCGCGCCGCCGGGGCAACGTCCGTCCTGAATCCGGCGCCGGCCGACGGCCTGGATGCGGCCTCGATCGCGCTCGCCGACATCCTGACCCCGAACGAGGCCGAGCTGGCGCTGCTGGCCGGGGCCATCACCGGCGGGCCAGAGGCCGGCGCGGACGCGGGCGCCGCCACCGGGGGCGAGCCATCGGACGCAACAGCGGGTGCCGCCGATGTCGAGGTGCTCGCCCGTCGACTCCTGGCCCATGACGCCGGTCGCGCCGCCGTCGTCACCCTCGGCGTCGACGGGGCCCTGGCCGTGCCGGCGGACGGTCAGGCGCTCGCGATCCCCGCACTCCACGTCGTGCCGGTGGACACGACCGGCGCCGGAGACGCCTTCAACGGCGCCCTCGCGGCAGGGCTCGCGGCGGGACTGCGCCTCGATGCTGCCGCCCGGCAGGCCGTTGCCGTCGCCGGGCTCTCCACCACGCGTGCCGGTGCCCGTGCCGGCATGCCGACGGTTGCCGAGCTGGCGGCCGCTCGGGGAGGGTGACGGCGCAGCATCCTGGCGCCCCCGACCGATACCCTGTGCCGCACTGGAGTGTCGGCCCGCAGGAGGAAGGACATGCAGACCGTTGATCTCGGCCAGTTCGAGGTCCTGAGCTTCGACTGCTACGGGACCCTCATCGACTGGGAGGCGGGGATCGCCGCCGGCCTTCGCGCCGTGCTGGGGCCGCGCGGCATCGCCGTGGACGACGACGACCTGCTCGAGCGCTACGCGCGGCACGAGGCCGCCGTCGAGGCCGGGCCGTACGCGCCCTACCGCGAGGTGCTGGCCCGCTCGCTGCGCGGCGTCTGCGCGGAGCTCGGGGTCGAGCCGACCGGGCCAGAGGTGGCAGCCTTCGGGGGCTCGGTCGGCGCCTGGCCGGCCTTCGCGGATTCGCCGGGCGCCCTGGCCCGTCTCGCGTCCCGGTACCGCCTGGCGGTCATCACGAACTGCGACGACGACCTGTTCGCGGCGTCGAACCGTCAGCTGGGGGTGACCTTCGACTGGGTGATCACCGCCCAGCAGGTCGGCAGCTACAAGCCGAGCGAGCGCAACTTCGAGGTGGCCTTCGAGCGGATCGGCGTCCCGCGCGAGCGGATCCTCCACGTCGCCCAGAGCCTGTTCCACGATCACGTGCCGGCGAAGCGGCTGGGCATGACGACGGCCTGGATCGACCGCCGCCACGACCGGCCGGGCAGCGGGGCCACGCCCCCCGCCTCGGCGAAGCCCGACCTGGTGGCGCCTGACATGGCAACCTTCGCCGACCTCGCGACCAGCGCAGCGCCCGCATAGCCCGCGGCCCGTCCCGGCGGCACGCGCTCGTACGGGAAACGTTGCCAGATCGCGCCGACGGCCAGGCCCGGATCCGCGCTCAGGGGCGGGCGGCCAGCTCGTCCAGGTAGGCCCGGATCTCCGGAACGGCCGTGAGCCGTCGCTCGAAGTAGTCGTTGACCGCGCGCAGCGCCTCCACCTTGACCTCGTCGACCTCCGCGCTGCGGCCGGCGGAGCCACGACGGCCCCGCAGGTTCGAGCGGACTTCGAGGAGGTGGCGCACCATCTCGGCCTCCGAGCGGCCGTCGAGGGCGGCGATGGCCGACATGATGAGGTCGTCGGTCTGCCTGACCAGGACGTCGTAGTCGAAGCTCGCGCCCGGCCGATCCGCCTCGTCGAGGGTGCGGATCTGCGCGGCGACCTGGTAGAGGACCGTCGTCGGCTCGTCGAAGAGCTCCCGGAGGTACGCCGCCTCGGCGTAGCGGCCGGTCAGCCGGAAGATGTTGTACATCCGCCGGGCCGCCTTGCCGTAGTTCGGGTCCTTCGTCGTGTACTTGATCACCTCGTGCTCGAGCTGGTCCACGTAGTCGTCGACCGCATCGGCCGAGAGCTGGCTCACGAGCCGGGTGAAGAGCGGCAGCGACTCCGCCTCGAGGTAGACCTCCTGGAAGTAGGGGTCGACGAAGCCGTCGAGGGCGACGATGGTGCCGTCGGGCGCCTCCCACGTGACGTCGAGCATGTTGCTGGCGTTCGCGAGGGCATGGCGCACCGGGTCCGCCACGATCCAGTCCAGCTTGCACCAGCCGGGCTCGGCGGCGGCCTGCTCCCAGGTGACCGCCTCGGCCTGGCCGTCGCGAGACCACCGCGATCCGGCCGGCCGCGACCTCGTCGGCCGTCCACGAGATCGGGCTCCCTGCGCGCACCGGCCGGCCGTCGCGCTCTGCGTCGAACGGGTAGCTGCCGAACTTGACTTCCCAGAGGCGGTACGTCGGCCCGACGCGCGTCGCCAGCGCCTTCTCCCGGATGACATCGGCCAGGATCGCGCAGGCTGCCGCGCGGGTGGGCGCGCTGATGTGGATCCGCTCGAAGTAGTCGCAATCGCCGGGATAGGACTGGACCTTCCCCTGGGCGGCCGAACCGGAGAGCGCGAGCGCCGTCAGCACCGTGGGCGGCCGGTCGGGGAAGCCCACGATCTCGCCGATCGCGCGGAAGCGGGCCAGGTCCCGGGACGAGAAGTCGAGCATCGAGATGCGGTGCCCGTAGATGCCACTGTCCACGTCGACGACGACGTCGCCGACGCCGGACTCCTCGGCCTGCGAGGGCGGTCACCCACTGGGCGGCCTCGGCCTCGTCGATCTCCACGCCGAGATGCCGGGCGGATTCGATCACCGCGTCCAGGGCCGCGCGCTCGCCGCCATCGCTCATGTCGACCCCCATCTCTCAACGACCGCGAAGGCGTCTAGTATCGGGCGATCGCACGTCGAGGACCGGCCGTGGACGCAGAGACCTGGATCAGCGTGGACGTGGAGACGTCCGGGCCCACCCCCGGGACCGGGAGCCTCCTTGCGATCGGCGCCTGCCTCGTGGACCGGCCGGAGGAGGGGATCGAGCTCCTCGTGCGCCCCGACCCGACGCTGCCCTGGAGCGACGAGGCCGAGGCCGTCCACCGCCTGGGGCGCGAGCGGCTCGCCCGCGACGGCCTGGAGCCCGGCGAGGCGATGGAGCGGCTCGCGGCGTGGCTGGAAGGCGTCGTCCCGGCCGGCGCCCGCCCTGTCTTCGTCGGCTTCAACGCGCCGTTCGACTGGATGTTCGTGGCCGAGTACTCGTGGCGGCACCTGCGCCGCAACCCCTTCGGGATGAGCGCCCTCGACCTCAAGGCGCTCTACCTCGGCCGCCACCTCGGCGAGGGAGCATCACGTGGGCCGAGACCTCGAGCGACCATGTCCGCGCGCGCTACCCGGTCGACCTCCCGCACACGCACGGGGCGCTCGACGATGCTCGCGAGCAGGCGGCGATCTGCCGGCTCATCGTGGAGGAAGGGCGGCAGTCGGGCGGGTGACGAGGCGTCAGGCGCGGCGGTAGATCCCCGCGTCGCGGGTCACCAGCCCATGCTCCACGAGGTGGCGCCGCAGCGAGGCGACATCCGGGTGGAAGACGGCCAGCCGGGCGTTGACTTCCTTCTCCGCGTACGGCCGATCCTCGGCGAAGCAGCGCTCCCGCAGGTAGCGCAGCACGACCTCCTTCTTCTTCTCCTGCGCCGGGATCGCCACGAGGCGCCCGTCGACGATGAACGCCCGCAGGACCTTGGCGTCGAACGCCGGAAGGGCCTCACCGTCGGGCCCGGGGAGTGTCGCCGTCCGCTCTCGCGCCCGCTCGAGACTCTCCGAGCTGGCGGCCCAGCGCCTGGAGGCGGTCCACCCGCAGCGAGTACTCCACGTACGGGTGGCTTGGCCGGCCCCGGACGAGGCCGGCTGCCTCCAGCCGCTTCAGGTGGTGGACGACGGTTCCCGGCGTGAGCTCCACGGACGCGGCCAACTCCTCGACGGTGTACGGCCGCGCCGCGAGCAGGCCGACGATCCGCAGTCGCGATGCGTCGGACAGGGCCTTGAGGGTGAGGAGCAGGTCTGCGTCCATGGCGACGGATCGTGCCAGACGATTTGATGCCTGTCAAACCATGCGTGTGGGAGCCCGCGGCGGACGGGCGGACGGTCAGGCGCCCCGGTCCGCGGGATCGGCGGTGCCGCGCGACTCGACGAGCGTCGTCGGGGCGTTGTGGATGGCCGGGATGCTCCCCAGCCGGCCGGCCTGGTAGTCCTCGAAGGCCTGGATCACCTCGGCCCGCGTGTTCATGACGAAGGGCCCCATCCAGGCGACCGGCTCGCGGATCGGGCGGCCGCCCAGGATCAGCACGTCGAGGTTGGGGCTGCGGCTCTCCTGGACCGGCGCGGCGTCCATCGCCAGCGCGTCGCCGGGGCCGAAGACGGCGAGCTGCCCGGTCTCCACCGGCCGCCGCTCCGCGCCGACGGTGCCATGCCCGGCCAGGACGTAGAGCAGGGCGTTGTAGTCCGGTCGCCACGGAAGAGCGAGCCGGGCGCCCGGGCTCAGGGTGGCGTGGACCAGGGTCATCGGCGTGTAGGTCGAGCCGGGGCCGGCGTGCCCGGCCACCTCGCCCGCGATGACCCGGACGAGCGCGCCGCCGTCGGCGGACGAGACGAGCGCGACCTCGCGCGCCCGCAGGTCCTGGTAGCGCGGGGCGGACCACTTGAGGTCGCGCGGCAGGTTGACCCAGAGCTGGATGCCGTGGAAGAGCCCGCCGCTCACGACGAGCGCCTCCGGGGGCTTCTCGATGTGGAGGATCCCGGCGCCGGCGGTCATCCACTGCGTGTCGCCGTTCGTGATGACCCCGCCGCCGCCGTTCGAGTCGCTGTGCTCGAAGGTGCCGTCCATCATGTACGTCACGGTCTCGAACCCGCGGTGCGGGTGCCACGGCGTGCCCTTCGGCTCGCCCGGGGCGTACTCCACCTCGCCCATCTGGTCCATGTGGACGAACGGATCGAGGTCGGCGAGGTCGACGCCATGGAATGCGCGGCGGACGGGGAAGCCTTCGCCCTCGAACCCGCGCGGTGCGCTCGTCACCGTGCGCACGGCGCGCTGGCGGGTCGCGATCGGGTCCGGGTCCGGGATCCGGGGCAGGACGGTGATGTCGTCGACGGTGATGGCGGGCATGGCGGTTCGATCCTGTGCTGGGCGCGGCGCGGGACGTGGTGCCGCGACGCCCATAGTTGCACGCGCAACTACTTGCCGTCAAGGACGGGGTTGTCGGGTTCGAGGATGTCGCCGCCCGCGGCGTCAGCGCCTCGGGTCAGCCCGCGGCGAAGAGCGAGGCGTACCCGTTGAGGGCCGGCTGGCCGTCGAGGTGGGCGTAGAGCATGTTCGGTCGGGCCCGATCTCGCCGCGCGCGATCAGGTTAGTCAGCCCGGCCATCGACTTCCCCTCGTAGAACGGGTCCGTGATCACGCCCTCGAGCCGGGCGACCAGACGCATCGCCGCCAGCGCCGGCAATCCCCTGGCGCCCGCCCCGTCATCCGAGTGGTTCGTGACGTTCGGCCCTCGATCTGTAGATCGCGGACGCCCATGCTGACTGATCGGCGGGAGGCTCTGACACACGGTCCGCGTTCTGGTCGCCGGGATCGCGCCGAGCCACTGGCGAAACCGACCCGTCCTGACGTGTCAGGAGGTTCCGGTGCCCTTGGTCCACCCCACCTCGCGAGGCGTGTTTGCCCTCGCGGCCGCAACCATCATGCTCGTCGGCGGCATCGCCCCGCCCACGGTCGCGGCGCTCCCATCCGCGTCGGAGGCAGTGGTCGTCGTGTTCCGCGACAGCGTCTCGGATCCGGCAGAGGCGACAGCCCAACTGGCCCGGGAACACGGGTTCGCGGCTGACCACGTGTACCGTCATGCCCTGAAGGGGTTCGCGGCCACGCTGCCCGCGCAGGCTCGGCAGGCGCTACTCCACAATCCGAACGTGGCATACATCGCACAGGACTCCGTGGCGACGGTAACAGACGTCCAGACCGGCGCCACCTGGGGGCTCGACAGGATCGACCAGCGTTCAAGGACCCTCGACGGGCTGTACCACTATGCGGCGACCGGCGCCGGCGTCACGGCCTACGTGGTCGACACGGGCATCCTGCTGTCGCACACTGAGTTCGAAGGTCGCGCTTCCACCGGGTACAACTTCCGCCCCGACCTTGGCGATGAGTGCAACGGCCACGGGACGCATGTGGCCGGGACCATCGGCGGGAAGACGTACGGCGTGGCCAAGGGCGTCACGCTCGTTTCAGTGCGGGTCTTCCCCTGCATCGGCGAAACCCCGGACGACGAGATCATCGCGGGGCTCGAGTGGATGATCGTCGACCACCTTCCGGGCACGGCGGCGGTCGCCAACATGAGCTTCAGCGGGCCGGTCAACCAGGCCCTCGATGATGCCGTGCAGCATGTCATCGACGATGGCATCAGTGTGGTCATCGCAGCCGGGAACGGGACCGACAACGACTTCAGGGCGGTTGACGCCTGCGGCTTCTCGCCGGGTCGCGTCGCCGAGGCGATGACCATGGGCGCCACCACGAGCAAGGATCAGAAGGCCACATTCTCCAACTACGGCCCCTGCGTCGACTGGTTCGCCCCTGGGGCCTCGATCACCTCAGCGTACGACTGGAGCGACACGGCCGTCGCGACCATGAACGGCACGTCCATGGCGACGCCGCACACGGTGGGTGTCGCCGCCCTCTACCTTCAGGCGCGCCCGACAGCCGCACCGGCCGCCGTGCGCGAGGCGCTCTATGCGGCGACGACGAAGAGCATCGTCAAGTCGTCCAGATCCATCAACAATCACCTGCTGTACGGCCTCCTCGACCCACCCGGCTGAGCTCGGCAGCAGACGGCAGCTTCAAGCCGGGCGTCGCCGCGCGATCGGCCACATCCCACCCCCACGCAGCGCGGTCCGGATCGTACGTTGCCGATACCCCCACCCAGTATTGACAAGTGGGTTGACAAGCGACCCGTTCGCGGCGCATCATCTGCCTGAACCGGCGTGTCAAGACTTGACACGCCCGTACGCATGTCCAGCGCCGCGATGGCACAGAGGAGCGGGCGCCGTCGGACGGGGGAAACCAGGAACACGGTGCGGGTCGCCGCGCGCGCCCGCCGGACGCGCCACGGAACGGCGACGCAACCACCATGGCCCAGACACCAGCCCCGCAGGAGAACCACGTTTGGCCGTCGGCGTCGCAGCCGAAGTGAAGAGCAAGCTGACCGTCCTCGACGTGGTCGGGGAGACGGTCGCGCTCAAGAAGGCGGGGACCACCTACAAGGGCCTCTGCCCCTTCCACGGCGAGAAGACGCCCAGCTTCATCGTCACGCCCGGGCGCGAGAGCTGGCACTGCTTCGGCTGCGGCGAGGGTGGCGACGTCTTCAGCTTCGTCATGCGCCGCGACGGCCTGACCTTCCCCGAGGCGCTCAAGATCCTGGCCAGCCGCGCCGGCGTCGAGATCGACGAGCGGACCTCACGCGAGGACGCCCGCCGCCGGCATCTCCAGGATGTCCTCGAGTCGGCCATCTCGTTCTACCAGGCCGTCCTGACGAAGTCGCCCACCGGCGAGCGCGCCCTCGCCTACCTGCGCGAGCGCGGCTTCACCGACGAGACGATCGAATGGGCGAACCTGGGCTGGGCGCCGCCCGACTGGGACGCCCTGGGCCGGACCCTGGAGAAGCGCCGCCAGATCGGCCTGGCCGACCTGGTCGAGGCGGGCCTGGCCACGCCGCGCAAGGGCGGCCACGGCGCCTACGACCGGTTCCGGGCGCGGGTCGTCTTCCCGATCCGCGACGCCACCGGCAACGCCACGGGCCTGGGCGGCCGCGTCCTGAAGGGGGCCGACGGCGCCGACCCCGAGGGCCCCAAGTACCTCAACTCGCCGGCCACCCCGCTCTTCGACAAGAGCCGCACGCTCTACCTGCTCGACCGGGCGAAGGCCCAGATCCGCAAGGCCGGCACCGCGGTCATCGTCGAGGGCTACACCGACGCCCTGATGGCCCACCAGGCCGGCTTCACGAACGTCGTGGCGAGCCTGGGGACGGCCCTGACGCCGGGCCAGGTCGCCCTGCTCATCCGCTACGCGGCGAAGAAGATCGTCCTCGCCTACGACGTGGATCCCGCCGGCGAGAAGGCCGGCACCCTGGGCGTGACGTCGCTCGAGGCGCTCACCCGGCAGCTGGCCGCCGGTGACGCCGACGTCGAGCTCGACGAGGTGCGCGTCGCCCGGCTCCCGGAGGGCAAGGATCCGGACGAGACGATCCGCGAGAGCCCCGACGCCTGGCGCGAGGCGATCCGGACCGCCCTGCCGATCGTGGAGTACCTGATCGAGTTCCATGCCCGCGGGGCCGACCTGCGCACGACCGGTGGACGCGCCCGCTTCATCGACGCGATCCTCCCCACGCTCCGGACCGTCCGCAACCCGGTGCTGCGCGACGGCTATCTCCAGACGCTCCGCCAGGTCTCCGGGGTGGAGGAGCGGGTGCTGCTCGAGGCGCTCCACCGCGCGCCCGACGGCGGCCGGGGCGGCCCGGGGCACGGCGGCGGCGCGGCGCGACGGCGGCGTCCGCGACGGCGGGCGGATGTCGGCTGATTCCGTCATGTCCTCGCCCGACGCCTTCGACCCGAAGGCCATCCTGCGCGCGATCACCGCGGTCGAGCGCGAGCTCCTCCGCTTCCTTCTCCTCGCCCCCGAGCTCCAGGCCGAGTTCGTCGAGCGCCTGCCGGCCTCGGATCTGCCCTCGACCCCCGCCCGCGAGCTCTGGTCGGCCGTGCTGGCCGTGCGCGAGGCGGGCCCGTACACGTCGGAGGCCGTCTACGCCCGCCTGGACCCCGAGACGCAGGCTCTCATGGCCGCGCTCCTCGGCGGCACGAGCGTCTCGGCTGCGGCCGGCGCGTCGGGCGCGAGCGTGAGCGGCCGGACGGACGCCGGGCTGGCGGAGCAGGGCATCGAGCAGTGCCTCCTGCGCCTCGAGCTCGACCGCCTGGAGGACCGCGACCGCTTCACCCGCGCCGAGCTCGCCGAAGCTGAGCGCGACGGCGACCGCGCGGCCATCGACCGGCTCATGACCGAGATCTCCCACCACAACGAGAACCGACGTGCGATCGATCGGCGCCTCGAGCAGGCCAGCCTGCTGTCGAAGCCGATGGCGCGCCCAGCTGGAGGACGACGATGACTACCACCGACCCTGCCGACGCAGCGCTCGTCGACGCCGTGCTCGCCGCGACGCCTCGTCGACGCCGCGCCGCCGCGGCCGAGGTGAAGGCGGTCTCGGCCGCCTCGCGCGCCGCTGCGGTTCCCGACGCTGAGCCCATCGCCGGCCTCGCCGGGTTCGACCCTGATGCCGACCCCGCCGTCTCGCTGGCGGGCAGCCTGGCTGTCGACGCCGATGGCGTGCCGCTGGACGCCGAGCCGGGCCCGGCGGAGCTGGCCGGCGAGGACGTGGAGCTGGGCGATGACCCGGCCGATCTCGCCACGGTGATCGTTCCGGGCCTCGTGGCCGACGCGTCCGACGCGGTGGTCCCGGCAGACGCCCCTGCCAAGCTCGACGCGAAGACCCTGGAGGAGCCCACCCCCGAGGAGCTCGAGGCGCTCTCGGCCGACATGATCGGGATCGACGACCCGGTCCGGATGTACCTCAAGGAGATCGGGAAGGTCGCCCTCCTGACCGCCGAGGAAGAGGTCGTCCTGGCCAAGGCGATCGAGCTCGGAGAGTGGATGGTCGAGGCGCCGGCAAAGGCGATCGTCAGCCTCCACGAGTGGACCCTGCACGAGACCGAGCGCAAGACCCGGACGCTCAAGCCGCAGCATCAGCTTCCCCTCGGCGATGAGGCGCACCGGATGGTGAGCGCGGCCATCGCGGACGAGGGCGCGGCGGACCTCCTGGTCGCGCACCCGGACTTCCACCTCCTCAAGGCGGGCAGGACGGCCCAGTCGGACGGCACCAAGGTGCTGCTCCGCGAGGCCAAGAAGCTCCTGGCGGCGTACAACGAAGCGCTGGCCCCCGACGCGTTCGTCACGCTCCTCGACTGGGCCTATCTCGCCGTTCACAACGGCGACCTCGACTCGCGCGACAACGTCGGCCTGCGCGCCATCTACGACTGGACCCGCGACGACGTCGCCTTCCCGGCGCTCGGGCGCTGGATCGAGAGCGGCCACGACGCCGACCTCCTCAGGCACATGGGCTACTACGACCCCGCGGAGGTGCCGCTCACCACGAAGCTGCGCGACCGCAAG
Organism: uncultured Chloroflexia bacterium; assembly: GCA_963715085.1. Lineage (GTDB taxonomy): Bacteria > Chloroflexota > Limnocylindria > Limnocylindrales > CSP1-4 > CTSoil-043. The sequence goes on from CAVQQU010000005.1 coordinate 345,365, forward strand.
GGCGAGATCGTCAGGATCGGCCGCGACGCGCGCGAGCAGCTCACGTCGGCAAACCTGCGCCTGGTCGTCTCGATCGCCAAGAAGTACATCGGGCGCGGGATGTCGTTCCTGGACTTGATCCAGGAGGGCAACATCGGCCTGATCCGGGCAGTCGAGAAGTTCGACTACGAGAAGGGCTTCAAGTTCTCCACCTATGCCACGTGGTGGATCCGCCAGGCGATCACCCGCGCGATCGCCGACCAGGCCCGCACGATCCGCATCCCGGTCCACATGGTCGAGACGATCAACCGCCTGATCCGCGTGTCGCGTCAGCTGCTGCAGGAGCTGGGCCGCGAGCCGACGGTGGAGGAGATCGCCGAGGCGATGTCCAAGGGCCAGGAGGTGGTGGTCACCCCCGAGAAGGTTCGCGAGATCATGAAGGTCTCCCAGGAGCCGGTGAGCCTCGAGACGCCGATCGGCGAGGAGGAGGACTCCCACCTCGGCGACTTCATCGAGGACCGGGGCGCCCTCGCGCCCGCCGAAGCGGCGTCGCACCAGCTCCTCAAGGAGCAGGTGGAGGCGGTGCTGGACTCCCTCACGGGACGCGAGCGGCGGGTCCTGCAGCTGCGCTTCGGCCTGGAGGACGGCCGGGCGCGCACGCTCGAGGAGGTCGGGCGCGAGTTCAACGTCACCCGCGAGCGGATCCGCCAGATCGAGGCGAAGGCGCTCCGCAAGCTCCGCCACCCGTCCCGGAGCCGCAAGCTCAAGGACTACCTGGAGTAGAGGTCCTCCGACCGGCCCGGGCGCGGAACGTGCCCGGGCGAGGGCTCAGCCCGCGGGCGTCCGGGGGCGAGTGAACCTTGCGCTGGGGCGTGGGCACGGGCAATATCTGGCTCCCCCCGGTCGGGAGAAGACCCCAGGAGGCGCACGGTGTCCGAGCTGTTCCCCGTCAAGCCCAACATCGCCGCACGGTCGCACCTCAGCAGCCGGGAGGAGTATGACCGGCTCTACCGCCTCTCCCTGGACAACCCCGATTGGTTCTGGTCGGAGCAGGCCAAGACGATCAGCTGGTTCCATCCGTTCCAGGTGGTCTTCGACGCCGACTACGACGAGGTGGACTTCGCCTGGTACTCCGCGGGCCGCCTCAACGCGTCGTTCAACTGCGTCGACCGGCACCTCCAGGACATCGGCGACCGCACCGCGATCATCTGGGCCCAGGACGAGCCGGGCGCCTACCAGCACATCACCTACCGGGAGCTGAAGCACAACGTCGGACGCGTGGCGAATGTCCTCCACTCGCACGGCATCCGGCGCGGCGACCGGGTCTGCATCTACATGGGCATGATGCCCGAGCTCGTCTACACCATGCTGGCGTGCGCGCGGATCGGGGCGGTGCACACCGTCGTCTTCGGAGGGTTCAGCTCCGAGGCCCTGCGCGATCGCATCGTGGACGCCCGCTGCCGCATCGTCGTGACGGCGAACGAGGGCCTGCGCGGCGGCAAGCACATTCCCCTCAAGCAGACCGTGGACCGTGCCGTCGAGGGCATGTCGTTGGTGGAGACCGTGCTGGTGGCCCGGCGCACCGACCACGAGGTTCCCATGACCGCCGGCCGCGACTTCTGGCTGGATGAGGAGTGTCGCAAGCAGCGCTCCACCTGCACGAACGAGTGGATGGGTGCCGAAGACCCGCTCTTCATCCTCTACACCTCGGGCAGCACCGGCAAGCCCAAGGGTCTCATGCATACGACGGGCGGCTACCTCGTCTACGCGGCCTTCACCCACAAGATGGTCTTCGACTATCACCCGGGTGACATCTACTTCTGCGCCGCGGACGTGGGCTGGATCACCGGCCACACGTACATCGTCTACGGCCCGCTGGCGAACGGGGCCACGACGGTGATCTTCGAGTCCACGCCGACCTACCCGGACCCCGGCCGCTACTGGCGCATCGTGGACGACCTCGGCGTCAACATCTTCTACACGTCGCCGACCGCCCTCCGCGGCATCGCCCAGGGTGGAGACGAGTGGGTGAAGCGGTACCGTCGCGACTCGCTTCGGGTGCTCGGGAGCGTGGGGGAGCCCATCAACCCCGAGATCTGGCGCTGGTATCACGACGTGGTGGGTGAGAGTCGTTGCGCGGTCGTGGACACCTGGTGGCAGACGGAGACCGGGGGCATCCTCATCACGCCCCTGCCGGGAGTCACCCCGACGAAGCCCGGTTCGGCCACCCTGCCGTTCTTCGGGGTCAAGCCGCTGATCGTGGACACGGCCGACGGGAAGATCCTGGAGGGCAACGACGTGAGCGGAGCCCTGTGCCTGGCAACGCCATGGCCGGGACAGGCACGGACGGTGTGGGGTGACCACCACCGATTCAAGGAGACCTACTTCACCCAGTACCCGGGGCACTACTTCACCGGCGACGGCGCCCGGCGTGACGAGGACGGCTACTACTGGATCACGGGCCGCATCGACGACGTCCTCAACGTGTCGGGCCACCGGCTGGGCACCGCGGAGCTCGAGAGCGCGCTCGTCGCTCACGAGGCGGTCGCCGAGGCCGCGGTGGTGGGCTTCCCGCACCCGATCAAGGGGCAGGGGATCTACGCCTACGTGCTCCTCGCATCCGACTATGCGTCGGCCGACCACGACGAGCTGCATGGTGCGCTCAAGGAGCAGGTGCGCCACATGATCGGCGCCTTCGCCGCGCCGGACGTGATCCACATCGCATCCGGGTTGCCCAAGACACGGAGTGGCAAGATCATGCGGCGGATCCTGCGGAAGGTCGCGGCGTCGGAGTACGACGGGATGGGAGACCTGACGACGCTCGCAGAGCCGGACGTGGTGGATCGGCTCATCGAGGAGCACCGGGCCGGGCGGGAGTGATCGCCCGCGGAGGCTACGCGCGCCGACTCCGGCGACGAAGGACCAGCTTCTCGAGCTCCACGGCGACAAAGGCCGCCGTGGAGGCGATGAGCACGACGACCAGCTCCGGCGCGCCCAGCGCCTCGGTGACGAAGATCGGCTGAAGCGCCGGGACGTAGATCAGGGCGATCTGGACGAAGAACGTGCCGATCACCGCGAAGGCGAGCGGGAGGTTCGATCGCAGCCCGAGGCGGAACGTGCTCATTCGCTCCGATCGGACCGCGAGTGCGTGGCCCAGCTGGAGCAGCGAGAGCGTCGTGAAGACCATCGTCTGCCAGTGCCAGCCCGCATCGATCGCCGCGCCCTGGATCCCGAGCACGACCGCCGCCATGAGCAGCCCGACCCAGAGCGCGTGCTGCCAGAGGCCGGCGCCCAGGATCGACTCGCCCGTCGGTCGCGGGCCCCGGCGCATGGCGTCGGGCTCGACCGGCTCCACGCCGAGCGCGAGGGCCGGGAGCCCGTCGGTGACGAGGTTGATCCACAGGATCTGGACGGCCAGGAGCGGGATCGGCAGGCCCAGGAACGGGGCCAGGAACATGACCCAGACCTCGGCCGAGTTCGTCGTGAGCAGGTAGCGGACGAAGCGCCGGATGTTGTCGTAGATCCGGCGCCCCTCCTCGACCGCGTGGACGATCGTGGCGAAGTCGTCGTCGGCGAGGACCATGTCCGCCGCTTCCTTGCTCACCTCCGTGCCGGTGATCCCCATCGCCACCCCGATGTCCGCCAGGCGCAGCGCCGGCGCATCGTTGACCCCGTCGCCCGTCATCGCGACGACCGCCCGACGCCCACGCCACGCCTCGACGATGCGCAGCTTCTGCTCCGGGTTCATCCGCGCGTAGACAGCGACGCGCTCGACCCGGGCCTCGAACGCCGCGTCGTCGAGCCCGTCCAGCTCGGCGCCGGTGAGGGTCTCGCCACCCGGCTCCAGGATCCCGATCCGGCGGGCGATCGCCGTGCCGGTGAGCGGGTGGTCGCCGGTGATCATGATCGGCGTGATGCCGGCGCCCCGGCACGCGGCGATGGACGCGGCCGACGCCGGGCGGGGAGGATCGGCCATCGCGACGAGCCCGGCGAGGCGCAGGTTCGACTCGGCCTGCTCGGGGATCTCCGGGATGGCGGGCAGCTCGCGGTCGGCGAGGGCCAGCACGCGGTAGCCGTCACCGGCGAATTGCAGGGCAGCCGCCTCGGCGGCAGCCAGGAGGAGGCGGTCGGCGGGATCGAGCAGCGGGGCGATGGCCTCGAGCGCCCCCTTGGAGGCGACCCAGATCCGGTCCCCGTGGCGGTGCAGCGTGGTCATCCGGCGGCGGGCGGCGTCGAAGGTGAGCTCCTCCACGCGAGGCTGTTCGGCGAGGAGGTCGGAGGCGAAGACACCGCGCTTGCCGGCGAACGCGAGGAGGGCCCCTTCGGTCGGATCTCCGGTGATCGACCAGGAGTCGCCCGCGTGGTCGGGGGCGCGAAGGGTCGCGTCGTTGCAGGCAGCGGCGATCGTCGCGATGCGGTCCAGGTCGCGGTCGAGGGCGACGGCATCGACCGGAGCAGTCGCGCCAGCGCTGACCGGGGCGTCCACGCCGGCGTCGGCCGAGGCATCAGCTCCAGCCTCGGCCTCGAACGTGCCGCCGGGGGCGTACCCATCTCCGGTCACCCGCACAGCCCCCACCGGCGTCCATGCCCGCTCCACGAGCATCCGGTTCTCGGTCAGCGTGCCCGTCTTGTCCGAGCAGATGACCGTCACCGATCCCAGCGTCTCGACCGCGGGGAGCTTGCGGACGAGGGCGTTGCGGCGCGCCATGCGGCGGGCGCCGAGGGCGAGGGCGACCGTCACGACCGCCGGGAGCCCTTCCGGGATGGCCGCCACGGCCAGGCTCACTGCGACCAGGAACATGTCCTCCGGCGATTCCCCGCGGGCGACACCGGCGGCGAAGACCAGGGAACAGACGACCAGTGCGAGAACGGCCAGTGCCTTGCCCAGTGTCGCGAGCCGGTGCTGGAGTGGCGTCTGCCCTCCGGCGTGCTCCTGGAGCAGCTCGGCGACCCGGCCCAGTGCGGTCGACATGCCGGTGGCCAGCACCAGGCCGGCGCCCCGCCCGTAGACCACCGCTGTGCCGTTGAACGCGATGTTGCGCTGGTCGGCCAGGACACCCTCGGGCACGTCGGGAAGCGGCTCCGAGCCCTTCTCGGCAGGCTCGGACTCGCCGGTCAGGGCGGCCTCGTTGATGCGCAGCGTCCGGGCCTCGCTGAGGCGCAGGTCCGCGGTCACGATGTCGCCCGCGTCAAGCCGCACGAGATCGCCCGGGACCAGCTCCGGGGCCGGGACGAGCAGCGTCTCGCCGTCGCGAACGACCCGCGCGGTCGGGCTCGACATCGCCTTGAGGGCGTCGATGGCCTGCTCGGCCCGGTACTCCTGGACGAACCCGACGACCCCGTTCAGGACGACGATGGCCAGGATGACGGCGGTGTCCTTGAGGTCGCCGAGAAGGGCGGTGATGACGGCCGCGACGAGCAGGACGATGATCATCGCGTTGGTGAACTGCTCGAGCAGCAGGCGCCATGTCGGCCGCTTGTCCTTCTCGACCAGCTCGTTGCGTCCGTACTGGGCGAGGCGCGCGGCTGCTTCGTCGGCGGTCAGGCCGCGGACCGGGTCGGTGCCCAGCGCGGTCGCAACATCGACCGCGCTGCGGGTCCAGGCGCGTGCGGCGACATCGGTGGGAGTCGGACTCATGCCCCTAGGATGGCCCAGCGCGGGCACCCGCGTGAGGGTGCCGGGTCCCGATCAGTCGGGGCCGAACGTCCCGACCGGCTCCGGGCTCCCGGCGCCCGCCCCGGAGTGGCACCATGCGCGGTATGGACGAGACACTCCGCTACCCGATCCGCACGGCCACCGCGGACAACGTCCGCGCCTTCCTGACGCCCTGTCACCGTCGCCTTCGGCGATGAGTTCACCGAAGCTGAGCTCGAGGACTGGCGCCGAACCATCGAGCCGGATCGCGTGATCGCCGCGTTCGACGGCGAGGCGTCGATCGGGGCTGCTGCGGCCTACACGTTTCGCCTCACCGTCCCCGGCGGCGAGGTGGGCGCGGCGGGCGTCACCGGTGTCGGCGTGGAGCCCGGCCACCGGCGCCAGGGCGTGCTGCGGGCCCTCATGCGCCACCAGCTCGACGACGTGCGCGGTCGGGGCGAGCCCGTTGCCATCCTGTGGGCCTCGGAGGCCGCGATCTACCAGCGTTTCGGCTACGGCCTGGGGGCCCTCAACGGCTCGTTCGAGATCGACCGCGGCCGCACGGCGTGGCTCCGGCCGTGGGAGTCCGAGGGGCGGATGCGGCTCGTGGATGCGGCCGAGGCGCTGACGACCTTCCCCCCGATCTACGATCAGATGCGCGTCGCCACGCCGGGTGCGCTGAACCGCACGGCGGAATGGTGGCGCTGGGGGATCCTGCACGACGCCGAGTACATGCGCCACGGCGCCGGTCCCAAGTACCGCTACCTCTACGAGGTGGACGGGGCGGCCGAGGGATACGCCATCTATCGAACGAAAGGCGAATGGGACGAGCGCGGGCCGAAGGGCCAGCTGCTGGTGGTCGAGGCGATGGCGCTCACGCCGCGCGCCGAGCGCGCCGTCTGGAGCTTTCTCTTCAGCGTCGATCTCATGCGCTCCACGAAGGCGGGCCGTGTGCCGGTGCCGCCTGCGCTCCTCCTCGAGCTGGCCGACCCGCGCGCCCTCGGGCTGACGACGAGCGATGGGCTCTGGGTGCGCCTGGTCGACCTGCCGGCCGCGCTCGCGGCGCGCCGCTACGGGGCAGCCGGGACGCTGGTGCTCGAGGTTGCCGACGCCTTCTGCCCGTGGAACGCCGGGCGCTGGCAGCTCACCGCGATCGGTGACGCGGGGAGCGCGGTCGTCACGGCCGTACCGACCGACGCGCCGGCCGAGCTGGCCCTCGACGTGGCCGACCTGGCCGCGGCCTATCTCGGCGCGTTCCGGCTCTCGGACCTCGCGCGGGCAGGGCGCGTGGCGGAGCTGACCGCGGGCGCCCTTCGACGCGCGGACGCACTCTTCGCGTCCGACCGCACGCCCTGGTGCGCCACGATGTTCTGAGCGGCGACCGGTCCGCACCCGCGCGCCCGCCCGGCCGCGAGCCTCTGACCCCACGCAGGAGCCGACCGATGCCCAAGCTCGCCGCATCCAGCGACAGGATCACGCCCTTCCTCTGGTTCTCCCACGAGGCCGAGGAGGCTGCGACCTTCTACGTGTCGATCTTCCCGGACGCCCGGATCACCGGCGTCACCCGCTATGGGGACGCCGGCCAGGACGTGACAGGCGGGGAGCCCGGCTCGGTGATGACCGTCGAGTTTCAGGCTCGCGGGGCAGCCGTTCGTGGCGCTCAACGGCAGGCCCCTCTTCCGCTTCACAGAGGCGATCTCATTCCAGGTCAGCTGCGCCGACCAGGCCGAGGTCGACTACTTCTGGGACCGACTCTCCGAGGGCGGCGACCCGGCGGCGCAGCAGTGCGGCTGGCTGAAGGACCGCTATGGGCTTTCATGGCAGGTCGTGCCGACCAGGCTCCACGAGCTGCTCGCAGACCCCGAGCCGGGACAGGTCGCCCGGGTCACCGAGGCGATGCTCCGCATGAAGAAGTTCGACATCGCGGAGCTGGAGCGCGCCCGCGCGGGATGATTCGGGGTGACCGCGGCCCGCCCGGTCACGCGTGAGCAGCTTCAGCACGGACCGCTGATGGGACCGGCACGAGCCTGGCCGCGGGGGCGTCGCTACTCGGCTGGCATCGAGCCGGGGGCATCGCCCGTCGCGATCGGCATCCCGGCGCGGCACCAGTCCGAATATGACCCGGGGTAGAGGAGGGGATCGGGCAGGCCCGCGGCGCGCATCGCCAGGGCGAGCTGGCAGGCGTTGACGCCGCTGCCGCAGGAGACGACGACGGGTCGATCGCCAGGGGCCGAGCCTGCGTCACCACCGGCCCCGCCAGCGGCCGCCCCGGCGCGCGCTGCGCCCAGCGCCGCGAAGCGCACCGCCAGCGCCTCGGACGGCAGGAACCGGCCGTCCGCCCCGAGAAACGTCGATGTCGGAGCGTTCACCGCCGTGGGAATGTGACCGGCGATCGGGTCGATCGGCTCGATCTCGCCTCGGTACCGCTCCGACGCCCGCCCGTCGAGGAGGGTGAGCGAGCCGAGACGCGGCTCCAGGTTCTCGCGCGGGATCGTGCGCGGCCAGGTGCTCGGGAGGTCGGCGATGGGGGCGGCCGCGTCGAAGGTCCGGACGTCGGCGGTCAGCGGCAGCCCTGCGTCGCGCCAGGCCCCGATCCCGCCGTCCAGCACGGCTGCGCGCTCGTGGCCCAGGACGTCGAGCATCCACCAGAGCCGGGCCGCGACCGTGCCACCGGCATCGTCGTAGGCCACGACCCGGTGCTCGCGGCCGATCCCGAGGGCGCCGAGGGCAGCGGCGAACGCGGCCGGGTCGGGGAGGGGATGACGTCCCGGACCGGCCGGCGCGGCGAGGACGGTGTCGAGGTCCACGAAGACGGCGCCCGGGAGATGTGCCTCGGCGTAGGCCGTCCGGCCCGCGGCAGGCGCCGCGAGCGACCAGCGCACGTCGGCGATCCGCAGGCTCGGGTCGTCGAGGAGGGCCGCCAGGTCGGCCGCCGAGATGAGGCTCATGGTCCGAGTATCGCATCGGGGCCGGCCTCGGCCGGGGTCGCCGGCGACGAGCTGTTCGGCGGCGAGCCCCCGTGCCCTCGTGCTATCCTTCCGCCCGGCGCGGCCTTGGCCGCCCGGTGCGCCTCGCCCCACCGCGGCGGGCGCCAACGTTCCGGCGTAGCTCAGTGGTAGAGCGGGCGACTGTTAATCGCTTGGTCGTAGGTTCGAATCCTACCGCCGGAGCCACTTCCTTCCGCCAGCCGAGACGGCGCTCCTCTCGTGCCTGGGGTGTGGTGGCAGGCGGGCGGCCACCCTGCGTGACTCAGCTCACGTCGCCGGCCGGTGGCACGTTCTGGTTCAGCCGGAAGAGGTTCGACGGGTCGTAGCGGCGCTTGACGGCCACGAGCCGGTTCCACGTCGCCCCGGGATAGGCGTCGCGCACGCGCGCTTCGCCCTCGTCGGCGAGGAAGCCGACGTAGGCGCCGACGTCGTCCTGGCGGAGCGCGGCCACGAGGTCGTCCGCCCACGCCGTCCGGCGCGCCCTGTCCTCGGGCGTGCCGTCATGGAAGGCCGCGACGACGGCCAGGATCCGGCTCGACACGGTGCGCGAACGCGGTGGCGTCGGCAGGGACGCGAGCCATCGCTCCGCCGAGGACGCGGAGCTGGGCGACCCGCATCGGCGCGTCCGACGCTTCGAGGGCGGCCAGGATCGCGGCCGACTCGGCCAGGCCGATCCGGGTCGTGAAGAGCCCCTTGGCAACGGCCAGCGGGTGGTAGTCCGGGTCCTCGGGCGGGTAGAGCTCCGGGTAGCCCATCGGCCGGACCAGGTCCGCGAGCGGCGTCGCGAGCGCGCGGAAGGGGGCCACGGCCCGCTGGCCCGCATCGAGGTCCCCGACGTGCGCCAGCAGGCCCATCACGATCAGCTTCCCGTGGTGCTCCGGCGCCAGGAACGGCATCGGCGGGGCCGGCATCACGTTCGCGATCGTCGACAGCTCGTCCGGGGCGGCCTCGGCCGCCGCGACGAAGCCGGCGATCGTCTCCGCGGTGGCCGGCAGGACCAGCATCCCGCCGGTGATCGTGCCGACCTCGTGCAGCCGGAACAGGAAGCGCGTCACCACCCCGAAGTTGCCGCCGCCGCCGCGGATCGCCCAGAAGAGGTCCGGGTGGGATTCGGCGTCGGCGCGCACCAGCTCGCCGGCGGCCGTGACCACGTCCGCCGCCAGCAGCGAGTCGATGGTCAGGCCGTGCTTGCGGACGAGGTAGCCGATCCCGCCGCCCGTGGTGATCCCCCCGATCCCCACCGATGCCGTGTCGCCGAACCCCACCGCCACGCCGTCGGCGTGGAGCGCGACCGTGAGCTCGCCGGCGGTCAGGCCCGCCTCCGCCCAGGCGGTGCGGCCGTCGAGGTCGACCTCGATCCTCTTCATGGCCGAGAGGTCCAGCACGATCCCGCCCTCGGTCGTCCCGTGGCCGGCACCGCTGTGCCCGCCGCTCCGCACGGCGAGCTCGAGGCCGGTCTCGCGGGCGAACTCGATGACGCGGGCGACGTCGGCTGCGTTGGCGACGCGCACGATGACGGCCGGGTGGCGATCGATCCCGCCGGTCGCCACCGCGCGGGCGGTGTCGTACTCGGGATCGCCGGGCACGATGACGGTGCCATCGACGGCCGCGCGGAGCGACGGCAGCGAGAGAGTGATGGGGCTGGGCAGCGGCGCCATGGCTCGAGCCTCCGTGAATCGGGAGGCCTCCTCCGGCCCGTCCCCCGACGGACCGGCCCCCCCCGAAGGCCGCATTGTGGAACGGATGGCGCGGGCGCGCCATCCGGCGCGCGGCCCTCTACCCCTGGAGCGGGATCCGCGCCTCGAAGCGGGCGCCACCCTCGGTGCGGTTGGCGGCTGCGATCCGGCCGCCGTGGCGCTCCACGATCCAGGCGGCGATGGCCAGGCCCAGGCCCGTGCCCTCCGCTCGGCGCGTCGTCGGCACGCCAGAAGCGTTCGAAGACGTGCGGCAGGTCCTCCGGCCGGATCCCGGGCCCGCTGTCCTCGACGGCCAGCACCGCCGTGTCGCCCTCCGCCCGCACGCGCACGGTCACGGAGCCACCCGCGGGCGTATGGGCGACGGCGTTGTCGACGAGGATCGTCACCAGCTGCCGCAGGCGCAGCGGATCGCCCACGACGACGGCGGGCAGGGGGTCGACGACCAGCGCCACGCCGCGCTCAGCGGCCACCGCCGTCAGCGAGCCCGAAGCCTCGACCGGCGACGTCGGCGAGATCCACGGGCACGTGCTCCAGCTCCAACGTGCCGGCGTCGGTCCGGGCGAGCAGCAGGAGATCGTCGACGAGTGCCGCCAGGTGGGTCGTCTCCGCATCGATGTCATCGATGGCCGACCCCACCGCGCCGACCGGCTCGGCCGGGTTGCGGCGCAGGTCGGTCACGCTGGCCCGGATCACCGTGAGGGGCGTCCGCAGCTCGTGGCTCGCGTTGGCGGCGAACTCACGCTGGCGGCGCAGGGCTCCGTCGCGCCGGTCGATGGCCGCACGGATCGGGACGAGTGCCCGCCCGGCGTAGACCCAGCCGGCGACGATGGCCAGCCCGAGGGCGGCCAGGCCGCCGATGACAAGGACCCACAGGAGCGCCGCGAGGAGGCGCTGCTCGGAGATCCGCTCGCCGATCACCTGGACGACGTACTGGCCATCGCACGCGCTGGACGGCCAACGAGTAGACGCGGATCGGCGTCTCGCCGATCACCGACTCGCGGACGTCCGCGCCGCCAAGGCGGGCCGCCTCCACGGAGGAGTCGACGGGGAGCCCCGCGATCTCGTCGAGGCGGCCGAGGACCGAGCCGTCGGGCGCGATCGCGAGGGTGAGCGTCCCCGACTGCTCGCCGCCGAAGGTCAGATCCGAACGGCGCGCGATCGGGAAGGGGACCGCGTCGCCCGATGATCCGCGACACCTCCTCGGCTCGCCGCTCCAGCACCGCGGTGCCGCGGTTCTCGAGCTCGTTCGCGACCGCGCCGTAGACGAGCGCTCCGAGCGCGAGGAGGATGAGCAGGGTCAGCCCGCCGCTCCAGGCGATGAGGCGGCGCCGCGTCCGCCGCAGGAGCGCGGCATCGTCCCCCGCAACCTCGCCGCCGCGGGCCGTGGACGCCGGGGCCAGCGGGTCAGCGAGCACGAATCCGGTATCCCACGCCGCGGACCGTCTCGATCCACGCCCCGCCGTCGGCGCCGAGCTTCGTGCGCAGCAGGTGGATGTACGCCTCGACGGTGTTCGGCGTCAGCGCGGCCCCGTACGGCCACGCCTGGTCGAGGAGCTGGTCGCGCGACAGGACCTGGCCCGGGCGGCGGAGGAGGCATTCCAGGATCGCGTACTCGCGCTGGCTCAGGTCCACAGCCCGCTGTCCCACGGTCACGCGGCGGTCGGTCTCGTCGAGGACGATCGGGCCGGCCTTCAGGGTGATCCCGCGGCGGGGCGGTGGGCGGCGGCCAAGCGCCCGAAGACGGGCGAGCAGCTCCTCGTAGGCGAACGGCTTCACGAGGTAGTCGTCGGCACCGGCATCGAGGCCTTCCACGCGGGCGGTCACGGCATCGCGGGCGGTCAGCATGAGGATCGGGACCGCCGAGCCCGCGCGCCCGCAGCCGACGGGCGACATCGAAGCCGGAGCCGTCGGGGAGGCCGATGTCGAGGATGACCGCGTCGAGCTCGGCCTCGGTCGCGAGCTCCAGCCCTTCGGCGGCGGTCGTCGCGCTGTCGACGACGTGGCGGTCCTGCGTCAGGAGGCGGGTCAGGAGGCGGACGAGGCGCGGGTCGTCCTCGACGAGGAGCAGGTGCACGGCGCTACGCCCGGCCGCCGAGCCCGGCTGTCACGCCCGGGCTCCGGCCAGGAGCGTCCCGCGCCACCCCGATCGGGATCGCGAAGCCGATCCCCTCGCCGTCTCCGGCGGAGGTGACGATGACGCCGACCACGGTGCCGGCGGCGTCGAGGAGCGGACCGCCGCTGCTGCCCGCGTTGATGGCCGCGTCGGTCTGGACGAGGCCGTCGAGAGCGACCCGTCGACCCGGTCGACGGGTCCCGCAGGTCGATCGTCCGGTCGAGCCCGGAGACGATCCCCGCGGTGACGGTGTCGGTGAACTCGCCGAGCGGGCTCCCGACGGCGACGACGAGCTGGCCGACGGTCAGGGCTCCGTCGCCCCCGATCGTGGCGGGCGTCAGCCCGGTCGCCTCGGCGCGGAGCAGGACGAGTCCGTGGGCCTCGTCCGCGGCGACGACGCGGGCCGTCGTCTCGTGCTGGTCGGCGAGGAGGATCGTCGTAGGTCGTGTCGGACGGGGCCACGATGGTGGTGCGTCAGGATCAGCCCGTCGGCCGAGACGACGATCCCCGAGCCGCCCGCGTTCGCGTTCCGCCCGCCACTCGTCGCCGCGATCGTGACGACCGAGGGCTCGGCCGCGGCGGCCACGGCGGCCGACCGCGTCGGAGGCGTCGACATTCGTGACCGTCATCCCGAAGGCGGCTGTCGCGGACGCGGTGGCGACGGGGGCGCCGGGCGCCGGGCCGGCCGCCGGGGCCGCGCCGAGGAGGAGCGCGGCTGTCGCGCCGCTCGCCAGTGTCGCCGACAGGACGGCCGACCACGAGCACGAGGCGGGTCGCGGCGCCGCGCGGGGCACTCTGGGTCGCATCCCGGGTCGGACGCGGGTTCGCTTCGAGCGTCATCGGTCACTCCGAGCGGGCGACGAGATGCGCCGTCACGGCCACTGTTGTACGCGGAATTCCTGAAACGTGCCTGAAACACACACGGCCCACTCGAGGTGGGCGGGCGCCGAGCGGACCAGCGGGCGACGCCGGATCGGGGTCGCGCCGATTCAGGACGCCTTCAGGTGGAGGTGCGATACATGGCACCGTCCGGGCGATCCTCCGCGCCCCGGACGCCGTATCGTCCCACCGGAGGCTCCAGGAGACACCACGTGCAGGAATCGACTCCGACCCAGGAGATCCCCGCGGCGGCAGACCTCGTCCCGAACGTCGAGGCCGCCGACCGATTCGCCCCGAACGCCCAGCCCGCGGACGGCGCCACCCGGGCCACGCGCGGCCCGCGGACCCGGACGATCGGCCTCGCTGCCCTCGCGGGCGCCATCGCCATCGGCGCCCTCGCGATCGCCTTCGTCGCCAGCGGCGGCGGCACTCAGCAACGACTCGGCGCCGGCGGCGGTGACCGACGGCTCATCGCCCCGCGCGGCGCCGATCGGTCGCGTCTCCGTGTGGACAGCGCCCGACGGCGCCTCCAGCGTCCGCCCCGAGCACGTCGGGCGGGGGTGGATGCGCGGCGCGCATGGGCAACGCCATCACGATCACCGCCATCGACGGCGCGCAAGCTCGGCCCTCGAGACCGAGAACGGCTGGACCCGGACGATCGACGCGACCGGCGCCACCGTGACGAAGGACGGGGAGACGGTGGCCGTCTCCGACCTCGAGGTCGGCGACACGCATCGTCTTCCGCGAGACCCGCAACGACGACGGCACGTACTCGACGACCGCGATCATGGTGATCCAGCCGACCGTCGCCGGCACGGTCGCCTCGGTCTCCGGATCCACGGTCACGGTCACGCGGCGCGACGGCACCACCTCGAAGGTCGTCCTCACCAGCTCGACCACGTACCGAGCTGGCGGGCCAGGCGCCGACGAAGGACGCCGTCGTGGCCGGCGCCCGGATCGTCGCCCGCGGCACGCTGGCGACCGACGGCACCCTCACGGCCACGCTCCGTCGAGGTCGCCCCGGCGAGGTCCGCCGGGACGGTGAAGGAGAAGGGCTCGAGCTCGCTGACGCTCACCACGCGCGACGGCTCCACCGTCGTGGTCAAGGTGAGCTCCTCGACGACCTACCAGGTCGGCGGGGTCACGTCGCCGACCCTGGCCGACGTGAAGGTCGGCGACATCGTCATGGCGGCGGGCACGCCGCAACGCGGACGGCTCGCTCACCGCGACGATCGTGCGGTCGCACGCGGCCGGCCAGTTCGGCGGCCCGGAGACGGCTTCGGAGCCGGCCCCATGCACGGCGACGGCTTCGGCCGCGGCGGCATGCGCGGCGGCGGACCTGGCTGGGGCTTCCCCGGCGACCCGGACGACTCGGCGGCCCCGTCGACCGCTCCCTCGGGCAGCGGAACGAACGGCTGATCCGACTGCTCTCACGCCCGGGTGTGGCCGCGCCGCGCCCGGGCGCTTCCATGTCCGAGCGGCTCAGCGCGCGGCAGATGGCGGTCCCACGCACCGTCGCGCCGGGCCGATCAGGCGGGCCGGGACACCCCGTCCGGCGCGTACACCCCGGTCGCGAAGCGGCGGACCGCCGCGTTGAAGGCGGCCGGCTGATCCTCGCTCACGAGGTGGCCGCAGCCGGGGATCACCTCGAGGCGGCCGTCGCGTGCGGCCGCGAGGAAGGCATCCTCACCGCGTCCGGAAGAGGAGGTCGTCCTCGCCGTTCACGAGAAGGGTCGGGCCCCGGGTACGCGGCGAGCCGGGGGATGAACGTCTCACCCAGGGCCGCCACCATCGCCCGCGTCCCGCCCTTGAAGAGCCAGCCGTTCGTGGCCGGAGGGTCCTGCGCGTCGGGCGCCGCGGCAGCGCCCGCGCTCGTCGCGCCGGAACCCGGGTCGGCGCGACCTCTCCCCCCGGCGTGCCGGCGCGCCCGCGGAGACGCTCGGCCGCGGCCGTGAGCAGGTACGTGCCCACGGTCCGGGGCGCCCGCCGGGCGATCGAGCGCGGCTCGGCCGAGGCGTTGGCGAGGACCAGCCCCGCCACGCGATCGGGGTGGCCGGCGGCCAGGTGCATCCCCACGTAGGCGCCCAGCGACAGGCCGACCACGATGGCGCGGCCGCCGGCAGCGTCGATCACCTCGCCGACCGCGTCGGATGCGTCGGCCAGGCGGAACGGAACGTCGGCCAGGGCTCCGTGCCCCGGGAGATCGAGGGCGAGGACGCGGAACGCGTCCGCCAGGTCGTCCAGCTGGGGATGCCACATGCCCCGGGTCCGCCTGCGTGCCGTGGAGAAGCACGAGGACGGGGGCGCCGGCCGGCCCGTCGGACGTCGCAGGGCACGCGAGAGGTCGCGGCCGCTGCTGCCCCGCGTCCGGAGCGCCGGTCGCCATACCCTAGCCTTCCGGGGCATCGCCCCGCGAGGCCAGCGAAACCTCCGGCGCCTGCTCGGCCGCGGCGCCCCGGCGTCGAAGAATGGTCGCGACTCGCCAGCCCAGGAGGGCGGCCAGCACCATCGCCGGCACCTGCGCGATCGTCGTGTTGTAGCGGTAGACCTGGTCGTTGTAGAGCTCGCGCCGGTCGGCCAGCTGGCCCTCCAGCCGCTCGATCTCGCCCTGCAGGCGCAGGACGTTCTCCTGGGAGCGCACCTGCGGATAGGCCGTTCCACGACCGCGAAGAGCGACCGGACGGCGGTCGTCGTGGCGGCGGAGACCGCGCCCTGCGTCGGCCACCGGGGCATCGGGGGCGTACCGCGCCCGCTGGCGGGTCACCTCCTCGAGCACGTCCTGCTCGAAGGCCATCAGGTCGCGTACCGCGTCGACCAGCGCCGGCAGCTGGTCGTGCCGCTGGCGCAGCGCGACCTCGACGTTGCCCCAGGCCTTGTCGATCCGGTTCCGAAGGGCGACGACGGCGTTGTAGGTGATGAGGCCGAGGAAGGGCGACGACGGCGGCAGGGGACGGCGAAGAGCGCCGCGCCGGCGATCGGGCTCACCGCGTCCATCCCGGCAGCGTCAGCGCGAGCGCCACGGCGGAGGCGATCGCGAGCGCCGCCCCGACCAGTCCCGAGCAGCACCGTCGCGTCCTCCCGCTGGTCGCGGCCTCGCCGGGGCTCCCGGCGATGATCGCCAGCGGATGCTCGGGGGCTGCGGCCACGACCAGCTCGCCGGGCGGGATCTCGAAGCGCATCTCCGCGGCGGTCGACCTCCGCCGCGACTCGCCAGGACGGGGTGATCGGCCCCGGGGTCGAGCTCGGGCGCCCGGGCCGGCCGCCCGATCCCGAAGCCGGGGATCGCCGCGTTGCCCCAGGCCTCCTCGGCCGTCGCTTCCAGGATCCCCGCCGCGCGGGCCTCCGCGAGGTTCATCGCCACCTCCGGGTCGTCGAGCGCCAGGGTCGGGTCGAAGCGGTCCGCGGTCGCCGGATCGTCCAGGTCACCGAAGGGGAGTGCCGAGCCCACGATCGTGATCGTGTCGCCGGGCTCGAGGCGTCGCTCCTCGTAGTCGCGGCGCCGGGGTCCCGCCATGGCGAGGCCACCGGCGGCCACCTGCGCGGAGAAGAGGCTGGGCGCACCGCCCGGCTGCCCGTCGGCGCGGTCGACCGGCACGCGCACCGTCAGGAGGGCCGCGATCTGGGCCTCCCGGTCGTCCACGGCGGGGCGGAGCGACGCCCCCGCGTTGAGGTTCAGGCCGGGAGGATCATCGCCCATCCCAGTCCGAGGCGGCGTCGAGTCGGAGGGGCGCGTCCCAGCGCGCCCCGCGCGGGAAGACACGGATCGCAGCCGGACGCGTCGCGGAGCCGGAACCCGACGGCCCGCTCCTCGTCGAGGACGGTGCGCGTGTCGTCGCCGGAGCCCTCGCGGATCCGCGAGCGGAAGTAGACGCAGGGCACGCTCTGGAGCGGCGAGACCAGGGTCATGACGTCGGCCTCCACCACGCCGGCCAGGCGCACCTCGCCGGCCGCGAGCGACGCGATCCGGCTGGTGCCGATCCCGGCCACCCGCTGCCCGCGCGCGGTAGGCCGCCAGCCCGCGCACGAGAAGCGCGAGCCCGGCGACGAGGCCGAGCAGCGCCAGCGCGACGACGACCGTCGAGACGTCATTCACGCTGGGCAGTCTATCGGTCGCCGGAGCAGCGCCGTCGCGCCAGGCTGCCGAACGTCAGCGACGCGGACGAAGCGCAGCGAGGATCACGATCAGCTCCCACGGCAACGAGGCCGGCCGCCCAGACGATGCCCCAGTCGATCGCGATCCGGTCGCGGACGAGGAAGTAGACCCCGAGCGCCACCAGGGCGAGCCCACCGATGATGGCCGAGGAGAGGATCGCGCTCCCGCCGCTCTCGGGCCTCGCGGGGGGCCGAGTGCACCCTGGTTCCAGGGTGTCGGCGGGGCCGCGGGACCGGGCGCGCCGGCGCCGGTTGCGGCAACCGGATCCGCGGCCGTGTCCGCCGGGATCGGCACGTCGGGCTCCGCGGGCGCTTCTGGCGGCGCGGGCACCTCGGGCACCCAGGACGGCGCGGGCGGGGTGGGGGAGGGCCAGGCGCCCGCGAAGCCCCTCGGGTCCTCGGGCACGACCGCGGCCATGATCACGTAGACGACGAGCAGCGGGAAGATCCCGGTCACGAGGGCGAGGACGGCCCACACCACCCGCACCAGGCTCGGGTCCAGGGCGAGGCGGGTCGCCAGGCCCCCGCAGACGCCGGCGATCACGCGGTCGTCCACGCTTCGATAGAGCCGTTCGTTCATCGGCAGCCATCCTCCGGGTTCAGGGCGTAGCTGACGGCACTGCCGACCGTGGCCAGCTCGATCTGGGTGGCGGCACCGGCGAAGCCGGGGGTCTCCCACGCGGAGCCCACTCTGGACCAGGCCCGCCGTGTCGTAGTTGTTGCTCGCGGTGATGTTGTCATCGACGAGGAGACGGAGCCCCACGCCGGCAGGTGCGCACAGCTCGACGGAGGCAGCGTTGCCCTCGACGCGCCCCGTCGTGTCCGCGCTCGACCGGGCAGGAGGATCGCGATCGAGGCCGCGTTGACCGAGACGTCGAGCCGCTCGACGATCGCGCCCTCGAGGTCCAGCCGGGTGTCGCCGATCGCGTTGCCGTCGATGGCGAGGCGGGTGAGCGTGGCGCCGTCGAGGTTCACGTCCGCCCCGCCGCCGTTCACCTCCAGCCCGAGGGTGAGCCGTGGGTCGGTTCCGAGAGACACGGCCCAGCTGGCCCGCCGCGCGCTGACGGGGAATGCCGCCGGGCCGTCGGGTGCTCGGACGACCAGCTCGTCGGCGGACTCGACGAGGGTCGGCCTGGCGTTCTCGGTGCCTCGCACCTCGACGTCCCAGCTCGCGCCCGGGGTGGTGGACACGGCCACCGTCGCGCAGTTGGCGACGAGCTGGACGGTCGCCTCGCCACCCGCGAAGGATCCGGTGCGCTCGACCAGCTGCGGGGCACCCGGATCGGCAGCGCCGCAGCCGAGACTCCCGAAGGCTGAAGCCGCCGAAGCCCACCGCGATGAACGAGCCGACGATCACGCCGAAGGTCGCGCTGACGACGACCCCTCCGAGCGCCCGGAACGGCGTCGCGCGCAGGATCAGCCCAACGCCGGCTCCCACGAGGAGGAGCGGCCAGAGCTCCCACGCGTGCTCGGCGAGGTCCCCGGAGATCCAGCCCTGGGCTACGGCCAGCGGGACCCCGCCGAGGAGCACGAGGAAGATGCCCCAGTTGAGCAGGCCGCGATCGACCGACATCGGACCCTCCGTGATGCAACCGGCCGAGGATACGCGTCGCGACCCACGGTCCCCATGGGCCGCGTGGTAGCCTCGGGCGGGACGGATGGCCCGATTCACGCGGAGGTGCGCCCGGTGCGACAGTGGGAGGGGTGTGCTCCGCGGACACCCTGCCACCGGGTGTCGGCGTGGTGACGAAGGCGCTCACGGACCTCGTGGCGGGGATCGAGGCCGTCCTCTTCGACCTCGACGGGGTCCTCGTCGACACCGAGCCCTGGTGGCACGACGTTCGGGTGGCGTGGGCGGCGTCGCACGGGCGGTCCTGGAGCGTGGACGACAGCCACCTGTGCATGGGCCTCAGCTCACGCGAGTGGTCGGCGACCATGCGCGAGCGCGCCGGGGTCCCCGAGGCGCCGTTCGTCATCGAGCAGGAAATCGTGGCTGCCATGGTCGCCCGTTACGCGTCCCGGCCGGTTCCGCTGGTCCCGGGCGCGCCGGCCGCGGCGGCCAGGATCGCCGCCCGGGTGCCCGTCGCCATCGCCTCCGGGGCCCACCCGGCGGTCATCCGGGCAGCGGTCGAGGCTGCGGGCCTCGCGTCCCTCTTCCGCACGATCGTGTCGGCTGACGACGTGCCCCGCGGCAAGCCGGCACCGGACGTCTACCTCGAGGCGGCGCGCCGCCTCGGCGTGGCCCCCGCCCGCTGCCTCGTCATCGAGGACTCCCGCAACGGCGTGCTGGCCGGGCGCGCCGCCGGGGCGCGGGTGGTCCTGGTTCCCAACGCGAGCGTGCCGCCCGGCCCGGGCGTCGCGGAGCTCGCCGACGCGGTGATCGAGCGGCTCTCGGACCTGCCCCTCGCCTCGGCCCGGGACGGCCCCGTGACCGCTGGCGACGGGGCGGATCGGCCCGCAGCGGCGAGCCGTGGCGCCGGCGACGGGGGACGGGTCGCGTACTGGCTCTCGACGATCGTCGCGCGCGTCGCGGTCGGGGCCTACCTGCGGGTGCGGGTCGAGGGGCGGGAGCGGCTCCCCGAGGGGCCCGCGCTCATCTGCTTCAATCACCAGAGCTGGGCCGACCCGTTCGTGCTCGTGTCTGCGCTGCCCGCTCGCCCCGACCTCCTCTTCTTCGGCCCCCGCGAGGCCGACATGCGGATCGGCCGGAAGAACCGCCTCATCGCCCTGTCGCGGCGGGCGATCCCGTTCCGGCCGGACAAGCGCGGGCTCGTCGATGTGGCGCGCCGGGTCGATGCCGTCTTCGCACGGGGCAGCCGACTCGCAATCGCACCGGAAGGTCGGATCCACGCCGGCGAGCGGGTCGTCCTGCCGTTCGACGACGGTGCCGCCTACTTCGCGGTGCGCGCCGGAGTTCCCGTCGTCCCGGTCGCGATCCTGGGCATGAGCTGGCTCCGGTTCGGCGGCACGGTCCGCGTCCGGATCGGAGACCCGCTGCCGGTGATCCCCGGGCGGGCGACCCGGGAGGCCGTCGCCGCGATGACCGCCGCCACCCACCGGGCCCTGCTCGAGCTCGTCGCCGACGGCCGCGACCGCGAGCCGCCCGGCCCGTTCGGGCGCTGGCTCACGGAGGCGTTCCAGGACTGGCCCGAAGGGTCGCGACCGCCGATCGACGACCACTGATAGAACACGCGTTCGATATCCGCCGACGGGCGCGGCGGTCCGCGGGCATCTGCGATACTCGGGGCGTCAGGAGCGCTCAGCGCTCGGGATCATGGAGGCATGCCACGGCATGGGAGCCACCGGACTCGCCACGACGCCCGCCGAGTACCGCGACCGGCTGCTCGAGCAGCCGGATCAGCAGCTGGACGCGTGGGCGGCCGAGGCGATGCGGGACATCTCCATCCGGCGGGGCGTCCTCGCCGTCCTTCACGACGTGCAGGCTGCCTCGGGCCTCGACGACCGGGGGCTGGAGAAGGTCTTCACGGCCGGCGGTGGACCGCCCGCCGTGGTGGGCCGCGACGCCGACGGGCGGCTGATGGTTCCCGGCGGCCACGCTCCATTGCCTGGTCAATGGCTTCCGCGCGATCGTGCCCGGCGCGCGCGAGGTGCTGGTCGAGTACCTCGTCGAGAACTTCGAGGAGCTCGTCTACGCCTGACCGCGGCCCGGGACGCGCCGCAGGATCGGCCCGCGATCCTCGCTGCGCGTCTCGGCGGCCTGCTCCGGATCGTCCATCCCTTCCCGTCGGTCCTCGACGCCGCGGTCACGGCCGTCGTCGCCCTGATCGCAGGGGCAGACGCCTGCTCGCATCGCGCTCCTGGCTGCGTCGATGCTCCTTCTCCAGTTCGGGATCGGCGCCGCCAACGACTGGGCCGACGCCGCCGCCGACGCGACCGCCCGCCCCGCGAAGCCGATCCCGGCGGGCCTGGTCCGTCGCCCGACCGCGGCCCGGATCGCCGTGGGCGCTGCCGCGGCGGGCCTCGCCCTGGCGGCGCTCGCCGGCCTGCCCGCGCTCGCCGTGGCCGCCGCCGGCCTCGCCACGGGGCTCGTCTATGACCTGCGCCTCAAGAGGACCCGCTGGTCGTGGCTGCCGTACGCGGTCGGGATCCCGCTGCTCCCCGTCTTCGCCTGGATCGGCGCAACCGGGTCGCTGCCGGCCTCGTTCGTGGTGCTCGTGCCGATCGCGATGGTCGCCGGGGCCGCGCTGGCCGTGGCCAACGCCGTGGCCGACGTGGAAGGCGACCTGGCCGCGGGGATCGAGACAGTCGCGACGAGCCTCGGGCTCGACCGGGCACGCCGGGTCGGGCGGCGCGCTCCAGGGCCTGGTCGTCCTGGCTGCCCTCTCGTCAGCCGCGCTCCTCGGCGCCGACGTGGCCTGGCTCGCTGTGACAGGCGGCGGGTCGATCGATCGTCCTCGCCGGGCTCGTGCTCGGCTGGAGCAGCCGACCGACCACGCGCCGCCACGGCTGGGAGGTCCAGGCCGTCGGGCTCGCGATCGTCGCGGCGGGCTGGCTCGGCGCGCTCGCGTCGGCCGGCCTCCCGGCCGGGTAGGGGACCGGGCGGGTCCTCGGTCAGTCCCCGCGATCGCGGACGACGGTGATCGCGTTCTCGAGCGTGAGCTTGGAGATCGTCAGGTACTTCGCCAGGTTCTGGCGATCGGTTGCGCTCGCGGCCTCGGCGAACTCAGCGCTCCGAAGGACGGCCAGGAGCTCCCCGAGGGCCTCCTGGAACGACGCCTTCGCGATGATGAGTGCGTCGTCACCGGTCGGAACGGTGGCCGGCGATGGGAGGCGGTCATCCTCGTCGACTCGCGCCTGGCCACGCGGTCACCTGCTCCGGCGCGGCGTCTGGGTCGACGACGCGCCCGGACGACCCTCGATTCGCTCCCGGAGCTTGACCAGCGAGAGCTGACCGCTGGCCACCTGGGCCGCGAGGCGCTTGCGCTTCTTCGGGTCCTGGACCTTCATCAGCTCGTAGGCGTGGGAGATGGTGTCTTTGCGCACGGACACGAGGGCCCGGATCTCCTCGGGCGCGTCGGCGAGGCGGAGTCGGTTCTCCAGATAGCCCTTGTCCTTGCCGAGCTTCTGGGCGAGCTTGCGGATGCTGTACCCGTGCTCGGTCACCATCTTCTCGTACATGTTCGCTTCTTCGAGCGGCGAGAGATCCTCCCGCTGGAGGTTCTCGATGACGGCGATCTCGAGGGCCGCGTCGTCGTCGAGCTCCTCGATCAGGGCCGGGATCGCGACCAGTCCCGCCAGCCGGGCAGCGCGCCAGCGACGCTCGCCGGCGACGAGCTGGTACGTGCTCGCGCCCGGCCGGACGCACGAGGATCGGCTGGAGAACGCCGTGCTCGCGGATGGAGGACGCCAGCTCGGCCAGCGCCGACTCCTCGAACAGGAGGCGGGGGTTCTCCGGGTTGGGCTCGATCCGATCGATCGGCACGTGTCGCACCCCGAGGCTCGTGGACCCCTCGGGTGCGAGGAGGCTGACGATGGACGGGGAGAGCTCGCGCTCCTCCGAGAGGCGGCGCGCGGCGACTGCGCGGAAGTCAGGCCTGGCCAAGTTCGACGACCTCCTTCGCGAGCTGACGGAAGGTCTCGGCAGCCGACGAGTGGCCGGCATACGAGGTGATCGGCCGTCCGGTGAGCGGCGCTTCGCCCAGCTTCACGGTCGTGCGCACGATGCTGTTGAAGACATGGTGATCGCCGAGCTCACGGAGCTGGTCGAGCATGTCGCGGGCCAGGACCGTGCGCCCGTCGTAGAACGTCGGGAGCAGCCCGAGCACGCGGAGATCGCGGTTGAGCTTCGAGCGGATCGTGTTGATGACCTTGACGAGCGCGGTGAGGCCCTTCAGGGCGTAGTACTGCGTCTGGACCGGGATGATCACGCCGTCCGCCGCGACGAGGCTGTTGATCGTCAGGAGGCCGAGCGTCGGCGGGCAGTCGATGATCACCCAGTCGTAGTCGTCGCGGACGGAGCTGTCGACGAGGGCCTCGCGCAGCGTGTACTCGCGACCGATCGCAGAGAACAGCTCGACCTCCGTCGAGGCCAGCTCGAGCGTGGACGGCGCGACGTCGATCCGCTCGGTCGCCGACGGCACGATGATCGACTGGAGCGGCAGCGTGTGCGTCGTCGAGCACGTGGGCGATCGAGCGCTCGACCTGGCCGAGGTTGATCCCGAGGCCGACCGTGAGGTTCGCCTGCGGGTCCATGTCGACCGCGAGCACGCGGTGCCCCCGCTCGGCGAGCGCACCGGCAGGTTGATCGCGGTCGTGGTCTTGCCCACGCCGCCCTTCTGGTTCGCGATCGCGATGACCGTTGCCACCCGGGGATCACCTCGCTGGTCGTCGGCGGAGTGCTGGGAGTGCCTGGCGCGCGGTCCCAGATCGTACTCGCACGACGGCGGTCGCGCGAACCATCGCTTATCCACACGCAATGGCGTTTGTTCACGATTTTGTGGATAACCGGCCGCCAATCGAGGTGGGGACCGCGCGACGCGTCCCGCCGCCTGCGCCACCCGACGCGTCTATGATGGGCGCGCGCCGTCTCAGCCCGTCCGTGCGCAAAGACAGCGCCAGCCAGGCCAGCGCGTCCGGCGCCCGTGTTCGTCGCGAGGAGGTCCACGTGCCGACCAGCGAAGAGCGTCTCGCCCGCCTGCGAGCGGATGCGCCGCGAAGCGCTGCAGGGCGGGGGAGCGGTCCGGATCGAGCGCCAGCACACGTTCGGGAAGCTGACCGCCCGGGAGCGCCTCGATCTCCTGCTCGATCCCGGTTCGTTCGTCGAGCTGGACGCGTTCGTCACCCACCGGGCGACGGACTTCGGACTTGGCAGACGCAGCACGTGCTCGGCGACGGCGTCGTCACCGGCCACGGCACGATCGACGGCCGCCTCGTGTTCGTCTTCAGCCAGGACTTCACCGTCTTCGGCGGCTCGCTCTCCGAGGCGTACGCCGAGAAGATCGTGAAGGTCATGGACCTGGCGATGAAGGTGGGTGCGCCGGTCGTCGGGCTCAACGACTCGGGCGGCGCGCGCATCCAGGAGGGTGTCGCGTCGCTGGCCGGCTACGCCTGGATCTTCACGAAGAACGTCCTCGCCTCCGGCGTGATCCCCCAGATCTCGGTGATCATGGGCCCCTGCGCGGGCGGGGCGGTCTACTCGCCGGCCATCACCGACTTCACGATCATGGTCGAGGGGACGAGCTACATGTTCGTCACGGGGCCCAACGTCGTGAAGACCGTGACCCACGAGGAAGTGGACTCCGAGTACCTCGGCGGCGCGCTGACCCACACGACGAAATCCGGCGTGGCGCACCTGGCTGCACCCGACGAGGCCGCCGCCCTCGACCATGTGCGACGGCTCCTCTCGTTCCTGCCCCAGAACAACCTCGGCGATCCGCCGCCGCTGCCGACCAGGGATCCCGATCGATCGGCGCGACCCGGTGCTCGATGGCATCGTGCCCGACGACCCGTCGAAGCCGTACGACATGCACGACGTCATCAGCGCGCATCGTCGACGACGGTGACTTCTTCGAGATCCAGCCCGGCTGGGCCGGCAACATCCTCGTCGGCTTCGCCCACCTCGGGGGGCGGAGCGTCGGGATCGTGGCCCAGCAGCCGGCCGTGCTGGCGGGCGCGCTGGACATCGGGTCGTCGGTGAAGGCGGCACGCTTCGTGCGGACCTGCGACGCCTACAACGTCCCGCTCGTCACGCTCATCGACGTGCCGGGATTCCTGCCGGGCGTCAACCAGGAGCATGGCGGCATCATCAAGGAAGGCGCCAAGCTCCTCTACGCCTACTGCGAGGCCACGGTGCCCAAGGTCTCGGTCATCACGCGCAAGGCGTACGGCGGTGCGTACGACGTCATGAGCTCCAAGCACGTCCGGGGCGACATGAACTACGCGTGGCCCACGGCGGAGATCGCGGTGATGGGGGCCGAGGGAGCCGTCAACATCATCTTCAAGGACCAGATCGCGACAGGCGGAGGACCCGGTCGCCGAGCGGAAGCGGCTCGTCGCCGAGTACGAGGCGCGAGTTCAACCATCCGTACGTCGCGGCCTCGCGCGGCTGGATCGACGACGTGATCCTGCCGTCCGAGACCCGGCCGCGCCTGATCGCGGCCCTGGCGATGCTCGCCGACAAGCGTGAGAGCAACCCGCGCAAGAAGCACGGGAACATCCCCCTGTGAGTGGATCGGGGGATCGAGGGCGCTGCGCGTCTTTGCGCAAGGACGCCGGTCGCCGCGGGCGTCGCCGGCGGTGGACCGTCGTGACCCCGCCCTTTCGCCGCGTCCTCGTCGCCAACCGGGGCGAGATCGCCCTGCGGATCATCCGCGCCTGCCACGAGATGGGCATGGAGGCCGTCGCGGTCTACTCCGACGCGGATGCCTCGGCAGCCCACGTGCGGGCCGCCGACCATGGCCGTGCGACTCGGCCCGCCGCCGGCCGCCGAGAGCTACCTGCGGATCGATGCGCTGGTGGCCGCCGCGCTGGCGATCTGGGCGCCGAGGCCGTCCACCCCGGCTACGGCTTCCTGTCGGAGCGAGAGGCGTTCGCCCGGGCGGTGGAGGATGCCGGCCTCGCCTGGGTCGGCCCGCCACCCGCGGTCATCGCCGCCCTGGGCGACAAGCTCGCCGCGCGGCGGATCGCACGCGAGGCGGACGTGCCCCACGTGCCGGGAACCCTCGAGCCGGCCCTCGTGGACAGGCCCGAGCAGGTGGCGGCGGTGCTGGCCGCGGCCCGCGAGCTGGGCTTCCCGCTCCTCGTCAAGGCCGCGGCCGGCGGCGGGGGGCGGGGGATGCGCCGGGTCGTGGCCGCCGAGGACCTGGTCGGCGCGCTCCTGGCGGGATCGCGCGAGGCGGCGAGCGCCTTCGGGGACGGGTCGGTCTACCTGGAGCGCGAGATCCTGCCGGCGCGCCACGTCGAGGTCCAGCTGCTGGGCGACGCGACCGGGCACGTCGTGGCGATCGGCGAGCGCGACTGCTCGACCCAGCGGCGCCACCAGAAGCTGATCGAGGAGGCGCCGGCGCCGGGCCTCGGCGAGACCGAGCGCCGCCGTCTCCACGCGATGGCCGTCCGGATGGGCGCGGCCGCCGGGCTGCGCAACGCGGCCACCTGCGAGTTCCTCTACGACCGCGACGGCGCGTTCTGGTTCCTCGAGGTGAACACGCGGCTCCAGGTCGAGCACCCCGTGACCGAGCTGGTCGCCGGCCTCGACATCGTGGCCGAGCAGTTCCATCTCGCCGCCGGGCGGCCCCTCTCGGCCCGCGCCCTGGCGGCCGCCGATCGGGCGGCGCGCCCGACGAGCCACGCCATCGAGCTCCGGATCTCGGCCGAGGATCCGGCGCGCCTCTTCGCGCCGGCTCCGGGGCGGATCACGCGCTGGCCGATGCCGTCCGGCCCGGGCATCCGCGTGGACACGGCCGTCGAGGCCGGGGACCGGATCCCGTCCGAGTACGACCCCCTGATCGCGAAGCTGATCGCCCACGCGGAGGATCGGCCGGCCGCGATCGCCCGGCTCCGCCGAGCCGTCGCCGAGGCCGAGGTCGGCGGGATCCAGACCACGCTGCCGTTCCACCGGGCAATGCTGGCCGAGCCGGGCTTCGTCGATGCGTCCGCGCTCGCGACGACCTGGGTCGACACCCACTGGGACGGCCCGGCCGCGCGGGCCGCCGCTGTGCGGGCTGCCGCCCTCGCGGCCGGGCTGGCGGCCTTCGCGCGGTGACGGGCACCCCGGGACGGCGGCGCGCCCGGTGACGCCGGCGCGCACGCGGGGCGCGGGGAACGACGGGCCGGCGCCGTCGTGGCGCACCGGTGGACGCGCCCTCGCCGTGGATCGGTGGCCGACATGAGCGGATCGCGGCGGCGCCCACCCACCACGATCGCCGGTCCGACCGCGACCGGCGAGCCCGCGGCCACGACCCCGCCGGTCGACCCGCGGGCGCTTCGCGTCGGAGTCGCCCCGGCGACCCGCCTCGAGGGCGACCCGGCGTTCGGCCTCGCCCCATCGTCGGCCGGCGCCGTCGGGGGACGGCCTTCTCGTCGACGGGGCTGGCGATCCGGGCCAGCACCTCCGTCGCTTCGACGCCGTGCGCGCGCGCCTCGAGCAGGACGGCCCGGATGGCATGCATAGGACAGATGTTCTCTTTGGTCCGGTCTCCGTGGACCGACGGCGAGGGACCGAGGTCCGCGAGGTGGTCGTGGATGGCTGGCGAATCGAGGTCGAGATCGAGCCGGAGCGGCGGGCGGTCCTCCGCGAGCGCGCCCGACGGGGCGCCGGGGCGGCCTCGAAGGGCGGCCCGGTGGAGGTCCGGGCGATCATTCCCGGCCGGGTCGTGGCCGTCTCCGTGGTCCCGGGCGACGACGTCGTGGCCGGCCAGCAGATCCTCGTGGTGGAGGCCATGAAGATGCAGAACGAGCTGCGCGCCCCGCGCGAGGGGACCGTGGAACGCGTGGGGGTGGCCGTGGGCGATACGATCGACGTCGGCGACCTCCTCGTCCTCATCCGCTGACCAGCCAGGAGCCCGTGATGCCCGACGATGCGCACACCGTCCCTTCGCCCGCGCCGGATCCCGGCCGCGAGCGCTGGCGGGCCGGCGCCCGGGCGAAGGCGCTCGCCGCAACCCGGGAACGGCGCCCCGAGTTCCGGACCTCGTCGGACATCGAGATCGCGGACCTCTACACGCCGGCCGACGTGGCCGGCCTCGACGAGGAGCGTGATCTCGGCCGGCCCGGCGAGTTCCCCTTCACCCGCGGCGTCCAGCCCACGATGTACCGGGGCCGCTTCTGGACGATGCGCCAGTACGCCGGCTTCGCGACGGCCGCCGAGACGAACGAGCGCTTCCGCTACCTCCTCGAGCAGGGCCAGACGGGGCTGTCGGTCGCCTTCGACCTGCCGACCCAGATGGGCTACGACAGCGACGCGCCCGAGGCGGAGGGCGAGGTCGGCCGGGTCGGCGTTCCGATCTGCTCGCTGGCCGACATGGAGGTCCTGTTCGACCGGATCCCGCTCGGCGACGTGAGCACGTCGATGACCATCAACGCCACGGCGGCCGTCCTGCTGGCCATCTACGTGGCCGCGGCCGAGAAGCAGGGCGTGCCCCGGGCGAAGATCTCCGGGCACGACCCAGAACGACATCCTCAAGGAGTACATCGCCCGCGGCACGTACATCTACCCGCCGCGGCCGTCGATGCGCCTGGTGACCGACATCTTCGAGTTCTGCGCCCGGGAGCTGCCCCGCTGGAACACGATCAGCATCAGCGGCTACCACATGCGCGAGGCCGGGGCGACCGCGGCCCAGGAGCTGGCCTTCACGATGGCCGACGCGATCGCCTACGTGGAGGCGGCGGTGGCCCGCGGGCTCGACGTCGATGCCTTCGCCGGTCGGCTCTCGTTCTTCTTCGCCGCCTGGAGCGAGCTCTTCGAGGAGGTCGCCAAGTTCCGGGCGGCCCGGCGCCTGTGGGCCCGGATCGTGAAGGAGCGCTTCGGGGCCACCGACCCGCGCTCGATGATCTGCCGCTTCCACGTCCAGACCGCGGGCTCCTCGCTGACCGCCCAGTCGATCGACAACAACGTCGTCCGGACCACCGTCCAGGCGCTGGCGGCCGTCCTCGGCGGGGCCCAGAGCCTGCACACGAACAGCCGCGACGAGGCGCTCGCCCTGCCGACCGCGGAGGCCGCCCGGCTGGCGCTGCGGACCCAGCAGATCCTGGCCCACGAGTCCGGGGTCACCGAGACGCCCGACCCGCTCGCCGGCAGCTACTACGTGGAGACGCTGACGAACGAGCTGGAGGCGAAGGCCAGGGGCCTCCTCGACGAGATCGACGCCCTCGGCGGCACGCTGGCCGCGATCGAGGGCGGCTTCCAGCAGCGCCAGATCCAGGAGTCGGCCTACCGGGTCCAGCGGGCCATCGAGAGCGGGGACCAGGTCGTGGTCGGCATCAACGCCTTCCGCGACGAGGAGGCGCGCACGCCGCCGACCCTGCGCATCGATCCCGAGGGCGAGCGCCGCCAGGTCGAGGCCGTCCGCCGGGTGCGGGCCGAGCGGGATCCCGCTGCCTGGGCCGCAGCGCTCCGCCGGGTGGACGAGGCCGCCGCCGTGGGCGGCGAGAACATCATGCCGGCGCTCATCGAGGCCGTCGAAGGCCTATGCCACCGTGGGCGAGATCTCGAACGTCCTGCGCGCCGCCTGGGGCGAGCACCGCGAGCTGGTGACCGTGTGACCGCCCGACCGGAGGTGACGAGATGACGACCGCCGCCCTGCCGGCCCACATCCGCAGCGTGGGCCGTGTCCATCACGTCGCCGTCGTCGTGCGGGCGATGGACGAGGCCCTCGGCTTCTACCGCGACACCCTGGGCCTGGCGCCCGGCCCGGTCGTGCCCATCCCCTCGGACCGGGTCCGCATCGCGTTCCTGCCCGTGGGAGAGGTGAAGCTGGAGCTCGTCGAGCCGACCGACGACACGACCGGGGTGGCCCGCTTCCTGGCCGGCCGCGGCGAGGGCTTCCACCACGTCTGCTTCGAGGTGCCCGACATCTCGGCCGCGCTCACCCGGCTCGCGCATCGACGGCGTCGAGCTCATCGACACCGCGCCGCGGCCGGGCGCCGAGGGCCCGGTCGCGTTCCTCCACCCGAGGAGCTGCCACGGCGTCCTGGTCGAGCTCATCGAGGCACCGGGCGGCCCGGCCTGGGCGTCGCTCTACCCGCACGGGTTCCGGGCCCCGGGCGAGTAGCCCCGGTCGTCGGCGGACCCGGCGCTACGCGGCGGGCGCCTCCAGCACCTCGCGCCCGGGTTGCGGGCCACGCCAGGCGCACTCGGCGGCGAGGCCCGGCCGGTCCAGGCCGAGCCGGACGAAGGGGTCGTCGGACGGCCGGAGCAGCGCCGCGATGTCGATGCGCTCGAGATCGACCCGGTCACCGGGCCGACCCAGCAGGTACCCCTGGCCGGCGTCGATCGCCAGCTCGCCGGCCATCGCGAGCTGCGCCTGGTTCTCCACGCCCTCGGCCACGACGAGTGCTCCCCAGCGCCGCGCGAGGTCGACCAGCGAGCTCAGGACCGCCCTCACCGTGGCGTGCCCGGTTCCCGCCTGGACGAGCGAGAGGTCGATCTTCACGACGTCGAACCGGAACTGGCTCAGGAGGCGGAGGCCGGCGTTGCCTGCGCCCACGTCGTCCGCGGCGATCCGGATCCCGGCCGCACGGCAGCGCTCGAGCACCCCCAGCACCCGCGGAACGTCGTGGATGACCTCGCGCTCCGTGATCTCCAGGATGACCCGGTCGGGCGCGAAGCCGGCGCGGTCGAGCATGTTGATCAGGCGCGCCGCGCCGAACTCGGGCGCCTCCAGGGTGCGCGGCGAGATGTTGAGGGTGACCAGCAAGGGAGCCGGGATGGCGGTTGCGCCCGCTGATGACCACATCCAGGCAGGCCAGGTCGAGGTCCACGATCCGCCCGCCCGCTTCGGCCGCGGCGAACAGCGCACCGGGGTTCGGGAACGGCGACCCGGGCAGGGGACGGATCAGGCCCTCGAAACCGATCACCCGGCCGGTCTCAAGGTGCACGAGCGGCTGGTAGACCGGTCGCAGCGCGTGCTCGTCGAGGACGCGCGAGACCGCCTGGGACAGCGTGGCCCGCTTCTGTTCGTCCACCCGCTCACCGTCGAGCGCCGGGTCGACGACCGTCACCACGGTGCGCCCTGATCGCTTGCCGCGGTACATCGCGGAGTCCGCGTAGAGCTGGAGCTGCTCCCGGTTCGTCGCATGCTCCGGGTAGGACACCACGCCGGCCGAGAACGAGATGGGCCGCGCATACGATGCCGCTGCCCGGACGGACAGGCCCGTGGCGAGCACGCGCCGCGCCAGCTGAGCGGCCCCGTCGGCGCCGGTGTGCGGGAGGAGGATCGCGAACTCGTCACCGCCGACCCGGAATGCCCGGTCGGCCCGCCGGATCTGCTCGCGCAGAAGCCGTCCCACCTCTGCCAGCAGCTCGTCGCCCACGGCATGACCCTGCGCATCGTTGACCTGCTTGAACTCGTCGAGGTCCAGGAGCACGAGCGACAGCTCGTGGCGGTAGCGCCGCGCCTGGTCGAGCTGGGATTCGAACTCCTCCTGGAACGAGCGGTGGTTTCCAAGACCGGTCAGCCCGTCCACGAGTGCGAACTCGCGGACCTCCTCGTACGCGCGGTGGAGTCGAGCGCGGGATGCCTCGAGCTCGGCCGCCGGCTTCAGGATCTGGCGGGTCATCCACCGGGTGAGGACGAAGAGCAGGGCCGCGAGCGCAACCAGCGCCGCCACCTGGATCGGCTGCAGCCCGTCGGGCCCGCCGGTGAGGATCCGCAGCAGCGGCGACCCGAGCGCCATCGGCACGACGGCCGCGGCCGCGATCGTGAGGTAGAGGCGCAGGCGGACGAGCCGGAGCGAGTCGCCCGTCGGCGGCGCGTCCGGCGCGGCTGTCCGTTCGGTGGTTGGATCGCGCGTCATGGTGACCAGGGGCGGGCTCCTCGGCGGGGATCCCCAACGATGGTCACCTGTATACCGGTGTTGGGCCCGCGTCCGGACCCAACCAATCGTCACCCTTGCCCACGGGACCATCCGTGAGGCGACCCGTCGCCGGCGCGGTCCGGCCCGGTCGCAGCCGCCCCGGCAGGGAGCGCCTCCGCCTACCCGCGGTAGCCGGCCTCCCGGAGCAGGGCCGGGATCTCCGTCGGCGACGACGCCACGCGGATTCCCGCCGCCTCGAGGGCGGCGACCTTCTCGGCCGCCGTGCCGCGACCGCCCGAGATGATGGCGCCGGCGTGGCCCATCCGCTTCCCCTCGGGCGCCGTCCGCCCCGCGATGAAGGCCGCCATCGGGACGCCGCGCAGGTGCTCGGCGGCCCAGGCGGCGGCCTCCTCCTCGGCGCTGCCGCCGATCTCGCCGATCAGGACGATCGCCTCCGTCTCGGGGTCTGCGGCGAAGAGCTGCAGGACGTCGAGGAAGGTCGTCCCGATGATCGGATCGCCGCCGATGCCGACGCAGGTCGACTGGCCGATGCCGGCGTCGCTCATCGCCTGGACGGCCTCGTAGGTGAGCGTTCCCGAGCGGGAGACCACGCCGACCGAGCCCTCGCGGTGGATGGAGCCCGGGATGATCCCGACCTTGGCCCTGCCCGGCGAGGTGGCACCCGGGCAGTTGGGCCCGATGAGGCGGGCCCCGGCGGCGCGGACGACCTCGACGACCGGGAGCATGTCGAGGGCCGGGATCCCCTCCGTGATGCAGAAGATCGTCGAGATGCCCGAGCCGACCGCCTCGAGGATGGAATCCGGGGCGCCGCCGGCGGGCACGAAGATGCACGAGGTGTTGGCGCCGGTCTCGCGGACCGCCTCCTCGATCGTGTCGAAGACGGGGACCCGGTTGTCGAGCGCGTGGAGGCCACCCTTGCCCGGCGTCATGCCGGCCACGATGTTGGTCCCGTACTCGAGCATCTGGCGGGAATGGAACTCGCCCTCGCGCCCGGTGATCCCGTGGACCACGAGCCGCGTGTCGCGGCCGATCAGGATGCTCACGCGGCACCTCCGGCGGCCCGCGCGGCCGCCACTGCCTTGGCGGCCGCCTCGTCGAGGGACGCGGCCGTCTCGAAGCGCGCCTCCTCGAGGAGGCGCCCGCCTCCTCGGCGTTCGTGCCGACGATCCGCACGACCATCGGCACCTCCCGCTCCTGGCGGCTGCGCGCGTCGATCAGGCCGCGCGCCACCTCGTCGCCGCGGGTGATGCCGCCGAAGATGTTGACGAGGATGGCCTCGACCTTCGGGTCGGCCAGGATGAGGCGCATGGCCGCCGCCACGCGGTCGGCCTTGGCGCCGCCGCCGATGTCGAGGAAGTTGGCCGGCTCGCCGCCGGCCCGCTTGACGAGGTCCATCGTCGTCATCGCCAGGCCGGCGCCGTTGACCATGCAGCCGATCGAGCCGTCGAGGTGGATGAAGCTGATGTCGTAGTGCGCGGGCCTCGGCATCCGCGGGGTCCTCCTCGTCGAGGTCGCGCAGCTTCTCGAGGTCGGGGTGGCGGGGGAGCGCGGAGTCGTCGAGGGTGACCTTGGCGTCGAGGCAGGCGAGGCGCTCGACGTGTCCCTCCGGGCCGCTCTCGCGGATGATCGCCAGCGGGTTGACCTCGACGAGGTCGGCGTCGTTCGCCTTCATCGTCGCGACGAGGCCCTTGGCGATCTTCACGAAGTCGCGCAGGTGCGGACCCGCCAGGCCGATCCCGAAGGCGAGCTCGCGGGCCTGGTAGTCGAGGAGCCCGAGGAGCGGGTGGGCCGAGACACGGTGGATCGCCGTCGGGGTCGACCCTGGCGACCTCCTCGATCTCCACGCCGCCCTCGGCCGAGGCCATGAGGACGATCCGCCGGCTCGCCCGGTCGAGGATCGCCCCGAGGTAGAACTCCTTGACGATCACGGCCGCCGGCCCGACGAGGACCTTGCGGACGGTGATCCCCTTGATGTCCATGCCGAGGATCCGCCCGGCGACGTCCTCCGCCTCCTGGGGCGAGCCGGCCAGCTTGACGCCGCCGGCCTTGCCCCGGCCGCCGACGAGGACCTGGGCCTTGATGACGACGCGTCCGGCCCCGTCGGCGAGGTAGCGCTCGGCAGCGGTCCGGGCCTCGGCCGGGGTGCGGGCCACGGACCACGGCGGGACGGGGAGGCCGGCTGCGACGAGGAGCAGCTTCGCGTCGGCTTCCTGGATCTTCACGGGCGACTCCTGTGGCGCGGCAAGCTGGCGCGACGAGGCGTGGGCGCGGTGGCGATGGTACCGCGCCGCGATGGGCGCAGCGCTCGGCCGCGCCAGGCCGCGTGCCGCGGCCGTCCGCGGACGCGTACAATGCCGCCACCGTCGGGTGCGACGGCGACACAGGAGCGGTGGCCGCGCCCCCCGGCCGGCTCGCCGCGGAGCGGAAGTCCGCCGGCAGCCGCGGCGCGCGCCGGCCAGGAGGCGAGTCTCCCGGTGCGTTACCTGCAGTACCGCGGTGGCGAGGGGATGCTGGCGTGGGCCCTCCACCGCATCTCGGGCATCGCCATCTGGGCCTTCATCCTGCTCCACGTGCTGGACATCTGGCTGGTCGGCGCCAACCCGGACCTCTACGACGAGGTGCTCGGGCTCTACGCCAGCCCGATCGGGCGAGTGGGGGAGACGCTCGTCGGCGCGGGGCTCCTCTACCACGCCCTCAACGGCCTGCGGATCATCGTCATGGACTTCTGGCCGTCGACGACCGTCTGGCACAAGCAGCTCTGGTACGCCTGCTGGGTCGTCTTCTTCGTCGTCGGCATCCCGGGCGCCTACATCATCCTGAGCCCGATCTGGACGGGGGCGCACGTGATGAGCACGACCACGCGCTCCGGCCGGGCGAAGCCCGCGGGCAGCGGCTGGGAGCTCGCCATCTGGTACCTGATCCGGCTGTCGGGCCTGGGGCTCTTCGTGCTGGCCCTGGCCCACTACGCGATCACCCACTTCGTGTTCGACGTGACCGTCCAGGAGGCCGACTGGATCCTCGACGAGCGCTGGAGCAGCCTCCTCTGGCGGACCGTCGACTGGCTGATGCTGATCGCTGGTCATCTTCCACAGCTTCATGGGCGTCCGGACGGTCGTCGGCGACTACACGCGCGGCGGGCGTGCGGACGGCGCTGACGATGGGCCTGTACGTGCTCGCCCTCGTCCTCTTCGCCATGGGGACGATGGTCGTGGCCACCCTGCCGTTCCCGGTCGAAGTAGGTCCGCGCATGACAGATCGATCACGAGGCCCTCGTCGTCGGCGCCGGCGGCGCCGGCCTGTGGGCGGCCCTGGAGCTCGCCCGGGCCGGCGTCTCCACGGGCGTCCTCACCAAGCTCTATCCCGACCCGCTCCCACACCGGCGCCGCCCAGGGCGGCGTCTGTGCCTCCCTCGGCAACCTGGAGGAGGACCACTGGGAGTGGCACATGTTCGACACGGTGAAGGGCGGCGACTACCTCGTCGACCAGGACGCCGCCGAGGTCCTGGCGCGCGAGGCGATCGAGACCGTGATCGAGCTCGAGCACATGGGCCTGCCGTTCAACCGGACGCCGACGGCAGGATCGACCAGCGGCGGTTCGGCGGGCACACCCGCAACTTCGGCGAGGCGCCGGTCAGGCGGTCCTGCTTCGCGGCCGACCGGACCGGCCACATGATCCTCCAGACCCTCTACCAGCACTGCATCAAGGCCGGGGTGAGGTTCTACGACGAGTACCACGTCGTCGACCTGCTCTTCGACGGCGGCGACGGCGGCGACGGTGGCCGCGCGGCCGGCGTGATCGGCTACCGGATCGCCGACGGCGAGCTCCACACCTTCCGGGCCAAGGCCGTCCTGCTCGCCACCGGCGGCAACGGCCGGATGTTCCGGATCACCTCGAACGCCCACTCCCTGACCGGCGACGGGATGGCGCTCGCGTACCGCCACGGGATCCCGCTGCAGGACATGGAGTTCTACCAGTTCCACCCGACGGGCATCGTACGGGCTCGGCATCCTGCTCTCCGAGGCGGCCCGGGGCGAGGGCGGCTACCTGCTGAACAAGGACGGGCGAGCGGTTCATGAGCCGCTACGCCCCGACGCTCATGGAGCTGGCCCCGCGCGACATGGTCAGCCGGGCGATCTACCTCGAGGTGAAGGCCGGCCGGGCGCTGGTCCCCAGGGCAGACTACGTGCTCCTCGACGTGCGCCACCTGGGGCGCAAGGTCATCGAGGAGAAGCTCCCCGACATCACCGACTTCGCCCGCGTCTACCTGGGCGTCGAGCCGCTCACCGAGCCGGTCCCGACCCAGCCGACGGCGCACTACGCGATGGGCGGCGTCCCGACGGACCTCCAGACCCGGGTGATCCGCGACGAGCGCAACACGGTGGTCGAGGGCCTCTATCGCCGCCGGCGAGGTCGCCTGCGTCTCGCGTCCACGGCGCGAACCGCCTCGGGCACGAACTCGCTCGTCGACCTGCTCGTCTTCGGACGGCGGGCCGGGCGGGCGATGGCCGCCTACTGCGCGGCCACCGAGCATGCCGGAGGTCGCCGCCGACGCCGAGGCGCCGGTCCGCGAGGAGATCGAGGCGCTCCGCGACCGACCCGACGGGCGAGAGCCCGGTCGCGCTCAGGGCGGAGCTGGCGACGCTCATGATGGACAACGTCGGCGTCTTCCGGACCGAGCCGATGATGCAGGCGGCCGTGGCCGGTGTCGCCGAGATCAAGGAGCGCTACGGGCGCGTCCGCGTCCGGGACGCCGGGAAGGTCTACAACACCGACCTCCTCGAGGCGCGGGAGCTCGGCTACCTCATCGACTGCGCCGAGGCGATGGCCACGTCGGCCCTCGCCCGCACCGAGAGTCGGGGCGCCCACTCGCGCGACGACTTCCCCGAGCGCGACGACGCAGGCTGGCTGAAGCACACGCTCGCCTATCGGGGCGAGGCGGGCCCCACGCTCCGGTACAAGCCGGTGACGGTGACCCGCTTCGAGCCGAAGCCGCGGACGTACTGAGCCCGGGAGCGCAGCGCATGCAGGTCGACCTCCGGATCCTCCGCTTCGATCCCGAGCGGGATTCGGCGCCGCACTGGGAGCGCTACACGGTCGAGTCGCAGCCGATGGACCGGGTGCTCGAGCCTCCTCCACCTGGTCAAGGCCGAGATCGACGAGACGCTCACCTTCCGGCGTTCCTGCGGCCACGGCATCTGCGGCTCGGACGCGATGCTCATCAACGGTCGCAACCGCCTGGCCTGCAAGATCCGGGTCGACCAGCTGGGGAAGAAGATCACCGTCGCCCCGCTCACCGGCCTCCCGGTCGTGAAGGACCTCGTCGTCGACATGGAGGGCTTCTTCGGGAAGTACCGGAGCGCGATGCCGTTCCTGGTCAACGAGACGCCGGCGCCCGAGCGCGAGCGCCTCCAGAGCGCCGCCGACCGGGCCCGCTACGACGACACGACCAAGTGCATCCTGTGCGCGGCCTGCACGACCTCCTGCCCGTCGTTCTGGGCCCAGCCGTCGTACGTCGGTCCCGCCGCCATCGTCAACGCCCATCGCTTCATCTTCGACAGCCGCGACGAGGCGGCCGACGAGCGCCTCGAGATCCTGGCCGACAAGGACGGGGTCTGGCGCTGCCGGACGATCTTCAACTGCGTCGACGCCTGCCCGCGCGACATCAACATCACGCGGGCGATCCTCGAGGTGTCGCGGGCGATCGTGGAGCGCTCGGTCTGAGCGGCGCGGGTCCCCGCCGCCTCATCATCCGGACCGACGGGGCCGCGCGCGGCAACCCGGGTCCGGCCTCGTGCGGCGCGGTCCTCATCGACGCCGACGCGCCGGGCGCGGAGCGCCCGGACGCCCCGCCGATCGCGACCGTCTCGGAGGCGCTCGGCCGCCAGACGAACAACGTCGCGGAGTACACGGGGCTCCTGCGCGCCCTCGCCCTCGCCGAGGAGCTGGGCGCCGAGGAGGTGGCCCTGCTCCTCGATTCGATGCTCATCGTCGAGCAGCTCCGCGGCCGCTGGCGGGTGAAGGACGCCAAGCTCGCCCCGCTCCACGCGCAGGCGATGGCGCACCTCGGGCGGCTGCGGCGCTGGAGCGCCCGCCACGTTCCGCGCAGCGAGAACCACGCCGCGGACGCCCTGGCCAACGAGGCGCTCGATCGGGTTGCGGCGGGCGGCCCGGCGGTCGTGGTGCGCCGACCGGGGGAGGGGATCCGGTCCGAGGCGGCCGTCGCGGCTCGCGGACGCGCCAGCCGGACGCCGGCGACGCGGCGCCGGGCGGCGCCGGGCCGCGGACGCGGCGGGCGGTGTCCCGGGACCAGATGGGGCTCGGGCTGGAGCCGGGCTTCGACCCGGGCGATCCCGGCCCCGACGCCGGCGAGCTGCGCGTCCGGATCCTCGGCTCCGGGACCAGCCAGGGCCTGCCCCGGATCGCCTGCGACTGCGCGACCTGCACCTCGAGCGACCCCCGCGACAGGCGCCTCCGCGCCTCCGTCCTCCTTGCCTGGGGCGCCCGGCGGGTCGTGATCGACTGCGGCCCCGACTTCCGGGCCCAGGCCCTGGCAGCCGACCTCGATCGCCTCGACGCCGTGCTCCTGAGCCACGAGCACCAGGACGCGATCGGCGGCCTGGACGACCTCCGCCGCTTCAACGAGATCGCGGGCGACTACCTGCCGGTCCACGGGCTGCCGGAGACGCTCGAGGTGGTCGTGCGCCGGTTCGCCTACGCATTCGTGCCCGGGACAGGCGCACTTCGGGGGCATCCCGAGGCTGCGCCCCGTCGCCCTCGCCGGACCGTTCGAGATCTCCGGCCGCCGGTTCGTGCCCGTGCCCGTGACGCACGGGGAGCTCCCGACGGCCGGCTTCCGGACCGGCGGGTTCGGGTACGTCCCCGACGTCAAGCGGATCGAGGCGCCGTCGCTGGCTCTGCTGCGCGACCTCGACGTGCTCGTGCTCGACGCGCTCCGCGACATGCCCCACCCGACCCACCAGACGGTCGACGAGGCCCTTCCGTGATCGCGGAGCTGCGGCCGCGCCGGGCCTTCCTGACCCACCTCGACCACGAGCTGCGCCACGCCGCGCTGGCGGCGCGGCTGCCGGCCGGGGTGGAGGTCGCCGTCGACGGGCTGGAGCTGCGGATCCCGCGCTGAAGGAGGGCATCCACGTGGTCGACCTGCCGGTCGTCGTCTGCTACGGCGACTCGAACACGCACGGCGCCGACGGGCCGACGGGACGCCGCCACCGGCGCGACGTGCGCTGGCCGGGGGTCGTCGCCCGCGCGCTCGACGGGCGCGCCGACGTCATCGAGGAGGGGCTCGGCGGGCGGACGACCATCTGGGACGAGCCCTTCTCGCGAGGGGCGCAACGGGCGCACGTACCTGGTCCCGTGCCTCGCGTCGCATGCGCCGGTCGCCGTCCTCGTGATCATGCTCGGCACGAACGACCTCAAGGCGATCTTCCACCTCGGCGCGGCCGAGATCGCGGCGGGCGCCGGGAGCCTGGTCGACCTGGCCCGCGCCAGCGCCGACCGGTCCCGACGGAGGTCCACCCGCGGTTCTCCTCGTTGCCCCGGCGCCGCTCGGGCCTCTCACGATCGCGTCCGAGCTGTGGGGATTCGGCGCAGCCCGGGAGACGTCGGCGCGCCTGGCTCCCTACTACCGGGAGGTCGCCGCCCAGGCGGGCGCCGCCTTCCTCGATGCGGGCGCACTCGTCGCGACCGATCCGGTCGACGGGGTCCACCTCGACGCGGCCGCGCACGGGGTGCTGGGTGCCGCCATCGCGGAGGCGGTCGACGCGGCTGCTGCCGGGACCTGCTTCCGGCCCGTTGACGCCGGCGCGGTAAGATCCGCGGGGTCAGCGAGGCGATCGGACGGTCGCGCGTCACCGGGCAACCGGGGGCGTGAGGAACGTCCGGGCTCTCCGGCGCAGGGTAGCGGGTAACGCCCGTCCGCCGCGAGGCGAGGACCAGCGCCACAGAGACGAGCCTGCCGGCGGGCAACCGGCGGCAGGGTGAAACGAGGCAAGCTCTACCCGGAGCAAGGCCAAGTAGGAGGACGCGTTCCGGGCAACCGGAACACCGGCGCGCCGTCGGAGTCCTCGGGTCGGCCGCATGAGCCGCCGGGCAACCGGCGGCCCCAGATGGATGACCGTCACCGCACCCCTTCGGGGACCGCGGGACAGAACCCGGCGTACAGGTCGCCTCGCTGACACTCCCCACCGGTCTCGCGCCGACGCCGAGTCCTGCGTGCTCGGCCAAGGCCTTCGTGCCCAGTGCGCCTTCGTGCCCAGTGCGCCATCGGCCAGCGCCTTCGTGCCCAGTGCGCCATCGGCCCAGCGCCGTCGTGCGGCGCCGTCGTGCCCGGCGCGTGGTCGTGCGCGGCGCGTCGTCGTGCGCGCCTGCGTGTGCCGGAAGATCACGCAGGCCGGTTGAATCGGGGGGTCTCGCGCTGCGAATCGCGGCGAGGTCGATGGTTCGACGCATCCCGGAGCGGGGCAGAGCCGAAGGCGACCAGCCAGCGTGATCGTGGGTCAGCGCCGGTCGGGCCGGAGCGCGGGTCAGCCCGCCCGTCAGTCCTCGTCGGCCCGGAAGATGCCCTTCGCCGTGCAGGCGTTGCAGATGGGCATGGCGCCCTCCAGGTCGCCGAGCGGCATCGGGAGGGCGCGGTCCGGGAAGAGGCAATCGACGTCGTAGGTCCGCTCGCGGCGTCGGTCGACGGCCGTGACGCGGCGGAACGTGCAGCGCTTGATCCGCGGGGCCGCGAGGAACGGCTCCGGGGTCGGCGCGACGGTCGACTCGGCGAAGGCCATGGCGCTGGCGTCCTCGATGGAGAGCGGAACGTGTTCGGCGGCGGAGCCTAGCACCACGCGTCAACCCGGCGCAAGGCGAAGAAGGTACTGCCCCGGCCGCGGAGCCCCGCCGGGCCGCAGGCCCGGTCAGTCCGGCCCGCTGATCACGGCCCCGCCCGACGGCCCAGGTCCGGCCCGCGCGACGCCAGGCAGGCCACCGGGTTCCGCCGGTCCGGCAGGGGCCCGTCGGGGTCCCAGCCCGGCGCGCAGCGAAGGAGGCGAATCCCCGCCCGGCCGGTGGGCGAATTCCCGCCCGGCCGGTGGGCGAATCCCCGCCCGGCCGGTGGGCGAATCCCCGAAATCACCATTGACTCGCGGTGCCAGCGGTGTAACATCCCATCTCAGTGGCGCCAAGTGGGGCCAAGTGGTGAATCGGGCGGCCCGCCCAGCACACGAGGCCAGCCCGGCAGCGACCAGAGGGAGCCCAGGACAGGTGTTCACCGGCGAGTACCGGCACTCGGTGGACGCGAAGGGACGGATCGCCGTCCCCGCGAAGTTCCGAGCGCAGCTCGACAGCGGAGCGTTCGTCTCCCGCTGGATGGATTCCTGCCTGGCCATCTGGCCACGCGCGGCGTGGGATCGCCTCGCCGATCGAAGGTCGGGGCGCTCCCGACCGTGGAGAACGCTGGAGCCCGCCTTGCCAGCCGGTTCCTGTTCGGGAACGCCGTCGAGGTGGTGTGGGACGCCCAGGGACGCTTCGTCCTCCCGTCGTACCTCCGCGAGGCGGTGGGGCTGGGCGAGCGAGGCGGTGATCGTCGGCTCGCTCGACCACGCCGAGATCTGGACGCCGGCCGGCTGGGACGACTACCGGAAGGCGCTCGAGGACCCGGGCGAGCTGGCGAAGGCCTTCTCGGGGCTGGGCATCTAGCGGCACTACATGCGCTTCCAGGATCCGCTCGGGATCCGCACGTCGATGGTGGAGATGACATGGAGGAAGGGCACCAGCCGGTGCTCGCGGAGGAGGTCATGAAGATGCTCGCCCCGCGCCCCGGCAGCCTCCATGTCGACTGCACCGTCGGCGGCGGTGGGCACACCGAGCGGATCCTGGAGGCCGTCAGCCCGGACGGGCGCGTCCTCGGGCTCGACGCCGACCCCGCCGCGATCGCGCGGGTGGGGGAGCGGCTCGCCCGGTTCGGCGACCGGCTCGTCCTGCGGCAGGCGAACTTCCGGTCCCTCGCCGAGGTGGCCCCCGACGCCGGCTTCGACGCCGTCGACGGGATCCTCCTCGACCTCGGCCTGAGCTCGTTCCAGCTGGCCGACACGGGACGCGGTTTCGGGTTCCGGGCCGGCGGCCCGCTCGACATGCGCTTCGACCCGACGCGCGGCGAGCCCGCCTCGGCGCTGCTCGCCCGGCTCGACGAGGCAGCCCTGGTCGATCTCTTCCGCCGCTACGGCGAGGAGCCGCACGCTCGCACGGATCGCCCGGGCGATCGTGGACGGCCGCTCGCGCGCGAGCCGATCGAGACCGCGGAGCAGCTGGCGGCGGCTCGTGGAGCGAGCCGTGCCCCGCCGGCCGGGACCGCGCGGCCGGATCCATCCCGCCACCCGCGTCTTCCAGGCGCTCCGGATCGCCGTCAACGGCGAGCTTGACGCCCTCGAGGTCGTCCTCGCGGCGTCGCTCGCGCTGCTGCGGCCGGGCGGCCGCCTCGTCGTTCTCAGCTACCACTCCCTCGAGGACCGCATCGTGAAGCGGTTCGTGGCCGCCGAGCGCCGCGGCTGCACCTGTCCCCCCGTCGTTCCCGTCTGCGTGTGCGGCCGGGCATCCCGGCTTCGCACCGTCGGCCCCCAGCCGACGGTCCCGAACGACGGCCGAGGTCGCCGCGAACCCCCGTGCCCGGAGCGCCCGGCTCCGGACCGCCGAGCGGCTCGCAGCATGAGCCGCGCCCGTCGCCGCGAAGGAGGGCATCGACGATGAGCAAGCGCCACCAGGCGAACCGGCGTCGCACGTACGGCCGGCGCCAGCACGAGGTCCGCGAGCGCCGCGACCGCGCCTGGCAGGACGGCACCGTGGAGCGCAACGTCGTGGACGAGCGCTTCGCGCCGGTCGAGGCGGCCGTCCCCGAGCGGCACGCCGGCTCCCGTACGGCGCGACCTGGCTCGGGCTGGAGTAGTGGCCGGATACGCAGGAGCACGTCCGCGCACCGGGGTCCCTGGCCGGCGGGTCTCGTCGCCTGTCCGGCGAGGCTGGCGGGCGATCCGCGAACAGGGGCGCTCGCCCGGCGCCGCGTCTCCGGCAGCGTCGCCAGCCGCGCTCGCCGGCGCTCCGGACGCACGGGGCTCCTGGTGGGCGGCATCGTCCTGGTCTTCGCCCTGGGCTTCGTCTCGCTGGTCCAGACGGTCCGCGTCTCGGCCAACGGCGTCGAGGTCGACCGGATCCTCGCCGATCGCCAGATCCTGCTGGCCGAGCAGGACCAGCTGCGCTCGGATCTCTACCGCCTCGGTCGCGAGCCCGCCATCCGGAAGCAGGCCCTCGACGCCGGCCTGGGGCAGCTCGTGGACCCGCTCATCGTCCCGGCTCGCTGACGGATGCTGGGCAGGACCGACAGCCGCCGGCGGACGCTGCTCGTCCTCGCGGTCCTCCTCGTCTTCGGGGCCGCGTGCGCCGTGCGCCTCGGGTACTGGCAGCTGGCCCGCCACGACTGGCTCGTCGCGCAGGCCCGCGACCAGGTCGCGGTGCGCACCGAGATTCCCGCCGACCCGCGGCACGATCTACGACCGCAGCGGGACCGTCGCCCTGGCGACGACGATCCGCCGGGACCGCCTGGTGGCGTACCCGGCGTCGCTCGCCGGCGAGACCCCGGCCGCCATCGCGCAGCGCGCGGAGATCACCGCGACGCTCGGCGGGCATCCTCGGCCTGGGCGACGACGCCGCGGCCGAGCTGCGCGAGCGCCTCGACTCCGGCAAGGCGTACGTCGTGCTCGCCCGGAACCTCACGACCGACCAGTCGAGCGCGATCCGC
Organism: uncultured Chloroflexia bacterium; assembly: GCA_963715085.1. Classification (GTDB taxonomy): domain Bacteria; phylum Chloroflexota; class Limnocylindria; order Limnocylindrales; family CSP1-4; genus CTSoil-043. Next base: position 389,094 of record CAVQQU010000005.1, read on the forward strand.
GCGGCGATCGACAGCGGCGCCCTCGCCCAGGTGCGCCTGGAGCCCGAGGCCGTGCGCGTCTATCCGCTCGACGGCGGTGCGCCGAAGACGACGATCGCGGCCCACCTGCTCGGCTTCACGAACCGCGAGGGCGTCGGCCAGTACGGGGTGGAGGGCCGCTGGCAGGAAGCGCTCGGCCGGGGCACCGACCATCGTCGTGGCCGAGCGCGACGCCACGGGCCGCCCGAACCTGGAGCGGGCGACGACGCTGGAGACGGGCAGCCCCGGGGTCGACCTCACGCTGACCATCGACGCGAGCCTCCAGCTGGCCGTGGAGCGCGAGGTCTACGCGGCGTGGGTGGCGGACCGCGCGAAGAGCGTCTCGGCGGTGGTCATGGACCCGGCCAGCGGCGAGATCCTCGCCGAGGCCACCTACCCGTCGTACGACGCCAACGGCTACGCGGCGGTCGCCGCCGCGGGCCCGGAACGGTTCGTGGACCCGATCGTCGGGGCGGTCTACGAGCCGGGCTCGGTCTTCAAGATGGTCACCGCCGCCGCCGTCCTCGAGGCCGGCGTCGTGAAGCGGACCTCCCGCGTCCGGGACCAGGCGATCCTGCGCCTCGACGACGGCAAGGCCTTCGTCCAGAACGCCGACAAGGGCTCGAAGGGGAGCCTGACGTTCGAGGACGCCGTGGCCTGGTCGCGCAACGTCGTGATGTCCAAGGTCGCCTCAAGCTGGGCCCGACCGCCCAGGCGGCGGCGAGGTGCTCCACGACATGTGGTCGAGGCTCGGGCTTCGGCGCCGCGTCCGGCGTGGACGTTGCCGGCGAGGTGCCCGGGATCGTGCGCGACCCGGCGCGGTCGTCCTGGCGCCAGATCGACGTCGCCAACGGCTCGTTCGGGCAGGGCGTGGCGGTGACGATCCTCCAGCTGGCGACCGCCTTCAGCGCGATGGTGAACGGGGGCGTCCTGCCGACGCCGCACGTGGTGCAACGGGTCGGGGCGGAGGCGGTGCGTGGCCGCCGACCGCGGCCGCGTCATCACGCCGGCGCTGTCGCGAGAGCTCGTCAAGGTGATGCGGCGGGTCCCCCTGGCCGTGCCCTTCTACCGTGACCGGACCCTCATCCCCGGCTACGTGGTCGGCGGCAAGACCGGGACGGCCCAGATCTGGGACGGCGAGAAGAAGCGCTGGAAGGCGAACGTCTTCAACTACTCCTTCGTGGGGTTCGTCGGGCGACGGAGCCCCGAGGTCGTCGTCGCCGTTCGCATCGAGGAAGGCCGGCCGACCGTCCAGCAGATCGGCATGATCGAGATGCCGGTCGAGTCCTTCGAGCTCTTCCGGCGTGTCGCGACGGATGCCATGGCGACCCTCGACCTGGCGCCCGTGCCCGCCACCACGCCGCCCTCGCCCTGCCCCGCGGCCCCGTGAGCGCGGCCTGTGCGACACTCCCGGCCGTGACCACCGTGCCGGCTTCGCGGGACGACGCCGACCCGTCTCCCGTCGCCCCCCTGACCGCCCAGGATCTCGTCGCGGCCACGGGGGGCACGCTCCTCCGCCGCTCGGATCGCCCGGTCCGGGGCGGCGCGGTGGACTCCCGCCTCGTGACATCCCGGCTGCCTCTTCGCGGCCCTGCCCGGCGAGCGGACCGACGGGCATCGCTTCCTCGCCGCCGCCGCGTCCGCGGGGGCCGCGGCGCTGCTCGTGACGAGCGCTCCCGACGGCGGCGACCTGGACGCCCTCGGCGACGTGACGGTGGTCCTCGTGCCGGACGCTCTCGTCGGTCTGCAGGCGGTGGCGGCCGCCTGGCGCTCCCGCTTCGACGCCGCTCGTGGTCGGCATCACGGGGAGCTTCGCCAAGACGTCCACGAAGGACGCGACGGCCGCGGTCCTGGGTGCCGCGATGCCGACGCTCCGGACGGAGGGCAACCAGAACAACGAGGTCGGCCTGCCGCTCACGCTCCTGCGCCTCGGGCCGGAGCACCGGGCAGCCGTCCTCGAGATGGGGATGTACGTCGGCGGCGAGATCGCGACGCTGGCGGCGCTCGGGCGGCCGTCGATCGGGATCGTGACGGCCGTGGCACCGGTCCACCTGGAGCGGGCCGGGTCGCTCGCGGCGATCGAGGACGCGAAGGCGGAGCTGGTCGAGGCGCTGCCGGACGCCGGCACGGCGATCCTGAACCAGGACGACGTCCGCGTGTCCGGGCGTTCGGCGTCGCGCACGCGAGCCGCCGTCGTGACCTACGGGCTGGATCCCGGCGCCGACGTCACGGCCGAGGCGATGGCCGCGCGCGGCGTGCACGGGATGACGTTCGACCTCGTCGCCCGGGCCCCGCGCCGCGGCGCGCTTCCGCGTCGAGATCGGGGCGCTCGGCCGGCACAGCGTCCAGAACGCCCTGGCGGCCGCCGCGGCGGGCCTCGTCGCGGGCGTCGACGACGAGCGGATCGCGGCGGGCCTGGCGACCGCCGTGGGACCGCGCGTCGGCGCACCGCGGCGCGATCGTCGACGGCCCGGGGATCACGATCCTCGACGACACGTACAACGCGTCGCCGCCCGCGATGGTCGCTGCGCTCGAGGTGCTGGGCAGCCTGCCGGGCCGCCCCGTCGCCGTGCTCGGCGAGATGCGCGAGCTGGGGCCGGGCCACGAGGAGGGCCACCGCGCCGTGGGCGCGGCCGCCGCCGCGGTCGTGGCCGAGCTCGTGGTCGTCGGCCCCGCGGCCGCGGGCATCGCCGCAGGCGCCGTGGCGGCCGGCCTCGACCCGCGCAGGATCCACGCTGCCGGGGACCGCGACGAAGCCGTCGCCGTCCTGCGGCACGATCCTGCGGCCGGGCGATGCCGTGCTCGTGAAGGCGTCGCGGGGAGCCGCGCTCGAGTCGGTGGTCGAGGCCCTGCGCACGGGCGTGCGGGGCGAGGAGGCCGCGCCGTGACCGTCGAGCTGATCCAGGCGATCCTCCTGGCCTTCGCGATCGTCGTCATCATCATGCCCGCCTTCATCCGCCTGGTCACCCACGGCGGATTCGCCAAGCAGATCCGGATCGACGGGCCCGAGGGCCATCACACCAAGGCCGGGACCCCCACGGCGGGCGGCGCCCTGATCCTGGCCGTCGTCATCGCGCTGGCGCTCCTGTTCGGGCTGGTCGACGCCTCGACCTTCGCACCCCTGGCGACCCTGGCCCTCGTCGGGGCGCTCGGCCTCGCCGACGACTGGCTGAACGCGCGGACCGGCGACGGGATCCGAGCGCGCCAGAAGATCCTGTGGCAGGTCGTGGTGGCCCTGTTCGCGGCGTGGCAGATCCAGGACACCTACGACATCGTGGCCATCGGCGTCCCCTTCATCGGCGCGGTCGCGATCGAGCCGTGGGCCTACATCGCGTTCGCGGCCTTCGCCATCGTGGCCATGAGCAACGGGGTCAACCTGACCGACGGCCTCGACGGCCTGGCCGGAGGCACCCTCGTCTTCTCGTTCGTCGCCTTCCTGATCATCGCCCTCCTCAACAGCCCGGCCCAGCCGAACCTCGCGGTCCTGTGCGCGCTGCTCATCGGGGCCCTGCTCGGCTTCCTCTGGTTCAACGCCCATCCCGCCCAGATCTTCATGGGTGACGCGGGCTCGCTCTCGATGGGCGCCACGCTCGCCGTCATCGCCCTCATCACCGGCCAGATCCTGATCCTGCCGCTCATCGGCCTGGTCTTCGTCATCGAGACGCTCTCGGTCGTCCTGCAGGTCGGCTACTTCAAGATGAGCGGCGGGAAGCGGATCTTCCGGATGTCGCCGCTCCACCACCACTTCGAGCTGGGCGGCTGGGCGGAGACCAAGATCACCCTCCGCTTCTGGATCGTCTCCGTGCTGGCCGGGCTGCTGGGCATCACCCTGTTCCTGGCCACGCTCCAGAGGCTCGTGTGAACGGGCACCATGCCCGTCGACCTCGAGTCGCTCAGCCTCGACGCGGTGCGCGCCGGGGCCCTGGCGCGGCGTCCCCGCGACCGTCCTGGGGCTGGCCCGCACGGGCGTCGCCCTGGCCCGCTTCCTGGTCGATGCGGGCGCTCGCGTGACGGTCTACGACGGCAAGCCCGCCGACGCGCTGGCGGAGGCAATCGCCGCGTCTCGAGGGACGGCCGGTCGCCCTGGCCTGCGGGCCGCACGTGGACCCGGCCGCGACCTGGGCGGACGCGGCGCTCGTGGCCTTCAGCCCATCGATCACGCCGGGCTTCCCGACGACCGAGCCGCGCCTGCGCGCGGCGCTCGACGCGCTGGCCGCCGCGGCCGCGACCGGCGAGGCGGGCGCGCCGAGCGCTCGTCTCCGAGCCGGACCTCTTCCTGCGCCTCTGCCCCGCGCCGACGGTGGGCGTCACCGGGACCAAGGGCAAGACGACCACCGCGTCCCTGGCCGCGCACCTCCTGGCCGGCGATCCTGTTCATCCTGTGGTCCTGGGGGGCAACATCGGGACGCCGCTGATCGACCGCCTCGACGCCCTCACTCCCGACCACCGCGTGGTCGACGAGCTCTCGGAGCTCCAGCTGCCCAGCCTGTCGCGGGGCACGACGGTCGCCCTCTACACCAACGTGACGTCCGATCACCTCGACCGCCACGGCTCCGTCGAGGCCTACCGGCGGGTCAAGCGCCGCCTGGCCGAGCTGGTGGACCCCGAGCGGCGCCCTCGTCCTCAACCTCGACGATCCGGTCGTCGCCGGGTACGCCGGCCTCGGCGTGGCCCCCTCGCTCTGCTACCGCCTCGAGCGCCCGATCCCGGGAGGGCTCGGGATCGTGGACGGGTGGGTCGTGGCGGCCGGCGTCGAGCGACTCCCCCTGGCCGGCGGTGGCGCCGCGGCGACGGGCCCAGGCGGGCGGATCCTCCCGGTCGGGGAGCTCTCGCTGCCCGGGCGGCACAATCTCTCGAACCTCCTCGCCGCGGTCGCGATCGGGCTGCTCTTCGGCGTCGCTCCTGACGCCCTCCGCCGCCAGGCCGCGAGCTTCCGGGGCGTCGAGCACCGCCTGGAGCTGGTCGCGGAGATCGACGGCGTCCGCTTCGTCAACGACTCGCAGGGAACGCAGCCGGACGCCGTGGCGGCGGCCCTGCGGAGCTTCGACGCGCCGCTCGTCCTGATCGCGGGCGGCCGCGACAAGGGGATCGACCTCGCGGCTCTCGGCCCCGTCGCGGCAGAGCGGGCGGCCGCCGCCATCCTCATCGGCGAGAGCGGCCCGACCCTCGCCTCGCTGTTCCGGGCGGCGGGGGTGCCGCTCGTCGAGGATGCCGGGACGCTGGCCGTCGCCCTGCCGCGGGCCGCGGCGATCGCGCGCGAGCTCCTGGGCGACGCACCGGCCGGCACGATCGCGACCGTGCTTCTCTCGCCGGCCGCCGCGAGCTTCGACCAGTTCCCCGACTATGCCGCCCGCGGTCGCGCCTTCAAGGCCGGCGTCGCGGCGCTCGCCGCGGCCCACGCCGCAACCGACGGGAGGAGTTGACGTTGGGCTCCACCGATCGCGTCCGATCGACCGGCCACCGGCCGGTCTCGGCGCCCCCGCGGGCCGGTGTGCGCGGGGCATCCGTCTCACCGCGCGCTCCCCGGACGCCCGGACGGCGACCACCGGCTGCCGCGCTCGCCGTGCCCGCGGCGCTCGCCGCGCCGGCGGGCGTGGTCCGCCGCGGGGGTCCGGACACCGTGATCGTGCTCGCGGTCCTCGCCCTCACGGCGCTCGGGCTGCTGGTGGTCTACTCGTCGTCCGCGATGTCCGGCTACCTGAGCTCCGGCGGCGACACGTTCCGCACGTTGGGCCCCCAGCTCACCTGGGCGGCCGTGGGGCTCGTCCTCATGCTGATCGTGATGCGCCTCGACTACCGCTGGCTGCGCCTCGTGTCCCTGCCCCTGGCGCTGGTCGCGGCGGTGCTCCTCGTCCTGGTCCAGGTGGACACCTTCCAGGTGACGGTGGGCGGGTCCGCGCAGTGGCTCAAGCTGCCCGGGCTCCCGGCCGTTCAGCCGAGCGAGCTCGCGAAGCTCGCTCTCGTCATCTACCTCGCCCACTGGATGGCTCGTCGCGGCAGCGCCGTGGCCGGCCTGCGGACGGGCCTCGTGCCCTTCGTCGTGATCGTGGCGCCGTTCGTCCTGCTGATCTTCAAGTCGCCGGACATCGGCTCGGCCGGCGTCCTCGGCCTCACGACCCTGCTCATGTTCTTCCTCGCCGGGGCCAACCCGATCTACCTCGCCGGCCTGGTCGCGGCGGCGGTCGGCGGCGCGGCGGTCTTCCTGAAGGACTACCAGCTGGAGCGGCTCCAGTCGTTCGCTGATCCGTTCGCCGATCGTCTCGCCTCGGGCTACCAGCCCGTGCAGGGCCTGCTGGCCCTTGGGCTCGGCGGGCTCTTCGGCGCCGGGCTGGGCGAGCGCGCCGCGGCCGGCGGGATCGTCCTGCCCAACGCCCACAACGACTACATCTTCGCGGTCATCGGCCAGGAGTTCGGCTTCCTCGGCGCGCTCGCCGTGATCGGGCTCTTCGTGCTGCTGGCCTATCGCGGGTTCCGGATCGCCCTTGCGGCGCCGGACACCTTCGGCGGGCTCCTGGCGGCCGGCGTCACCGCCTGGCTGTGCCTGCAGGCCTTCGTGAACATCGGCGTCGTCGTGACGCTCATCCCCGTCACGGGTATCACGCTCCCGTTCGTCTCGGCAGGCGGCTCCTCGTTGATCGTCAGCCTGGTCGCGGCGGGGATCCTCCTGTCGGTCTCGCGCGAGACCGCGGTCAGCGGAGGTTGGAATGCGAGTGGCGATCGCGGCTGGTGGAACGGGTGGACACATCTACCCGGCTCTCGCCGTCGCGCGCTCCCTTCTCGCGCTCCCGGCGGCGCCTGAGCTCGCCTGGATCGGCGGACAGCGCGGCCTCGAGGCCGCGCTCGTGCCACCGTCCGGGATCCCGCTCCGACGTCTCGTGGTGCGCTCGCTGCGCAGCTCTGGACGCGACGTCCACCTCGTGCTGGACCCGCTGCGCCTGGCCGCGTCCGTGCCGCAGGCAGCGTGGCTGCTCGCGCGCCGGCGGCCCAAGGTGGTCTTCACGACCGGGGGCTACATGGCCATCCCGGTCATGGTGGCCGCGCGCCTCCTCGGGATCCCCATCGTCCTGTGGGACGGCAACGTGGTCCCGGGTCGCAGCGTCCGCGCGACGGCGCGCCTCGCCGCCGCGGTCGCGGTCACCGATTCGCGGACCTGCGCCGCCCTCGCTGCCCGCCGCTGCTTCGTGACCGGGACGCCGATCCGCGACCCGCGGTCCATCGACCACGAGGCCGCCCGCGAGCAGCTCGGGATCCCGGCCCGGGATCGCCTCCTGCTGGTGTTCGGCGGTTCGCAGGCGGTCCGGCGCTTCAACGGGGCCGTGGCCGAGGCGCTGCCCCGGCTGCTCGAACGGTGCACGGTCCTCCACGTCACGGGCAACGACGGGTATGCCGACGCCCTGGCAGCCCGCGACGCGCTCCCCGAGGACCAGCGTGCGCGCTACCGGCCGGTCCCGTTCCTGGCCGACGAGATGACGGCTGCGCTCGCCTCGGCCGACCTGGTCGTCGGACGCGCCGGCGCGTCGACCCTGGCCGAGTGTGCCGCCTTCGCGGTGCCCCTCGTCTGCGTTCCGTACCCCCACGCGGGGGGCCACCAGCGACGGAACGCGGAAGCCTACGCGGCCACGGGTGCGGCGCGTCTCGTCGAGGACGCGGACTTCGACGCGGACGCCCTCGTGGAGGCGAGCCGGCTGCTCGAGGATCCGCTGCGCACCTCGCGATGAGCGCCGCGGCGCGGTCGGCCGGTCGGCCCGGGGCGGCGGATGCGGTGGCGGCGCTGATCGAGGTGGCGGCGGAGCGGCGGCCGTGGCCCACGGCGGCCGAGATCGCCGGCGTCGCCGCGGGGACGGCCGGCCGGTGAGCGCAGCTGCCGGGCCGCCCGACGCGATGCCCCCGGCCAGCGAGCCCTTCGACGCCGTCCGGATCGGGACCGAGATCCAGCGCCGGATCGGCGTGAAGACGTCGCGCGACGAGCCGCTGGCGCGGTTCACGACGATGCGGGTCGGCGGGACCGCCGACCTCTACGCCGCCGCGCACAACGTCTTCGAGCTGCGGGCGCTCGTGAAGCTCGCGCGCGCGCGCGAGATCCCGTACACGCTGCTGGGGCGGGGCAGCGACGTGGTGATCTCCGACGCCGGCGTCCGGGGGCTCCTGGTCCACGTCCGGGCCGAGGGCCACGAGATCGTCGACGGGCGCCTGGTCGCCGAGGCCGGCCTGCCGATGGCGAAGGCGGCCACGATCACGGCCGAGGCCGGGCTGGCGGGTCTCGAGTTCGGTCTCGCGATCCCGGGCAACGTGGGCGGCGCGGTCTGGGCCAACGCCGGCGCCCACGCCTCGGACGTGGCGACGGTGCTCGAGACGGCCCTGGTCCTGCAGGCGGATGGGAGTGAGGCTCGGCTCGACCCGGCCGGCCTCGGCCTGGCCTACCGCGAGAGCCGCCTCAAGCATCCTGCCGCCGGCGCCCCGGCCGAGGTCGTCCTCGCCGCCACCTTCCAGCTTGCGCCGGAGGACCCGGCCCAGGTCCGCGAGCGCCTCGAGGAGATCCGGCGGTGGCGCCGGGAGCACCAGCCGCTCGGCATCCCCAGCGCCGGGAGCGTCTTCCGGAACCCGGCCGGGGATCGCTCCGCCGGCGCCCTCGTCGACGCCTGCGGGCTCAAGGGGCTGCGCGCTCGGCGGTGCCGTGGTGTCGGAGCGCCACGCGAACTGGATCCTCAACGACCAGGGTGGAACCGCCTCCGACGTCCGGCGCCTCGGGGAGCGGGTGCGGGCGACGGTCGAGCGGGAGACCGGCGTCCGGCTCGCCTTCGAGGTGGTGTTCATGGGCGACTGGACATCCTGGGTGGAGGAGGCGGCATGATCGACGACCGGGCACCCGGAGGTCCGCGGCGGGCCGTGGCCGTCGTCTTCGGCGGGCCTTCGGCCGAGCACGACGTCTCGATCGTGTCCGGATCCGCGATCGCCGCCGCGCTCGCCGGGCGCGGCCACCCCGTCAGCCAGTTCTACCTCGACCTGGGAGGGGAGTGGTGGCTCCTGCCGGTGGACCACCGGCGCGGCGACCTGCCGCCGGCCGCCTACGACGACCCGGCCGCGCTCGGCGGCGCCGGGCCCTTCGCGGCGGGTGAGGCGGCGGCCGGGATTGCGGGGGCACGGCCACAGCCGGTGGTCTTCATCGCCCTTCACGGGCCGTACGGAGAGGATGGCACGATCCAGGCCATCCTGGACGCCGCCGGGCTGGCCTACACGGGCTCCGGAGTGGCGGCGTCGGCGATCGGCATGGACAAGCCGCTGTTCAAGCGGATCGCCCGGGGCGCGGGACTCCCGGTCCTCGACTGGGTCGAGGTGGAGCGGGCCGCCTGGGACACGGACCGGGCCGCCGTCCTGGGCGACCTCGACCGCCTGGCGTCGAAGGTGCCCGAGGGGCGGCTCATCGCCAAGCCGGCATGCCTCGGCTCGTCGGTGGGGATGGGCGATCGCCCACCGCCCGAGCGAGCGGGTGGCGATCGTCGAGGAGGCCCTTGCGTTCGACGCGCGGGCGATCGTCGAGCCCTGCCTGGACCGCCCGCGGGAGCTGGAGATGGGCGTCCTCGGCAACACGGCCACGGGACTCACGCTGCTCGGCCCGGGCGAGGTGATCCCGGATCACGAGTTCTACGACTACGCCGACAAGTACGCGGCGGGCTCCGCCGCCCGAACCGCACGCGGCTGCGGATCTGCCCGAGGCCAGGTGGCCGAGGAGGTCCGCCGGATCGGCGGGGCGGCATTCACGCTCATCGGCGCAGCCGGCTTCGCACGCGTCGACCTGCTCCTGGACCGGGTGTCGGGCCGGCTTTCGCTGAGCGAGATCAACACGATCCCGGGCTTCACGCCGATCAGCCTCTATCCGAAGGTCGCGGAGGCGGCCGGCATCCCGTTCGGTGAGCTGTGCGCCCGGATCGTCGATCTCGGGGCCGCGGCGCGGGCGGCTCGCCCGGTCCGGCAGCCTGGCCACGGAGGATCTCCCGCGATGAGCGACGACCTGCCGGTCCGCGGTGGACGCGTGCGCCAGCGGCCAGGCCCCCGCCGCGCCTCGGGCGGGTTCTCGCCGCGCCGCGCCCTGGCGGCCCTGGCGATGCTGGCCACGGCCGGCCTCATCTGGGGCGCCGTGGCCTCGCCCGTCTTCGCGGTGAAGACCGTCGAGGTCGAGGGCGCGATCCTCACGGGCGACGACGCGGTCCGCGCGGCGCTCGCCCTGCCGACGCCCGCGCCGAATGCCTTCACCCTGGCCACGGACGATCTCCGCGAGCGACTGCTCGCCCTGCCCGCGGTCGCGGACGCCGAGGTGAGCGTCGGCCTGCCAGGGGTTCTTCGGGTGCGGATCGTCGAGCGCGAGCCGGTGCTCGCCTGGCGCCTGAGCGGCGCGCTCCTCCTCGTCGATCGCGACGGCCGAGTCGTGGCCGATGCCGGCGCCGCGGGCGACGGGCCGGCCGGGGCTGCCGCCGTGGGCCTGCCGGTGGTCGCCGACCGCCGCCCCTCGGACGTCACGCCCGCCGTCGGCGATCACCTCGACGAGCTCGACCTCGATGTCGCCACCCGGCTCCTGTCGCTGCTGCCGGCGGACGTCGACTCGGAGGCGCCCGGCCTTCCTGGTCGGCGTCGACGAGCGGGATGGCTGGACGCTCGTCCCGACGGGCGAGGACCCGTGGACGGCGGTGTTCGGCTTCTACGGCCCCGAGATCCGGGGCCCGGCGATGATCCCGGAGCAGGTGCGCCTGCTCAGGAGCCTGCTCGCGGGACGGGAGGCCGAGCTCCTGCGGGTGGTCCTCGCCGGAGCGCGCGAGGGCACCTACACGCAGAAGCCGGCGCCGTGACCGCGGCGAATCCGGTCGGATGGCCCGCCGGGCGCGCCGCAATCGCGCTGCGGTCGGCGCCCGGGTCGGGTAGCCTTCGCAAAACGCAGTCGAGGAGGGGAATCCGGCCTGTGCTCCTGCCGCTGGCGGGCCTGCTCGTCGGGGTCCTGCTCGGGCTCGTCCTGAACGTCAACGTCGGGTTCGAGCTCTCGCGTTACTCTGCCGTCGCCATCCTGGCGGCGCTCGACTCCGTGCTCGGGGCCGTGCGCGCCGAGCTGGAGGGCGTCTACGACAACCGCATCTTCGTCAGTGGGTTCGTGGTCAACACCGTCGTGGCGGTCCTCCTGACCTTCATCGGCGACCGGCTCGGCCTCGACCTCTACCTGGTGGCGCTGATCACCTTCGGGCTCCGGATCTTCCAGAACGTGGCCCTGATCCGCCGGCACTACCTCTAGGCCGCGCCGGGCGCGACGACGAGACGACGAGAGAGGAACAGGACGAGTGGAACGCGAGACGTTCGTCGGGATCGACGTCGGAACCACGAAGGTCGTGGCCCTCATCGGCGAGGTGGGCCGCGACGGCGCCCTGACCATCATCGGGAAGGGCATCGTCCCCGCGTCCGGCCTGCGCAAGGGGATCGTCGTCAACATCGACCAGACCGTGCACTCGATCTCCGCCGCCATCGAGAAGGCCGAGCGTCACGCCGGCTACAAGATCGAGCGCGCGTTCGTGGGCGTGGGCGGCCAGCATGTCGAGGGCCTCAACTCGCCCGGCCAGGTGGCCGTCGCCGGTCCCCGTCGCGAGGTGGCCCAGGAGGACGTCAACCGCTCGATCGAGGTTGCCCGGGCGGTCTCGATCCCGTCGACCCGCGAGGTGCTCCACGTGATCCCGCGGGGCTACACGGTCGACGGCCAGGAAGGCGTCATGAACCCGCTCGGCATGAGCGCGGTCCGCCTCGAGGTCGAGACCCACATCGTCACCGCCTCCGCCACCGCGGTCCAGAACCTGACCAAGTGCGTCACGGCGGCCGACATCAAGATCGACGAGCTGGTGGCCGCCGGCCTCGCCTCGGCCGAGGCGGTCCTGTCGCCGACCGAGCGCGACCTTGGCGTGGCGGTGGCGGACATCGGCGCCGGCACGATCGACCTCACGCTGTTCATCGAGGGCTCGCCCTTCCACACCGCCGTTCTCCCGGTCGGTGGCGCCAACGTGACCAACGACGTCGCGATCGGGCTCAAGACCAGCCTCCACGTCGCGGAGGCGCTCAAGGTGGATCACGGCACCTGCGACCTTGCCGGCGTGGATCCGGACGAGGTCATCAGCGTCACGGTCCTCGGCGACGAGGCGGGCCGGACGGTGGAGCGTCTCGAGGTCTCCCGGATCATCGAGGCCCGGATGCGCGAGACGTTCGAGATGCTGCGCACCGAGATCCTCGCGGCCGCGCCCGGGATGCTCCCGGCGGGCCTGGTCCTGACCGGTGGCGGGGCCCAGCTGGCCGGCGCCGCCGTCCTCGGGCGGGAGGTGCTCGACATGCCGGTCCGCGTGGCGGCTCCGGGCGACGTCGGCGGCCTCGTCGACGGGCTCCTCGAGCCGGGCTCGGCGACCGCCATCGGGCTCCTCCTGTGGGGCGCCCGTCATGTCGCGGCATCGGAGATGACCACCTACGACTCGGCGCCCGGCGGCGGGCTGGCGGCCCGCGTCCGCAACGCGATGCGGAGCATCTTCCCCTAGCGTTTCGGACGACGGGGTTCCACTGGAGCGCGGCGGGGGTATACTCCGCGCCAGTCTCCCCTCTGGCGCGCCATGCTCGCTCGCCGGATCGGTCGACCAGGCCAGCCACCAGACGACCCACTCACTGATCCCGGGCGTGGGCCCGGACGGCCGCCCCGACGGCCGCGTACCACCGGAGGACGAGCGATGCCGCTGCGGTCGGATTCGGAGAACTTCGCGCTCATCCGCGTCGTCGGCGTCGGCGGGGGCGGCAGCAACGCCGTCAACCGGATGATCCGGGCCGAGATGATGGGCGTCGAGTTCATCGGCATCAACACCGATGCCCAGGCGCTCCTGCAGTCGGACGCTCCCCACAAGATCCGCATCGGCGACAAGATCACCCGCGGCCTCGGCGCCGGCGGCGACGCGGCCATCGGTCAGCGCGCGGCCGAGGAGGATGCCGAGAAGATCACCGAGGCACTCCGCGACTCGGACATGGTCTTCATCACGGCCGGCCTCGGTGGCGGGACGGGCTCCGGCGCGGCCCCGGTGATCGCCGAGATCGCCAAGGACCTGGGGGCCCTCACGATCGGGGTCGTGACGAAGCCGTTCAGCTTCGAGGGCAACCGCCGCAAGCTCATCGCCGAGAAGTCCGCCGAGCAGCTCAAGGCCAAGGTCGACACGCTGATCACGATCCCGAACGACCGCCTGCGCGACGTCGTCCAGAAGAACACGTCGATCCTCGACGCGTTCCGGGTCGTCGACGACGTGCTCCGCCAGGGCGTCCAGGGGATCAGCGACATCATCACGGTCCCCGGCCTGATCAACCTCGACTTCGCCGACGTGAAGGCGATCATGCACGACGCCGGGTCGGCCCTGATGGGGATCGGCCGGGCATCGGGCGAGACCCGGGCGATCGAGGCCGCCAAGCACGCCATCGCGAGCCCTCTGCTCGAGATCAACATCACCGGCGCCCAGGGGATCCTGTTCAACATCTCGGGCTCGTCGAACCTGACCCTCTTCGAGGTGACCGAGGCGGCCGAGGAGATCCGGGCTGCCGCCGACCCGGAGGCGAACATCATCTTCGGGACCAGCTTCGACGAGCGCCTCGGCGAAGAGGTCGTCATCACGGTCATCGCGACCGGGTTCGACGCCAACCGGCACCGCGAGACGGTCCGTCGCGATTCCAGCGCGGCGTCGTACGACCTCTCGCGAGCGACGCGCCTGGAGCGCGACTTCCTCGGCGAGCTCGAGATCCGCCGGGCCGCCGCCGACGCCGACGCGCGGCCGATGCCCGAGATCCGTCCGGCCGAGCGCCCTGCCACCGAGCCCCCGGCCGCGCGCCGAGCGGACCGTCGCCCCCGAGCCTGTCCCATCCAGCGTCCGCAGCCCGCGCTACGACGCGGACGACCTGGAGATCCCGAGCTTCCTCCGCCGCAGCAAGTAGCCGCGCCGGTGGACGCCGGCCACCGGTCACCCGCCGTACAGCCGCCGGATCCGGCCGAGATCGCCGGTCTTGCCGCCGCGCGTTCCGCGGTCCTGTCCCGGATCGCGGAAGCGGCTGCCCGCGCCGGCCGCGAGCCCGCCAGCGTGACGCTTGTCGCCGTGAGCAAGACGGTGCCCGTCGAACGCCTGCGGGCGGCCGTGGCCGCCGGCCACGACGTGCTGGGTGAGAACCGTGTGCAGGAGGCCGCGGCCAAGGTCCCGCTCGTTCCCGGACCGCGCTGGCACCTCGTCGGCCCCCTGCAGGCAAACAAGGCCCGCCGTGCCGTGGAGCTGTTCGATTGCCTGGAGGCGGTGGACTCGGTGGAGCTCGCCCGGCGCCTCGACCGGATCGGCGCCGAGATACGACCGGGCCGGGCGCTGCCGATCCTGCTCGAGGTGAACGTTGACGCCGACCCGGGCAAGGCCGGGTTCACGGCGGCGGCCGTGGCCGAGGCGTTGCCCGGGCTGCTGGCCCTGGCGAACCTGCGAGGTGCGCGGCCTGATGACGATCGGCCAGCTCGCGGCAGCACCCGACGAGGCACGCTCGACGTTCCGACGGCTCCGCCAGCTCGCGACCCGGCTGCGTGCGGCCCACCCGAGCCTGGGGCCGGAGCTGTCGATGGGCATGAGCGACGACTTCGACCTCGCGATCGAGGAAGGCGCCACGATCGTCCGAGTGGGCCGAGCGCTGTTCGGCGAGCGGCCCGCCGTGCCCAGGCCCGAGGGTGCGGCCGAGCCCGTCCGATCCTCCGGCTCTGCCCGCCTGGCGGCCGGGCCGGGTCGGCCCGCAGAGTAGGATCCTCCCATGGCCTTCCTGCGCAACTTCGTCGAGATCCTCGTCCTCGTCCTGTGGCTCCTCGTCCTCGGTCGCGTGATCCTGAGCTGGGTCGACCCGATGGCCCGCAACTCCATCTCGCGGTACATCGTGGCGATGACCGAGCCGTTGCTGGCCCCGATCCGTCGAGTTCTCCCACAGGCCGGATCGATCGACTTCGCGCCGCTCGTTCTCATGGTGGCCCTGGGGCTTCTCCTGCGCCTCTTTCCCCAGTGAGCGTCCGGTTCGCCGTGCGCCTGACGCCGCGTGGTGGTCGCGACGCGATCGACGGGGTGGGGGACGACGGGGTCCTCCGCGTCCGCGTCGCCGCCCCTCCAGTGGATGGGGCCGCGAACGAGGCGCTCTGCCGGCTGTTGGCGCGGGTGCTCGGCGTGGCGCCCGGAGCCGTCCGGGTCGTGGCGGGAGCCGGTGGCCGACGCAAGGTCGTCGAGGCCGAGGCCGATCAGGCACGCATTGCCGCGGCCTGGCCGGGCGTGACCGGCGGGAGCCCGTCGTGAAGCCACGAACCGCACGGGTCCTGGCTCGCCCTATAATCCGCGCCGAGGGCGATTAGCTCAGTTGGTTAGAGCGCACGGTTCACATCCGTGAGGTCACTGGTTCGAGTCCAGTATCGCCCACCACTCTCGACGCACCCGGAGCCGGCGGCCTGCCCGCCGGCTTCTCGATTCCGGTCCGTCCCGGTGCCCCGGCCGAATCGGCCGTCGTTCGGCTCGCGCCGGCCTGCGTCAGTCAGTGCTCCAGCGGCACCACCAGGACAAACTGGCCGTCGCGGCCCGGATAGGGCCCCGAGCGCAGGTCGAAGGGCAGGAAGTTGGCCGCCAGGTCGGCCGTGTTGCGCGGCGCGTTGGGTGCCTCAGAGCGCGGCCAGCGAGTGGAGACCCAGGGATACCAGGGGTCCATGACGTAGGCCGTGGAGACACCGAAGCTCTTCGTGGTGGCCGGGTCCGCCGTGGCAGTGAAGCCCGTCATCACCCACGAGTGGATCCCCGTCCAGGCCAGGATCCCGACGGGGCGGCCGGTCTCCTGGATGGCCCTGGCGGCGGCGCGCATGGCGGTCGTTCGCGAGGGATACGACCGGACCTCGTACGGGTACCCCTCCTCGGTCAGGAGGGCCGCCCAGCCGCCCGGTCCCGTGCCGCCGACGTGGGAGTCCTCGTGGGTCGTCAGCGCCACGATCCGGTCGTACAGCGTGCGCTGCGACGTCGCCGAGACGTCGGGCTCAGCTCCGTCCTCGCCGAGCCGGATGAGGTTGAGCATGCCCTGGACCGCGGCGGCGCACGCATGTCTGGTCGTCGACCTCGTGGACGAAGACGCCCTCGCGATAGAGGTTCATCGTGAACGGCCCGCTGAGCGTCGGCGACGGCGAGGCGATCGGCGACGGGTCGGGAGAGGGGAGGGGCGTCGTGATGGGGCCCGGCGTGACGGCCGGCGAGGCGCTCTGGGGCGCCAGGAGGGGTGCCCGGATCGGACCGACAGCCGCGGGGGGCCGGGCCTCGGGAGCCGCGCTGGAGGGAGCGGCGCCGGGCAGGAGCCGAGCGAGGCTCGTCACGCCGCCTGCCGCAGCGAGCAGGCCGCCGGCGAGGGCCAGGAGCAGGGCGGCGAGCGCGAGGGCGAACAGGGTGTCGGCCGCGGTCGCACTGCGGCGCGGCGGGCCCTGGTGCACGCGCGGTCGCGGCTCGACGTTCATCTGGCCGCAAGACGAGGGGCGGACGGGTGTCGTGACGCGGCGCGGGTCGCCCGCGTCAGCCCGCCCCGCCCTCGCGGGCGATCCGCCGCAGGACGGCGGGCAGGATCCCACCCTGCCGGTAGTAGTCGACCTCGATGGGGCCATCGAGCCGGCACTCCACGGTGAAGCGCCGCTCGCCGCCGCCGTCGGCCGGGTCGGCGGTCGCCACCACGTCGAGCCGCGCCCGCGGCTCGAGGCCGACGCCCAGGCCGGCGACCGCGTACGACTCGCGGCCGCTGAGCCCCAGTGACTCGGCGGTCTCTCCCGCCCGGAACTGGAGCGGGAGGATGCCCATCCCGACGAGGTTCGAGCGGTGGATCCGCTCGTAGCTCTCGGCGATGACGGCCCGGATCCCGAGGAGCCGTGTCCCCTTGGCGGCCCAGTCGCGCGACGAGCCTGAGCCGTACTCGCGGCCGGCCAGGACGATGGCCGGGATGCCCGGCCGCCTCGTACGCCATGGCGGCGTCGAAGAGGAACGCCTCGTCGCCGGCGGGCAGGATCCGGGTGTACGGACCCTCCTTCCCGTCGGCCAGTCGGTTGCGCAGGCGGATGCTCCCGAACGTGCCCCGCATCATGACCTCGTGGTGGCCACGCCGTGCCCCGTACGAGTTGAAGTCGACCGGCGCGACCCCCCGGCCCTGGAGCCAGCCACCCGCCGGCGACCACGCCGGGATCGAGCCCGCCGGGGAGATGTGGTCCGTGGTCACCGAGTCGCCCAGCCAGGCCAGGACCCGCGCGCCCGCGATGTCCACGACGGGGGCCGGCTCCATCCCCATCCCGGCGAAGAAGGGAGGCCAGGCCACGTAGGTGGACCCGGGATCCCACGCATAGCGATCGCCCGCCGGGACCGGGAGCGCCTGCCAGCGCTCGTCGCCCTCGAAGACCGAGGCGTAGGAGGTCCGAAAGAGCTCGCCGTCGATCGCGCCCGCGATGGTCGCGCGAATCTCCTCCGCCGACGGCCAGAGGTCGGCGAGGAAGACCGGCCGACCGTCGTCGCCGATGCCGAGGGGCTCGCGCGAGAGGTCGAGGTCGATCCGCCCGGCGAGGGCGAAGGCGACGACGAGCGGCGGCGAGGCGAGGTAGCTGGCCCGGGCGAGCGGGTGGATCCGGCCCTCGAAGTTGCGGTTGCCCGAGAGGACCGCGGCCGCGACGAGCCCTTCCTCCTCCACCTGGTGGGCGACCGCCTCGTCGAGCGGGCCGGAGTTGCCGATGCAGGTCGTGCAGCCGTAGCCGGCCAGGGTGAAGCCGAGCGCCGCGAGGGGAGCCGACAGGCCCGCGCGGTCCAGGTAGGCGGTCACGGCCCTGGAGCCGGGGGCCAGGGTCGTCTTGACGGTCGACGGGACCCGCAGGCCTCGCGCCACCGCGTTCCGGGCCAGCAGCCCGGCCCCGATCATCACGGTCGGGTTCGACGTGTTCGTGCACGAGGTGATCGCGGCGATGACGACCGAGCCGTTGCGGACGGACCCGGGTGCGGCCGGCGAGTCGGCTGCCGGGAGGATCCCCGGGTAGGCCGCCTCGAAGCTGGCCCGGGTCTGCCCGGAGCGGCACGCGGTCCTGGGGACGCCGCGGTCCGGCGAGGCTGGGCTCGACGGCCCCGAGGTCGAGCTCGAGGACATCGTCGAAGGCCGGCCCCGCGCCCGGCTCGCGCCAGAGGCCCTGCTCCTTCGCGTAGCGCTCGACGAGGTCGACGAGGCCGGCCGCGCGCCCGGTGAGGCGCAGGTAGGCGAGCGTCTCGTCGTCGATCGGGAAGAGCGTCGTGGTCGCGCCGAACTCGGGGCTCATGTTGCTGATCGTGGCCCGGTCGGCCAGGGGGAGCCCGGCCAGGCCGTCGCCCGCGAACTCGACGAACGAGCCCACCACGCCGAGCGTTGCGCAGCTGCTCGGTGACCACGAGGACGAGGTCGGTCGCGGTCGCACCGCGGGGCATCTCGCCCGAGAGCCGGACGCCGACGACGCGCGGGAACGGCTGGTAGAGCGGCTGGCCGAGGAGGACCGCCTCGGCCTCGATCCCGCCGACGCCGTAGCCCAGCACGCCGAGGGCGTTGACCATCGTCGTGTGCGAGTCGGTCCCGACGAGCGTGTCGGGGAAGGCGACCGGGCCGCCCTCCACCTCGGCCGTCGAGACGACGGTGGCGAGGTACTCGAGGTTGACCTGGTGGACGATCCCGGTGCCCGGCGGGACCACCCGCAGGCCCCGGAAGGCGCGCTGGGCCCAGCGCAGGAGCTGGTAGCGCTCGCCGTTCCGCTCGTACTCGCGGGCGACGTTGAAGGCGAAGGCGTCGGCGGTCCCGAACCGGTCGACCTGGACCGAGTGGTCGATCACCAGGTCGGCGGGGACGAGCGGGTTGACCCGGGCAGGGTCGCCGCCCAGGGCCGCCAGCGCGTCGCGCATCGCCGCGAGGTCCACCACGGCGGGCACGCCGGTGAAGTCCTGGAGGATGACCCGGGCCGGCATGAACGGGACCTCGGCCGAGACGCCGGCGCCGGGACGCCAGCCCGGCGAGGACCCGCACGTCGGCCTCCTCGACCGACGCCTCCGCCGGCGTGGCGGAGGACGTTCTCGAGAAGGATCTTCACGGTGGTCGGCGTCCGACCGAGGTCCGGACCGCCGGCGAGCGCCGCCAGGCGGTAGAAGTCGGGAAGCCCCGGGCCGAGGCTGGCTCGGGCGCCGAACGGGTCGCGGGTCGGCACGGGTGATCCTCGCTGGCTCGGGGCGGCAGGCGGGCCGCCGGGGGCGCTACGCTGTTGCTCCCAAGAGTAGCGTGGAGAGCGACGATGCGATCGTGGCGCAGGGACCCGGCGACGCCGCCCCCGGGCGACCCGGCGACGATGGACGAGGTCCGACGCCAGGCAGCCGCGAGCGCGGCGCCGCTGCCGCCGGGCGCCCATCGCCACGGGGACGAGGTCCATCTCGAGGCGCACGCTCCACCCGCACGTGGGACCGGCCGACGACGGCCGCCCGGTCATCGGGATCGTCGGCGCCGGCGCCGTCGGGACGGCCCTCGGCGTCGCCCTGAGCCGGGCCGGCTGGCAGGTCGGCGCGGTGGCCAGCCGCGACCCGGGGCGCCGGGCGCGGTTCCGCGCGCTGGTTCCCGGCGCGCGGGCATTCGCGGAGGCGGCCGCGATCCTCGACGAGTGCCACCTCGCCCTCCTCGCCGTGCCCGACGACGCGCTCGCGGAGGTCGCGCGCACCCTCCACCTCTACTCGGGCCAGGCGATCGTCCACACGAGCGGCCTCCACGACGCCGACGTCCTGGCGCCCGCCCTGGCGGCGGGCACGAGCGCCGGCTCGTTCCATCCGCTGGTGGCCTTCGCCGATCTCGACCGGGCGCTCGCGGCCATTCCCGGGTCCACCTTCGCCATCGAGGGCGACGACGGCGCTGCTCGACCTCCTCGCGGAGATGGCGACCTCGCTCGGGGCGATTCCCGTCCGCCTCGCGCCGCGACTCCAAGGCCGCCTACCACGCGGCGGCCGTCCTGGCCGCGGGCGGCCTGACGGCGCTCCTCGACGTGGTGGCCGCCGTCGCCCGCCCGACCGGCCTCGACGAGGCGGGCGCCCTTGCCGTCTACGGCCCGCTGGCCGCGCAGGCGCTCGCCAACGCCCGGGCGATGGGCACCGCTGCCGGCCCTCACCGGGCCGGTGGCTCGCGGCGACGTGGGCACGGTGGAGGCTCACC
Source organism: uncultured Chloroflexia bacterium (assembly GCA_963715085.1). Lineage (GTDB taxonomy): Bacteria > Chloroflexota > Limnocylindria > Limnocylindrales > CSP1-4 > CTSoil-043. The sequence goes on from CAVQQU010000005.1 coordinate 409,365, forward strand.
TCGCCGTGGTCGCCGAGGCCGGCGACGAGGCGCTCGAGATCCTTCGCGCCCTCGGCCACCGCCAGGTCACCCTCGCCGAGCGGCGCGGCCTCGCACCGGAAGCCGCGGCCCGGCTGCGTGCGGCGTTCACAAGGTGGCCCTGACGCGGTAGGATCTCCTCATGCACCGCAGCATCACGGCCCGGTTCGCCGTCCGTCCCGTCGCTCGCTTCGCGACCACGCCGCCCCGAGCGCACGAGCCGCTCCTCGGCCTGGCCCGCCACCTCCGGTTCCGGGCGGCCGCGGACCGCCCGACGCTCCTCCGGAGGCCCGAGCTCGGTCCGGTGGCGCTGCAGCGCTCGGAATGGCGGGCGATCACCGCCGTTCCCGATGCACCGGCCGCTGGCCGGCCTCGCAGGCCCGCTCGCTCCCGTTCGCTGGGCCAAGCTCGGCACCCGCGCCTCCGGTCGCCGGCCGCGCGCCGCGACGGCGCCGTGGCGCGGCTGACGCGCGCAACGGCCACATCCGCCGGCGGGATCGTCATCCGGTCGTTCGACGGAGTCCCTCACCTCGTCGCGGGGCGTCGCCGACGACAGCGCGACGGCGTCTCGTGGACGCTGCCCAAGGGAACCCCCAACCCGCACGAGACGCTCGAGGAGACGGCCCTGCGCGAGGTGGCCGAGGAGACGGGGCTCCAGGTGCGGCTCCTGGCCCCCCTCGAGGCGATCGAGTACTGGTTCGTCCAGGGCGGTGCCCGGATCCACAAGACCGTGCACTTCTGGCTCATGGAGCCGGTCGGCGGCGACCTCGACCGGCACGACCACGAGTTCGACGAGGTTCGCTGGGTGCCGTTCCCGGAGGCCCCGGCACTGCTGACGTTCGAATCCGAGCGGGCGCTCGTCGCCCGGGCCGCGGCCGTCGCGGAGCCGAGCCCGGGCGGGCACGCGTGAGCAGGGAGGTCCGGCCATGACCGAGGAACCGCGCGCCACGCCGCTCGTCGCGCGTCACGAGGCGCTGGGCGCCCGCCTGGTCGACTTCGCCGGCTGGCGGATGCCGATCCAGTACGCCGGGATCCTCGAGGAGCACCGCGCCGTGCGGCAGCGGGCCGGCCTCTTCGACCTGTGCCACATGGGCGAGCTCTTCGTCGAGGGGCCCGACGCCGGAGACGCCCTCGCCGCCGCCGTCACCACCGACCCTCGGTCGCTCGCGATCGGCCGCGCCCAGTACTCGATGATCTGCGACCCGGACGGCGGCATCCTCGACGACCTCATCGTCTACCGCCTGGCGGTTGACCGCTTCCTCGTGGTCGCCAATGCCTCGAACGCCGTCGTCGTCTCCGACGCCCTGGCCGAGCGCTTCGAGCGCCGCCGCGCGATCCTCGACGACCGCTCGCTGGCGACCGCCCTCGTCGCCATCCAGGGTCCGGCCGCCCTCGGCATCCTCGCCCCGCTCACCGACCTCGACCTCGAGGCGATCCGGTACTACGGGATCGCCGAGGGTTCCGTGGCCGGCGTCCCGGGCCTGGTCGCGCGCACCGGCTATACGGGCGAGGACGGCTTCGAGGTCTTCGTCGATGCCGGCCTCGGGGGTGACCATCTGGGACGCGCTGGCTGCCGGGGGAGCGGCCGCCGGCCTCGTGCCGGTGGGCCTGGGCGCGCGCGACACGCTCCGGCTGGAAGCCGGGATGCCGCTCTACGGCAACGAGCTCGACCGCACGCACGACGCCGTTCGAGGCGGGGCTCGGGCGGGTCGTGAAGCTGGCCAAGGAGGGCGGCTTCGTGGGTCGCGACGCCCTCGCCGCGGCCGCCGAGGCCGGGGTGCGCCGCCGGCTCGTCGGCCTCGTCGTGCGCGGACGCGGGATCGCGCGCCACGGCCACCGGGTCTGGTCCGGCGAGCGGGCCAGCGGGGTGGTCACGTCGGGCACCATGTCGCCAACGCTCGGCCTGCCGATCGCGATGGCGTACGTCGCTCCGGCGGACTCGGCGCCCGGTACGATGCTCGACGTGGAGATCCGCGACACGCGGGCGGCCGCCGAGGTCGTCCCGCTCCCGTTCTATATCCGGTCCCGGTGACCCAGACGAGAGGAGCGCCGCATGATCCCGGCCGACCTGCGCTACACGAAGGAGCACGAGTGGGTCCGCGTCGACGGCGACGTGGCGACCATCGGGATCACCCGACATGCCGCCGACCAGCTCGGCGACATCGTGTTCGTTGAGCTGCCCGCCCCGGGGAAGACCCTGGAGCAGTTCGCCACGTTCGGCGTCGTCGAGTCGGTGAAGGCCGTCAGCGACCTGTTCGCCCCCGTGGGCGGCGAGGTCGTCGAGGCGAACGGTGCGCTGGCGGCGGCGCCCGAGGTGGTCAACTCGGACCCGTACGGCGCCGGCTGGATGCTCCGCATCCGCCTGGCCGACGCGGCCCAGGTGGACGGCCTCCTCGACCCGGCCGCCTACGAGGCACTGGTCGCGGAGTCCTGAGATGGCGTACGGACCGCACACCGCGGGCGAGCGGAGCCGAATGCTCGAGGCCCTCGGGATCGCGTCCGTCGACGCTCTCTTCGGGGTGATCCCGCCGGCCGTGCGCGCCGCAGGGCTCGACCTGCCCCCGGCGCTCACCGAGCTCGAGCTCATGGAGCACCTGGGGGACCTGGCCGGACGCAACCGGACCGACCTGGCGAGCTTCCTCGGGGCCGGCGTGTACCGCCACCACCTCCCGCCGGTCGTGGACCAGATGCTCCTGCGGGGCGAGTTCTACACGGCCTACACGCCCGTACCAGCCGGAGATCAGCCAGGGAACCCTGCAGTCGATCTACGAGTACCAGTCGCTCCTCGCCGAGCTGACCGGGATGGACGTGGTGTCCGCGTCGCACTACGACGGCGCGGCAGCGACCGCGGAAGCCGCCCTCATGACCTGCCGGGCGACCGGCCGCGAGCACGTCCTCGTCTCGCGGGGCGTCCATCCGCACAACCGCGAGACGTTCGAGACCTACTTCGCCGGGGCCAACCTCACGTTCGCCGAGATCCCCCTGGTCGGCGACGGTCCCGCCGCCGGCACCACCGACCTGGCCGCCCTCGAGCGGATGCTGGCCGACCCGGAGCACCCGGTCGCCGGCGTCGTCGCCGGGCACCCCTCGGTCCTCGGCCTGCTCGAGCCGATGGAGGAGATCGGCCGCCTCGCCCACGCTGCCGGCGCCCTCTTCGTCGCGGTCGTCGAGCCCGTCGGCCTCGCGGTCCTCGCGCCGCCCGCGGCCTACGGCGCCGACATCGCGGCGGGCGAGGGCCAGTCCCTGGGCATGCCTCCCCAGTACGGCGGGCCGTACCTCGGGATCGTCGCCTGTCGCGAGGCCCTGATCCGCCAGATCCCGGGGCGCCTCATCGGGATGACGGCCGACCTGGAAGGGAGGCGGGCGTTCGTCATGACGCTCCGCGCGCGCGAGCAGGACATCCGGCGCGAGCGGGCGGCCAGCAACATCTGCACGAACCAGGCCCTGTGCGCCCTGGCCGCCTCGATCTACCTGGCGGCGCTCGGACCGGACGGCCTCCACGACGTGGCGGCGACGGGCGCCGCTCGGGCGGCGGAGCTCGAAGCCGCGCTCGCCGCTGCGGGCGCGCCGCGCCTCCACCCCGGCCCATATCTCAACGAGTTCGCCGTCCGCGTCCCGGACGCCGTCGCTGTCCACCGGCGCCTGCTGGGGGCCGGCATCCTGGCCGGCATCCCGCTGGCCGAGCTGGAGCCGGGCGACCCGTCGCTCGCCGAGGGCCTCCTGGTCTGTGCCACGGAGGTCACCACCCCGGCGGAGATCGAGCGGTTCGCCGCCGCCCTCGCCGCCGAGCTCGCCGCGCCGCCGGAGGCCGTCCGATGACCGTGACCGGCAACCCGCTCCAGCCCACGCTGTTCGAGCTCTCGCGCCCCGGACGGGGCGCCGGCATGCGGCTCCCCGCGCCTCCCGCCGACTCGCTCGCGCGGCTCCCCGCGTCAGCGCGGCGGGTCGCTCCGCCCGCCCTGCCCGAGCTCAACGAGGCGACGCTCGTCCGCCACTACGTCAACCTCTCGCACCTCAACTGGTCGGTCGACACGGGCTTCTACCCGCTCGGCTCGTGCACCATGAAGTACAACCCCAAGGTGAACGAGTGGGCGGCCCGCCTCCCGGGCTTCGCCGCGCTCCACCCGCTGGCGCCGGACGAGACGGCCCAGGGGACGCTCGAGCTGCTCTGGCGCCTCGAGCAGGACCTGGCCGAGATCAGCGGGATGGACGCGGTGACGCTCCAGCCCGCGGCCGGCGCCCAGGGCGAGCTGACCGGGATCCTCATGATCCGGGCCTATCACCGGGCTCGCGGGGACGCCGCTCGCACCGATGTCCTCGTGCCGGATTCGGCGCACGGCACCAACCCGGCGACGGCCTCGATGGCGGGCTTCCGCACGGTGAACATCCCGTCCGCGGCCGACGGCGGCGTCGACCTCGAGGCATTCCGGGCAGCGCTCGGGCCGACGACGGCGGCCGTCATGATCACGAACCCCTCCACGCTCGGGCTCTTCGAGACGCGGGTCGTGGAGCTCCTCGAGATGGTCCACGCAGCGGGCGCGCTGGCCTACATGGACGGCGCCAACCTCAATGCGATGCTCGGCCACTTCCGGCCGGGCGCAGGCCGGCTTCGACGTCATGCACTTCAACGTCCACAAGACGTTCTCCACCCCGCACGGGGGTGGCGGCCCGGGTGCCGGTCCCGTGGGCGTCCGATCCCACCTCGCCCCGTTCCTCCCGGAGCCGCTCGTCCTGCGCGAGCCCGACGGCACCTTCCGCCTCGAGCGGGCAGGGGAGCGCCCCACGAGCATCGGGCGGATGCGCTCGTTCGCCGGGAACGTCGGGATCCTCGTGCGGGCCTACGCGTACATCCGGGCCCACGGCGGCGCGGGCCTGCGCGAGGTGAGCGACGACGCGGTCCTCGCCGCCAACTACCTCAAGCACCGTCTGGCGGGGGCCTACGTCGATCCCGTTCGAGCGGCCCTGCATGCACGAGTTCGTGGCCTCGTCGAGCGCCCTCAAGGCTGCGACGGGGGTGCGGACCCTCGACGTGGCCAAGCGCCTCATCGACAAGGGGTTCCACCCCCCCACGATCTACTTCCCGCTCACGGTCGACGAGGGGATGCTGATCGAGCCGACCGAGACCGAGAGCCTCGAGACCCTCGATGCGTTCGTCGACGGCCATGCTCGAGATCGCCCGCGAGGCAAGCGAGAGCCCCGACCTGGTGAAGAGCGCGCCGCACACCGCGCCGGTCCGCCGGCTCGACGAGGCGACGGCCGCCCGCCAGCCCAACCTCCGGTGGCGGGCGGAACCGGCCCGGTGAACCTTCCGTCGTGAAGGGGCGTAGATTGCTGGTAGGAGTGCGGTTTCGGCTGTCCCCTGTGTCCGCGCGTTCCCGCAGGAGGCCGTGATCACGACCAATCCAACGGCCCGCCCGCTCGATCCGGCCGAGGAGGCGCTCCTGCGCCGGATTCGCTCCGACGACCTCGACGCGTTCGAGGCGTTCTTCATGCGGTACCGCGGGCCGGTGTTCGCCACCGCGTATGCGGTGCTCGGCGACCGGCAGGCCGCCGAGGAGGTCCTGCAGGACACCTTCGCCAAGGCCTACGAGTGGCGCAGGCGCCTCCACCCCGACGCCTCGCCGCTGCCCTGGCTGCATCGCGTGGCCCTCAACTTCTCCTACTCGCGGCTCGGCCGCCGCCGCCCCTGGGAGCCGATCAGCGAGGCGGTCGCGCGCCTCGTCCGCGATCACGAGGCCGGGCCTGCCGACCGCGCCGAGCGCGCCGAGCTGCGCGGGATCGTGCGGGACGGCATCGCCGCCCTGCCCCCGAAGCATCGGGGCGTCATCGTCCTGTTCTACCTTCACGGCCGGTCCATCAACGAGACCGCCGAGATCCTGGGGATCCGGCCCGGAACGGTGAAGTCGCGCCTCCACTTCGGCCTTCGGTCCCTGCGCGCGCGCCTGGAGGACGATCGCCGGTTCGGAGGCGCCTACGAGCCGTCGGGCGCAGCCGCCGTGGCCTCCGCCGCCGTGGACCGCCCCGATCGCCGTGGACGACGTCCCGTGATCGGGTGGCGCCGGCCAGGGGGCTGCGGAACGCACCGTGAGGCGCTCGTCGAGTTCGCCGCGCGGCGGGCGAGCGGCCCCGCGGTCCGGCGCGCGCTGGATCACGTCGATCGGTGCCGCGCCTGCGAGGCGGAGCTGGCCACCACGACCCTGGTCCTGCATGGCCTCCGCCGCCTCCACGAGGAGACGGAGCGAGCCCGACCCGAGGTCGACGGCTGGACCCGCCTGCGGGCGCGACTTGCCACGACGCGGCGTGAGCCCTCGCGCCTCCTGTCCGGCCTCCCGGGGATCGTGGCCGCGGCCGCCCTGTGCGCCGGCCTCGCGGGGCCCGGCGCGATCGGCGGCAGCCCGGCCGGCGTGTACAACGAGGCCCCGCGCGGCGTCGCACCGCCGTATCTCCAGTTCGAGCAGGGACGCGAGCGAGCGCTCGCGGAAGGCCTGCTCCCGCAACCGGATCCGGCCCCGCCGTACCGCGGGATCCGCATTGCCCCGCCACCCATCACCGCCGACCTGCCGCCCTCGACCGGTCGGCACACGGAATGGATCGAGGATGTCGCCGACGCGCGGACGCTTGCCCCCGCGAGCGCGCTCCGCGAAGACCCCGGACAGCGCCAGGCCGGCAGGAGGTGACCCGCACGCGATCCTGACGCACCCGGAACCGCCGCGGAACGCCCGCGTGCGGACACCGGCGATTTGACTCCCGCGGACGGCCGCAACCTATAATGCGCGGCAGTCTTGCGGGCCGTCACGGCGGGCTCCGGCGCGTTCCGCGCCGTGGGCGACCATCGGCGGCAACCACGAGGAGGAGATCGGCGCGGAGGAGCTGCCGGCCCTCGGAAACAGGAGGATCTCGATGAGCTTGAGACGGCGCAGTCTCGGCCTGCTCGGGGCGCTCGCCATCGGCGTGGCGGCCTGCGGCGGCTCGGCGTCGCCCACCCCGGCCCCCAGCGGGGCCCCCGGCGAGACGCCGGCCCCGTCGGCACCGGCCGCGTCGGCGGACCTGAAGTTCGCCCTCGATGGCGAGCCCACCTACTTCTCGTACGCGTACACGGACCTGCCGACGAGCTGGATCGTCAACCTGCTGTACAGCGGCCTCTACGACATCAACAACAAGCTCGAGAGCGTCCCGGAGCTTGCCGCGGACTACGCGGAGACGAGCGAGGATGGCCTGACCTGGACGCTCAAGCTCAAGCAGGGCGTCAAGTTCCATGACGGGACCGAGGTCAAGGCCTCCGACGTCGTCTTCAGCTACGACCTCGGCCTCTCGCCGAACTGCACCTACATCCCTGACGGCTGCTCGAGCATCCAGGACAACATCGCCACTGTCGAGGCTGTCGACGACTACACGGTCACGTTCGTCCTGAAGCAGAAGTTCGCGCCGTTCGCCGTCACCGGCCTCACGGTAGCCGTCGTGCCCGAGAAGGCCGTCCGCGACAGCTTCGGTCGCCTCCAGGCGTCCACTGGCGCGGTCGACCCGGCCGAGGTTGCGGCTCTCTACGACAAGATCACCGCGGCCACGACCGCCGAGGCCTGCTCGGCCGAGGCTCCCGCCCGCCGAGTGCGACTTCGCGACGTACGTCCCCGAGATGGAGGCCCTCCTCACGAAGGCCGGCGTCGAGCTCCCGGACAAGGCGCAGTTCGTGGCCGAGGACGGCAGCACGGACATGTCGGCCTACGGCGCCGAGCTCTTCTCCCGCCTGACGGACCTCAACATCACGCTTGGTGCGAAGGACATCGACCAGATCGCGGCCTCGTTCCGCATCCTCGACTTCCAGCGCGCGCCGGTCGGCTCGGGCCCCTACAAGCTCGTCAAGTACACGACGGCCCAGAGCGTCGAGCTCGGCCGCCACGACGACTACTTCGGCGGCATCGAGGGCGCCAAGGTCGGCCCGGCCAAGGTCTACATCCCGATCATCAAGGACGGCGCCGCCGCGTCCGCCGCTCTCCAGAAGGGCGACATCAACTGGCAGACCGAGGTCACCTCGGACGCCCTCGCGGCGCTCAAGGCCGACCCGAACCTCCAGATCGCCGAGTATGCCGACTTCGGCTACTACTACATCGCCTTCAACCTGCGGCCGGATCGCCTCTACAGCGATCTGAACCTGCGCAAGGCGTTCTCGATGTGCATCGACCACGAAGCCACCGTCTCGGCGGCGACCGACGGCCGGGGCCAGCCGGTCCGGGCCAACACGCCGCCCGCGTCGTGGGCCTACAACCCCGACGTCACCCCCTACGTGCTCGACGTGGAAGGCGCGAAGAAGCTCATCGAGAGCTCCGGCTGGACGCTCGGGTCCGACGGCATCTACGAGAAGGACGGCAAGAAGCTGGCCTCCGAGATGTACGTCCGGGCCGGCCGCCCGCAGCGCATCGCGTTCGCCCAGCTGGCGAGTGACCAGGTCAAGAAGTGCGGCATCGGCCTCACGGTGAAGGAAGGCGACTTCGCGACCGTCCTCCTGCCGCTCCTCAGCTACCCGAACGACTTCGACACCTATCTCGGCGGCTGGTCGACCTCGATCGACCCCGACGACTACTCCATCTTCCATTCGTCCAAGTGCACGACGCAGGAAAACCCGGACGACAACAACTTCGTCTGCTGGAGCAACCCCGAGGGCGACAAGCTCCTCGAGGAGGGCCGCCAGGAGCTCGACCAGGCGAAGCGCACGGAGATCTACGCGAAGTTCCAGCAGATCGCCCATGACGACCTGCCGTACTACTTCACGTGGTCCGACCTTGCCAATGCGGGCCTCACGAAGTCCGTCTCGTCCACGACGAGCGGCATCGACCTCGCCAGCCCGCTCTACTACTGGAACGCGGAGAGCTGGGTCGTCGCGGCCCAGTGATCACGGCGCGACCCGCGTCGCGCTGAACGACCACGGCCGGCGGCGGCTTCATGGCCGCCGCCGGCCGCACGCTATCCGGGGAAGGACGAACGGAGTGACCCGTCTCATCCGCCGGCCGGGCGACCGGCCGGTCCGTCTCGCCGCTCGTCGACTGCTGAACCGATGGCTCGCTACGTCGTCCGCCGGCTGATCCAGGCGATCCCGATCCTCATCGGGATCAGCATCATCACGTTCTTCATCGTCTACTCGGCGCCGGGCGACCCCTTCGATCGCTTCCGGTCGAACAGGGTCTCACCCGAGGTCATCGAGAACCTGCGCCGGGTCTACGGCCTCGACCAGCCGCTCCCGGTCCAGTTCGTCAAGTGGTTCACCACCTTCTGGACGTTCCCCTGGGACCCGACGGCATGGGGCTACTCCATCACCGACGGCCAGCCGGTCCGCGACAAGATCTTCGAGCGGATCCCGAGCACGCTCCAGCTGATGGGGACGTCCCTCTTCCTGACGATCGTCATCGCGATCCCGGTCGGGATCCTGGGCGCGGTCAAGCAGTACAGCTTCGCCGACAAGACGATCGCCGTGGTCACCACGATCGGCTATGCGCTGCCCACGTTCTGGCTGGGCCTCATCCTCCGCCAGATCTTCGCCCAGCAGCTGGACCTCTTCCCGCTCTTCGGCAAGAACACGTTCGGCAAGGAGGGCGACATCCTCGACCTCCTGTGGCACCTCTTCTTGCCCGTCCTGACGATCACGATCGTGGGCGTGGCCGGATGGAGCCGCTACATGCGGGCGTCGATGCTCGAGGTCCTGCGCGCCGACTACATCCGGACGGCGAAGGCGAAGGGGCTGGCCTCGTCACGGGTGATCTTCAAGCACGCCCTGCGCAACGCGCTCATCCCGATCGTGACCCTGCTGGGGCTCACGATCCCGACGCTGCTGGCCGGAGCTGCCATCACCGAGGCGGTCTTCTCGTGGCCGGGCCTCGGCTTCCTGGGCGTGTCGGCGGTGCAGGAGCGGGACTACCCGGTCGTCCTCGCCTTCGCCATGATCGGCGGCGTGATGGTCATCATCGGCAACCTGCTGGCCGACGTCCTCTACGGCGTCGTCGACCCGCGGATCAAGTACTAGGGGCGGGACGATGGAGAGCACCCAGGTAACCCGCCTCCCCGGCAGCGCGGCTCCCGCGGTCGACGAGGTCGACCTCACGCCGGTCCGGACGTACTGGCAGCTGGTGCGCCAGCGCTTCGTGCGCCACCGCCTGGCGGTCATCGCCTTCTTCCTGATGATCATCCTCATCGCCGCGGCGCTGCTGATCCCGTGGCTGTCCGGCGATGCCTGGAAGGAGACGTCGCTCGAGCGGATCAACCAGCCCCCGTCGCTCGGTGCGCCCCTGGGCTACGACAACCTGGGCATCAACACGTTCGCCCGCCTCATGAAGGGCCTCCAGACCTCGCTCTTCATCGGCTTCTCGGCGGTCATGGTGATCGTCCTGATCGGCGTCCCGTTCGGAGCGATGGCCGGCTACTTCGGTGGGTGGGCCGACAACGCCCTCATGCGCATGGTCGACATCGTCCTGTCGATCCCGACCTTCTTCCTGATCCTGATGCTCGTCGCGTTCTGGGGGACGGGCAACGCCTGGGTGATCATCATCGCCATCGGGTTGACCGGCTGGACGACGGCCGCGCGGCTCGTGCGTGGCGAGTTCCTCTCCCTGCGCGAGGCCGACTTCGTGCAGGCCGGCAAGGCACTCGGCGCCGGTGACCGGCGGATCGTGACCCGCCACATGATCCCCTCGTCGATGGCCCCGGTCGTCGTCGCCGCCACGCTGGGCATCGCCGACTCGGTCGTCATCGAGGCCGCACTCTCCTTTCTCGGCTTCGGGATCACCCCGCCCGAGGCCAGCCTCGGCAACATGCTGACCAAGGCCCAGGACTACTTCTATCGCGACCCGCTCCTGGCCTGGTACCCGGGGATCACGCTCGTCCTCGTGGTCCTGGCCGCGAGCTTCCTCGGCGACGGCCTGCGCGACGCGCTCGACCCGCGCCAGCGGATCGAGACCAATTGATGGCCCAGCGCGGCACCGACGGGGGGGAGCTTCTCACCGTCCAGGACCTGCGGACCCACTTCTACACCCAGGACGGCGTGGTCAAGGCCGTCGACGGGATCAGCTTCGGGATCCGCAACGGCGAGACCCTGGGCATCGTCGGCGAGTCCGGGTGCGGCAAGAGCATCACGGCGCTCTCGGTCATGCGGCTCATCGAGCGGCCCGGCCGGATCGTCGAAGGCTCGATCCGGCTCGACGGCCGGGACCTGCTGGCGATGTCCGACGAGGAGATGCGGGACGTGCGCGGGAACGCGATCTCGATGATCTTCCAGGAGCCGATGACCTCGCTGAACCCGGTCTACACGTGCGGCGATCAGATCGCGGAGGCGATCTCTCTCCACGCAGGGGATCCCGACGGCGCGAGGCGCAGGACCGGGCCGTGGAGATGCTCGGCAAGGTCGGCATCCCCGACGCCAGAGCGCGGGCTCGCGAGTATCCGCACCAGCTCTCGGGCGGGATGCGCCAGCGGGTCATGATCGCCATGGCGCTCTCCACGCAAGCCCGAGCTGCTCATCGCCGACGAGCCCACCACGGCCCTCGACGTCACGATCCAGGCCCAGATCCTGGAGCTGATGAAGGGCCTTCGCGAGCGCAACCAGATGGCCATCATGCTCATCACTCACGACCTGGGGGTCATCGCCGAGATGGCCGACGACGTCGTCGTGATGTACGCCGGCAAGGTCGTGGAGGCCGCGGAGGTCACCACGGTCTTCGAGCGCCCGCACCACCCGTACACGCGGGGCCTCCTGGCGTCGAATTCCGCGGATGGGCGAGCGGCGCCTTCGCCTGGAGGTCATCCAGGGTGTCGTGCCGAACCCGCTCAACCTTCCCACCGGCTGCCTCTTCAAGCGGCGCTGTCCGTACGCGATGCCGGTCTGCGACACCCCGCCGCCGCTCCAGGAGATCGAGCGTGGTCACCTGTCCCGCTGCTGGCTGACCCCTTCGGGAGAGCCACCGGCCGTCGGCGTCGAGCCGACCCCCGAGGCCGCCGAGGAAGCGGCTGCAGCGCTGAGCGTCGGCCGATGAGCGGAGTCGAGATGGAGATCACCAGCCCCGCACCGACGTCGGTTGCGCCCCCGGCTGCCGGGGAGAACCTCCTGCGCGTGGAGAACCTGGTCAAGCACTTCGAGATCCGCGGTGGCCTTCTCGGGGTCTCCACGATCGGGGCGGTGCGCGCGGTGGACGGCGTCTCGTTCGACGTGCGCAAGGGCGAGACCCTGGGCCTGGTCGGCGAGTCGGGGTGCGGCAAGACCACCCTCGGCAAGGTCATCCTGCGCCTGATCCCGGCGACGTCGGGCACGGTCACCCTCAAGGGCCAGGTGCTCTTCGACGTGCCGACGGCGGCGGAGCGCAAGGCCGGCAAGAAGGCGGTGGCTCTCGCTGGCGACGACATGAAGAAGGTCCGGCGCGACCTCCAGGTCGTCTTCCAGGACCCGTATGCGAGTCTCAACCCCCGGATGTCGGTGGGCGAGATCGTGGGCGAAGGGCCCCTGGTCCACGGCCTGACGGACAAGGAGAAGCGCGAGGACCTCGTCCGCGAGCTGCTCGCCCGCGTGGGCCTGAACCAGAGCCATATCCATCGCTACCCGCACGAGTTCAGCGGCGGCCAGCGCCAGCGGATCGGGATTGCCCGGGCCCTGGCCCTGAACCCGGACTTCATCGTCTGCGACGAGCCCGTCTCTGCCCTGGACGTGTCGATCCAGAGCCAGGTCCTGAACCTCCTCGATGACCTCCAGCAGGAGCTGGGGCTGACGTACCTTTTCATCGCCCACAACCTCGCGGTGGTCGAGCACATCAGCGATCGGGTCGGCGTGATGTACCTGGGCATGATGGTAGAGCTCGCGGACGTCGACGAGATCTACAGCAACCCGGCGCACCCGTACACCGTGGCGCTCCTGTCCGCCGTCCCGGACCCCAACCCGCGCAACCGCAAGCGGCGCGTCATCCTCACGGGAGACATTCCGTCACCGGCAAACCCGCCGTCGGGCTGTCGCTTCCATACCCGGTGCTGGCTCCGCGAGCGGTTGGGCAACCCCGAGCGGTGCTCGGCCGAGATACCCGAGTTCCGGGAGATCGCGCCCGGCCACCAGGTGGCCTGCCATTTCGGCGAAGAGGTCACGCCGGAGAACGTCGGGACGGCCGCCCGCACGGCGGGCACCACGGTCTGACACGTCCGCCCGCGGGCGAGCGGACGGCCCCGGGGTGCCACGTGCCGTCTTGGCGCGCCTCAGGCGCCGGCCAGCGCCGGTTCCGTGAGAGGGGTCGACGTCGTTTCTGCCTGAACGCCCGGCCGCCGGAAGTGACACGCCACGAAGTGGCCGGGCCGCAGCTCCTCGAGCGGCGGGACCGTCTCTGCGCAGATCTCGGGTCCGCCGAGCTGGGCGCGCAGCGGGCAGCGCGGGTGGAAATGGCAACCGGAAGGCGGGTTGACCGGCGACGGCACGTCACCGGCTAGGATGACTCGCGTCCGGCGGATCTCCGGATTCGGGAGCGAAATCGCCGACAGGAGCGCCTGCGTGTACGGGTGTTCGGACTCCGCGAAGATCCGCACCCGGTCGGTCAGCTCGACGATCCGACCGAGGTACATCACGGCGACGCGGTCGCTGATGTGCTCGACGACGCCCATGTTGTGGGCGATGAAGACATAGGTCAGGCCGAGGTCCCGCTGGAGGTTCTTGAGGAGGTTCAGGACCTGCGCCTGGATCGAGACGTCGAGCGCCGAGACCGGTTCATCGCAGACGACGAGATCGGGCTCGAGGACGAGGGCCCGGGCGATCCCGATCCGTTGGCGCTGACCGCCGCTGAACTCGTGCGGGTAGCGCCGAGCGTGGTATTGCTGGAGCCCGACCATGTCCATGATCCGCTTGACCCGGGCCGCCCGCTCGCGAGCGTCGCCCATGTGGTGGATCCGGAGCCCCTCGCCGATGCTCTCGCCGATCGGCGTGCGCGGATCGAGCGAGCCGAACGGGTCCTGGAAGACGATCTGCATGCGGCGCCGGTGCTGCTTGAGCGCGGCCCCCTCGAGGCGCGTGATGTCGACCTCGCCCAGGGTGATCGACCCCGACGTCGGCTCGATCAGCCGGAGCAGAAGCCGCCCGACAGTCGTCTTCCCGCACCCTGACTCCCCGACGAGACCAAGCGTCTCGCCCCCTTGGATCTCGAAGCTCACGCCGTCGACCGCTCGCACGAGACCCACCGTGCGCATGAGCAGCCCGCCCTTGACCGGGAAGTGCTTCACCAGGTCCCGGACAACGACCAGGGGCGCGCCGTCGGCCGCGCGGGCATGCGCGGCTGGGCGGGCAGGTCGGCCATCGCGGGCGCGCCTGGTCCGGCGGGGGAGGGCGCGGCCCCGCTCATCGACCTTCCTCGTACAGGAAGCAGCGGGTGGCGTGGTCCGGTCCCACGGTGCGCAGGTCAGGATGCTCCGCCGTGCATCGGGCGAGGTTGGCCTCGACGCGCGCCGTGCAGCGCGGGGCGAAGCGGCAGTACGGCGGCAGGTCGATGAGGTTCGGCACGTTCCCGGGAATGACGGCGAGCTCGTCCCGGATGACCCCGACGACCGGGATCGAGCCGATCAGGCCCTGCGTGTATGGGTGCTTGGGCGAGCGGAACAGCGTTCGGACGTCGGCCTCCTCGACGATCCGGCCGGCGTACATCACCGCGACGCGGTCGCCATCTCGGCGACCACCCCGAGGTCGTGGGTGATGAGGATCATGCCGGCCGCGTCTCGCGCTGCAGGTGCTTGCAGGAGCGTCGAGGATCTGCGCCTGGATCGTGACGTCGAGCGCGGTTGTCGGCTCGTCTGCGATGAGCAGGTCGGGCTCGTCGGCGATCGCCATCGCGATCATGACGCGCTGGCCATCCCGCCCGAGAGCTCGTGCGGGTATGCCGTCGGCGGCGCTCCGGGTCGCGGGATGCCGACGATCTGGAGCAGCTCGACCGCTCGGTCACGGGCCGGCCGGCGCCTTCATGTCCCGTGGATCTCGAGCACCTCGGCGATCTGGTCGCCGACGTCTCAGACGGGGTTCAGCGACGACATCGGCTCTGGAAGATCATCGCGACTGGCTTGCCACGGATCTTGCCGCATGTCGCGTCGGCGTCAGGGTGAGGAGGTCTGCGGCCGTCGAACAGGATCTCGCCGGCTATCGATGCGGCCCGGCGGCCTCGCGACAAGCCGGAAGATCGAGAGCGATGTGACGCTCTTGCCACGAGCCCAATTCGCCGACGAGCCCGAGAACCTCGCCCCGGTCGACGTGAAAGTCGATCCCGTCGACCGCCCGGACGACGCCGTCGCGAGTGTAGAACGAGGTGCGCAGGCCCTTCACCTCGAGCAGGGGGTGCTCCCGCGGGGCCGGCCGACGCGGCGGGTCGCGGCCGGCGACAGCTCCTCGATGGCGGCCCCATCGGCGAGCAGGGTGCGGTCGATCGGGAGGCTCATCGGTTGAGCCTCGGGTCGAGGGCGTCGCGGATCCCGTCGCCGAGGAGGTTGAAGGCGAGGCACGTGATGACGATCGCCATCCCCGGGAAGATGATGAGATGCGGCGCCGCAAAGACGGCGTTGCGCTCGATCCCGATCATCGAGCCCCACTCCGCGGCGGCGGCTGGGCGCCGATGCCGAGGAACGAGAGGGCCGCCACCTCGATGATCGCCCCCGCGATCCCGAGCGTGCCCTGGACGATGATCGGCGTGAGCGCGTTGGGCATGATCCGGCGGCGGAGGATCCCCAGCCGCTGGATTCACCGAGGGCCAGAGAGGCGGCCGGGACGAACTCCCTGCTCGCGGATCGCGAGGACTGACGCGCGGGTCACCCGGGCGTAGATCGGGATGGCCACGATGCCGATCGGCCACTGGGCGTTGACGAGGCTCTTGCCGATGACGGTCACGATGACGATCGCGAGCAACAGCGCTAGGGAACGCGAGCGAGACGTCCATGCAGCGCATGAGCCCGTTGTCCACCATCGCCCGAAGAGCAGCCGAGACGATCGCCCGATGGCCGTCCCGAGGAGCGATGCGAGAACGTGACCGTCACGAACGCCGATCCAGCAGGGAGACGCCGGCCCCGTGACACGACGCGGCTGAACAAGTCGCGGCCGTTGCCGTCGAGGCCGAGCGATGTGCTGGGGTTGCGTCGTCGGGCAGCCGA
>CAVQQU010000006.1:0-487193 GCA_963715085.1 uncultured Chloroflexia bacterium
CGACTGGTTGACGCCGACATTGCCGCCCGGTCGGAGTTGACGCGCCATGCTGTCGGCCGTCGTCCAGCGGCCACGCTCGCATTGACCGTAATACACGATGCCGGCGACCGGCGCCTTGACGACGAACAGCACACGGTCCGCCTTGAGCTTGTCGAACTCGTGCAACTGCTGTTCGTACGCGAACTTCTGCTTCTGCAGGGCGATCCGCTTGCCTTCCAGGTCGCTGGGAATCGTGACCTGGGCACGCTGCAAGGCGAGGGCGGCGCGGTTCGGTCGCGTCCTGCATCTCCTCTTTCTGACGCGGCAGCGTCTCGTTGATTGTCCGGTCGTGGCGGATCCGCGCCAGCTCCAGAAAATACTGTCCCCTGCTCCACGTCGCGTCGCGCCCGCTTGAGGATGATCTCCTCCGTCTGCTCCGTCAGGTCGTCGGCCTTGTACATCTGCTCGAGCTGCGACAGCTCTTCCTGCGTGTACTCCAGGCTGTACTCCGAGGCCTTGAGCGATTCCTCGGCCGAGCGGACCGCCATCTCGGCGTCGACTTTGAGGTAGTGCTCCATCGCCAGATCGGCTTCGGCCTTGGCACGTTCGGCGGCCCGCAGATCGAGCGGCGCGGTGGCTTCCGTAACGGCGAGTTCAAGCTCCGCCAGCGCCAGCGTCAGCTTCGCCTGCTCCAGGTCGAACTCCGTGTTCTTGAGCTGTTCGTCGATGTCTTCGGTCTCGAGCCACAGGATCGGTCGCCGGCGGCGACCTTCGTTCCCTGCGGGACAGCCTTTTCGACGACGAGGCTGGAGAAGACTTCCGGACGCAGGATGACTTCCGTCATCTGTTCGGACTCGAAAATGCCTTCCAGATCGACCTGCACCTGGAACGGGCCGGGCGCGACGGTGTGCGTTTCCGGCGCCTTCTCCTCCTCGCCGACCGCCAGCGACACCGCGACAAGCCAGACCGCCGAAACCAGGATTGCTCGCCGCAGGTACACAATGGTCATCCGAAACCACCTTTGCAAAAAAGGAGAACCGCTAATCAGCGCTAATGAACGCTAATAAAGAGAAATGGACTTCGACCACCAACCTTTATTAGCGTCGATTAGCGTTCATTAGCGGTCTTTTCTATTGACCGCCAACGGGTCCTACGTCCGCGTGAAGTCGAACAGCGGGGTCGACAGGTAGCGCTCGCCGGAGTCGGGCAGGATCACGACGATCGTCTTGCCTTCGCTCTCGGGCCGGGCGGCGACCTTCAGCGCCGCCGCCATCGCCGCGCCGCAGCAGATGCCGCAGATGATGCCCTCTTCCCTGGCGAGCCGCGGCGCCAGTCTCGATCGACTCGTCGTCGGTCACCTGCACGACCTCGTCGACGAGCGACATGTCGAGCACGTCGGGGATGAAGCCCGCGCCGATCCCCTGGATCTTGTGCGGGCCCGGCTTGCCGCCGGACGAGCACCGGGCTGTCGACCGGCTCGACGGCGACCGACGTGCAGCTTGTGCCTGCTTCTCGCTTCTTGATGAACCGCGACACGCCGGTGATCGTGCCGCCGGTGCCGACGCCCGAGACGAGGATGTCGACCTTGCCGTCGGTGTCGTCCCAGATCTCCGGGCCGGTCGTCTTGCGGTGGATCTCCGGGTTGGCCGGGTTCTTGAACTGCTGCGGCATGAAGTAGTTCGGGTCCGGCGCGCGATCTCCTCGGCCTTGGCGATCGCGCCCTTCATGCCCTCGGCGCCCGGCGTCAGGACCAGCGTTCGCGCCGAACGCCTTGAGCATCTGCCGCCGCTCGACGCGTCATCGTCTCGGGCATCGTCAGCGTCAGCGGGTAGCCGCGCGCCGCGCAGACGAACGCCAGCGCGATGCCGGTGTTGCCGCTGGTCGGCTCGACGATCTGCATGCCGGGCTTGAGCACGCCGCGCTTCTCGGCGTCCCAGATCATCGCCGCGCCGATCCGGCACTTGACGCTGTAGGCCGGGTTGCGGCCTTCGATCTTGGCGAGGACCGTCGCCTCGCAGCCCCTTGGTCAGGCGATTGATCTTGCACCAGCGGCGTGCGGCCGATCGACTCCGAGTTGTCCTTGTAGATGGGCATTGTGTGTTTCCCTGCGAAGTGGATTCGTCTGACCGTCAGGTTTAAGAACAGAGCGGGGCTCTGGCGTGTCCAGTCGCGTCCGGGCTAGAGTGACCACTGCGCATTATGGAGATACCGACCGGCGAGTGAGCAATCGACGTCCGGGGCGTGTGCGCGTCTCAAAAGGGAAAACAGGAGGTCACAGAGGTTGGCCCACTCGGTGGCCCATTGGCGGGTGAGGGAGCTCACCGCGCCCTTCGCTGCCACGTACGCCGAGTACCCCGCGTTGATCCCAAGTGACGCTCGAACCGACGAGATGTTGATGACGCGGCCGCCGCGCCCACCCGTGATCATCGCCTTCACGGCCGCCTGGGTCGCGCACAGGGTGCTGCGGACGTTGATCTCGTAGATCCAGTCCCACGCGTCGCGCGGGTAGACCTCCGCGTCGAAGAGCACCTTGCCCGCGCCGCCCCCGACGGCATTCATGATGATGTCGAGCCGTCCGAACTCCGCGACCGTCGCAGCGACGACCCGCTCACACTCGGCCTCGCTCGTCACGTCGGCGCCGAGGGCCAGGACCTGCGCGCCCGAGGCCCTGATGGCTCCCGCGGCAGCCTCGGCACGCTCGTCGGTCTGGTCCACGATCACGACGCGTGCGCCAGCGCCGGCGAACGCGGCCGCCATGGCCGATCCGATCGCGCCACCCCCGCCCGGGATCAGGGCCACCCGGCCATCGAGGCGGAACAGATCAACCTGGCTCATCGCGCTCCCTCCCGGGCCGGCGTGCCGGCGACCGTCGTCTTGTGCATGCTGCTCGAACGCATCATCGATTATCGAGAATACGCCACCGCGCCCCTCGGGTCAACGACCGGGGGCGGACAACGCGCCGAGGCCGTCGTACCCTGCGGCGATGACGAACCCGCTCACCCCTGCACCACCAGGGCGCCCCTTGCGGATCGCCGAGGTCCTTGCCGTCGGATCCGAGCTGACGACGGGGGAGACCCGCGACACGAATGGGGGTGAGCTGGCCCGCTCGCTGGCGCTCCAGGGCGTGGCCGTGCGACGGATCCTCGCCTTGCCCGATGAGCTCGAGGCGGTCGCCGGAGCCTTCGTGGAAGCCCTGGCCGCGGTGGACCTGGTCGTCGCGACCGGCGGCCTCGGCCCCACTCCCGACGACCTGACCCGTGAGGCTCTCGCGACCGCCGTCGGCGAGGTCCCCGCGATCGACCCCGACCAGGAGGCCTGGCTCCGCGGCATCTTCGGGCGGCGGGGGATGGACCTGCCGGCGCTGAACCTCAAGCAGGCCTGGCTGATCCCATCGGCCACGGCGATCCCGAATCCGAATGGCACGGCACCCGGGTGGTGGGTCGATCGGCCCGATGGGCGCGTCGCGGTCCTTCTGCCGGGGCCGCCGCGCGAGCTTCGCCCGATGTGGTTCGACTGGGTCCTCCCGCGGCTCCGCGAGCGGGGCCTCGGGGACGGGCGCCTCGTCCGGACCCTGCGGACGTACGGGATCGGCGAGTCGCACGTCGCGGAGCGCCTTGGAGAGCCGATGCTGCGCGCCGCGAATCCGATCGTCGCGACGTACGCCCGCGCCGACTGGTTGGACGTGCAGATCTCGGCGGTGGACGACCGCGCTGCCGACGGCCGGGTGCTGCGCCCGGCTGCCGCCGTGCTGGCCGCCACCGAGCAGACGGTTCGCGCGGCCCTCGGAGAGCACGTCCGGGCAGAGGGCCAGACGTCGTGGGCCGACCTCGTCGCGGAGGCGGCCGCCCGGGCCGGGGTCCGTTTCGCGATCGTCGAGGCGGGGACGAACGGCGCGCTGGGATCGCTCCTGGCCGAGGTGCCCGCCCTGGAGCGGCAGGTGGCATACGGGCCCGCGGTGGCCCGGGATGTCGCGACATGGCCCGTGGAGGACGAGGCCCTGGCCATCGCCCGTGAAGCCGGGGTGGATGTCGGGCTCGCTCTCGTCGCGCACAGCGACGGCATGCAGACGCTTCTGCGGTCGGCTGTCGGCGCGCCGGCTGCGGGCTGGTCGCGGGTGCTCGATCTCCGGCTTTTCCAGCACGGCGCCCATGGTCGGTTCCGGGCCGGTGTCGCCGCGGCCGCGTTCCTGGTGGAGGTCCTCGGCCAGGAGGCCTGATCGATCCAGAGCGGGGATCGGTCGAGCGCGGGACTCACCGGAAAGCGCAACGCCCCCGGCCAGGGTGGGGGAGGCCGAGGGCGCTGCAACAGTGGCACACCGGGGAGGGGGGATCGACCGATGCGCCTTGGCAGAAGGATCGCTGCTCGGGTGTCGCGCCCCGAAGGGCCGTTTGGCCCATCGTGGGGGGGCCATTGTGCGGGGGGATGGGCCCCGACCCAGCCGCGTTGCCGGGCCGGCTCGAGACCCTGTGCTACGATGATCCCGCCGCAGCGTGCGGCATTCCGCGTGGTCGACCTCCCCTTCTCGAACAGACCGTGCGTTCTGCCTCCCAGTTCGGGAAGGAAGTGGAGGTCCCTCGTGACCACCGGCACCGTCAAGAAGGTCATCGCCGACCGTGGATTCGGCTTCATCGTCGCCGAGGACGCGAAGGAGTACTTCTTTCACCGCGGCGGCCTCGAGCCCACGCTCGACTTCGACCGCCTCGTCGGCGGCGAGCGCGTCGAGTTCGAGATCGAGCAGAGCCCGAAGGGGCCGCGCGCCGTCAAGGTGCGTGCCGCCTGACCAACCTGACGAGGCCGCTCGCCCCGCTGTGGGCGGCCTCGCCTCCTTCACCCGGCTCGCCGACTGGCAGGGAGTGACGTGGCAGAGGGCAGCGGCCCGGATCGCACCGCGATGGCGAAGCCGCCCACGCGCCACTACAAGCGTCGCGAGCTGGTCACAGCGGACGGAGGTGCGCTCGTCCTGCGTACCGACGGCACGATCGACATCCTCGCTGCTGATCGCACGGTCGTGCAGTCCTGGAAGCCTGGCGACCCCGAGTGGGGTGGCCATGCGTTCCGCTTCGGGATCCGCGTCCAGGAGCGTACGGTCGCGCCGCGGGGCCCGGACATCGGCTCCGACAGACCTGGGGCCTGACCTTCCACGCACTGCCGCCGCGATGTGGCGGCAGCCCGGCATCGCTGCCGACCCGGGCCGGGCCCAGTCTCCCGGCCGATCGATCGGGCCGGTGAACGAGATACAGCCCTCCCAGAGGTGGTATTGGTGAAATCGATGAAGGCGCAGCTCGACAAGCTGGCGCGGTCGGCCCCGTCGCAGCGGATCGAGCTGCGCGAGCCGCTCCTCGCCCACGGCGCCGCCGTCGTCGTGCCATTGGCCGATCTCGCCGCCGCCGATCCCGAGCTCGGGCCGTCCGTGACGGCGTGGCTCGAGGTGCTGGCGAAGCGGGACGAGGAGGCGATGGCCCCGGTCGTCGCGGCGCTGCGCACGCTCGCCACGAGCGCCCAGGAAGACACCCGCCGCCACGCAGCAGAGGCCCTGGCGCGCCTCGGCGTGCCGCTCTCGGCCCGCGCTCGACGCACGGTGGCCGCGAAGGCCTGATCCCCGGCGGCCGGGGGGCGCGGACTCTCCAGCCCGGCTTGTGGCACCTGTGCCTCCGCCGTCACCACGGGGTGGCAGTGGACGCCGGCCTCGCGTGGGGGATCATCGAACGAGCCGAGACCGAAACCCGGCCAGCACCGGTCCACCGGGACTGGTGGCGCGGACGGCGGGTGGACTGGTGGCGCGGACTGGCGGCGCGAAGCCTCCTCAGTGGCTGAGCGGCACTCCCACCATCCGCTCGGCGACGGCGCCGCGGCGAATCTTGCGCGTGTGCGTTCGCGGGAAGTCCGGATCCGGGAACGGCGCCCGGCCCGTGACGCGCTGGTGGACGGCGAGACGGCCGTTCGCCGCCCGCACCGCGGCTGCCACCGCCGACGCCTCCTGCACGTCGGAGACCGTGGATGCCTCGTCGCCGGCAGGGACGCCGAACGCGGCCCCGGGGCGGTAGGCGACCGCGATCCGGCCAGGCTCGGACTCGTAGACAAGGGGCTCGACCAGCCCTTCGGCGACAAGCGCGGCCTCCACGTCCTCGGGGTGCACGTTCATCCCGTTCGGCAGGGCGATGAGCGAGCGCGTCCGTCCCACCAGGCGCAGCGCGCCCGAGGCGTCAAGCTCGCCGATGTCGCCCGTCCGGTACCAGCCGTCGGTGGTGAAGGCGGCAGCCGTGGAATCCGGGTCCTCCCAGTAGCCCGAGAAGACGGAGGGTCCTCGGACGACGACCTCGCCGTCCGGCTCGATGCGCATCTCCAGCGGCGGGAGCGCCCAGCCCACCCGTCCGACCGGCGTGCGGCCGCGCTCGTTCGTCGAGACCAGCCCGGCCTCGGTGGAGCCGTATCCCTGCACGATCTCTACGCCGAGCGCCTCCCAGCTTCGCTGGAGCGTGGGGGAGAGGTGCGCGGCCGACGAGAGCACGAGGCGCAGCTCGCCGCCCAACGCGGCGTGAACCTTCGCAAAGAGGCGCCGACGCACCGACACGGGCAGGTACGGCGCGATCCAGAGGGCGCGCCGGAAGGTGGCGCCCTTGCCGGTCCGCTCGGCCTCGCGACGGATGGCACTGAAGAGGAACTCGAGGACCTGGGGCACGACCACGAGTGCCGTGGCGCGGTGGCCGCGGATCGCAGCCGCGATCACGTCCGGGCGCAGCGTGGTGATGTACTCGGTCTCGGCGCCGGCTGCCAGCGCATACACCAGCCCTGCGACCTGCTCCATGATGTGGGAGAGGGGCAGGATCGATACGAAGCGGTTGTTGCCCGCCGGGATCGTCACGAGGCAGCGTGCGGTCGATGCAAGCAGCATCGCCTGGGTGACGGTGACGCCCTTCGGGTTGCCGGTCGAGCCCGAGGTGCAGAGGATCTCGATCGGCTCGTCCGGGCGGGCCGGCGCGCGGGCCGCGAGGGTCTCGACTGCCTCGGGAGCGGCGGGGTTGACGAGGTCATCGAGGTCCAGGACCGGCAGGTTCGCGAGCCGCGGGCTCGTCACCGGCTCCAGGGTCGCCCCGGATCCCAGCAGGATCGCCGAAGGCTCCGTCAGTGCCGAGATGCGCTCCACCGTATCGGGTGTCATTCGCGCGTCGAGGGGGACCAGGATCACGTTGGCGCGGGCTGCCGCGAAGAGCGCCGAGGCAAAGCCGGGCCCGGGCGCTCCCTGTACCAGCACGCGCTCGCCCGCCTGGAGCGCGGCGGCCAGGCGAGCCGAGGCGTGCTCCACTGCCACCGCGAAATCCGCGAACGTCAGGGACTGCTCACGGACCGTTGATGTCCGGACGCCGATGAACGGAGCCGAGCCCTTCTCGGCGACGGCGCGCTCCAGGAGGTGCGGCAGCGTCGTGGGAAGCAACGCGGCAGGGTTCGGTTCGGACACGGACGGTGAGCCTCTCGTGGGGCGACCGGCGGGCGAACCGGGCGGACGCAGGGCGGCGAGGCAACGGCACCCAGCCGGGAGCAGTGAGCATACCCCGGCGATCATGTACGCGCGCCTGCATCTGGGGCAGGATGGCGGCATGCGAATCCTGCTCTGGCACGGCTACCTGCTCGGCGGAACGGGCTCGAACGTCTACACGCGGCAGCTCGCGCGCGCCTGGATGCGGGCCGGACACGACGTCACGGTGTTCAGCCAGGAGCCGCGGCCCGAGGAGCACGACCTGGGTGGGGCCACCTTCGTCCGCCCCGAGGTGGGTGGGTTGCTCCCGGTCTTCGTGCTTGATCGCTACGAGGGATACGAGGTCAAGCTCGTCGGAGACTGCGGTGCCGAGGAGCTCGATCACTGGGTGGGGGCGAATGCCCGCGCCATCGTCGAGCATCTCCCGGCCGACGTCGTCTTCTGCAACCACATCCTGCTCGGGGGGCCTGTCGGTGTGGCGAGCGGCGCCCGCTTCGCGGTGAAGGCACATGGTTCCGAGCTCGAGTACGCGATGCGGGGCAACCCGGCCCTGGCGGCCTGGGGGCTGGCGACCCTGCGCCAGGCCGCAGCCACCTTCGTTGGATCCCCCCACGTCCGCCGCGTCCTCGAGGAGGTGTGCGGCCATGTCGACCGCGTTCACGAGGTCCCACCGGGCGTCGACGTCGACGCGTGGAGACCCGCGGAGCGGGCGGTGGCTCTCGCCGCCCTCCTGGCCGAGGCCAGGCACGATCCCCCGAACCCGGGGAACGCCGAGGAACGGCGTCCAGACGAGGGGAACGCCGAGCGTCTCGGCAGGTTTCTCGGGGCCGACCGGCCAACCGTCGTCTACTTCGGGAAGCTCATCCGCAACAAGGGAGTGCACCTGCTCCTGGAGGCGCTCGACGGCGTTGACGCTCGCACGGTCGTGGTCGGCTTCGGGGACCAGCGGGCGGAGCTGGAGCGGCGTGCAGGCGAGAACGTCCTCTTCACCGGCCCGCTCGAGCACAGGCACCTGGTCCACCTGCTCGCTCTCGCCGACGCGTGCGTTGTCCCGTCGATCTTCCCGGAGGCATTCGGGATGGTCGCCGCCGAAGCCGCTTCCGCTGGGTGCCCGCCCCTCGTCGCGCGCCACTCTGGCCTTGCCGAGATCGCTGCCGGGCTCGCGCAGGCGTACCCGAAGGGCCTGCGCCACCTCGCCAGCTTCACGTCGGGCGACGCGGCCGATCTCCGGGCGAAGCTCACCGAGCTCATCGCACTCGGCCCGGCCGATCGGGCGGCCGTCCGTGCATCGGCGCGCCGAACGGCGGTGGAGCGGTGGAGCTGGACGAGCGTCGCCGGTCGCCTGCTCGAGCCTCTCGGTTGCTGAACACGGCGCTGCCCCTCCCGAGCACCAGAACGATCCTGGCGCCGGAGCGGCGCGGGGACCGGCGGGGAGACCCGGCAGGGGCCAGCGCGGGCGATCGTCGACGGGGCCGGCAGCCTGCCGGATGTGTCTTCCCGCCCGACTCTCTACGATTGGCGCGTGCGTAGCATCGAGCTGGAGGAGACATGACCCCGCCCGACATCCGATCCTGGCTGATCGACATGGACGGGGTGCTGGTCCACGAGGAGACCGCGATCCCCGGCGCGGCCGCCTTCCTGGAGCGCCTCACCGAGCTGGGCATGCGGTTCATGGTGATGACGAACAACTCCATCTACACGCCGCGTGACCTTGCAGCGCGTCTCCAGGCCAGTGGCCTGAATGTTCCCGATACGAACATCTGGACCTCCGCCCTGGCGACCGCCCGGTTTCTTCGGAAGCAGCGACCGGGCGGCTCGGCGTTCGTCATCGGCGAGGCCGGCCTGACCACCGCCCTTCACGATGCCGGGTACACGCTGACGGAGCGTGATCCCGACTACCTTGTCCTGGGCGAGACGCGCACGTACAGCTTCGAACGGGTGACGCGCGCCATCCGACTCGTGGCCGGCGGGGCCCGCTTCATCGCCACCAACCCGGATCCGAGCGGACCGACGGCGGAGGGGCCGGTGCCCGCGACCGGGGCCGTCGCTGCGCTCATCAGCCACGCAACCGGAGTCGAGCCCTACTTCATCGGGAAGCCGAACCCGCTGATGGTCCGCAGCGCGCTGAACGCCCTCGACGCGCACTCAGAGACGGCGGCGCTCATCGGCGACAGGATGGACACCGACATCAAGTCAGGCTTGGAGGCCGGGATGCACACGATCCTGGTGTTGACTGGATCAACCGCCGGCGCCGACGTCGGTCGATACCCGTTCCGCCCCTCGCGCGTCGTCGAATCGATCGCCGACCTCGTCAACGACCTTCGATCGCCCTCCGGCGGGAGTCCGACGGCCACGCCACCCATCTGACCGTCGTCTGTGGCTACGAGCTTCGCGGGTCCCGGCGGATGCGCACGGGCCAACCGGGGTCCCCGTCGCCCTATTCGGCTGGGTCGACCGCCTGAAGATGAGGCCTGACCGAGGGCGCCGCGATGTGTCCGTCCGTGAGAGGGATTTGGCTGGCGAGGAAGGATTTCGAACCTTCAACCCCCTGATCCAGAGTCAGGTGCTCTACCGTTGAGCCACTCGCCAGCGGCGCCCGTCGGGCTCCCAGAGTCTACCGCGTCCGCGCGGCCCCCCTCAAGCGCGCTCCGTCGTGCCGGTCTCGGTGTGCCGGCGGGCCACCGGAACAGTGATGTGGGAGACCGCGACCGGGCCGGGCGGGCCACGCGGAGGGTCCGCCGTGGCACATGGCTGAACGAGTGATCTGCCTAATGAACCAGTACCACCTTGTGACAAATGCCAGACAGACTGGTAGCATCGGACCATGTTCGCTGGGATTCCATCGAGCGATGATGGCTCTGGACGGACGCCCCCCGGGCGACGTTGGCGGACCCCATCCTTGCCAGTCGACCCCTCTGGTGACCAATGATCGGACTCATCGCAATCGCCGCCCTCCTCGGGGCCGCGTACCTCGGGCTCAAGCGGCCGCCGTCGGATACCGTTGAGCGGGCGGACCCGAACCTCTGGCCGTACCTCCACTACTAGCACCAGCCGCTGGTGCGCCTCGCCGCGCGTGGCCGCGCGGCGCCCCGGACACGAGGCCTCGCAGGACCTCGGACTCGCCTGGCGCTACCGCGTGTCGTGCCGGCCCTGGGCCTGGAGCTTCGCCCAGGTGTCCTTGAGCGTCAGCGTTCGGTCGAAGACGAGCGCCCCCGGCGCTGAATCGGGGTCGGGGCAGAAGTAGCCGAGGCGCTCGAACTGGACGGTCATGCCGACCGCGACGTCCTCGAGCGACGGCTCGACGACGCAGCCCCGGAGCACGGTCTCCGAGTTCGGGTTGAGACCGGCGAAGAGGTCGCTGCCGTCGGCACCCGGATAGGGGTCGCTGAACAGGTGATCGTAGAGGCGGACCTCCGCGGGCAGGGCGTGCACGGCGGACACCCAGTGCAGGGTGGCCTTCGGACGGCGGCCGTCGGGGGCATCGCCGCCGCGGGTGGCGGGATCGTAGGTGCAGCGCAGCGCGATCACCCGGCCCGTCTCGTCCTTGACGACCTCGCGACAGGTGATGAAGTAGGCCGCTCGCAGCCGCACCTCGCGCCCGGGCGCGAGGCGGAAGAACTTCGCTCGGGCGGCTCCTCCATGAAGTCGTCGCGTTCGATCCAGAGGTCGCGAGTGAAGGGGACTTTCCGCGCCCCGGCCGCAGGGTCCTCCGGGTTGTTGGCGACGTCCATCTCCTCGACCTGGCCCTCGGGGTAGTTCTCGATGACCACCTGGAGGGGATCGAGAACCGCGAAGCGTCGGTGGGCCGTCCGATTGAGCACCGCGCGCACCGCGTGCTCGAGCTGGCCGACCTCGATGACCGAGTCCGTCTTCGCCACGCCGATCATGGCGGCGAAGTCGCGGATCCCTTCGGCCGGGAAGCCGCGCCGGCGCAGGCCCGAGATCGTCGGCATCCGGGGGTCGTCCCAGCCGCGCACGTGCCCTTCGTTGACCAGGCGCAGGAGGACGCGCTTGGAGAGGACGGTGTAGGTGAGGTTGAGGCGGGCGAACTCGTACTGGTGCGGGATCGACGGGACGGGAAGGTGCTCGATGAGCCAGTCGTAGAGAGGTCGATGGACCTCGAACTCGAGGGTGCAGATCGAGTGGGTGACGCCCTCGATGGCGTCGGACTGGCCGTGGGCGAAGTCGTACGTCGGGTAGACGCACCAGGCGTCACCAGTGCGGGGATGCGCGGCGTGCACGATCCGGTAGAGCACGGGGTCGCGCAGGTTGATGTTCGGCGAGGCCATGTCGATCCGCGCTCGCAGGACTCGCGTCCCGTTGGGGAACTCACCCGCCCGCATCCGCTCGAACAGGTCGAGGTTCTCCTCGACCGACCGGTTGCGGTAGGGGCTGTTCCGGCCGGGCTCGGTGAGCGTGCCGCGGTGCTCGCGGATCTCGTCTGCCGAGAGGTCGTCCACGTAGGCCTTGCCGTTCTCGACCAGGTTCACGGCCCACGCGTAGAGCTGCTCGAAGTAGTCGGACGCGTGGTAGAGGTGCTCGCCCCAGTCGAACCCAAGCCAGCGCACGTCCGCCTCGATGGCGTCGATGTACTCCTGCTCCTCCTTCGTGGGGTTGGTGTCATCGAAGCGCAGGTGGCAGCGCCCGCCGAACTCGCTCGCAATGCCGAAGTTGAGGCAGATCGACTTCGCGTGGCCGATGTGCAGGTAGCCGTTCGGCTCGGGCGGGAAGCGGGTGACGATCGCGGCATGCCTGCCAGCGCGGAGGTCGGCGGCGACGATCTCGCGGATGAAGTCGCCTCGTTCCGGCGGTGGCTGGAGACTCACGTGGCCACCTCCGATGGGCCGGTGGCCCGGGAAGGGACTGGCTGGCGAGCAAGGATTCGAACCTTGAATCCCCTGATCCAGAGTCAGGTGCCTTACCGTTTGGCCACTCGCCAGGGACGCGGGGATGATACCCGATGAGGCGCCGCGGGCGGGCCCAAGGCCTTGCAGCTCCGGGCACCCAGCCCGTCGGCGCTGCACGCAGGGCTGGCCAGCGAGGGTGCCGCCCCTGGGGCGTGGCGGGGGCCGCGCGATCGCCGGCGGGCTCAGAAGGTGGGGTGGCTGAAGGCCGTGCGGATGCCCGGCTGGCCCAGCGCAGGCGGGGCCGTCTCGGGGGCGCGTTCCTCGGTCTCCGGCACATGCCCCGCGTCGGGCGCAGCGGGCATCTCGGGTTCCGTGGGAGCGCGGCCGCGGAACCAGGCGCTGCGCATACCGCGTCGGGCCGGGACGGTCGCGGGCGGGCGGTGGGCTCGGTGGGTCACGGCCGCATCGTCGGCGGCGCCGTTGCCCCGGCGCAATGGCCCGTGCGTCCGGGAGACGATGGTCCGGGCGGTGAGGCCCGGGTGGCGGCGCCCTCACGCATCGGTTCCGCCGGCGGCGCGCGTTGGGCGGAGATACGGGCCCCCATGGCGCCGCGCGCCCGGCGACAATGTGCGGGCCCGATCTTGCCGTTCCGAGGAGCCCAATGCCTGTCTTCGACCCCGCCCTTGTTCGCCCGGAGTTCCCCGCGCTTGCCGCCCTCCGCGACGGGCGTCCCGTCATCTTCCTCGACGGGCCGGGCGGCACGCAGGTGCCTCAACGGGTGATCGACGCGGTTGCCGGCTACTACCGCGAGACCAACGCGAACGTCCATGGCGCCTTCGCCACGAGCGTCCGCTCCGACGCGATCTTGGATGAAGCTCACGCCGCGGTCGCCGACCTCCTTGGCGCGGCGTCGCCCGCCGAGGTGAAGTTCGGCCAGAACATGACCTCGCTGACGTTTGCCCTCTCGCGCGCGATCGGGCGGGTCCTCCGCCCGGGCGACGAGGTCGTGATCTCGCGCCTGGACCACGAGGCGAACCGGGGACCCTGGATGGCTGCGGCAGCTGATGCGGGCGCGGTGGTGCGCGAGATCACCGTCGACCCGGTCACGTGCACGCTCGACACGGGCTCGCTGGACGCCGTCCTCTCTGAGCGAACGCGGCTCGTGGCGGTCGGGCTGGCCTCCAACGCGGTGGGGACGATCAACCCGGTGGCAGAGATCGGGCGGCGGGCGCGCGCGGCCGGAGCCTGGGTGTTCGTGGACGCGGTCCACTACGCGCCGCACGGCCCGCTCGACGTGACCGCGCTCGGCGCCGACTTCCTCGCGTGCTCGGCCTACAAGTTCTTCGGGCCGCACGTGGGGATCCTGTGGGGCCGCGCGGAGATCATGGACTCGCTGCCGGCGTACAAGGTCCGGCCGGCAGCGGACCACTGGGAGACCGGCACGCAGAACCACGAGGGGATCGCCGGGACGCTGGCCGCGGTGGAGTACCTGGCGGAGATAGGCGAGCGGTTCGGTGACGCGGTCGGCGCAGGCTCGGGCGCGGAAGCGGGTGCCGGCGTCACCGGTGCCGGGCGCCGCGCACGCATCCAGGCGGGTATGCGGACGATCGAGGCATACGAGCACGAGATGTCGGCGCGGGTCCTGGCCGGGCTTGCCCGGGTCCCCGGCCTGACGATTCACGGCCTGGCGGACCCGGGGCGGGCTGGCGAACGCACGCCCACGTTCGCCGTGACGCTGGCCGGCTGGACCCCACGCGGTGTGGCTGAAGCGCTGGCCGCGCGCGGCATCTACGCCTGGGATGGCGACTTCTATGCGACCACTCTCGTCGAGGACCTTGGCCTGGCCGCGTCGGGGGGCGTCGTGCGCCTGGGCATGGTCCACTACACGACGTTCGACGAGGTGGACCGGCTGATCGGGACGCTGCACGAGCTGGCCGAGCGCGGGTCCGCGAGGCCCTGAGCGCCCCGGGCGAGGCCCGTCACCCTCGGGGGGTTGCCCGCCGCTCGGTCGCGCTATCAGCACCAGCATTGGGAGGCGGGTCTCGGGCGCCTCAAGAGGTCGCGCCCGACCACATTGGCACCGCGCAGGGGTCTTCGAGCCGGCCCTCCCAACAGTCACGGGCACGGATGAGCACGAACGGCGCATCGCGACTGTCCGCGACCGTCGCGATCGGGGATTTCAGGGGTCGCGATTGGCCAGGAAACGTGCCTGCCAGTGATGGGAGTGATACAAGGTGCAGATCGGCGCGGGCGCGACGATGGGAGCGCCAGCCGTGGGGGGCGGGGCTCGGTGCGGAACCGGGCTAGAGGCTGCCGCCCACCTGGGCCAGGCCACGGCCGAGCGCCGCGTGGACGGGCTCGGTCGGCCAGCCCAGGTGGCGCGCCGTCTCCTCCACCAGCGGATGGGGAGCGTGGCCACGGGGGTCGTGCCCGGCGTCGCGCAGCTCCGGCCACATGCGGCGGGCGGTCTCGGCGAGGAAGGCGATCTCCGTCAGCTGGTTCTCCACGAACTCGCGGGTGATGGGCTCTCCGTGGCCGGGCACCACCACGCCGTCGGCGAGGTCCAGCAGCATTCCCAGCGTCGCAGGCCAGTCGAGCGGGAAGGAGTCCTCGAAGCCCGGCGGCCCGCCGTGCTCGACGAGGTCGCCGGCGAAGAGAACGCCGCTGTCCGCCGAGTGGACAACCACGTCGTGGTCGGTGTGTCCGCGCCCCAGGTGGCGCAGTGTCACGACGCGGCCCCCGAGGTCCAGCTCGACAGGCTCCTCGAACGTCCGGTCGGGCGGATCGAGCGGCGTCCGGTTCAGCTCGTCGGCGAGGTCGGGAACCCAGCGCACGACGTTCTCGCGCTGGGCGGCACCGTGGAGCCGCAGCGCCTCGGCGCAACCGACGTGCGACCAGATCTCGCACGGCCGGAAGGCGGCGTTCCCAAAGGCGTGATCGAAGTGCACGTGGGTGTTCGCGACGACCCAGGGCAAGCGCGTCAGCTGGCGGAGGTCCTCGATGAGCTCCCGAGCCTGGACCACCGTGGCCCGCGTGTCGATCACGAGCGCCCGCTCAGACCCCAGGATCGTGCCGATCGTCTGGTCCAGGAACGGATACCGGCGGATGAAGACGCCGGCTGCAACCTCTCGCCAGGGGTGCATGCGACCCCGCAATCTCGTCAGCCTGGGTGGATGGAGCTCAGGTCCTCGAGCGCCTTTCGGGCAGCCTCGACATCGCTGACGACGAAGCTGAACTGGGCCTGATCACCCCAGCGCCCGATGAACAGGTGGCCGTAGATGTTGACGCCGGCATCCGACAGGCGGCGGGCCACGCGGGCCATGCCGCCGGGCTGGTCGTCGACTTCGACCAGGAGGGATTCGCCCTCGATGAACTCGTAGCCCTCCCGCTCGAGGATGGCCCGCGTGGCGTCGTCGTCGGCGGTCTTGAAGATGACATGACCGCGGTCGCCGATGCCGCCGCCTCCAATTGCTCGCAGGTCGACGCCGGCCTCGGCCAGGCGTTCGGACAAGTCGGCGAGCGAGCCGGGCACGTTCGGGAAACTGGACGACGAACTGGTTTGCCACGGGCGGCCTCCCTTGACTGCACGCCGCCGGCGCCCCCGCGGCCGGGTCGACCCGATTGTACGCATCGGCTCCGCGCCGCGACAGGTCGTTCGGCACGCGAAGGCGTGGATCTCGTGAGGCGCGTCACCGCGCACAATGACGGGGCATGGACGTGACGCGAGGCGCTCCGATTCCCATCGACGACCGGACGCATGTCCTCGTTCTGACCGGCGCGGGCGTCTCGGCCGAGAGTGGCCTGGCCACGTTCCGCGGGGCGGGGGGGTTGTGGGCCGGCCACTCCGTGGAGCAGGTCGCCTCGCCGGAGGGCTTCGCGGCCGACCCCGAGCTGGTCTGGCGCTTCTACTCGATGCGACGCCGGGAGGCGGCGACGGCCGAGCCGAACGCGGCCCATCGGGCCCTGGCGAGCCTGGAAGCCCGGCTCGGGGCGCGCCTGCTCCTCGTGACCCAGAACGTGGATGGGTTGCACGGCCGGGCGGGCAGCACGCGCCTGGTGGAGATCCACGGGACGCTCTGGAGGACGCGCTGCAGTCGCTGCATGCGCTCGCCCTTCGCGGATGTCGCGACCGAGGTGGGGCCACCGCTCCCGCGCTGCCCCTGCGGCGCCCTCCTGCGCCCGGACATCGTCTGGTTCGGCGAGATGCTGGACCCGGCGACCACGCACCGGGTGGACCTGTTCATGCGTGAGGCCATGGGCGCTCCCTTCGTCTTCCTCGCCGTCGGGACGTCGGGGACGGTCTATCCCGCCGCGGCGTACGTGCAGCGCGCGCGCCTGCACGGCGCGCAGACGTGGCTCGCCAATCTCGAGCCTGCGGACAACGCGGGCGCCTTCGATCATGTCGTGGTGGGGCCAGCCGGTTCGACGCTGCCCTGGCTCCTCGGCGGGGACGCATGAGGACAGCTCTGACGGACGGCCACCCCGGAAGTCGTCAGTTCGTCGTAGGCTGCGCATGGGCGTTGCGTGGACGCACCTGTGCCACGCCCGAGATGCGACGTCGACCGCGACCACTGCATGAGGAGACGAGATGCGCCGGCAGTTCGCCATCCTGGTCGTCATCGTCGGCCTCGTCGCTGCCTGCGGGGGTGGCGCGACACCGACACCCGTCCCGACGGCCGCGCCGACCCCCGCCCCGACGGACGTCTTCGTGCCGACGCCCGGGCCCGCTGAGGCTGAGACGCCGGAACCGACGCCGGTTGCGGGCAAGCCCTACAGCGTGAAGAAGGGCGACACGATGTGGGCGATCGCGGCGGACCACGGGATCAGCCTGGCCGACCTCCAGGCCGCCAATCCCGATGTCGATCCGCGGGCGTTGCGGATCGGATCCGTCCTGGTCATCCCCGGGCAGTAGTGACGCCACAGTCGGCCAGGGCCGTCCTGTCCTCGCCGGCCGCCCGCCGGGACCTGCGCGGAGCCGTCCTTGCCTGGTTCGCCCACCACGGGCGCGAGCTGGGTTTCCGCGTCGATGGGCGGCCCGATCCGTGGGGTACCCTCGTCTCCGAGGTCATGGCCCAACAGACGCAGATCAGCCGGGTCGAGGAGCGCTGGCCCGGCTTCATGGCCGCCTTTCCGACGGCGGCCGCGATGGCCGCGGCGAGCCCGGCGGACGTCATTCGCGCGTGGCGCGGCATGGGCTACAACCGTCGCGCGCTGAACCTGCACCGGGCGGCGGTGGTGATCAGCGCCGCCGGGGGGAGGGTGCCCGGCGACGTCGATGGGCTCCTCGGGCTGCCGGGGATCGGGCCGTACACGGCTCGCGCGGTGGCCGCGATCGCGTTCGGGATTCCCGTCGGCGCAGTCGACGTGAACGTTCGGCGGGTGCTCCTCCGGATCCTCGGGGAGGACCGCGCCGCCATCGCCCCCGCCTCGCTGCAGGCAGTCGCCGATGCGCTCGTGGATCCCGACCGACCGGGAACGTGGACGCACGCGCTGATGGACATCGGGGCCACGGTGTGCCGGCCGGCCCGACCTTCGTGTGCGTCGTGTCCCGCGCAGCCATGGTGCCGCGCCGCGGGGGCGACCCGCACCCGTGCCGCGGCGGCGACCCGCACCCGTGCCGCGGCGGCCTCCACTCGCGCGACCGCCTCCCGTGCGATCGACCGCGTGTCGCCCGGTCCCAGCCCCGCTCACGTTCCCTTCGAGCAGACGACTCGCTGGCTCCGAGGCCGGCTGCTGGACCGCCTCCGAGACGCCGCGCCCGGTGAGGCCCTCGCCGTGGATGGGCCGCTCGGTGCCCATTCCGAGGAGGCCGTGGCGCGGGCCATCGCGGGGCTTGCACGCGACGGCATGGTAGAGCTGGACGTGGCCGGACGCGCCCGGCTGGCCGGCTGCGCGGAGGTCGCGTGAAGCGGCCCGTCAGCGAACCCGCCGCGATGCCGCACCACCGGTCGCGCCACGGGGAGCACGCGTGTTGCCCCGCGTGACGCTGTCCAACCAGGCCATCCGGGCCGAGCCGCGCTCGGTGGGGACGGCGCGCGCCCGCGACCCGCTTGCCCGCGAGGTGCGCCTGCTCGGAGCGTTGCTCGGCCAGGTCATCGCCGAGCAGGAAGGTCCCGCGGCCCTGGATCTCGTGGAGCGCGTCCGCAGAGGCGCAATCGCCGCACGCCGGGGCGACGGTCCCCGTACCGGCCGCGACGCCCGCGCGAGCCTTCGGACGCTCGACGTGGGGGAGCTGGAGATGCTCGCCCTTGCGTTCAGCACCTTCTTCCAGCTCGCCAACCTGGCCGAGGAGAAGGAGCGGGTGCGCGCCCTCGGCCGCCGCGATCGGGCTGCTGGGCGGGCCCCTGCGAGCGGGTCCGTGGCTGCCGCGATCGTCAGCCTCGGCTCGGCCGGGAACGACCTCGATGCCGTCGCGTCCGGGCTCACCCAGCTCCGCATCTCGCCCGTGCTCACCGCTCATCCCACAGAGGCACGCCGGCGTACCGTCCTCCTGGCCCTCCGCCGGGTCTATGCCCTGCTCGACGATCTCGATGACGCGCGCCTCACTCCGGTCGGTGACGCGGAGCTGCGACGCCGGCTGCGCGAGGAGATCACCGTCCTGTGGCGCACGGCCGACCTCCGCAAGGAGCGCCCTACGCCGCTCGACGAGGTGCGCTCCGCGCTCGTGTTCTTCGACACGACGCTCTTCACGACGACTCCGCGGCTCTACCGCGCGCTCGACGCGGCGCTCGATCGGCTGGCCACGAGCCGGCCCCTGGGAGCCGCCCCGGACGCCGGGCGCACCGGGACCCGGCCGGCGCGCGTGCCGGCCTTCCTGCGCTGGGGCTCCTGGATCGGGGGCGACCGCGACGGCCATCCCCTTGTGACCGCCGAGACGACCCTCGAGGCGCTCCGGATCCAGGCCGACCACGTGCTGCACGGATACGCCGCGGCAGCCGCACGGCTGATGGTCGATGTCGCGGCGCGGCCGCGCGACGGGACGACGCCGCCCCCGATCGCGCGGCGCCTCATGGCCGACGCGGACGACCTTCCCGAAACGATGCGCGAGCTGGAGCGGCGCTTCGCCTGGGAGCCCTACCGGCGCCGCCTGGGAGCCATAGCCGAGCGGCTCGGCCGGACGCGGGCTCACCTGGCCAGTCTGCCGGGTCCGCAGCGGGGACGATACGAACGGCCGGAGGCGCTCGTCGCCGAGCTGGCGGAGCTGGGCGAGGCGCTCGCGGACGACGGGCTCGGCAGGGTCGCCCACGGCTCGCTGCAGGACCTGCGCTGGCAGGTGGAGACGTTCGGGTTCCACCTCGCCTCCCTCGAGGTGCGTCAACACCGTGCGGTCCACCACGCGGCTCTCGCCGCGCTGACCGAGCCGTCGCCCGCTCTCGATCGGGAGGTGGAGCCGGGGGTGACTGCGGGTGAAGTCCTCGCCACGTTCCGGGCGATGGCTGCCGCGCAGCGTCGGCATGGCGAGGCGGCCTGCCGACGCTACGTGATCAGCTTCACGGAGAGTCCCGCGGACGTGCGGAACGTCCTGGCGCTTGCCCGCCTGGCCGCCGACTCCGCGATCCCGGCCGCGCGGACCTCCGGGATCGGCCCCGGCAGTCCGCTTCTCGACGTTGTGCCGCTCTTCGAGTCCGCCGATGCGCTGGCCGGCGCGCGGGTGATCATGGCCGACCTCCTGCGAGAGCCGGAGTACCGGGCCCACCTCCGCGCCCGTGGGGATCGGCAGGAGGTCATGCTCGGCTACTCGGACTCGAACAAGGAATCCGGCTACCTGGCCGCGAACTGGCTCCTCTACCGGGCGCAGGAGCAGCTGGTGGCCGCCGCCCTGGAAGCGGGCGTTGAGCTGACGATCTTCCACGGCCGCGGCGGAGCCCTTGGGCGGGGCGGAGGTCCCACGCACCGG
Source organism: uncultured Chloroflexia bacterium (assembly GCA_963715085.1). Classification (GTDB taxonomy): domain Bacteria; phylum Chloroflexota; class Limnocylindria; order Limnocylindrales; family CSP1-4; genus CTSoil-043. The sequence goes on from CAVQQU010000006.1 coordinate 20,198, forward strand.
GCCGTGCTGGCGGCCCCGGCCGGCTCGGTGGCGGGCCGGCTCAAGCTGACCGAGCAAGGCGAGGTCATTGCCACGCGCTACGCCAACCCGCACCTCGCGCTGCGGGCCCTGGAGCAGACCGTCTCGGCGACGCTCCTCGCCTCGACACCCGAGCACGACCGGTCGGTGACCTCGGCGGCACGGGACGGAGCAGACCTCATGGACGAGCTCGCGGCCGATGCTCGCGATGCCTATCTCTCCCTCGTCCACGACCCGGACCTCGAGGCGGCCTTCCTGGCCGCCACGCCAATCGAGCAGATCGCGGGGCTCCGGCTCGGTTCGCGGCCCGCGTCGCGCGGCCAGGCCGGGTCGGCGGCGGGCGCGTCACCGACGCTCGCGTCGCTGCGGGCGATCCCGTGGGTCTTCGCCTGGACGCAGATCCGGGCCAACGTGCCGGCCTGGTACGGGCTCGGCGCGGCCGTGGACGCCTGCGAGCATCGCCACGGCGCGGCGGGGATGGCCCGGCTGCAGCGGCTCCATCGCACGTGGCCGTTCTTCCGCCTCCTCGTCGAGAACGCGGAGGTTGCCCTTGCGCGAACGGATCCGCGGGTCGCGTCCCGCCACCTCGAGCTGGCCGGCGAGGCGGGAGCACGCCTGGCCGCGACGATCGCGGGAGAGTACGGGCGCTCCGTGCGCGCCGTGCTGGAGATCACCGGGCGGGCGGCCCTCCTCGACGGGATCCCCGTCCTTCAGCGCTCGATCGAGCTCCGGGCGCCCTACCTGGATCCCCTCGGCGCGCTGCAGGTGGAGGCGCTGGCGCGGCTGCGGTCACTCTCATCCGACTCATCCGACGCGCCGGCGCGGGCGGATCTGGAGCGGCTTGTGGGTCTCACGATCAGCGGCATCGCGGCCGGTGTCCAGGGAACGGGATAGGGGAACGACACACCGACGAGCTCCCCCGCGACGCGTTACGCTTCGGGCCCGCCGATGTCCATCCCCGATCGCCCCCTGCGCAACCCCGAGGGTCGCGTCCGCCTTCCGGCAGACGATCCCACGCTTGTCGAGCTCGACCTCGACGGACTTGCGGTTCGATGGGCGGAGGCGATGGCGCGGGCCCCGATGACGGCCGAGGAGATGACCGGCGCGGATGTCCGCGCCCAGCGCATGGGCGTGCCGGGAATCCGGCTGATGGAGCAGGCCGGCAGCGCCGTCGCGGCCGTCGCCCACGCGCTGGCGGTCGCCGGCGGGCGGTGGGATACCGGCCCGATCCTCATTCTGTGCGGGCCCGGCAACAACGGTGGCGACGGGTTCGTGGCCGCCCGGCAGCTTGCCGCCCGGGGGAGCACGCGTCATCGTGGCCCTCGTTGCCACGGGCCCGCGCCCGGGCGCGCCCGACGCGGCCCGCAACTGGGACCGCCTCGGGCGCCTGGCGGGCATCGAGCGGGTCCACGTCCCGGTGGCCCGCGACGTGGCCATGCTCGGTCATGGCGTCGAGCGCGCTGCCATCGTGGTGGACGCCCTCCTGGGCACAGGGGTCCGCGGCCTGCTGCGCGAGCCGGTCCGGTCCGCCGTAGAGCTCGCCAACCGGGCGCGCGCGGCCGGCGTCCCAGTGCTCGCGGTCGACTGCCCGACCGCCGTCGACCTGTCTTCGGGCGAGCTCTCGGACCCAGTCGTGCGGGCCGACGTCACGGTGACCTTCCACCGACCCAAGACCGGCCTGCTGACCCGGCGCGGCGCGGCGGTCGCCGGGCGCGTCCTCGTCGCCCCGATCGGCATCCCGCCCGGGGCGGACCGTGCCTGAAGCGCCCCCGGACGGGCGCGCGCCGCGCCGACGAGCGGCCGGCGGAGCACGAGCTGGCCGACGAGGCGCCGGCCGGACGTGAGCCGGACCTCGGATCGCGAACCCCGGGCTGGCGCGAGGTGCTCCTCGTCGCGACGCTGGTGCTGGGAGCGGTCGTCGCGCTTGAGATCGCGAGCTCGCTGCTCCCGCCCCTGCGCGAGGCGTTCCGTGGACTTCCGGTGACGATCGTGGTGCTCGTCGTCGGGACGGTCGGCCTGCTCGTCCTCATCGCGGTTCGCCGGCCGCGCCCGTAGGCACGCTCGGAGCCGGTGATCGGCTACGCTCCTCTTCTCAGTCTGGCTCGGGGAGAGAGGACCAAGCGACGCGGTGAGCTGCACTGTCTGTGGCGCCCCCAACCGTCCGGGGGCCAAGTTCTGCTCGGAGTGCGGGACGCCCTTTGCGGCCGCTTGTCCGAGTTGCGGGGCGCCCATCGACGCGACCGCCAAGTTCTGTGCGGAGTGCGGCTCCAGGCTCGCCCCCGCGGCTGCCCAGGCCGTCGTCCCGAGCCCCGCCTCGACGGGACCCGCCGCCGCGGCGGCGATCACCGAACGCCGGGTCGTCTCGGTCCTGTTCGCGGATCTCGTCGACTTCACCAGGCTTGCGGAAGGTCGGGATCCCGAAGCGGTGCGCGAGATCCTGTCACGCTACTTCGACACGGCCCGGGAGGTCGTGGGACGCTTCGGCGGGACGATCGAGAAGTTCATCGGTGACGCGGTGATGGCGGTCTGGGGGGCGCCGGTCGCCCACGAGGACGACGCCGAGCGGGCCGTTCGCGCCGCGCTCGATCTCGTTGGGTCGATCCGCGCGCTCGGCACCGACGTCGGCGCCGATCTGCGCCTCCGCGCGGGGGTCCTGACCGGCGAGGCCGCGGTGACCGTGGGGGCGACCAACCAGGGCCTCGTCGCTGGCGATCTGGTCAACACGGCTGCGCGCCTGCAGTCGGCAGCCGCGCCGGAAACGGTCCTCGTCGGCGAGGAGACGCGGCTCGCCACGGCGGAGGCGATCGCCTACGAGGCGGCGGGTGACGCAGTCCTCAAGGGGAAGAGCGTCCTGGTGGCCGCGTTCCGGGCCCTGCGCGTGGTCGGGAAGGTCGGAGGCATCGGGCGCTCCGAGGCGCTGGAGCCGCCGTTTGTCGGACGGGAGACGGAGTTCCGCCTCCTGCGCGAGATGTTCCACGCGACGGGCCGTGATCGCAAGGCGCGCCTGGTGTCGCTGACTGGCCAGGCCGGCATCGGCAAGAGCCGGCTCGCCTGGGAGTTCAGCAAGTACACCGACGGCGTTGTGGAGACGGTCTGGTGGCACCAGGGTCGCTGCCCGTCGTACGGGGAGGGGATCAGCTTCTGGGCGCTCGGCGAGATGATCCGGAAGCGGGCCGGCCTCATCGAGGGCGACGACGACGCGACGACGCGAACGGGCGTCACCGCCGCCCTGGCCGCGCACGTGCCCGACGAAGCAGACCGCGATCTCATCGAACCCTGTCTGCTGGCGCTCCTCGGAGTGGCCGACGCCCCGCCCGGTGGTCGTGAGCGGCTCTTCGCCGGTTGGCGCACGTTCTTCGAACGGATCGCCGAGAACGGCACGGTCGCTCTCGTGTTCGAGGATCTCCAGTGGGCCGACGACGGGCTGCTCGACTTCATCGAGCACCTCCTCGAGTGGAGCCGGAACCACCCGATCTTCGTCCTGACCCTCGCCCGCCCGGAGCTGCTCGATCGCCGGCCCACGTGGGGCGGCGCCCGGGCGTCCACGTCGCTGGCTCTCGGGCCGCTTGCGGACGACGAGATGCGCGCGCTCCTGGCGGGTCTCGTTCCGGGGCTTCCGGAGATGCGCGGTATCGTCGATCCTCGCCCGGGCGGATGGCATCCCGTTGTACGCCGTGGAGACGGTCCGCATGCTCGTCGCCGACGGACGGCTCCAGGAGCTCGAAGGGGTCTACGTTCCAACGGGCGACCTTGGAGCGGTGGAGGTGCCGGGCTCGCTCCGAGCGCTCGTTGCCGCCCGGCTCGACGGCCTCGAGCCGGATGCTCGGGCCCTCGTGCAGGACGCCGCCGTGCTGGGCCAGACGTTCGCGTTGGACGCGCTGGCGGCCGTCACGGGCATCGAGCGGCCGGCCCTTGAGACGCGCCTGCGCGACCTGGTGCGGCGCGAGATCCTGGAGCTCGACACCGACCCTCGCTCACCTGAACGCGGCCAGTACGGCTTCGTGCAGGCGCTCCTGCGCGAGGTGGCGTATGAGACGCTCGCCATGCGCGACCGACGGTCGCGGCACCTTGCCGCCGCCCGGCACTTCGAGGGGATCGGCGACGAGGAGCTTGCCGGGGCGCTGGCGACGCATTACCTCGCGGCGTACCACACCGCTGCCGAGGGCCCGGAGGCCGAGGCGATCGCCGTTCAGGCGCGGATCGCGCTGCGTGCGGCGGCGGAGCGCGCGGCGACGCTTGGATCCCCGCTGCAGGCCCTGTCGTACCTGCGCGAGGCGGTGGATGTCGCGGACGGCCCGAGCGACGCGGCGCCGCTCCTGGAGCGCGCGGCGGTGATCGCGGACAGCGCCGCCCGATACGCGGATGCAGCGGACCTTGCCAGCCTCGCGGCGGCCGCGTTCCGCTCGGTGGGCGACGAGGTCGGGGAGCTCCGGGCGAGCCTCCTGCAGGCCGGCGCCCTCTCCTACTCTTCGTTCGCCGACGGGTCCGCGCTCCTGCGCGCGCTGGAGCCCAGGATGGCGGAGGGCAGCGACCCGTGGGTGGTCGCCCGGGGTGCCCTGTCGGGAGCCGCGATGCGCGTGCGCGCCGGCGAGGACGCCGAGGCGTTCCCGCTGTTCGAGCGGGCGCTCGCCACCGCAGAGGCGCACGGATACGGGGATATCCTGCTCCCGGCGCTATCCGGGAAGGCCACCCTCTACACCGCGATGGGTCGCAACACCGAGGCAAGCCTCCTGCTCGCGGGCGTGGTCGACCGGGCCGAGCGGGCAGGTGATGACGTGACGGGCCTGCACGCCCGCTCGCAGCTCGCATTCGTGCTTCTCGACGATGATCCGCGCGCGGCGCTCCAGGTGGCCCGGGACGGCCTCTCGATCGCGCGCCGGCTGGGCAGGCTTTCGCTGGTGATCTTCCTCGGCAACGTCGTCGCCGAGGTCGCGCTGCGGACGGGCGACTGGACCGAGGCAGCGGCCGTGATCGACGACGCGCTGGCCATCGAGCCCGAAGGCCGCGATCTGCTCTTCCTCCACTCGCATCGCGCGGCCTACCAGGCCCTCCTGGGCGGCGATCCGGCCGAGGACCTCGCCATCCTGGACGGCGCCGGCGACCAGGGCGAGGTGCAGATGGCCTTCTACGCGGTGGGAACCCCGGCCTGGATCGCCGGTCTGCGCGGCGACCATGCCACGGCCTACGAAGTCGCCGTGCGTCTCGCAGCCGCGGACGAGCTGAATGCGCCCTACCTGTACGAGCGTGCGGCGCGGTCGGCACTGTGGCTCGGCGATGCGGTGCGCGCCCGGAGCGCCGTCGCCGACGTCGCCGGCCTTGGGTACCGGGGTCGCGCCAACGCCGCCGGGCTGGCTGTGCTCCAGGCCGGCCTCGCCGCCCTCGAGGGTCGCACCAGCGATGCCGCCGCCGGCTATCGCGAGGCGCTCGCCAAGCAGCGTGACCTGGCGTGCGACGGCGACCGCATCTTCGCGCTTCTCGACGTCGTGCGGCTGCTGGGCATTGCATCGCAGGATGGCCGCGATGCGGCCGCCGAGCTGCGGCCGCTCCTGGATCGGACTGGGGCCTGCTCACTGCGCGAAATCCTCGAGCGGCCTCGAGACCGGCGCGGGGACCTCGCAGGCTGTGGCCGCCGAGACCGGCCCCGCGTCCCGGGTGGAGACACCCGACCGATGAGTTGCCGGGTGCGGGACTTGGCCCGCGGCGGTGTTTCACGGGATCGCCGGGCGGCCAGACCCTGGTGGCGGGCCGTGAGGCGGTCAGCTGCCTCGTCGGTGAGGGGCTGATGACGCCGAGCGCTGGCATGCCGCGGCCCAGCTCGTCGTCCAGGTGAACGTGCTGGAGGCTGCCGGAATCTCCGCCTGACGGTACGGACCCAGCCCGGCCGGACGCGGAGACGGCCCGGGCGCGCCGCCCGGGCCGCTGCGTCGGCGGCGCCGCTCCGGCGCCCGGAGGCTACGCGCCGCCCTTCAGCGCGGCGAGACGGGCGTCGACCTCGAGGTCGTCGGCCGCGTCGTCGAGGCTGGCGAACTGCGCGTCGAGCGAGCTCGAGGCGACCTCGGCCATGCCGCGCGCCTGGCCTCCTCGTGGCGGACCTTCTCCTCGAAGCGCGAGATCTCGGAGGTCGGGTCCATCACGTTGACGCTCTTCATCGTCTCGGTGACCTGGGCCTGGGCCCGGGCCATCTTCGAGCGCGCGATCAGCTCGTCCTTCTTCTGGACCAGCTCCTCGCGCTTGGCCCGCATCCCGTTGAGGCCGTCCTTGAGCTTGTCGACGAGGACGGTCTGCGTCGCGATCTGCTCGTCGAACGTCCTGACCTGCTCTTCGAAGCTGATCTGGCGCTTGAGGGCGATCTTGGCCAGGTTGTCGAACCGGTCGGCGTCGGCCGCGTTGCCGGCAGCCCGGAGCTCGTCGGCCTTGCGCGACGCGGCGAGCGCCTTGGCGCCCCACTCGCCGGCGGCCTCGCGGGCCTCCTTCGCGTCGTCCTCGAGGAGCCGCAGGTTGCCGATCGTCTGGGCGACGGCCTCCTCCGCCTCGCGGATGTTGTTCGTGTAGTCGATGACCATCTGGTTGAGCATCTTCTCGGGGTCCTCGGCCGAGTCGAGGATCGCGTTGATGTTGGCCCGGACCAGCTGGCCCATGCGACCGAGGATCGAGGTCTGCGCCATGCGAGCGTCCCCTTCGTGCTGTCGCGTCGCCGGATCTCGACGCCGCATCGGGTGGATTCATCGCGCCGGTCGGCGGGCCGTTGCCGCGCCGCCGGCGATCATCGTACTCCGGGGGTCACCAGCGGCCGCCCCCTGAGCCGCGCCCGCCGCCGCCCCCGCCGCCGAAGCCCCCGCCCCCGGACCGGCCTCCGCCCCAGCCGCCGCCGAGCCGCCGCCTCCGCCGCGACCGCTGGGGAACCCCGCCGCGCCGCCGCCGCTCAGCATCCCGCCGATGATGCCGCCGATGATCGCCGCGGCGACGTCCCCGCCGCCGCCTCCGCCACCGCCCCCGCCGCGTCCGCCGCGCCAGGGGTCGTCCCAGCCGCCGTAGTCGCGCTGGGCCAGGGCGAGCGCCTCGTTGGCGAGACGGGCCGCGGTCTCGGCCTCCCGGATCCCGGCGGCCGGGTCCGCCGCGCCCGACGCGACCGCGGCGTCCAGGTGGCGGGCCGCCTCCGCGACGCGGGTGCGGGCCTCGCCCGCCGACGCCGCCCCGGTGGTTGGCCACGTAGTCGGAGGCCCGGGTCACGGTCGCCTGCGCCCCCCGGATCGAGGTCTCGAGCCGGGACGCGAGCGCTGCCCGCTGCTCGGCGGCGGTCCGGATGCCGGCCAGCACGCCGTCGGCGATCTCGTTGGCCCGGCGGGCCTTGCCGTAGGCAGCCGCGACGTCCGGCTTCGGGTGGCCGATGTCCGCCCGCGCGTCGGCGAGCAGCGCCTCCGCCTCCGCGAGCCGGGCAGGGATCGCCGGGTCCGCCGGAGCCGCCCCGGCCGCTCCGCGGGCCCGGGCGAGGTCGGCCTCGGCGTCGGCGATCTCCGGTGTCGACTCGGTCACGCGCCTGGTCGAGCTCGGCCGACGAGGTGCTCGATCGCGTCGAGGAACGCCCCGCCTGGGCGACGGCTTCCTGGCCGACGCGGGCGGCCGCGGCGGTCTTCGGGCCGTCGGCGGCGCCGATAGCCGCCTCTCCCTCGGTCACGGCGGCCCGCGCCGCCGCGGCCCGGCCACGAGCCTCGTCGAGGTTCGTCGCTACGGCCTGCCACGAGGCGTCGGCGTACTCCTCGAGGTGCGTCATGGTGGCCGCCACCGCCGGGAGGCGGCCCTCGACGGCGTCGATCGTCGCCGGGAGCGCCGCGAGGATGCCGGGCGCCTCGCGCTCGAAGGCGCGCAGCTCCTCGAAGCGCTCGGTCTCGGCGTCGAGCCGGGCCTGGGCCTGCGGCAGCGGCTGATGAGGTCGCCCAGCATGCGGCGGCGTGTCGGGCGGTCCTCGGGAGTCGCGTCGTCGAGCTGCTGGCGGATCTCGAAGGCGGCGCGCAGGTCGTCCTTCGCTGCCTCGATCGCCGCGCCGAAGGTGGCCGCCTCTGTCGCGCCGAACTGGGCCTCGGCGAACCCCAGCTCCTGGGCGCTGTCGCGGACCGCATCATCGGTGGCCAGGAGCAGGCTGTTCGCCTCGGCGTTGAGGTCCTCGTCGCTCATGCCCGCCAGCGGGTCCGGCGCGGCGCTGCCGCCTCCGACCCACGCGGCGCCCCGTCCCCGTAGCGGCGTCGGACGAAGAAGAACCAGCCGGCGAGGCCGACGATGGCCACGACGACGATGATCATGATCGCCGTGCCCAGGCCGGACCCGCCCTCCACGTCCTGGCCGGGCGGCAGGCTGGGCGTGGGGGTCGCGGCCGGCGCGTCGGTCGGTCCGGGGGCCGTGGTCGGCGCTGGTTCCGCGAGCGCGCTGCCGAGGGCGCTCGGCGAGCGACACGATCGCGCCCGCGTTGTCGCCATCGCGGAGGTCGGGCTCCATGTCCGTGGACAGGATCTGTTCGATCTCGGCGTTCGAGAGCGGGATCGCCTCCGAGGCCCAGTAGCCATAGGCACCATCGTCCATGGCGAGGACGACCAGGAAATCGGTGCCGCCGAGCGAGCTCTGTCTGCGCCGTCTCGGCCGCGAAGTCGGGCGCCGTGAGGTCGCCCGTCGTGTCGGTGAACCAGACCCAGAGCTGGACGCCGGACTCGTCGAGGAGCGTCTCCTGCGCGGCGCTGACCTCTCGCTCCTCCGACGCGGAGAGCGCGCCGACATCGTCCGTCAGCTGGGCGCGGAGGTTGGCGGGCTCGGCGGCTGCGGCGGGACGGGCCCCGAAGGCAAGTCCACCCACGATGGCGAGGGCGAGGACGGTGAGGACGGCCAGCGGACGGCCGATCGATCGTGATCCAGTGCGGAGAGCGGCGGTCATGCGATTCCCCTGCGCCCGCTGCGTGTTCGAAGTGCCGGGCGCCGCGACCATTCTTGCGCGATCGGCCGATGATCGCGCGGCGCGGCCGCGCGGCTGCGCCGCGACGCGGCGACCCGCCGGCGCCTCCCGAGTATCTCGCGCTCGTGTCGTCGGAGGGCGCCGGTCCCATGGAAGGGATCGCGGTTGAGCATGCTCCGTTCGAGGCCCGGAGCGCCGCCAGTGGCCCGAACCTGTCCCGTACGCAGCGTGGTGGTCCCCGGAGCCCTTCACGGTGTCGATCGGCCGGGCTCGCTGGGTCGGGCGCCGGGATGCGGGCGGCGACTGGAGCGTCTGCTCCAGCGTCCCCGGCGGCGCGGCGAGGGCGGGCCGCCCGGAGCGGTACCATGGCTTCGACCCGCTGCGCCGTCCGCGCTCGCCAGCCCCAGCTTCGGAGACGATGTTCCATGGCCGTCGGCTCGTCCAACTCGTTCGACCTCGTCGTCCTCGGCGCCGGCACCGGCGGCTACGCGGCCGCATTCCGCGGGGCGCAGCTGGGCCTTCGCGTCGCCCTCGTCGACGAGGACAAGATCGGCGGGACCTGCCTCCACCGGGGCTGCATCCCCACGAAGGCGCTCCTCGAGTCGGCCGACTTCTACCACCGCGTGACGCTCGAAGAGCCGCGAGCTGGGCGTCCTGGTCTCCGGCGACGTCGCGCTCGACTACGCGGCCGTGGCCGCCCGGCGCGACCAGGTGGTCCGCAGGATGTGGACGGGCCTCAAGAGCCTGGTCGGGAAGAACAAGGTCGAGTGGATCGCCGGGCGCGGCCGCCTCGACGGGGCGGGCAAGGTGCGCGTGGCGCTCCACGGCGAGGACGGGACCCCTGGCGCTGGCGGGGAGCGCGTGCTGGAGGCCACGGACGTGGTCCTGGCCACGGGGAGCCGAGTCAAGAGCCTGCCCGGGATCACACCGGACGGCGTCCACGTGCTCACCTCGGACGACGTGCTGAAGATGTCCGATCTGCCATCGAGCATCGTCATCGTGGGCGCGGGCGCGGTCGGCTCCGAGTTCGCCTCCATGTTCCACGACTTCGGGGTGAAGGTGACGCTCCTCGAGTACCTCCCGGCGATCGTGCCGCTCGAGGATCGCGACGTGAGCAGGGAGCTCGAGAGGAGCTTCCGGCGCCGCGGAATCGAGGTCATGACGAACGCCCGCTTCGACCCAGCATCACTCGTGGTGCGCCAGGACGGCGTCCGGATCATGGTCGGCCCCGAGGACGGCGAGGCGAAGGAGCTGACGGCCGACTGCATCCTTGTTGCGACCGGCCGGGCGGCGAACGTGGAAGGGATCGGCCTCGAGACCACGCGGATCACCGTGGAGCGGGGGATCATCCCGGTCGATGGCCATATGCGGACCGCAGAGGCGCACGTCTGGGCGATCGGCGACATCGTCGGCGGGCTGTGGCTCGCCCACACCGCTGCCCACGAGGGTCTCACGGCAGTCCACACGATCGCCGGCGACCCGGACGTCCACGCGATGGACTACGACGCCCAGCCGCGGGCCACCTACTGCCACCCCGAGATCGCATCGGTCGGCCTGACCGAGCAGGAGTGCGAGAAGCGGGGCCTGCCGGTGAAGGTCGGCAAGGTGCCCTTCCAGGCGATCGCGAAGGCACTGATCGGGGGCGACTACGAGGGTTTCGCGAAGGTGATCGCCCACGCTGAGACCGGCGCGACGCTCGGTGTCCACCTCGTCGGACCGCACGCGACGGACCTGATCGCCGAGGCGTCACTCGGCTTCACCCTGGAGGCCGCGGCCTGGGAGATCGCGGCCGCAACCCATCCGCACCCCACGCTGTCTGAGGTCCTTGGCGAGGCCGCGATGGCGGTCGACGGGCGCTCGCTCAACTTCTGATCTCGGGCCCGCCCGACGCGCCCCCGGCCGGCGTCAGCCCGGCGGGCACCCGCTCGGCGCTCGCGAGAGCGCCACTGCCCTCGGTCCTCGCCGGGGTTTCCCGGGCGGACCCCGACCTGTACGATCGCACGGTGACCACCGCCGGATCCCCGAGCGTCCAGGATCCCGTCGCCCGGTCCGGTCTGCCGTCCGAGCGGCTGATCGGCATCTACCGCCTCATGGCCCTGGCGCGCGCCCTCGACGAGCGGGCGTGGGTGCTGAATCGCTCGGGCCGCGTTCACTTCGTCATCGCGGGCCAGGGCCACGAGGGCGCCGAAGCGGGGATCACGGCCGCTCTGACCCCCGGCCGCGACTGGCTGCTGCCGTACTACCGCTCCATGACCGGGGTGATGGCGATGGGTATGACGCCCCGCGAGGTCTTCCTCCTCCAGTATCGGGAAGGCGGCCGACCCGGGCTCGGGCGGGCGCCAGATGCCGAGCCACTACGGGCATGCGGGGCATCGGATCTTCACCTCGTCGTCGCCGGTCGCCACCCAGGTGCTCCACGCGGCGGGAATCGCGCTCGCCGCGAAGCTGCGGGGCACGGCCGAGGTGGCGCTCGTGGCGATGGGCGAGGGCTCGTCGAACCAGGGCGACGTCCATGAGGGGCTCAACTTCGCCGGGGTTCACCGCCTGCCGATGATCCTGCTCATCGAGAACAACGGCTACGCCATCTCGGTGCCGGCCGATCGCCAGTACGCCGTCCGCGACATTGCCGCGCGTGCGGCCGGGTATGCGATGCCGGGGGTGATCGTAGATGGCGCCGACGTGATCGGCTGCTACCTCGCGGCGCGCGAGGCGGTGGCACGCGCGCTGGCGGGCGAGGGTCCTACCCTGATCGAGGCGAAGGTGTCCCGCCTGACCGGCCACTCGTCCGACGACCAGCAGACCAAGTACCGCTCCGCGGAGGAGCTGGCCGGGCAGCGCTCAAGAGATCCGCTGCCCCGCTTCCGAGACGAGCTGCGCGCGGCCGGCCTGCTCTCGACGACAGCGGAGGCTGCCCTCACGGCCGAGGTGGCCGCGGCGGTCGACGACGCAACCTCGCATGCCGAAGCGTCGCCGGACCCCGACCCGGCGTCGCTCCTCCGGCACGTCTATGCGGAGACGGACTGATGCCGGTCCGGACCTTCATCGAGGCGATCCGCGAGGGCCTCCGAGACGAGATGCGCCGTGACGGACGCGTCATCGTGCTGGGCGAGGACGTCGGCCGCAAGGGCGGCGTCTTCTACGCGACGGATGGGCTGTGGGCGGAGTTCGGCGACGACCGCGTGATCGACACGCCGCTGACGGAGTCGATGATCGCCGGCGTCTCGATCGGCGCTGCGGCGAACGGCCTGCTCCCGGTCGCCGAGATCCAGTTCGCCGACTTCATCTTCCCGGCGCTGAACCAGATCATCCAGGAGGCTGCCCGGATCCGCTACCGGAGCAACGGCACCTTCGGGTGTCCCATCACGATCCGGGCGCCCTTTGGCGGCGGGGTTCATGGCGCCCTCTACCACAGCCAGTCCGTGGAAGCCTTCTTCGCCCACGTGCCCGGTCTCAAGGTGGTGATCCCATCGACCCCGTACGATGCCAAGGGCCTCCTTCGCACAGCCATCCGCGATCCCGACCCGGTGATCTTCCTCGAGCACAAGAAGATGTACCGGAGCGTTCGCGGCGAAGTTCCCCATGGGGAGTACCAGGTGCCCTTCGGCCGCGCCGCGATCCCGCGGACCGGCAGCCGCCTCACGGTGATCGCCTACGGCCTGATGCTCCACTACGCGCTCGAGGCGGCGGCGCGCGTCGCCGAGGAGGGGATCGAGGCCGAGGTGATCGACCTGCGCACGATCCGGCCGCTCGATGAGGAGACGATCCTGGCCTCGGTGCGCCGCACGGGGAAGTGTCTCGTGGTCCACGAGGACAACCGTTTCGGGGGCTTCGGGGCGGAGGTCGCGGCGCTCGTCGCGCAGGAGGCCTTCGACTACCTCGACGGCCCCGTCACTCGCCTGGCCGGCCCCGAGTCGCCGGCCTCGCCCAACGCGTTCTCGCTCGAGGAAGCCTTCATGCTCTCACCTGCGAAGATCGCCGTCGCGATCCGAACGCTCGCCACGTACTGACGCGGCCGGGCCGCGGAGCGCGCAGGCTCGGCCACGCGGTTGCCGGCGCGGCCGACCGCCGCCGCCTCGGTTGCCACCGGTCGTCACCGAATGCATGGATGCTGCCCCATCGGTCCCCTGCCGGCCAGCGCGGGATCGGCCACACTTAGCGACGACAATCGGGATGCCGGTGAACCGGCTCGGCGCCCGATCCGTACCACCATGAAGAGCGGGACGTGGTTCCGCGCAGGAGGGACCGGTGGCGAAGGTCACGATGCCGCAGCTCGGCGAGAGCGTCGCCGAGGGGACGATCGGACGCTGGCTCAAGAAGCCCGGCGACCGCGTCGAGAAGTACGAGCCGATCGTCGAAGTGATCACCGACAAGGTGAACGCCGAGGTACCGTCGCCCTTCGCCGGCACGCTGACCGCCATCCTGGTCGAAGAGGGGGCCACGGTTCCCAACGACACCCCGATCGCCGATATCGAGACCGCGGATGCCGACGACGCTTCGGCCGGACCCGCCGACGTGCCGATTTCCGCAGCGGCCCCTCCGCCAGCCACTCCCGCCCCCGCGGCGGGTGCCGCTCCCGTGCCCACTCCGGCCCCGATGCCCCTCGGCCCCCGCCACGCTTCCCGCCGTTGCCGACGCGGACGCCCGCATGACGCCCGCCGTCCGACGCCTCCTGCGTGAGCACGGGCTGGCGCCCGAGCAGATTTGGGGCACCGGTGGCCATGGGGCGCATCACTCGCGAGGACGTGATCGCGGCGGTCGAGGCCGCGCGCACCGGCGTCATGCCGGCCGTGCCGGCCGCACCTCCCTCGCGACGCCCGCGCTTGCATCGGCGCCCGGCACCCGGCTCGTCTTCCCGCCCGGCACCGACGAGCTGCTCGTCCCGCTGACTCAGATGCGGAAGGCGATCGCGGCCCAGATGACCCGGGCCCTGCAGGTCCCCCACGCCTACGTCCACGTCGAGGTCGACGTCGCGAACCTCGTGCGGCTCCGCGAGTCGCTCAAGCTCGACTACCAGGCCCGCGAGGGCATCTCGCTCAGCTTCGTTCCCTTCGTGATGAAGGCGGTGGTCGAAGCCGTTCGACGCAGCCCGACCTTCAACGCGACCTGGAGCGAGCAGGGCCTCGTGGCGAAACGCCGCATGAACGTCGGCGTCGCGGTCGCCGTGGACGACGGGCTCATCGTGCCCGTGATCCGCGACGTCGATCAGCTCTCGATCAGCGGCATCAACCGGGCCATCGCCGACGTCGCAGCCCGCGCCCGGGCCAAGAAGCTGCGCGTCGACGACTTCGGTGGCGGCACCTTCACCGTCGACAACACCGGCTGGTTCGGGAGCAACCTGACGATGCCGATCATCAACGTCCCGGAGGTCGCCATCCTGACCATGGAGGCGATCACGAAGCGCCCGGTTGTCATCGAGACGCCGCAGGGCGACGTGATCGCGATCCGGCCGATCATGAACATGGTGATCGGGATCGACCACCGGGCGAACGACGGCGCCCAGGCGGGCTACTTCCTGCGCGACATCAAGGCCTGGCTCGAGGGAATCGGGCCGACACCGCCGTCATCTAGGAGGACGTGTGGCCGGAGGCCCCGACTCGACGAGCAGCGCGCCGCCCACGAGCGACCAGGGCCGGCCGTCGATCGCCGAGCGCGCGGCCCGCCGCGACCAGATGCAGGCGCCCGGGCGGGACCGGTATGCCACGCTCCTGCGCAGCCTCCAGGCGGGGCGGGAGCTGCCGCTCCACCGGCGCGGCGGCCGCCTCGCCGTGGACTGGCATCCGATCCTCTGGACCCTGTTCAAGGTTGCCGCCGTCGTGCTGGTCGCGTATGTCGGGATCCGGGTCGGGACCCAGTGGCTGCGCGAGGGCCGCGTGGACACTTGGGACGGGCCGGACGCCACGGTCCAGTCCGGCGTTCGCCTCGCGGACTGCCCGAGCGTCGACCGGATCCGCGTCGAGGACTTCCCTTCGTGGATCCGCTTCGAGGGGAGCATGACGCCACCGGGGACAAGCGCCCGTACGTTGGTCGAGAGACGCCGGGCTTCGTCCAGACCCCCTACACGAACGGGTCCATGCGCCTGGTCCTGATCGAGAACACGCCGGATGGGAAGGCGCGCGACACGATCCTGATCTGGCTCCAGGACTCGCTGGCGGGCATCGAGTACGCGCGGGTCCCCGAATGCTCGCCCGGCTAGACTGACGGCATGGGCCTTGACCTCCCGATGGTCGATCCGGCCGCCGCGCCGCGCGCACGCCGCCACCCGGATTGGCTGAAGGCGGCCATCGCCGCCGGCGAGTCGGTTCGCGACGTCCGCCAGCTGTTGCGCGGCCTGAACCTGAACACGGTCTGCGAAGAGGCCCGCTGTCCGAACCTCGGGGAGTGCTGGGACCAGCGCACGGCGACGGTCATGATCCTCGGCGACGTCTGCACGCGGGCGTGCGGCTTCTGCGCCATCGCGACCGGGCGGCCCACTGGTTCGACCCCGACGAGCCGCGGCGCGTGGCGGAGGCCGTGGCGGCCATGGGCCTGGAGCACGTCGTCGTGACCTCCGTCGCCCGCGACGACCTGCCCGACGGCGGCGCGTCGGTCTTCGCCGCGACGATCCGCCAGATGCGCGAGCGCAGCCCCGGGATGGGCGTCGAGGTGCTGATCCCCGACTTCAACGGGGACGGCGCCGCCCTCCGGGCGGTCATGGCGGCCGGGCCGGACATCCTCAACCACAACGTCGAGACCGTGGAGCGCCTCCAGAGCCGGTGCGCAAGCGGGCCGCTACGACCGCAGCCTGGCCGTTCTCGCGCGGGCAAGGCCGAGGCGCGCGAGCTGGGCCGCGAGGTCCACACGAAGAGCTCGATCATGGTCGGCCTGGGCGAGGAGCGTGTGGTCCGCCAGCTCTCCCGCACCGTCCCGCTCGCCGAGCTCCATTGCCACCTGGGCGGCGCGGTGACGCCCGCGATCATGTGGGGGATCGCCCACCAGCAGGGGATCCGGCTGCCGTCGAAGGACTACTGGGAGTTCCGCGACATCATCACGGTGTCGCCGACACGGGGCCGGTCGTTCGAGGGGTACCTGGAGCTCTTCCACTGGACGGAGCTGATCCAGTCGAGCCCGCTGGCGGTGGAGCGCGCCGTCTACGAGGTCGTCGGCGGCGCCTACCGCAAGAACAACGTCACGACCATGGAGCTCCGCTTCAACCCCATGAAGCGGAACCGGGGCGGCGAGCAGGACCTGGACCACATCATCGCGGCGGCGGTGCGGGGCATGGACCGGGCGACGCTGGAGTACCCGGTGAAGCCCGGCCTGATCCTCTGCCTGGACCGGGCCTTCCCGTACCACCTCAACGAGATCATCGCGGAGAAGGCGATCGCCTGGCGCGACCGGGGCGTGGTCGGGCGTCGACATCGCGGGCCCCGAGTCCAACGGCTTCCGGGTGAAGGAGTACCGGCGCCTCTTCCAGGAGGCGCGCCGCCACCACCTCGGGACCACGGTCCACACCGGCGAGTCGGGACCGGTGGACGAGGTGGCCGAGGTGATCGAGCAGCTGGAGCCCGACCGGATCGGCCACGGCGTCAAGGCGGCCTACGACCCGCGGACGCTCGGGATGATCCGGGAGCGGGGGATCGTCCTGGAGGTCTGCCCGACCTCGAACATCAACACCCGGGTCGTCTCCGGCTGGGACGAGTTCCGCTGGATCTTCGACACGTTCCGCCGCAACGAGATCCGCTTCACGATCAACACCGACGGCCCGGAGATGCTCAAGACGTACATCCGGGACGAGCTCGCGACGCTCGGCCGGCTCGGCATCCTCACCCTCGACGAGCAGCTGGAGGTGGCCCGGACGGCGTTGCAGGCCTCCTTCGTGCGGAACGTCAGCGACGTCCCCCTGCCCCGCCTGGAGCCGGCGCGCCGCGACGAGGTCGAGCGCGAGGAGGCCTGACGTGAACGCTGGTCCCGCCGGCGGCGCACGCGGCACCTCGCGATGCTCGCCGCGGCGGCCACCCTTGCGGCCGTCCTCGCCGCCTGCGGCAGCACCGCCTCGCCCACGCCCGCCCCGACGGCGTCGCCCGCTGGCGACCTCGGGACCCGGATCACCTACGAGGTCTTCGCCGCCGACGGGTCGCCCGCGCCTGCCGGCCTCACGGAACAGGCCCGCGCCACGCTCGAGGCGCGCGCTCGCGCGCTCGACCCGGCGGCCACCGTCGCGATCGGCGCGGACGGCAGGCTGATCCTGGAATCGACCGGTGCGATCTCACCCGAGGGCCGGCGGACGTTCCTCGCCAGCGGCGCCGTCGTCGTCGCGCCGCTGCCGGCGGACCGGTTCGGGAACCTGGAGGCGCCCGGGCCAGAGGTGGTGGTTCCCGGCGTCCTCCTGCCGTCGGCCCTCGATCCGCTCCTTCGTGAGGGCGACATCGACCCGGCCGGAGTCCGGCTGCTCCCCGAAACCGAGGGCGGCCCGGGCGTCACCCTGCGGCTCACGCCTGCGGGGGCGGCAGCGCTCGCCGCGTGGAGCGCGGGCCACGTGGGCGACTTCCTGGCGATCGCGGTCGACGGTCGTGTCGTCGGCGGTGCCGCTCCTCCAGGCGCCGATCGGCGACGGCGCGATGACGATCAGCACGGCGGCGGAGGGCTGGCCGACGGCCGACGACCTGGCGGTGCTGCGGGGAGCGTTCCCGAACGACGTGACGGTGGTCGAAGGGTCGATCGAGCGCGTCCCGGCTCCCTGACCTGGCCCCCGCTCGGCCTCGCGGGGCTCGATCACGTAGACGCAGCTGCGGTCGCCCGAGGCGATGTGCGACGTGCGCACCACGCGGGCATCCAGGACCTCCTCGAAGAGCTGGAGCTCTGCCCGGCAGGCCGCCGGGTGCCCCGCCGCCGCGCCCAGGATCGCGCAGTTGTGCTCGCGCAGCTCAAGCGATCCGCCGTTCGCCGGCGCCGTCTCGGCCCGGCAGACGTAGCCCGACTCGTCCTGGACCACCGCGAGCTCGCGGACCTTGTCGGCCAGGGTCGCCCCCGAGCCGAGGCGCTCGGCGAAGCGGGCCTGGATGCGATCGCTCAGCAGCCGTCGGCGGGCCTGGAAGACCTCCTCGACGAGGGCGTCCCCGCCGACCTCGACGATCGACTCCAGGAGGGTGGTGGCCAGGCCGTCGTAGTTGGCCGGGAGGCTTCGCTGGGCCGCCGCCGTGATGTCGTAGAGGTGGCGCGGACGGCCCACGCCGTGGCGGATCGCCTGGCGGGCGACGAAGCCGGCGGCTTCGAGCTCGTGGAGGCGCTGCACGGTGCTCGTGCGGCTCATCCCGAGGCGGGTGGCCAGGGCATCGGGACCGATCGCGCCCCTCTCGCGCAGCTCGAGGAGGATGGCCCGGCCCAGGGCGTCGTCCGGCGCATGGCCGTTGCGATGGCCGTTCGAGTGGCCGTTCGGGTGGCCGCTGGCCTGGCGGTCGACGACGGGCACCGGCAGGTCGGACGATGGGCTCGGGGCGGGCGCTGGGGTCGCTCACGGGCGGAAGGCTAGCATCGGTCGCGCTCATCCGCCGACGGCGGCTCTCCCCAGCGCCACGCGGAGGGCATCCTCGAAGTCGGGGGCCCATGGGCCGGGCCCCGCCAGGAGGTACGGAGTCGCCTCGACCGTTCCGTAGGCGGCGGGGTCGACCACGTAGCTGCGAGCGCAGAGGTCCACGACCGGCCGCAGCTCGCCGTAGGCCCTGGCGTCCTTGAAGGCGTAGAGGTAGACCCGCGTCGGCTCCGCCTGGTCCAGGCCGGAGGCGTCGAACGAGATCGCGGTGCGCGCCAGCCGCTGGTCGTCGCAGCCCGGGTCGCCGGCGACCACGTTCTTCACGCCGACCCCGGTCCGGGCAAGCTCGGAGACGATCCCGGCGAAGGTGGTGGCGGTGGGCTTGGGCGTCTGGGGCGTGAAGGCAGAGCAGGCCGGCGCGACGCGAGGGCCGACGGGCGAGGACGGCGGCGACGACCGGCGCGGCGCCGGGATGGCGGACGAGCATGCCCGGAGGCTAGCACCGAGCGGCAGGGGACGCCGTGAGCTGTTCACGCCGCCGCCGCGCGGCTCGTGCCGCGGTTGCGCGGCACCGGAGACCGTGGGGACGCGAAGGCGCCCCCAGCGGTCAGACGAGCCTCAGCCGGCCCACTCCAGGCCGAGCCGCGCCAGCGTGTCCGGCGTCGGGTTGCCGGTGCTGCCATCCCAGCCGGCGAGCCGGTAGTACTCGTCGAGGGCGCCTTCGATCGCCGCGCGATCGAGGGCGACGCCCGCAGTCGGGCCCGTGCCGGTGAGCGGCCGGAAGAACTTGTCGGGGAGCCGGTCCTCGCGTCGCCCGATGCCCTCGCGCGCGTTGAACGCGCGCATCATGTTCAGGCGGCGCTCGCCGATCTCCATGAGCTCGTCGACGTCGAAGTCCTCCCAGCCGGTCACGGCCCGCACGAAATCGACCGCCTCCTGCGGCCCGTACAGGCTCCAGGCCGGGCCCCACACGAACTGGCAGAGCGCGGCCGTGTCGACGAACGAGTAGTACTGCTGGGTCCGCAGGGCGAAGCGGACCTTGTCGGGGCCGAACGAATTCGGCGGGCAGCGCCTCGTCGAGCCCGAGGAGCTTCAGCCGCTCGAGCGAGAGATCGGAAGCGCCCTCTTCGATCATCGGGTCGTGCTCGGATGACTGGTGGTCTGGCGCCGAATGCGTTCACCGCGTAGATCGACGCCGAGCGACCGCTTCGCCTGGGGCATGTGGGCCGGCGCCTCGGCTCCCTTGCACCGTGATCAGGTGCTCATGGCCCTTCCCGAGCAGGTCGGCGGCGCGCCGCGATCCGTTCGAGAGGATGTCCCCGAAGCCTTCCCGCGTGGCGAGCATCTCGGTGAGACGCACCATCGCGGCCGCGTCGCCGAAGTGGGCGCGGAAGCCGAGGTCGGCTTCGGTCACCAGGCCGTGCTCGAAGCACTCCATCGCCCAGGCGACCGTGGCCCCCGTGCCGATCGTGTCGAGGCCGTTCTCGTTGCAGATCTTGTTGGCCAGCGAGATGCGCCGGGAGGTCGTCGACGCCGCAGTACGACCCGAAGACGGCGCGCCGTCTCGTACTCCGGCCCGCCGTGGCGAGCCTCGACGGGGCGGCCCTGCCACTCCGTCTCGACGGCCCGCTTGCAGCGCACGGCGCACGCGTAGCAGGTGTGGCGCTCCTTGAGGATCGTGGCCGTCATCGCCTGGCCGGAGATCTTCTCGTACCCGTCGAACTGCCCGGCGTTGTAGTTGAACGTCGGCAGCGAACCGATGGCGTGCTGAAACTCGAGGACGCCCTCGGTCCCGTTCGTGCGCAGATCCAGGACGTCGGCGTTATTGGGGATCTCTGCGGTGCCCCACCGGGCGAGCTTGCTGAGGCCCGCGGCGTCGGCCAGCGGGAGCTTCTTGCTCGTGCCGCGGGCGACGATCGCCTTGAGGTTCTTCGAGCCCATGACGGCGCCCATGCCCGGTGCGGCCATTGGCCCGGCTGGCCATGTTCATGATGGCCGCGAGGCGGACGAGCTTCTCGCCGGCCGGGCCGACCTGGGCGATCTCGATCTTGTCGTCGCCGAGCTCGGCCTTGAGCAGGTCGTCGACGTCGGAGGTGTCCGGCCCCACAGGTGATCGGCCGCCCGGAGCTCGGCTTCGCCGTCGTGGATCCAGAGGTAGTACCGGCCCAGGAGAGCGTCCGCGGATCACGATCCCCGTGTACCCGGCGAAGCGCAGCTCTGCCGGGAAGAAGCCGCCGCCCTGGCTGTCGCCGATGCCGTCGGTGAGCGGCGAGCGGGCATTGATCGTCACCCGGCTCTGGCCGGCGATCGGCGCTCCCGTGAGGAGGCTGTCCATCACGGTCAGGATGTTGTCCGGGTGCAGGCCGTCCGTCCCGGCCTTCATCCCCTGGAGAATGTAGTACAGCCCCATCGCAGAGCCGCCGAGGTATGTCCGGTAGAAGGACTCGGGCGGGTGCTCGACATCCAGCGCGCCCGTCGTGAGGTCGACGTGCAGGATGCGCCCGGAGAACTCGCCTGGCATTCGCCTACCTCCGATCACGCGGGCCCGTCGCTGGTCGCGGGCCGCCCAGGACGCGTGGGCCATTGTAGGCACGCGCACGCGGCGATTCGAAGCGGAGTGCCGCCCTTCGCGACTGTCCCCGAGGTTGGTCCACTGGTCCCCGAGGGGCAGCGCTGCTAGCGCTGGGCCCGCCGCTTGGCATCCCGGAGCCTGCGCCAGCGTGTCGGCCGGCTCGTTGGCGGTCGCGACCGAGGGCGGCGACGCGGGCAAGGGCCGCCGGGGGCGCCGCCGGAGTCGGCCGGGCGGCCGCCGCGCCGCCCCCCGTCGGCCGGGGGATGGCGGCCCCCTCGCGACGGATCGCGGCTCGCGCGGCCTCGCCTCCGGCCCGGTCCCGCGCCGCCAGCATCCCCTCGACCGGGGCCGGGCGGGTGGCCACCCGGCCGCGCCTTGCCGGGACGCCCCGGACCCAGGCGCCGGCCGCGGCAAGGTCGCGCCGGGTCACCTGGACGCGTCGCAGGAAGACGTCCAGCGGCCACAGCAGCAGCGCCAGCACGAGCAGCAGGGGCCAGAGCGGGGTCTCGCCGGCGGTCGTGCCGAGATCGTGCAGCCAGACGTCCTCCGCGGTCGCGACCGGGCGCCCGCCCGTCGCGTCGCGGATGGCGGCCAGCAGCGGCTCGTTGGTCCCGAGCAGCCGGTACTCGGCGGGGGACGGCGCGACGAGGCCGAGCGTCCGCCCCACCGCCGCTGCACCGGCCAGGGTCTGGGTGACGCGCAGCGCGTAGGCCCCGGTCGTCAGCTCCCCGATGGGGGCCTCGTAGACGCCCGGGGCGACCTGGGCCAGGTCGACGCGACGCTGCTCCAGGGCGGGGTCCACCATGACGACGCTGGTGGCGTAGAAGTCCCGCGGCGACCCGTCGGGGCCCACGCTCTCGACCCGCAGCGTCGTCCCGCCGGGCCCCGCGACGAAGCTCGCCTCGATGCCGCCGGACTCCTCGCCGGGGAAGGTCCAGGCGACCAGCTGGCCGAAGAACCGGCTGAAGCCGTCCCAGCCGACCCAGCTCTTCGCCCAGCGCCCGGTCGCGTCCGACGTCCAGGCGACGGACCGCCCCAGCCCGTACTGCCACTGGGCCAGCACCGGGTCGGAGCGGCCGGAGACCAGCACGGAGGTCGCCGCCGCCTTGATCGTCGTGCCGTTGTAGCCCGGAGGGAGGGAAACCCGGCGTCGAGGCCGCGGATGATCGGGGACGACGCCGTGACGGCGGGGAAGAAGCGCTCCTCGACGATCTGCTGCCCCGAGACCTGCTGGGTCTCCTTGAGGAAGATGTCGGGGATCGCGGCCGGGTTGATCGCGTCGTAGAAGCGGCCGCCGCCCTTCGTGGCGAGCTCCTGCAGGAACGGGTTGGCCCCGCCGCCGGCGCCGACGGTCGAGAGGGTGATCCCGGCCGCCTTCATGCGGGCCAGGATCGCGTCGTACTGGCCGGAGCTGGACCAGCCGTCGGTCAGGAGGATCAGGTGGCGGCGCGTGGCCTTGGCCTCCTCCAGGGCCTTCACGCCCTCGTCGAGGCCGGCGTAGATGTTGGTCTGGCCGTCCGCGTTGATCGCGCCCAGGCTGCCCTGGAGGTCGGTGATGGAACCCAGCGGCGACCGCTTGACGACCCAGTTGGCCCGCTCGTTGAAGGCGACCACGCCCAGCTCGTCGGTCGCCTGGAGGGCGGCCGCCGCACGCAGGATCGCCTCCTTGCCGATGTCGACCTTGCGCACGCCGGAGAGCTGGACGGCCTGGTTGCGGTCGAAGGTGTTGCAGTGACAGGCGGCCATCGAGCCCGACTCGTCGATGACGACGACGAGCGCCACGGCGGGCTGCTTCTCGCGGTCGCGGACCCGCATCTCGACGGGCAGCGCCGCCTCCAGGGGCGTGTCCCGGTAGCCGCCCGCGCCGTAGCTGCGCGGGCCGCCGATCATCACCAGCCCCTTGCCGAAGTCGCGGGTCGCGGATCGGAGCGCCTCGAGCTGCCTCGTGGTGAAGCGAACGCGCGGCACGTCGACGAGGACCACGCTGTCGTAGCCGGACAGCGTCGCCGGGTCGTCGGGGACGAGCTCCGGGAGCATGGTCACGATGTCGCCCTCGCGGGCGCTGAGCGCTGCGACGAGGTTTGCGGCGACGGTCTTGTCGCCCGGCACGATGAGGACCCGGGGCGGCCCGGAGACGAGCGTCGAGGCGTCGGCCCGGTCGTTCTGGGGGAACGTGTCCCGGGCAGCCTCGACGACGGCCCGGAAGACGTGGAAGCCGGCCTCCTTCGGGGTGACGTCGAAGCGGACCCGGGTGATGCCCGCGTCGAGCGTCGTGCGCTCGGTGGCGACGTTGGCGCCGTCCGCGATAGAGCCGGATCATGGCCGGCTGGGCGACGGTCGAGCGAATCTCCACCGTCACCTCGAGCTCCTCGCCGAGCCGCGATGTCGTGGGCACGCTGATTCGTTCGACCAGCACCTCGTCCGCTGCGCCGAGGCCGATCGGGCGGGTCGTGATCTGGATCCCCCGGGCGCCCGCGCGTGCGGCCTCGACCTGGCCCAGCCCGGTCGTGTCGTTGCCGTCCGAGAGGAGGACGATCCGGTGCTGTGCCGCGTCGGGGAAGAGGGCGGCGGCCAGTCGCAGTGCGGCCCCGATATCCGTGGCGCCGCGAGCAGGCGTCGAGGCGATCCGGTCGAGGTCCGTCAGCTCGTCGGGCAGCCGCTCCACCAGGGCATCGGTCCCGAACGCCACGACCCCGGCGAGGTCTCCGTCCGGTCGCTCCGCAAGGGAATCGCGGATGAAGGCCAGGCCTGCGGCCCGCCCGCCGGTGCCGACGGAGTCGGAGAGGTCGACGACGAACACCGTGGCCAGCCGGTCTGCGGGCAGCATGACGGCGACGCCCGCGAGGGCCATGACCAGAGCCGAGACGAGCAGGGCGCGGACGAGGAGCGCCAGCTGCGTGCGCGCGTCGCCGAGCGTTCGCTTCGCGAGGACCTGGAGCCCGACGAAGAGTCCCACCACGAGCGGGATGAAGAGGAGGAGCGCGGGCGCGGACGCGGTGATGCCCATCACGCCGGCCCTGGTGACGAGCGTCGCCCGGGCCCTCGGCCGGCTCGCCTGTCGGCACCGGATCCGAGGCGACGGCGGATCCGGACAAGCGCGTCGCGCTGGAAGGCAAACGCCTCGAGGACGAGGAGGGCCAGGGCGAGGGCCGCGAGCGGGACCCACAGGTCGTTCCGGGCCGGGGGTCGCCCGTGCGCGGCGCCGTCACGCCCACCCGTGATCGCCGAGCCCAGGCGCTCCAGCGCGGCGCCAGAGCCGGGCGCGATCGTCGACTCGTCCGCGTCGAAGAGGTCCACCGCGAACTGGACCGGGGCCGACGGGTCGACGACGAGGGGCGACAACGAGGGCGAACCGACGGGCGTCGCGGCGGGGCCGACGGTGGGCGAGCCGTTGGGCACCGACCCGCCGGGCGACGCGCCCGGCCCGGGCCCGGCGCTCGCGAGCCCGAGCGGCGCGACCGTGTAGACCCCGAGCTGCTCGGTGGAGGCGAAGGTCGCCGTCGCGCCCCCGGTCACGCTCGGGGCGAGGTTGAGCGTCGTCCCGTCGGGCCGCGTCACCTGCACGCCGGTGGCCCCCGACGGGATCGGAAGACTCACCAGCGTTCCCGGCGACAGGGCCGTCGTCGGCGCGCGCGAGGCGCCCACGAGCTCTCCGACGAGGTTGCTCACCAGGATCGGGAAGGCCACCTGGAGGGGAAGATCTGAGCGCCGCGGCTCGAAGGCAAGAACCCCCGTCGCCACACCGTCCCGCGCGCCCGCGAACAGGAGAGGATCGCCGGCCGCCGTGGGGATGACGGTGCGGGCCCACGAAGGCAGCGAGAGCCGCGTCGCCCGGGCCACGTGGAGGGTCGCAAGGTCCACGTAGCGCAGGAGCGGCTCGTCCGGCGCCGGCCGGCCCAGGGCCGGATCGCCGAGCGTGCCCGTCACGGTCCCCAGCGGGCTCGTGCGCGGCGGTGCGATCGCCAGCGTCGGGACCCGCGGCAGCGTCGCCGGGAGGGCGGCGTCGAAGATGACGAGGTCGAACAGCTCGGGCTTCGTGCCTGCGCCGTAGTCGGCCGGCCGCACGCCGTAGAGCTCGGCATTGGGCAGGAAGCTGAGAGCAGTCTCGAGGTACGGGTCGCCGTCGCTCACAAGCAGGATCTGCAGGAGGCGGTCGGGCGGCACGATCGCCCATGCCCGGTCGTCGAGGGCAAGCTGGTCGGTGCCCGCGAGACGGGCCTCGAGGATGCGGACGTCGAGGGGAACATCGTCGATCCCCACGTCGGCCCGGCTGAGCGGGTCGAGGAACAGATCGCGCGCCTCCAGGAGCCGGCCATCGCCCCACAGCTCCACCCGCTCGGTCGACGGCTCGAGATCCGTGTTGGCGACCGAGATGAAGACGGAGCGCGTCACCGCCGTCGGCGAGCCTCGCACGGCGAAGGCCACGATCGCCTGGTTCTTCCGCTCGCGACCCACCTGGAGGACCGTGACGGGCGCCGCCATCGCCACGCCCTCCGGAGGCGCGTACGCCGCGTCCGTCGCCACGAGCACCTGCGCGTCGCCCGCCCGCGCCGCGAGAGCCGACGCCAACACCAGGGCCTCGCCCATGTCGGCCGTGGCCGGCGTGGGCGCGATCGCCGCGAGGGCCGTGCGGACGCGCTCGAGGTCGGCCGTCGCGTTGACAACGACCCGCGGCGTCGCGCCCGCGACGACGACGCTCACCCTGCCTCCCGCCGGCAGGTCCCGCAATGCGTCGAGGACGCGCCCCTTCGCCGCCTCCAGGCGGGACGGCGCCACGTCCGTGGCCGCCATGCTCGCGGACGCGTCGACGACGACGACGAGGTCGCGAGCGAGGGTGGCCGGCCGTTCCGTGAACGGCTGGGCGGCGAGGACGGCGAGCAGGACCACCAACAGCAGCTGGAGCAGCAGCAGGAACGAGCGCCGGAGGCGCTGCCACGGCGCGTTCGCCTGGAGGTCCTCGCCGAAGCGCTGCCACAGCAGCGTGGAGCCGACCGTCCGCTCGGTGCGCCGGAGCTTCAGCATCCAGAACGCGACGACCAGCGGGACGAAGACGAGGCCCAGGAGGGCGAGCGGGGCGGCGAACGGCATCTGCGCGGCCTCCTACCCGACGACCCGGCGTCGCCGCAGCTCGGCGAAGACGAGGTCGGCCAGGGCCACGTCGGAGGTGAGCGGGACGTACGCAATGCGTCGCTTCGCGGCCAGGATCGCCAGCTCGCTCCGCCACGCCTCGACCCGCTCCGTGTAGCGCTCGCGGGCCCCGAGGTCCAGCGTGACGTCCACCGTGGCGCCGGTCTCGGCGTCGACGAGCCGCAGGTCACCTTCGAGGGTTGGGGCGATCTCGTCAGGGGCGAGGACGTGAAGGACGATGACCTCCGAGCCGGTTCCCGCAAGGTCGCGGAGGGCGCGCTCGGCGCCCTGGTCGAGGAGGTCGGAGACGAGGACGATCACGCCTCGCCCGGTCACCTGCGCCAGGGCGTGCCGGCAGGCCGCCACCAGGTCGGTGGGGCCGCCGGCCGGCTGGATGGCCGAGAGCTCGGCGAGGAGGCGGAACGCACGCCCCGAGCCGCGCAGGGCTGCCCGGCGCCGCGCCGCCCGCCCGCCCAGGGAAGCCAGGACGACGCGATCCTCGGCGGCAAGGGCGATGTACCCGAGCGCGGCGGCCGCGCGCTTGGCGAAGACGAGCTTGTCCGGCGTCCCGTGGGCCATCGAGGCCGAGCCGTCGACGAGGATGGCGACGGTCAGGTCCTCCTCCTCGATGAAGAGCTTGACGAGCAGCTTCTCGAGCCGGGCATACACGTTCCAGTCGAGCTGGCGGAGGTCGTCACCCAGGGCGTAGTCCCGGTAGTCGGCGAACTCGACCGACTGGCCCCGCTTGACGCTGCGCCGCCCGCCCTTGAGGCCACCGCGCACGGGTCGCCGGACGAGCACGGACAGGCGCTCCAGGCGGCGCAGGAAGTCCTCGTCGAAGACCGTCGGATCGATTGCGGACGGCAGGAACGTGGCCCGGCCGCCTGCCGGGCGATCCGCCGGGGCAGCCGCGGTCGCGTCCGTGGTGGTGCGCTCCATGGCGCGAGCTTCGTCGCCCGCCTACTCGACGGCCGGCGGGGCGACGCTGTCGAGGATCGTGCCGACGATGGCATCGGCCGTGACGCCCTCGGCCTCGCCCTCGAAGTTCAGGATGATGCGGTGGCGGAGGGCCGGGAGGGCGACCGCCCGCACGTCCTCGACGCGCGACGTTGAAGCGGCCGTCGAGCAGGGCGCGGACCTTGGCCCCGGCGACCAGCGCCTGGGCGCCGCGCGGCGAGCCGCCGTAGCGGACGTACTCGCGGACGACCTCGGGGGCTCGCGGCTGGTCCGGGTGCGTCGCGGCGAGGAGGGCGACGGCGTACGCCGTCACGTGCGGCGCGATCGGCACCGCGCGGACCAGGTGCTGCATGGCCAGCACGTCGTCGGCGGTGGCGGCCACCGGATGCCGCCGGCCGGTCGGACCCGGTCGTCCGCTCCAGGATGACGGCCAGCTCGTCCTCGGTCGGGAACGGCACCTGGACCTTGAACATGAAGCGGTCGAGCTGGGCCTCGGGCAGCGGGTAGGTGCCCTCCATCTCGATCGGGTTCTGCGTGGCCAGCACGAAGAACGGCTCGTCGAGCCGATAGCGCGTGCGCGGCCACGGTGACCTGGTGCTCCTGCATCGCCTCGAGCAGCGCCGACTGCGTCTTCGGCGTCGCGCGGTTGATCTCGTCGGCGAGGACCAGGTTGGCGAAGATCGGGCCCTGCTGGAACCGGAAGACCCGGCCGCCGCCCTCCTCGACGATGATGTTCGTGCCGGTGATGTCGGCGGGCATCAGGTCGGGCGTGAACTGGATCGCGCTTGAAGCGAGCAGGCGACGACGTCGGCGAGCGTGCGGACGAGCAGCGTCTTGCCCAGGCCCGGCACGCCCTCGAGCAGGACGTGCCCGCCGGCGAGCAGGCAGGTGAGCGCCTGGCGCGACGATGTCCTCCTGGCCGACGATCACCTGGCCGATCTCGGCTTCGATCGCGCGCGCTCGCTCGACGAACTGGTCCGCATCCATGGCCGGAGCAGCAGGCGCCGTCGTCGACGCGGGGAGGGTGGGGGACTGGTCCATCACTTCGTCTCCTGGCCGGTGGGATCGAGGGCGCTGAAGTAGTCGCGGACGAGGTCCTTGACCGCGATCGGGACGTAGCTGCGATCGAGGCTGACCTGGGCGTAGCGATAGAAGTCGGCGAAGACATCCGCGTACGGGACGATCGCCGGGTTGGCGGTGCCGGTCCCGGTGCCGGAGCCAGGCTGGACCTGGCCGCCGTCGCCGCCGGTTCCAGCGACGTAGGTCGGATCGCCCGGGCGGCCGAGGCGATCGAAGGGCGCGTAGACAGAGCCCTGGTCGGCGGGCTCGCCCGCGGGACGGTTGGGGTTCACGGGGCCTCGGGCGGCGCCGGCCCCGGTGCCAGACCCGAGGTAGCGCGCGTTCGAGCCGCCCCCGCCGATCGAGCCCTGGCCCTGACCCTGCCCCTGACCCTGGCCCTGCCCCTGGCCCTGGCCCTTGCCCTGACCCTGCCCCTGCCCTGACCCTGCCCCTGGCCCTGGCCCTGACCCTGCCCCTGCCCTGGCCCTGGGTGCCCGACCCGTGCCCGGCCTGCCCCTGGCCGGGGTTGCCCGAACCGCCCGGCCCTGCCCCTGACCCAGCCCTGTCCCTGCCCTTGCTGCCCGGGGTTGCCGGCAGTGCTGCTGCCCGGGCGGCCCGCGTCGGCGAGCCTGCGCCGCGCGTCCTGGAGCTGCGACGCCGCGCCGCTGAGATCGCGGTTCGTGGTCACCCGGTCCTGGGCGTCCTTCAGCGCATCGCCGAGCCGGCGAAGCGCGTCGGCGGCGGCCGCGCCATCGCCGCGGGCGAGCGCGTTCGTCGCGTCACGCAAGGCCCCGTCGGCCGTTCCGCCCGCCTGCGACGCGACACCCTGCAGCGCGGCGAGCGACTGGCCGAGTCGGCCCAGATCCTCATCGGACCTGTCGGCGAGCCCATCGGCCGCTCGGTCGAGGTCCGCCGCGGCCTTCTCGGGGTCGCCCCCCGCATTCGCCTTCGCGTCGCCCGTCGCGGCGCGGGAGAGCCCCCGGTTCAGGGCCGCGAGGGCGGCGGCGCGCTCCTCGTTGGCGGGATCGAGCTGCTCGCGGACCGAGGCCTCCACTCCGCCCAGGCGAGCCAGGTTCGTGTCGAGCGCGCCGGGATCGCCCTTGAGCCCCGCGGCCAGGTCGCGCAGCTCGCGGGCGAGCCGTGAACGCGGGTCCTCGGGGGTGCGTCCCCGGCGCTCGAGCTCCTCGGCGAGCTTGTCGATCCGCTCGGCGGTCTGGGTCGACTCCTCGCGCACCGCCCGGTCCCGGGCGATCCGCTCGTCCATCCCGTTCGGGATGAGCACGAGCGGGAGGACGAGCAGTGCGGCGACCGCGGCATAGGAGCGCCGCTCGGTGGGCGATCCGGGGGCGGAACGTCGCGGGCGGCACGGTCGCCAGGACCGGACCGCATCCTCTCGTTGCCGTTCGACGAACGCCGCATGCGCGATGGCGTCGGGTCCGTGCGCGCCGGCGTCCCCGAGAGGTCCAACCATGGCTGGCCGCCCCGCCCGTCTCGGCGGCGAAGGCCAGGGCGCTCGCGAGGCGATCGGCAAGCCCCGCCTCGGCGTCGAGGGCGAGGGCCGTCTCGCCCAGCGACGGGCGCGCCAGAGCGACGGAGACCGCGAGGCCGCCGAGGGCGACGACGGCGATCACGACGGCGAGGGCCGGCGCGATCTCGACCGGTGCGATCCGGGCGACGGCGAGCAGGACGACCTCGGCCAGCAGGACGATCGCCAGGGCCCACCACGCCCGGCGCACGGCGCGGCGAAGCCACAGCCGATCGCGCTGGCGCCGCAGGCCGCGCCGGAGCGCCCCCAGCTCCGGCCCGCCGGGACCGGGGTCCGGTGGGGGCAGCGGTCGATCGCGACGCCCGGATGGTGCCGGCCGGGCGAACGGGTTCGTCATGCCCGGATCCCCGGCCGCGAGCGTCGCCGGAAGATCCGCCACCGACGGGTCGGGCTCACCATCTGGACCGTGAGGACCACCAGGACCAGCGACACCACCAGCCAGGCGGCCGCGGCCCGCGGCCAGAAGCTGTCGCGCGTCGACGACGAGGCAAACGGGTCGTCCGCTGCCACCAGGGTGCTGTCGACGACGTTCATCCCCCAGGCGTTGCCGATCACATCGGGCGCCGAGACGCCGCTCGCCAACGTCGATCGCGGGCTTGGCCGGCATCGGGACCGGGCCGCCGGTCTGCGTCCGGTCACCGCCCGGGACCGTGCCGGTGACCTCGCTGATCAGCTGGCAGGCCATCGAGTAGGGGTTCACGTCCATGCCGCACACGACGTCCGCGGCCGCAACGACCGGGTTGAGCCAGAGGAGGGCCTCGGGCGGGCGCAGCGGCGTGGGCGCGGCCGTCGGCTCGGGCGCGACTCCGGACAGGGGCTCGGCCTCACTGCCCGCATCGCCACCGCCGACGTTGGCCGGCAGGTCGCGGACGAAGGGCTGGGCCACCGGCACGGTCCCCGCCATCTGGTCCCAGAAGAACCAGGCAAAGCCCGTGCCGACGGTCAGCACCAGGACCACGAGGTAGGTGAGGACCGTGGCGCTCTGGGTGCGCCGGGTGACGCTGGACAGGAGGATCCCGACGGATCCGAACCCGAGCGCCGTGACGAGCAGGACCACGTAGCCGCGGACGACGTCCTCGGGGCCGACGCCCCCGAACACGAACACGACGGCGGTCAGGGGAAGCGAGGCCAGGATCAGCACGCCGACGAAGGCGAGCGCCGAGCCGAGCTTTCCGAGCACGATCCCGAGGGTGCTGATCGGCGTGGCCGTCAGGAGGTCGAGCGTCTGCTTCTCGCGCTCGAGGCTGATCGCCCCCGCCGTCGCCGCCGGTGCCAGGAAGACGACGAGGAGGATCTGCAGGAAGAGGAGGACCGTGAAGACCGCCTGGCCCACGGACGCCGAGGCGTAGGGGTTGCCGCCGCCGAACGCGGCCTGCGACGCGGCGCTCTGGGCTGCGAGGAGGTAGATCATGACCGTGAAGCCGGCCAGGAGGGCGAGGTAGAGGGTCAGGGCGATGAAGGCGCGGGGCCCGCGCATGCGGCCGCGGAGCTCCTTGGACCCGACCGCCCCGATCCCGGTCGTCACCGCCGCAAGCCGCGCGCGCATCACGCCACCTCCGCCGCGGTGTCGCGGGTGACCTGCAGGAAGAGCTCCTCGAGGTCGCTGGCGGCGCGGGCGAACGACACGATGCGGATGCCCGCGGACACCGCGTCGGCGAGGAGACGCGCCGCGGCCTCGTCGTCGCCGGTGAAGCCGATCTCGAGGAGCCCCTCGCCGGCGATCTCGGCAGCGGCGACGGACGGATCGCCGGCCAGGTGGTCACGCGCCGCGGCGACGGCGGACTCGTCGCCCAGGACCCGGATGCGCAGGACGGCGCCGACCCGCAGGCGCGCCTCGATCTCGGCGAGGCGGCCCTGGGCGATGACCCGGCCGCCGTCGAGGATGGCGAGCGACGTGCACAGCTCCTCGAGCTCGGGAAGGATGTGGCTGCTGATCAGGATCGTCTTGCCGAGCGCCCGCAGCTCGCGGAGGAGCTCGCGCAGCTCGACCCGGGCGCGCGGGTCCAGGCCGGACGCCGGCTCGTCGAGGATCAGGACGGCAGGGTCGTGCACGAGCGCATGGGCCAGGCAGAGGCGCTGCTGCATGCCCCGCGAGAGCGTCGCCACGTAGGCGTCCCGCTTGTTGCCGAGGTCGACGAGCTCGAGCAGGTCGCCGATCATCCGGCGGCGGCGGTCCGCCGGCAGGCCGTGGCAGCGCCCGAAGAAGTCGAGGTACTCCCAGACCTTCATGTCGTCGTAGACGCCGAAGCTGTCCGGCATGTACCCGACGACCCGGCGCACGCCGTCGGGGTTGCCGCGGATGGAGGCCCCGGCCACCTCGGCATCGCCGGCCGTCGGGACGAGCAGCGTGGCCAGGATCCGGAGCGTCGTCGTCTTGCCCGCCCCGTTGGGCCCCACGAGGCCGAAGATCTCGCCGGCCGCGATCTCGAGGTCCAGGCCGCCGAGGGCCAGCGTGCCGTTGTAGCGCTTGACGAGCCCGCTGGTGGAGACGATGGCCGTCACTCCATCCTCCCTTCGAGCTGGAGGGCGAGCTGCAGGCTGAGCGCGTCCTGGCGATCGTTCGAGATGCGCACGAGGATGGTCCCGGACGCCGGGTCGACGAAGCGGGCCGGCCCGCGGACGTCGACGGTCTGCCCGTTCGCCAGCGTGACCTCCCGCCAGGCTCCCGCCTCGCGATCGAAGAGCTCGAACCGGGGCAGGCCCAGCGCCTCGGGCGGCAGGATCGGCTTGGGCGGCTGGGCCGGAGCATCGGTCGCGGGCGAGCCCGACGGTGCCGGGGTGGCCGCGGGCTCGATGGCGGGAGGCGCCGGCTCCACCTCGTTGCCGGGGCCGGCGCCGCCCTTGAGCGGACCCGTGACGCCCGTGTTCACGCCGATGGCCAGGCGCGTTGGCGCGAGACGTCCGGCCACCGGGATCGGCCGGTAGGCAAGGGTCACCGAGCCGCCGCCGATCGTGAGGTTGAACGGGTCCTTGTTGAAGAACTGGGCCTTCACCTCGACGAGCGACGAGCGCATGAGGTCCGGTGTGAACGTCACGGGCCCGGACGCGGCGAGGCCGAGCGGGAGGTAGTAGAGCGTCTCCCCGGCAGTCCGGGGCTCCTTGCCGCCGACGGTCACCGCGAAGAGGCCCGGCTTGCCCCACGCCAGCAGGACCGGGCTGTCAGCGGGGAGCGTGCCGTTCGAGCCGAAGAAGGGATCGTAGGTCAGGGCGTCGACGAGCTGGCGCCGGACCTGGTCGCGCAGGAAGTCACCGGTCGGGCGCCCGTCGGAGGTGAACTGCTGCTGGCCGAAGATCCGCTCGGACAGGGCCCGGCCGAAGGCGTCCGGCTGGGCCCGCAGGTCGACGGTCGCGCTGGCGCCCGGCGCCAGGTCCGGGAGGACCACGACCGCCGTTCCCAGGACGACGGCGGGCTTCGCCAGCGGCCTGCGCGGACGCGTTCCGGATGGTCCCCCGGACGCGATCGCCCTCGAGGCGCAGGTCGGCCTCGATCCGGGGGCCGCGACCGGTGCCTCTGCCCGCACGGCGCGGAGCGTCCCGTACCCGACGGCGAGCTGGCGCAACCGGGCCGGATCACCCTGGACCACGTCGAGGCCCTGGCCGCCCTGGCCGAAGCCCTCGCCGCTGTACGGCGCGGAGAGGAGCGCGCCGCCCGGGACGCCCACCTCGTAGGTTCCCCGGGTCGGCGAGAAGACCCCCAGGTAGACCTGGGCCTGGGCCGCGTCCGTGCCGGGGGCCGCCCGCACGAGGGCCACCTGGTTGACGATCACCTCGGTCCCCCGCAGGACGAAGCCCATGGCGAGTAGGCCGCCAGCGTGAACCCGACCACGAGGAGCGGCATCGTGACCCAGGCCCACTCGCGGCGATCCAGGCGGCGCAGAACGAGGTAGTTGATGGGACCGATGAGCACGATGTAGCCCAGCAGGAGGAGCAGCAGGCCCTCGATCGACGGCGAGCGCCAGGGCCGGCATCGTGCCCAGGAGCGAGACGAGGATCCCGTCGTCGCCGACGACCAGCGGCGTGCGGGACGTCCCCCGCGCGGCAACAAGCGACGCCCACAGCACGTCGACCGAGGTGCTCTCGGCCAGCCACGGCGTGGTCGGGTCGAAGCCCGCGAGCGTCACCGCGCCGCTGCCCAGGGATCGATCGGCGGCGATCGCGCAGTCGCCGCTGTCCGTGGCGAGCGCCCGCGACCCGACGGCTCGCCGATGCCCGCGAGGGCCGGGAGCGCCCCCGCGCCGCGGGGCAGTGAGCCACCCAGGAGGCCCCGGATCGATTCGGCGTCCACGTCGACCGTCACGGTGGGCCGGAAGGGGAGGAGCTCGTCGGGGAACCCGGCGAGCAGTCCCAGGCCGCCGCTCCCTCCCACGATCGTGAGGCGCCCGCCGCCCGCGAGCCACGTGCGCAAGCGCCGCCAGCTGCTCGGCGGAGAGCTGACCCGCGTCGACGTCCTGCCAGACCAGGCGATCGAGCGCGGACCAGGCCTCGGGACGCTCGGGCAGATCGGCGACGGTCAGCTGGACGACCGCCGGCTGGGGTCCGGCCGGGTCGCGGAGCCTGCCCAGTGCGGCGACGAGAGGCCCCGGCCGCTCGGCGACGACACCGACCACGAGCTGCCCGGGATCATGGAGCGCGAACGCCACGGGCCGGCGGGCGACCACCGCCTCACCGGCGACGAGCGCGATCTCCAGCGAGCTGCCGAACGCCGGCGCCTGGGCGTGGAGGGTGTACGCCTTGCGCGACGTCGTCGGGAGGTCGACCGGCACGGCAAAGCGTGTTCGCCCCTGGGTGCCGCCGACCAGCCGAAGCTCCCCGGTGAACGCCGGGCCGTCGTTGGCGAGGTCGACCCGGATCGCCATCCACGAGCCAGTCCGGGCGTGGCCCTCGACCAGCGCCCGGGCCTCCATCGTCATCCCCGGCGGCGTGCCCGGCGTGGGGGATGGGCCGGCGGCCCGGACGACCAGGGGAGCGCCGGCGAGCACGACGAAGACGGCCACGAAGGACAGGGTGGCGCGCGTGAACCGGACGCGAGAGCTCCGGGCGTGAGGCACGGCACCCCTCTCTGGACCCGCCCCGCGGGCGGCCTGCCATCCAGACGCCGGGCTCCCCCGGAAAGTTGCGTCCCCGTGTCCTCCAAGGGATCGTCGGCTGCGGCGCGGTACACTCTGGGCCATCCTGCCGCGCATCGCGCGGCGCAGGCCCGCCGGACCGCTGTACCGGTGCCCCAGGAGGTCGCGTGCCCGAGATCCGCGCGTTCCGTGCGCTGCGCTACAACCCCGAGACGGTGCCCGATCTCGCGCCGCGTGGTTGCTCCGCCCTACGACGTGATCTCACCCGCGCGGCGGATGGAGCTCGCGGCGCGCGACCCGCGCAACGTCGTCGCGATCGACCTGCCGGTGGATGCCGGGGCGGCAGATCCGGACGAGAAGTACCGGCAGGCCGCACGGACGTTCGCCGCGTGGCGCTCCGACGGGACGCTGAGCAAGGATCGCCAGCCATCCCTGTACG
Organism: uncultured Chloroflexia bacterium; assembly: GCA_963715085.1. GTDB lineage: Bacteria > Chloroflexota > Limnocylindria > Limnocylindrales > CSP1-4 > CTSoil-043. The sequence goes on from CAVQQU010000006.1 coordinate 55,428, forward strand.
TCTACGAGCAGGAGTTCACGGTTCCCGGGACCTCGCTCCGACGGGCGCAGCGGGGCTTCTATCGGGCGCCTGCGCCTCGAGGCATTCGGGCCGGGCGGCGGCGTGCTCCCGCACGAGCGGACGCTGGCCGGCCCCAAGGAGGACCGGTACAAGCTCATGCGCGCGGCGGGCGCCAACTTCTCGGCCGTGATGGTCCTCTACGACGACGCCACCGGGGCCGCGCACCGTCTCCTCGTCGAAGCGACCGAAGCCGGCGGCCGTGGCCGACGTGACCGACGACGAGGGCGTCCGGCACCGCCTCTGGATGGTCCCCGAGGAAGGCCCGACGGCGCGCGCTGGTCCAGGGGCTGCGTGAGGCGGCCGGACGCGAGCCGGTCACGATCGCCGACGGACACCATCGCTACGAGACGGCGCTCCGCTACCGGGACGAGCGCCGCATGACCCGCTCAGGCGACGACGACCCGCCGTTCGACTTCGTGCTCGCTCTGTTCATGGACACGATCGACCGAGCCGCTCCTGGCGCTGCCGACGCACCGCGTGGCGCGCGCCGTGAGCGCCGTCGATGGGCTCGTCGAGGCCGCGTCCTCGTCCGGCCTCTTCGAGACGCAGCCGGCCGATCGCGCGGCGCTCAGCGCGGCCTTCGGCCCCGAGGCGCAGGCGCCGGGCGGTCGCGGCCGGATCGGGCTGTGGACCCGGGCCGGCGGTGCGCGGTGCTGACGGCTCGGCGCGAGGCCTTCGCCCCGATCCTGCCGACCGGGGGCGACGCCGTGCGCCGCCTGGACGTCACGCTCCTCTCGGCCGCCCTCGAGCGGCTCTGCGGGATCGACCGGGCCGCGACGACGACCGGCGGCCGGGTCGGCTACACGAAGGACGTCGGCGAGGCAATCGCCTGGGTCGACGGGCGCATCGATGCCGCCGATGCAGCGTTCCTGCTCGAGGCAACGCCGGTCGCCGACATCGCCGCGGTGGCTCGTGACGGGGACGTGATGCCCCAGAAGAGCACCTACTTCTACCCGAAGGCCGGTCACCGGCTTCGTCCTCAACCCCCTCGAGTGGTGACATGAACGACGACCCGCTCGATCGCGACTATCCGCGTCCCTCTCCGGCATCCGGGGGCCCGCCGTCCGGCAGCCGGCCGGTCCGCAAGGACGAGATCGAGATCGAGGAGCGCGGCATCTACATCGAGAGCTGGCTGCCGGAGCGGCGCTCGCGCCGCCGCCCGCTCTTCTACGTCCACGGCGAGCTTGCCGGATCGTGGCTCTGGGAGCGCTGGCTGCGCTACTTCGCCGGGCGCGGCTGGGAGGGCCACGCGCTCAACCTCGGCAACCACTTCTGGAGCCGCACGGCCGATCCCCAGGGCCTCTCCTTCGAGACGTACCTCGACGACGTGACGGCCGGGCTCGAGCGCGTCGGCCCGAACGCCGTGGCGGTCGGCCACGGGATGGGCGGCCTCCTGGTCCTCAAGGCCGCGGCGGAACGGGTCCGCGTGGCGGGCCTCGTGCTGCTCGACGCCGAGGCGCCCGCCGCGATCCGCCCGCCCGGCAGGCCCCAGGTCGCGCGGGACGTCCCGCCGGTCTACGGGCGCGCCGCGCTCGGCTGGGAGACCCTCCCCGAGAAGCTGCAGCGCGAGAACCGCGACCTGTCGCTCGACGAGGTCCTGCGGATCCAGCACCTGCTCGGCCAGAAGCCGAGGGAGTCGGGCCGGGCCCGGGCGTCCATGCTGGCCGGAGTCCCGGTGCGACCGCACCTCCTGGACGGCGTGCCGACGCTCGTCGTCGGCTCCGGCGATCGATGGGACCCCGGCCTCGCTCACCGCGGAGCGGCTCGCCGAGTGGCTGGGCGCGGAGCACGAGCAGTACGGCGCCGCGTCGCACTACGGGCTGGTGCTCTCCGAGGAGGGGCACCGCCAGGTGGCCGACCGGGTCCGGTCGTTCCTGGAGACGCACCGCCTGTAGCGGCCGCGGGCCGCCCGGGCCGGAGCGACCCGCGTCAGCCTGGCGTCGCGCTCGTCCGCCTGCGCGCGTCGCCATTTGCCGCCCGTTGTGGGCCTCTGGTATCCTCTCGCGGGTCGTGGGCCACGGCCGCGATCACGTGCCGCATTCGTCTAGAGGCCCAGGACGCCGCCCTCTCAAGGCGGAGATCACCGGTTCGAATCCGGTATGCGGTACCAGCTGAACGCACCAACGCCCCCGGTCCGCGCCCCGGGGGCGTTCCCTTTCCGGCCCGGCCGTCCCCGCCGGCTCCGCGGAAGCCGTGTCACCGGAGGAGCGATGCGACCCCAGGCCAGGCGCCGGCTGGTGATCCTCACCGAGGGCCAGTTCGGTCCTCACTCGGGCAAGACCGCGTTCGGCGTGCTCCGGTATGGCCGCGACGAGGTGATCGCGGTGCTCGACTCGACGCTGGCGGGGCGCTCGACGGCGGACTGGATCCCCGGGTCGCGACGTCCCGATCGTCGGCACCCTCGCGGAGGCCCTGGCGATGCCGGGGCGACCCCGCCCGGACACGCTGCTCATCGGCATCGCCCCGACCGGCGGCCGGCTTCCCGACGAGTGGCGGCCGATCCTCCACGAGGCGATCGATGCCGGGCTGGAGCTCCACTCGGGGCTTCACACCTTCCTGGGCGATGACCCGGAGCTGTCGGCCGCAGCGGCGATTGCCGGCGTCCACATCATCGACTTCCGGCGGCCGCCGGAGCGCTTCGAGACCGCGGTCGGGCGGCGCCACCTCCCCGGCAAGCGCGTGATCCTCACGGTCGGCACCGACTGCGCGATCGGCAAGATGTCGGTCGCGCTGGAGCTTCGGAACGCCGGCCGCGCCGCCGGGGATTCGGTGGCGTTCGTGCCCACCGGACAGACGGGCATGATGATCGACGGCTGGGGCGTCTCCGTCGACCGCGTCATCAGCGACTTCCTCAACGGCACCGTCGAGTGGCTGGTCGAGGAGGGGGAGCGCCTGGGCGACTGGGTCATCGTGGAGGGGCAGGGGAGCCTCGACCACCCCGCCTACAGCGCCGTGACGCTGGGCCTGATCCACGGGGCGACGCCCCACGCGATGATCCTCGTCCACCGCATCGGCCTGGCCGCCCACGACTTCGACCACCTCCCGGAGCGCTCGTTCCCGATCGCTCCGCTGCGCCCCTTCATCGACCTGCACGAGCGGATCGCGGGGACGGTGGCGCCCTCGAAGGTCGTGGCCGTGGCGGTGAACACGTCCGCTCTACGCTGACGACGACGAGGCCCGGCGCGTGCGTGGAGGCGATCGCCGCCGAGACCGGGCTCCCGGCCGCGGACCCGGTCCGCTTCGGGGCGACTCCGTTCTGGGACGAGATCAAGCCGGCGGTCGATGCGCTGCCGTGGGTGGGAGGCGAGCCGATGAACCCCGGCTGGGACCTGCAGATCCGCGTTCTCGAGATCCCGTATCGCGACCCCTTCCGGATCGCCCGCGACTCGCACGGCGCGGGCGGGACGATGTCGACGATGATCGTCGAGCTCCGCTCGGACCGCCTGCCCGGGCTCGTCGGCCTGGGCGAGGGCTATCCCGACGCCTACTACGGCGAGACGCTCGCCACGATGCCCGTCGTCATGGACCGCCTCCTCGGCGCGGTCGAGCCGGGCGACCTGGACACGACCTCCGCGAGGACGGCGGGCGCGGCCCTCGCCGAGCCATCGGCGCTGCGTTCGACGCGGGCGATCCGCGGCCACGGTGCCGCGAAGTGCGCCCTCGACATCGCCCTCCACGACCTCGCCGGCAAGGCGACCGGAGCGCCCGTCCATCGGCTCCTCGGGCTCTCCGCCGTGATCCCCCCGACCGACTTCACCCTGGGGCTCGACGAGCCCGCCGTCGTCGCCGAGCGCGCCCGCCGGGCAAGCCGCTTCCCGGCCCTCAAGATCAAGCTCGGAGGGCCCGCCGACCTCGCGACGCTGGAGGCGGTCCGGTCCGTCTACGGCGGCCCGATCCGGGTGGATGCGAACACGGGCTGGACGCCGGAGATCGCGGCGCCGCTCATCCCCGAGCTCGTCCGCCTCGGCGTGGAGCTGATCGAGCAGCCGTTCCCGCCGCGCCGCTACGACTGGCTCCTGGACCTCCAGGCAGCGTCGCCCCTGCCGATCGTCGCCGACGAGAGCGCCGTCGCGATCGAGGACCTCGACGCGCTCGTCGGGATCGTCGACGGGGTCAACGTCAAGCTCGCCAAGTGCGGCGGGGTCGGCCCTGCGGCCCGGATGCTGGTCCGGGCCCGGGAGCTCGGCTTTCGGACCTTCCTCGGCTGCATGGAGGAGACGAGCGTCGGGATCGCCGCCTCGGCGGCGGTCGCTTCGCTGGCCGAGTGGGTCGACCTCGACGGCTGCCTCCTGCTCGCCGATGACCCCTTCGACGGGTCTCGAGCTCGGTGACGACTGCCGATGGCGCCTGTCCGACGCCGCCGGGCTTGGGGTGGCCGCCCGCGCCTGACGGGGCTTCGGCCGGGCCTGGGGCGGGCGATCCGGCGCGCGGCGACACGGATTCGGCGGCCCGCCGACGCGTGTCAAGAGGGGGCGGTCACGGACTGTCCACGGATCTTCCGGGTCCTCGCGGGGCCGTCCACCGAAGGCCTGTCGTCCTGTGGACAAGTCGGTGGGAAGGTTGGTGGACAAGGCCCTTCCGGCCCTCCGCCGGGATCGCGTAGGATCCGGGTGTCGCCACCGCCGGGGAGTGCGGAGGCGGCGGACCGGGGCACCGAGATCGCGCCCCGGCACTGTGGTCGGACCGCCCGAACTCGCGGAGATCACAGGCCCCAGGTCAGTCGGTGGTTCGTGCCGCGCCGTGCGCGGGGAGGAGAGGATATCGATGGATCCGCGCGCCCTCGCGCCGGTGGCGGCCGACCCCGAAGCGGTGGAGTTCGTCCGCTTCTGCCGGGCCCGTCGCCGCGTCGGCTGGCCGGAGCTCTACGACGAGATGTGGGCGGTGGCCAGCCGGAGCCTCTTCCGCGGCTACGGCTTCGGCGAGCTCGAGGAGCGCGGGATCGGGTTCAGCCTGTACGGCACGCCGCATCTGGCGGCGATGGCCGCGGCGGTGATCGAGGAGGAGCGGGCGGCGGGCGTCCCGGACCAGGGTCTCCGCGCGCGACGCCGGCTCGGCGGTGGCGGCGTCGCGCTGAGGCTCGGCGCCTAGGCCCGGACCTGGCGGCGCGCCATCTCGCCCTCGATCTGGCGCTCGGCCTCCACGTACGTGTCGATCTGCTCGCGGAGCTGGTTCGCCTGGGGCGTGTAGAGGTGGACCTGCTGCTGGAGGATGTAGCTCAGCCGGCGGCTCGTCATGCGCACGTGGTCCAGGTTCTTCATGAGGACCAGGGGATCCATCGCCGCGAGGTCGTCCGGGTGGTAGATCGACTTCATGGCCCGGAGTGTACCGGAGGCGCCGGGCGCCGGAGAAGGTGCCCGCACGGGCCGCTGGCGACTCGTCCCGGCGCCGGAAGCGGCTGCCACGTCAGCGGCGGGGAGGCCAGCTCCAGTCCACGGGGAGTGCGGCCCCGGCGATCGCGCGCCGCCGCCCGGCCTCCGTGGGCGCGAGGACGAGGATCCGGTCGAGGCGGGTGGCCTGCCCCGCCTCGACGCCCCACAGCTTCGTCATCTTCCTGGAGGCTGCCACCTCGTCGCCCACGATCCCCGCCAGCAGGTAGCCCTCGGGTCGAGCCGCGCCCTTCCCACGCCTCGGCGGCCAGGCCGATCGGCAGCCCGTCGGCCGCCCGCCTGCCCCGCTCCGCCTCGACGTCGCCGAGCACGAGGGCCACGACCGCATCGTCGGCGAGCGCTGGGCGCAGGCCGGCCAGCACCTCCCGGAGAAAGGCGAGGTACGGCTCGCGGCGATGGGCGTCGTCGAGGGTTGCGTCGATCGCGTCGGCCGAGAAGCCCAGGAACCAGGTCCGGAGCCAGTTGTAGTAGCCGTACTTGAGGACGCGCAGGTAGGGCGGGGAGGTGAGCACGAGGCGCGCCCGATCGGGGAGCGCCCGATTGCGCAGGGCGGCCCGCGCCCGGATGCCCGCGTCACGTGCGTCACCCAGGAGCGCGATCCCGGGCGTGCGCGGACGGCCGTCGCGGGCGAGGCGCCGGAGCTTCGCGGCGAGGAGGACGAAGAGGTCGCGTTCCGGCGCGGCGAAGCCCGTCCGCGCCGCGTAGTCGCGCGCGTAGCGGGGAGCCATGCTGAAGGCGTTCGGCATCAGCTCGGAGAGGTAGCCGGGCCGCTTGCCGTGGAGGATCCCGACGAGGGAAGCCGCCAGGAAGCGGTCGGCCGGGTCGTCGAGGCGGAGGCGCGCGCGAGCGAAGAGGACCTGGGCCAGCGTCCCCGGGTGGAACGCGAGGACGACCTCCGCGGGGACGGGCTCGCTGCCCTCGCCGGGGCCGTCGGCCGATCCCGCGGCCGGAACGAGCGCAGGCAGCGCGAGGGACGCCCCGCCGACCACGCGCGGTCGCCAGGTCCAGCCAGCCGGGCGCCTCGAGCGACCAGTCGATCCGAAGGCCCGCCAGCCGTGCCTCCAGCTCGCGGCCCGCCGGTGGCTCGACCTTGGCGGCCGTCAGGACGTGGGCCAGCGGGTTGAGGTCGTTGCCCACGCCGATGCGCCCCTCGGCGCACGCCTGAAGGGGCGTCGTGCCGCGCCCGCAGAACGGGTCCAGGACGACGTCGCCCGGGCGCGTGTAGCGGGCCACGAACGCGTGGGCGAGGGCCGCCGGGAAGCTGGCCAGGTACGAGCACATCGGGTGGTAGGCGTGGCCCCACAGTCGCGGCTGGCTCTTCCAGTCGGTCTCGAGCGCCAGCTCGGGGAGGGGGGCGAACGGCAGGCGGAGCTGGCCCGGAGCGGGACGAGCTCGACGCGCGGGACGGTCGAGGCGTCCGGCCGTGCCGGGTGAGGCTGCCTCGGCCAGCCGCTCACGGGTCGCCGCGGCGCTCGGGATCGTGTCCGCCGGCGGGATCGACGCGGTCGATGTCGGGGGGCCGGACTTCACGGCGGCGTCGTGCTCGAGTGTCACGGCCCGATCGGCCACCTGGCCTGCCTCCATCCCTGCCTCGCGTGGCTCCCGGGCACGCGGGCGCGGAGCATAGCATCGGCACGGTGTGCGGCGAGGCACGGCATCCATCCCATGCGCGGGTCGGCCGGTCGCCGGTTGCTGGCCACCCCCGCCCGGCTCCATGCAACGAATCCGGGTCGAGCACGCTGCGTTCGATGCCCGGAATGCTGCCGGGGCCCGAATCGGTCACCGAACGCAGCGTGGTGGGAGCCGAATCCTTTCACGGGGTTCGCCGCCGCCGGCCAGCCCAGACGTTGGGGTGCTTGCCGAGGCGCGCCTTCGACAGTCACGGGCGCGGCGCAGGCGGACCAGTGCCGTGGCTGCGGCACGGGCTGTTCCCACATCAACGCCACCCGGTTCGCCCCGCCCCTGGTCATCACGAGGAACGAGAGCAACTGGGCGATGGAATGCATCCGCCCGTGTGGTGACGATGCGGCAGGCGGCCGCGCGCCTGCGCCTGAGCTGCCGCGACCTCGGTCCGCTGTTACACGAACTCTAGGGACACCGACAGGCCGACCGCCCCGGGCGGGTACCATCAGGTCTCACGCGTCGCGGCGCGGCTGCGTGAGATCGTGCGCCGGCGCCCCCGTAGCTCAGGGGATAGAGCGAGGGACTTCTAATCCCGAGGTCGCAGGTTCGAATCCTGCCGGGGGCGCCAGTCTCCCACCGCTGGCTGCGCTCCGTGGTCGCCGGGGCCCGGGGGCCCGTGATGCGGTCGAGGTCCCAGGCCTTACGGCCGCGGCGGTTCCACGTCGGCGCGAATCTGCTCCTTGATCCGCTGGATGTGTCCGCGGCCGAGGGCCTTGACCTCGCAGCCAAGCTCGAAGTAGCGGCGGATCTCGTCGTCGGAGAGGATGCCGAAGCAGTCGATCACCGCCAGCGGCCTGCCGGCCCACTGGACGACCTGCTCGGGATCGAGCTCCAGGTACGGCTCGTGCGGCACGGCCAGGATCACGGCCTCGGCGCCCTGCAGCGCGGCCGCCAGGTCCTTCTGCACGCGGATGTCCTCGCAGGTCGCTCCTGGTTGCGGAAGAACCGCGACCAGGAGTGGCCCGGGGACGGGTAGTCGTCCTGGCTCTCCAGCTCGTACCAGTGATCGACGTACGGGTCGTGGACCCGCATCTCGGCGCCCATCTCGGTGAGCTTGCGCACGACCATCTCCGAGCCGCTGTAGCGCGTGTCGCCGACGTCCTGGCGGTAGCTGGCCCCGCAGATCAGCACGTCGGCGCCGGCGATGTAGCGGCCCATGTTCCGCAGGGCGTCGCGGGTCAGCTCGGCCACGTGCAGGGCGCGGGTGTCGTTGATGTCGACGGCCGTCGGGCTGATCTTGAAGACCTGGTCGCCGTCCTCGAAGCCGAGGATGTGCTTGTAGGCCCAGTAGCCCAGGCCGGCGTCCTTGGGCAGGCAGTAGCCGCCGATGCCCGGGACCGGGGAAGATCATGTTGCTGTGCGTGGGCCGCATCTTGATGGCCTTGATGACCTTGATCAGGTCGACGCCGTTGCGCTCGGCGAAGAGGCTCCACTCGTTCAGGAACGCCAGGATCGTCGCCCGGTAGGAGTTCTCGACGATCTTCGTGGTCTCCGACTCGATCGGCCGGTCCATGACCGTCAGCGGGAACTTCTCGGTGTTGAGCACTTCGCGGAGGAACTTCTCGACGCGGCGGCGGGCCTCGTCGTTGCAGCCCGAGCAGACGCGCCAGAAATCGCGGATCGACGAGACGTATTCGCGGCCGGGCATGACCCGCTCGAAGCTGTGGGCCAGCAGCGGCTCGCTCTCGATGCCCCGGGCGGCGAAGGCCTTCTTCATGATCGGCCAGGCCACGAACTCCGTCGTGCCCGGGGCCACGGTGGTCTCGATCAGCGTCAGGCAGTGCGGCTGGACCTTCTCGCCGATGGTCCGCATGGTCGCTTCCAGGGCGCTCATCTCCGCCTCGCCGGTCCGCATGTTGCCCAGGTCGTGCTTGGTGTAGTCGCACTGCACGTCGACCACCACGCAGTCGGCCAGCGCCAGGCAGTCGCTGTTGAAGGTGGCGATGAGCGTCTTCTTCTCGGTTCACGCAGCGGGCGATCATCGGATCGACTTCGGGATCCTCGGCCTTGACCGGCGACTCGCCGCGGTTGAGCAGCGGGATCTTCCAGTAGCTGCGCGCGCTGGGCCGCTGGCAGCCGATGACGAACTTGCTCGGCTTGCCGGTCTTCTTGTCGACCGTGTCGGCGATGATGGCGGCCATCACCGCGCCGACGAACCCCACGCCCATGACCACGACGATCTCCTTGCCGTCGTCACGGGCCGCGCGGACGAGCTTCTCCAGGTGCGCCATCTCGGCGAGACGATCGCCCTCGCTCGGGAGGGGGAACATCTCCCCCGAGGGACTGACCGAATGCGACTGCTCTGCCACCGGCATTCTCCTGATGACCTGATCCGTGTCAGCCCGTTGGGCTCGGGCACCGAGTGTTGCGGGGTCTGACCCGCCATGCTACGCGACGATCACCGCGGCCTGTCTGAATTGCCGCGAGCCGCGAGGACACGGGCGACTGACAGTGGCTGGAGGAGATCCGAGATGGTGGAGAAGCCAGAGCCAGAGCGCAGGTCGGGGTCGGCCGCCCAAGGCCAGAGCATCCGTGCCGCGCTGGTCGACGCGCGCATCGCGGCCCGGCGCTGGGGCGACCGCCTCCGCTGGGCGCGCGTCATCCTCGCGGTCCTGGCTCAGGTCGTCATCACGTTCATCGCCTGGCGCCTCTGGGTATGGCGTGCCCGACGCCGCCGACGGTGAACCGAGGGCCGCGGCTGTGGGCGGTAGATCACGGTAGTCGCGCAGGCTTGGGAAGGCTCCGCGCGCACGGCCGCAGCTGACTTCCAGTTCGCAGGTCGCAGGCGCGAATCCCTGCCGGGGGCGGCCCGAGAGGCTATCCGGTCCGCGAGCGCGGCTGCCTCCGGTGCGCGCTCGCACCGGACCTCCGGGTCCCTCCGGCCCCATCACGAAGGTACGGCTTTCGCGGGCCCTCCCTGAACCCCTAGCCTCCACCCAGTCAACGACGCGAACCGCACCCGTGCCACCCCGAACGTCCCCGGCGCCCCGGGAGCGAACCAGTCGAGGACACTCCGCATGGCCGTCAGCGACCTCGGACCCCTGCTCACCGCGAGCGAGGTGGCCGAGATGCTCCATCTGCACGTCAACACCGTGAAGCGCCTGGGCGACCGCGGCGAGCTGCCGTTCTTCCGTGTCTGCTCGCGCGGGGACCGCCGCTTCCGGCTCGAGGACGTCATGGCGTTCCTGACGCGGAACGCCCGCCTGACCGCCTGACCGCTCGCCCGGCTGACCGCCCCGACGCCAGCGCGCGCCCACCCGGGCGCGACCCTCAGCGTGTCGAGGCAAGCACCCGGTCGAAGATCGCGAGCGCCTCGGCGATCTCCTCGCTCGTCACGTCGAGCGGCGCGATCCAGCGGATCACGTTGTGCTCGACGCCGCAGCTGAGCAGCAGCAGGCCTTCGTCGGCGCACCCCTGGATCACGGCCGTCGCAGAGCGCCCCGTCCGGCTCGCGGGTGGCGCGCTCCTTGACGAACTCCAGGCCGATCATCAGGCCGGGACCGCGGACGTCGCCGATCCTCGCGTCGCGGGAGGCAATCTCCAGCAGCCCACCGGTCAGCTCCGCCCCGCGCGCCGCCGCGTTCGCCACGAGGTCCCGCTCGCGGATCTCCTCGAGGACGGCGAGGCCCGCCGCGCAGCTCACCGGGTTCCCGCCGAAGGTCGCCTCCGTGGGCGCCCTTGCCCCAGCGCTCCTGGAGCGCCTTCGAGCTGGCGATCGCGGAGAGGGGCAGGCCGTTCGCGATCGCCTTGGCCATGCAGACGACGTCGGGGACGATCCCGGCGTGCTCGAACGACCACATCTTCCCGGTCCGCCCGAAGCCCGCCTGGGCCTCGTCGGCGACCAGCAGGATGCCGTGCCGGTCGCAGACGCGCCGCAGGATCTGGAGGAAGGCCGGCGGCGCCGGGACGTAGCCGCCCTCGCCCTGGACCGGCTCGATGACGATCGCGGCGACCTCGTCCGGCGAGATCGTCGAGTGGAACAGGTCGCGCAGGTGGCGGAAGGCGACCGCGACGGCCCGCTCCTCGTCGCCCCCGAAGTCGCGGTAGACAGACGGGAACTGGCTGAGGTAGACGCTCGGCAGGAGCGGCTCATAGCCCTGCCGGTAGTTGGGGTTCGAGCTGGTGATGCTGATGGCGCCGAACGTGCGCCCGTGGAACGCGCCGCGGAAGGCGACGATCCCGGGCCGCCCGGTGACCCGACGGGCCAGCTTGAGGGCGGCCTCGACTGCCTCGGTGCCGGAGTTCATGAAGAAGATCGAGTCGATGGGATCGGGGAGCGTCTTCGCCAGCTCGATGGCCAGGCGCACGGTCGGCTCCGCGTAGCCGATGGCGGACATGGGGCCCATGAGGCGGTCGACCTGGGCGTGGACGGCGGCGGTGACGCGCGGGTTGCGGTGACCCAGGACGCTGACGGCGATCCCGTTGGCGAAATCGAGATAGGAGTTGCCGTCCGTGTCGAAGAGGCGGTGGCCCTCGCCGTGGGACCAGGACCGCTCGAAGTAGCGACCCAGGACGGGGGTCAGGTTGTCGGCCGCGAGCGCGGCGAGATCGAGCCCCGTGGCGACTGGAGCGGCCGGGGCGGCCGCGTCGGACGTGGCGGAGGGAGGCGGCGTTTCCATGAGGCGACCCTCGGGTTCGTCGCCGGCCGGGCCGGGCTGCGGCGGGCTGCGGCGGACCATGGCCGAGTATAGGGGCCGGCCATCTACAATCTCAGGGCCGGGCGCCTTCGACGCGACCTTTCACCATCACCCGTCGCCCGGCAGGAGCCAGCCGTCCCGTGATCGACTTCGGCCTGTCCGAGGAGAACCGCCTCGTCCGCCAGTCCATCCGCGAGTTCGTCGACGCCGAGATCCTCCCGAACATCCGGGAGTGGGACGAGAAGGGCGAAGCTCACGCCGAGGTCTTCGCGACGATGGGCGAGCTCGGCTATCTCGGGGCACCGATCCCCGAGGAGTGGGGCGGCGCCGGCCTGGACTACGTCTCGTTCGCCATCCTGTGCGAGGAGCTCGAGCGCGCCGACACGGCCTACCGGGTCGTGCTGAGCGTCCACGCCGGCCTCAACTCGCTGGCGCTCCTCCAGTGGGCGACCGACGAGCAGAAGCGGCGCTGGCTCGTGCCCCAGGCGCAGGGCAAGAAGCTGGCGACCTTCGCGCTGACCGAGCCGGGTGTGGGCACGGACGCCGCGGCGCTCCAGTCGACCGCCCGGCGCGAGGGCGACGCCTACGTCCTCAACGGCAGCAAGATCTGGATCAGCCTGGCCGACCTCGCCGACCACTTCCTCGTCTTCGCCTCGGTCGACCGGTCGAAGCGACACCGCGGCGTGACGGCGTTCATGGTCGAGCGGGGGATGAAGGGGCTCACGACGGGGACGCTCCACGGCAAGCTGGGGATCCGGGCGGGGAACACCGGGCTCATCACGATGGACGACCTCGAGGTGCCGGTCGAGAACCGGATCGGCGAGGAGGGCGAGGGTTTCCTCGTGGCCATGAGCGCGATCGACCAGGGCCGCTACACCGTGGCGGCCGGCGCGGTCGGCCTGGCCCAGGCCTGCCTGGACGCGAGCGTGCGCTACGCGCACGAGCGCGAGACGTTCGGCGAGGAGATCGGGCGCCACCAGCTGGTCAAGCAGATGATCGCCAACATGGCCAAGGGGACCGAGGTCGGCCGGCTCCTCGTGTGGCGCGCGGGCTGGCTGAAGAACCACGGCGTGCGGACCACGCGCGAGACGTCGGTCGCGAAGTGGCACGCGACGGAGCACAGCGTGCAGGCGGCGCTCGATGCGATCCAGGTCCACGGCGCCAACGGCTACTCGAACGAGTTCCCGGTGGAGCGCTACCTCCGGAACGCGAAGGCCGCCGTGATCTACGAGGGAACGAGCCAGCTCCACACGCTGATCCAGGCCGACTACGCCCTCGGCTACCGCGAGGACCGCCCGATCCGCTGCGAGCCTCTGCCGGCCCAGGGATTCGAGCGCTGGCCGGCGCTGGGGCGGCATGACTGAAACCGAGCGGCCGACCCCGGTCACGACGGAACCCGGGCCCCTCGAGCCGGAGGCCTCGGGGCCCCGCCCCGTGGACTACGACCCCCCGTGGCGGGAGGCGCGTCGGCGGGTCGCAGCGGCCTGGGTCGACCGCGGGAAGCGGACCCGCGTCGTGCTGGTCGTCGGGGGCGTCGTGGCGGTCGGGCTGGTCGGGGCGTTCCTCTTCGGCCTGTGGCACGTTGCGGTCGGCGGGCTGGTGAGGGGCAACTGGAACGCCGCCGGCTTCGGGTTCGCCCTCGCCAGCGTGACCGGCGTCCTGCTCTGGATCGAGGCATCGGTCGCGCGCCGGCTCCTTCCGCCCGCCGGCGCACCCGATCCTGGGGCGCGATCGTGACGCACGAGGAATTCGTGTCGCTGGCAGATCGCTCCGCCGCCGGCCTCGCGACCGGCAACGCAGCTGCCGCGGCAGCCTGCTTCGCGGAGACTTGACCCCTAGGCGATCGGCTCGAAGCGGGCCTGGAAGAAGCGCAGGTACTTCGGCTCGTAGACCATGCGCAGGCCCCTCGCCGCGTCCCGCGCGTCGAAGCACGCCTTCACCGATTCGGCCACGACGTCCATGTGCGCCTGCGTGTAGACGCGACGGGGGATCGTCAGGCGGGTCAGCTCCAGCTTCGGGCGCTTGTGGTCGCCGGTCTGCGGGTCGCGCCCGGCGGAGACGATGCCCCGCTCCATCGAGCGGATCCCGGAGTCCAGGTAGAGCTCCGCGGCCAGCGTCTGGGCCGGGAAGAGGTCCTGCTCGAGATGGGGGTAGAAGCGCCGGGCGTCGAGGAAGATGGCGTGCCCGCCGACGGGCCGGACGATCGGGATGTCCCAGACCTCCAGCAGCTCGCCAAGGTAGCGGACCTGGCCGACGCGGCTGCGCACGTGCTGGTCCTGGACCGACTCCTCGATCCCGATGGCCAGCGCCTCCATGTCGCGCCCGGCCATGCCGCCGTAGGTGTGCAGCCCCTCGTAGACCACGACGAGGTTGCGCAGCTCCTCGAACGTGTCCCAGTCGTTCACCGCGAGCCAGCCGCCGATGTTGACGAGGTTGTCCTTCTTGGCGCTCATCCAGGCGCCATCGGTGAACGAGCAGAACTCGAGGAGGATCTCGGCGATCGACCTCTCGGCGTAGCCCGCCTCGCGCTCCTGGATGAAGAGTGCGTTCTCGACCATGCGGGTGGCGTCGAGCATGACCTTGATGCCCCGCGGCTCGCACCAGGCGCGCAGCTCGCGGACGTTGGCCATGCTCACCGGCTGGCCGCCGGCCATGTTGACCGTGCCGGCGAGCGAGACGTAGGGGATCTTCTCGGCCCCGACCTCGGCGACCAGGCGCTCGAGCTTGGCCAGGTCGATGTTGCCCTTGAACGGGTCGAGCGACTGCGGGTCGTGGGCCTCGTCGACGATCACGTCGTGGAAGGTCGCGCCGGCCAGCTCCTGGTGGAGCCGGGTCGTCGTGAAGTACATGTTCCCGGGAATGTGGTCGCCGGGCTTGATCATCGTCTGGCTGATGAGGTGCTCGGCGCCGCGCCCCTGGTGGGTCGGAACGATGTACGTGTAGCCGTAGTAGCGCTGGATCGCCGCCTCGAGGTGGTAGTAGTTGCGGCTCCCGGCGTAGGCCTCGTCGCCCAGCATCATCCCTGCCCACTGGCGGTCGCTCATGGCCGACGTGCCGGAGTCGGTGAGGAGGTCGATGTAGACGTCGTCGCTGTGGAGCAGGAACGTGTTGTAGCCGGCCTCGGCGAGCGCCGGCACTGCGCTGCTCGCGGGTTGTCACGGTGAGCGGCTCGACCATCTTGATCTTCCACGGCTCGGCCCAGCTGCGTCGGCCGTGCTGCTGGCCCATCGTGTGGAGCGGTTCGGTGCGCCATGGGGTTCGGCTCCTGGTTCGGGGACGTATGAGTCCATGATCGGCAGACGGGGAGGGCTCGTGTGCCGCGCCCCGCGCGGTCGCGGCCCCGCGGCGCGTCCCGCGCGCGGCGGGCGTTCGGCGATCAGCCCGGCTCGCCCACCTCCTCGGGCACGGTCCTCTGGGCCTCGCCGCGACGGGCGCGCACGATGACGGCCACCGCGACGACGATGATGGCCCCCGCCACGATCGTGCGCGGCTCCAGCGGCTCGGCCAGGACGAGCGAGCCGAGGATGACCGCGATCACGGGGTTGACGAAGGCGTACGTCGAGACCAGCGAGATCGGCGCGACGCGAAGGAGCCAGGTGTAGGCCGTGTAGCCCACGAGCGAGCCGATGGCGATCAGGTAGACGATGGCCGCCAGGGACTCCGGGGCGATCTCGGCCACGCGCAGGCGGAAGATGTCGCCCGTGATCGTGGCCAGGACGAAGATCACCGCGCTCCCCGCGAGCATCTGGATGGCCGTCCCGACCAGCGGGCGGCGCGGGACGTGGGCGGTCCGGCTGTAGAGCGAGCCGATCGCCCAGAAGACGGGCGAGAGGAGGCAGAGCAGGACGCCGAACGGGTCGAGGCCGCCGGATGCTCCCGAGGGCCAGACGAGGACGGCCACGCCGACGAAGCCGATGACGGTCCCGGCGACGATCGTCCTGGTGAGGACGACGCCGAAGAAGACCCGGCCGAGGATCGCGACCCAGAGCGGCAGGGTGGCGATGATCAGGGCGGCAATCCCCGACGGGACGGTCTGCTCTGCGATCGCGAGGAGCCCGTTGCCGCCGGCCAGGAGCAGGCCGCCGATGATCGCTGCGTCGCGCCACTCGAGGCGCCCGGGGCGGTCCGCGGCCGCGTCGCCGCTCCGGATCGTGAACAGGTAGAGGAGCGACCCCGCGATCAGGAAGCGCACGGCCGACCCGGTCAGGGGCGGGATCGTCTCGACGGCGATCCGGATGGCGAGATACGTGGAACCCCAGACGATGTAGAGCGTGACGAGGGCCAGCGCGATGCGGACCTGGGACGCCGGGGTGAGGGCGGCTGCCGGGCGGGAAGACATGCCGAGCAGGATCGCACCTCGGGCCGCGGCGCGTGCGGGCAGTTCGGCTGTCCGCGGCATCCGGGCGAGTCGCCTGTCCCGCGTGCGACAATCCGCCACGATGCGCCTGGACGATCGATTCGATGACCTCGTCACGAGCTTGGGCGGTTTCTACCGCGCCTGGGTGATCCAGCTTGGGCTCGAGCTCGGGTTGTTCACGGCGCTCCGGGCGGCGGAGCCACGCGGCCTGGCGCCCGCCGAGCTCGCGGCGGCGACGGAGACCGCCGCGGACCCGATCGCCGCCTGGTGCCGAGCCGCCTATGCCTGCGATCTCGTGGACGACGACGGCGAGCGCCTGCACCTCGACGACGTGACGGCGTCGATCCTCCTGGACGTGGACCGACCCGAGTACCTCGGCGGACAGTTCGCCTACACCGTGACGGCCAGCCTCGACTACGCCGACATGGCCCAGCTCCTGCGGACGGGGCGCACGGTCGCGGTCCGTCCGCCCCGCTACTACCGCTCGATCGAGCAGCTGACCCAACAGGACATCGCCGTCTTCTTCGAAGAGGCGCTGGCTGCCATGCCGAACCTCGTGACGCTGCTGGCCGGTGGTGCCGACGTGGTCGACCTGCACTGCGGCGGCGGCCGCTGGCTCGTGGCCGTCGCGCGCCGGTTCCCGGCGGCGCGGCTGGTCGGCGTCGAGTCCGAGCCCGATTCGACGGCCCGGGCGATGCGACTTGTCCAGGAGGCCGGCCTCGGAATCCCGGATCCGCATCGAGGCGCGGGAGGTGGCCGCGATCACGCATCGCGCAGCCTTCGACCTCGCCTACTTCCAGCAGGCCCTGCACGAGCTCGCGGACCCGGTGGCCGTGCTCGAAGCCGCGTGGCGCGCGCTCCGCCCCGGGCGGCTGGCTCCTGGTCCTCGGCTGGTGCCTGCCGTCCAGCCTCGACGACCTGGCGACGCTTCATGGCCAGCTCATCACCGGGGTGGCGCTCGACGAGGCGCTCCACGGCGGTCGGCTGCGCACGGTGGACGAGCATGTCCTCCTGTTCGCGGCTGCCGGTCTGCCGGCACCGGAGGCGATCGCCCTGCCGTCGGACGCTGTGCTGCTCGTGGTCCAGCGACCGGCCTGACCCAGGTTGCCGCGACCCACGGCCACGCCTGGCGGCGGGTGGACTACCATCGAGCCATGATGGAGATCGATGCCGCACCCACCTTCCGCGACGCGGAGCCCGCCGACGCTGACTGGATCGCCGGGCTCCTCTCGGACGAGGGCTATCCGGCGGGGGCCAGCGATGTCATCCGCCGCCTCGAGCGCTTTGCCGAGATCGGGTCGCTGGTCCGGATCGCGGAGCGCGATGGAGAGCGACTCGGGTTCATCGCCGTCCACCTGGTTCCGCGCTTCGAGCAGGACGACCACCTCGCCCGCGTGATCGCGATGGTGGTCGATCCGGCCATTCGATCGCGCGGAGTCGGCCGGGCGCTCTTGGCCGAGGTCGACCGCGTGGCGGCCGACGCCGGGTGCGCCTTCGTCGAGGTGACGGCGGGTCACCACCGCGCGGATGCCCGCCGGCTCTTCGAGGCGGCGGGTTTCGACGCCTCGCTCACCACGTACCTTCGGAAGCATCGCTGAGCGCAACGCCGTTCCCCTGGCTGCGCCTGCAGGACTGGACCCAGGCGCTCTGCGCCCTCTCCTGGGAGCCGTCGCTGGGCCGGTGACGGCCAGGCTGCGGACCGCTACCAGCGCTCCTCGTGGACCAGGTCGGCGAGCGCGCGCCGGCCACCCGCCCGCTTGGGCGCCGTGAGAAGCGCCGGGTCGGCCGGGTAGCCAAAGGACAGGATGAACTCGCAGTGCCAGTCAGCCGGGTAGCCGAGGAGCTCGCGCGCCCGCGCGTGCTCGTAGACGGTGGCCGGAACGCTGCCGATCCCGAGCTCCCAGGCTGCGAGGACCATGCTCTGGGCCGCCCGGCCCAGGTCCCACATGACCGAGAGGGGAGCGTCCGTCGCCGCCGGATCGGGGGTCAGGAGGGCGATCGCGGCCGCGGCGCCAGCGAGGTGACCGGCCCAGGGTCCCAGGGTGGCGAGCTCGGCGAGGTGGGCAGGATCCCGACAGACGATGAATGCCCAGCGCTGCTTGTTCTTGGAGCTGCCCGTCCGCCGGCCCGCGTCCAGGAGGCGCTCCACGACCCACGGCTCCAGCGGCCGCCCCGAGAACTCGCGGATCACCCGCAGCGAGTCGATGGCCTCCCAGGTCCCGAGAGCAGGCTGCAGATCGCGACCCGGCATGGTTGTCTCCTCCGTGTTGTCGCTCACGACGGCGCGGCTGCAATCAGTGGCGGGCCATCTCGTTCGGGGGGACGGGCAACCGCCATTGTCGCCGCGCGCACCGCTGCCTCGCTGGGCGGGTACGGTCCCCCGAGGTGGGTTGCGAGGAACGCCGCAATTCGCGCGCGGTAGGCCGGCGACTCGTAGAGCCAGCTATGCCGCCCGCCCGGGACGACGAGCAGCTCCGCCTCGCGATCGGAGCGCACCCTGGCCGCTTGCACCAGGAGCTCGGCATGGTGGAGGGGCACGATCTCGTCGGCGCTCCCGTGCACGACGAGGAGCGGCCCCGGGAAGGCGCCGATCGCTCGAAGGGCGTTGACTCGCCCCGGGCGATGGCCGCGGGGGCGGAGGTAGACATGCAGGGTCAGCCAGGCGAGCGGAAGCGCGATCGGTCCCGGGATTCGCAGGCCGGCGAGCTCGAAGGTTCGGCGGGTGAGCAGCCGGGGGTGCGCCGGGATCGCGGTTGCGACGAGAGCGGCGACACCGGGTTCGCTCGCCGCCGCGAGGACGGCTCCCACGGCACCCATCGAGTGGCCGAGGAGTCCCACGCTCGTGACCTCGGGCCGGCGGCGCAGGACCGCGACGGCCGCCGCCGCGTCGGCCCCGAACTCCCCGCCGCTGATGGGGAGCACCTCGGGCGGGTTTTCGCCGTGGCCACGAACGTCGAACAGCAGCGTGTGGAAGCCGGCGGCGTGGAGGAATCGGGCGTTCGGGAGCATGCGGGCCCGGCTCGACTCCCAGCCGTGCACCAGGACGACGCCCGGGCCGGGCGCGCCGCCGCTGGCGGGGATGAACCAGGCCGGAAGCGCGCCTCCCGAGGACGGGATCGCGAGCGACTCCCACGGGAGGCCAACGTCGCCCGGCGTCGCCATGAGGGGGCGGGGCTTCGGGAAGCCCGCTCGGCGCCGGTACTCGACCGCGAACCCGTAGGCGGCCGCGAGGGGGATCCCGAGGGCCGCCGCCGCGGCGCCCGTCCGGGCAGCGCGCCGGGTGGTGCTGGATGGCATGCGCCCAGCGTAGCGCCTACGATGAGCGGATGGTCCGGCGCGATCCCCATGCCGTCCTCGGCGTCGCTCCCGGGGCGAGCGTCGCGGCGGTCAAGGCCGCCTGGCGGCGGCTCGCCCGGGAGCACCACCCGGACCTGACCGCGGATGCAGCCGAACGGCGGGCGGCGACCCGGCGCATGGCCGAGATCAACGCGGCCTACGCGGAGCTCCGGGACAGCGGCAGTCCCGCGACCCGGCGTACCGGATCCCGGCCCGGGACGTCGGGGGCGCCGTCCGAAGACGGAGGCGCTGGCGCGAACGGGGCCGGAGATGCGCGACCGTCGGGCCCGCCGCCGCCACCTCGAACCCGACCTGTGACGGCCCGCTTCGACACGACCGATCTCCTCCACCGCCGCAACGCCACGACCACGCCGCGCGGCGAGGGATACCGGCATCACCCCCGGGGCAGGCGCCCTCCCCATTCCCGCTCGGAGGTGCCCGAGCCGCCGCGTGCGTCCGACCCGACCGGTCCCCTGGAGCGGCTCCGGGCCCGGCGCAGTCGTCGCCGGCCGCTGCCGACGCTCGAGGGAGCGCGGAGCATGACGATCGCCTTCGGGAAGTTCCACGGCCGGACGCTCGGCGAGATCGACGACCTGGAGCCGTCCTACGTGAGCTGGCTTGCCCGGGCCATCACGCGGGACCCCGACCTCCTGGACGCGGCGCGGGTGGTGGCCGCGGCGCGGACGCCTGATCCGGCGAGCTGATCGAACGGTCTCGGCCGGGGCGACGGGGCACCCCGACTCCGGGTGCCCCGCTCGGATCCCGCGAGGGCCGGTGCGGCGGCACGAGCACCGCCGGCCGATGAGTCCGCCGCCGCCGCCGCGTCCGGGCCTGCCGGCCGGATGACCATCGTTACTCGACTCGTGACCGGAATCGGCGGGACCCACCTTCGACGTCGCCCGCGGCGTCCTCGAAGATCGTGCGTCTCCCGTCCCCGGTCCGTGGCCGACGCCCCAGGTAGCTCCCGGTGACGTGACGGCGGTGACGGGAGCACCCTAGCCCACGACCAGCCGCCCTCACCATGGGAGGCTCGTCAGGGTGGCCCCACGTCGATGGTCGATGGCGCGGGCGCACCGTGCCGGGACTCTCGTCCGGTGCGCGCCGTCACAGCCGGGGCGGTCGGCGGCGTTCGGGAGCGGTTCGGGGTAGGCTCCCCCGCGATGCGCACCTCCGTGCCCCGCGAGCGTCGCCGCCCGCGGGCTCTTGCTCTCGCCATCGGCCTGCTCGCCGGCGCGGCCCTGCTGATCGCCGGCTGCTCGTCGGCCGCCCCCGCATCCTTCGATCCGGCGACGGCCTGCGCCGGGTCGGCGCGGCAGCTGATGAAGGGCGCCTATCCGGCCCTCGAGGCCCGGATCCCGGAGGCCGTCGGCGGCATCGCGCCCGTCAGCCGAGACTCGGGTCGGTTCTGCTCGCGAGGAGACGCTGGGCTCGGTCCTCGACGCCGGCGTGACCGAGATGCGCTTCGGCGGTGGGATCTGGGAGGCGGGCGAGCGCGGTGGGCTCCAGCTCGGGGCGTTCGAGGGAGACGGGCTGACGCCGGCCCTGCTGGCCGAGGAGTACCGCCGTGCCGCGGACACGTCGCGTCGGACCGAGGCCGTGCGGGCGACGACACTCGAGATCGCGGGCCGGCCGGCCTGGCGCATTGACGTCGTCAACGGGAACTCGCGGCAGGCGATCGTGGTGTGGGGCTCCGCTGATGGCGCGGTCGTCCAGGTCGTGGTCGCCGCCGACGTGGACGAGAGCGACCTCCAGGCAGCGATCGCCGCCTACGAGTGAGACCGTGTCGCCGGGCAGGCCCGGCCTGGCCTGCCGCGCCCAGCGCCCGGAGTCGGTCAGGGCAGCTCGGGCACCTCGGCCGCCGGTCGGTCGGCCAGTTGTTCGAGAAGCGTGGCGGCATACGCGGCGGCGGCCGTGAGCGAGATCCCGGCCCAGCCGACGCGCAGGGTTGCCATGAGCGCCGCATCCTCGGCCAGATCGCCGCCGACCATGATCGGGAGCGGGTCATCGGGTCGGACGGCCTCGGCTGCAGCCACCGATGCCCGGAGCTCCTCGGCACGCTCCGGGAGCGACGCCGCCAGTCCCACGAGCTCGGCGTGGTTGCGGGCCAGGAACCGGGCGAGATCGGGTGCCGGCACGTCGGGGCCGAGGTTGGCCACCGTCCAGCCCTCGGCACAGAGCACCTGATCGAGGCAGATGAGGCCGATCGCATGATGCTCGCCGGCGACGCCCGCCAGCACCGCGAGCGGTCCGACGCGACCTTCGGGTCCCCGGGAATCGCGGATCCGCTCGAGGCTGCGGGCGAGCGTCTGGCTCGCAAGGTGCTCTTCGGCGATCGTCCAGCGGCCCTCCTGCCAACGCTGGCCGACCAGCGCCATCGCGTCGCGGACGAGCCCATCGAAGACCTGGGCGCGTGAGCGCTCGAGGAGGGCACTCTGCAGGGCCCACGCGGCCAGCTCGTCGTCCCCGTCTGCGAGCAGGCCGGCAAGCAGCTCTGGCGTCACGGTCGTGGCCGGCACGCCCTCGCTCGCCCGCGCGGGATCGACGGGAGGGAGCATCGGCAGGCGTTCGCTCATGGGACGGACCATACCACTCGTTCGCGGGCTGCTGGCGGCTGGATGGGGTCGCTACCATGTGCCCATGTACTTCGATGCCCTGTCGTTCCTCGAGGACGAACGCGACGCCTGGCGTCCGTTCGAGGCCCTTCTCACCGTCCCCGACGACCGTTTCGATCGTCCCGTCGCGGCCGCCCATGGCTGGTCGGCCCGGGACCTGCTCAGTCACCTCGCCGCCTACCAGTCCCACTGCCTCGACGTTGCCCGTGAGCTTGCCGTCGGCGAGCGGAGCCCGGCCCACGCCGCGATGGAGGCCGCCTGGGACGCCCGCGGCGACGCTGTCAATGACGAGCTGGCTGCTGCGTGGCGGACCCTGTCGCCGGACGAGGTTCGCCGACGGGCGGCGGACGCTCCCTGGCGAGCTGCGCGGCCATCTGACCGTCGTGCCGGAAGCCCGCTGGGTGAAGCACCCGGTCTTCGGGCCGTTCTTCGAGGACGAGCTCCTCGACCATTACGCGGACCACGAGGTGGACCTGGCGGCGGTCCTGGCGGCCGCGGAGTGAGCGAGGCGGGCCTTGCCGCGCTCCTGGTGGATCGGGCGACGGACCTCGAGGGAACCGAAGTGGTATCCATCTGACGGCGGAGTCGAGCTGGTGCTCGACGGCGAGCCGTTCGGGATCGTCTCCGGACGCGCGGTCGAGCTGTGCCTGCGACCCGCGGTGGCTGTGGCCGCCCTTCGAACGCCCGACACCGCCGCGTCGCCCCGCGGGCGCGGCTGGGTTCGCTTCGAGCCGTCGGTCCTGGACGAGTTCGCCCGCGATCGCGCCTCCGCGTGGCTCGAGAGCGCCTGGCGTTTCGCCGACGAGGGCGGGGTCGAAGCGCCACTTCTGTCGTGACGGACGCGCCGGAGCGGATCGACGCCCTGCGCGCGGCGGCTCCCGCGTACGCCCAGGTCGCCCTGGATACGATCGGCCGCGAGTTCCCGGGCGATGCCTGGCACACGTGGCGAACGGCCGACGATGTGCCGCCGCGCCCCCGTGAGCGCACCCCGGTCTTCTGGGGCAGCTACGACTGGCACTCGTCGGTGGAGATGCACTGGGTCCTCGTGCGCCTGCTGCGGCTCGTGCCCGAGGCGTTCGCGGCGTCGGAGGCACGCACGGCCCTCGACGCGCGGTTCGAGCCCGCGGCCCTGGTGCGCGAGGCGGCCTTCATCGCGGACCCGGACAACCGGAATCGAGAGCGGCCGTACGGCTGGGGCTGGGGCCTGGCGCTCGCCGACGAGCTGGCCCGGTGGGACGACCCCGACGGTCGCCGCTGGCGCGCGCGGCTCGAACCGCTCGTCGACGCCCTGGAGGCCAACTTCCTGGACTGGCTCCCGCGCGCGACCTACCCGGTTCGCCACGGCATCCATGGCAACAGCGCGTTCGGGCTCGGGCCTCGCCCTGCCGCACGCCGAGGCGCGGGCCGCCGCTGGCGATGCCCGCCTGCGCGACGCAATCGCGGGCGCGGCCCACCGCTGGTTCGACGCCGACGCCGACGCCCCGGGAAGCTGGGAGCCGTCGGGCTTCGACTTCCTTTCGCCCACGCTCGTCGAGGCCGAGCTCATGAGCCGGCTGATGCTCGACTGCGGCTTCCCTGGCTGGCTTGCGGCCTACCTGCCGGGTCTCGTGGACCGCGAACCGGCCGCCCTGTTCCGACCCGCGATCGTGTCCGACGCGAGCGACGGCCAGATCGCCCACCTGCACGGGCTGAACCTGTCCCGAGCCTGGTGCTGGAGACGGATCGCCGAGGCGCTCCCCCCGGGCGACCCGCGCGTGCCGGTTGCGGTCGCCGCTGCCGGCATCCATGCCGCGGCCGGGCTCCCTCACGTCGTGGGTGGCCACTACATGGTCGAGCACTGGCTGGCCGCCTACGCGGTCCTGCTCCTCTCCTGACTCGACGGCGCGCTGGCCGCGCGCTGCGGCTGCCGCGGCTCTGCGAGGCCCTCCGAATGCGAGAACGTCCCGTCCGGGCCAGCCCGGGCGGGACGTGGATGGACCTTGGAGGGTCAGCTCAGGGCTCAGGGACGACGTCGTCGGTGACGTACCGCTCCAGCAAGGCGCCGAAAGCCATTGGGGCGATGGCCAATGAAGTGACGACGACGACGATGAGCAGGTCGCGAAGCATGAAGTGCACCGTGGCGAGTTCCAACCGACCCCGGAACGATGCCGGCGCCTCGCTTCGAGCATGCGCGCCGGCCCCCGCCGGATCAAGGACGGCGGGGATACGCGCAGGGTCGGGTTCGGGTGCAGTTGGGGACGGACGTGCGCGGGTGCCGCCGCGTGCCCCGGAACGAGAACCGCCCCGCCCGGGCGGACCCAGACGGGGCGGTTGCAGGTGCGTGTTGGGGCAGAGGAGGAGGTCCGCCCCGTGCGCCCCCCTAGTTGGCGGGTGGGCGGGCTTGGCGTACTGGGCGAGGCTGAAGCGGGCCTCGAGCTGGTCGGCGGGCTGGAAGCCCATCACGCCCATCGGCTGCTTGCCCTCGCCCGGGAAGAACGCGATCGTCGGGATGCTCATGATGTTGAAGGCCTTGGAGAGGCCCGGGTTGGCGTCGACGTCAACCTTGACCACGTCCACCGAGCCGTCGTACTTCTCGGCGAGCTTCTCGAGCTCGGGCGCGACGAGGCGACAGGGCCCGCACCAGGCGGCCCAGAAGTCCACGATGACGGGTCGATCGGCGTGGAGCACGATCTCCTCGAAGGTCGCATCAGTCGCGTGCTTGATCTCGGCCATCGGTGGCGAGGTTCCTTTCTCCCGGTCAGGGCGGGTCGATGGTCGTCGCCCCTAGCGGGCGAGGACCTGGATGAGACGGTAGGCCTCGAGGACCTTGGGGTCCGCGAGCCGGTAGTAGACGGTGCTGCCGTCGCGCCGGGTCGTGACGAGCCCGGCCGAACGAAGCACGGCAAGGTGCTGGGACATGTTCGGGACGTGGCATCCGACACACGTCGACAGCTCCGAGACCGATGCCTCGCCTGCGGCCAGCGTCTCGAGGACGCAGAGCCGCTTGGGGTCGGCAAGCGCACGCCCGATGAGGGCGGCGCGCTGCTGGTCCGTGGCTGCGATTGGTGTTGCGGTTGTCACGGGCGAAGTATCTCACCACTTGCGCAACAACGCAAGTGCCGGTTGGGATGCAAGAGGCCCGCCCTCGTCCTGGTGGGCCGGCGCCGCCGAGCCGCCGAGCCGTCGCCGCCGAGCCGCCGCCGAGCCGCCGAGCCGCGGGGCCGAGCCGTGTGGCCGCCGAGCCGCCGCTGCCGAGCCGCGCGGCCGAGCCGTCGCCGCCGAGCCGTCGCCGCCGAGCCGCCGAGCCGAGCCGCAGCCGGCTTTGCGCTCAACGCACAACCGGGCGACCGTCGCGACCGACCCGACGATTCTCGGCGGTCCGACGCAAGGAATGTGCCTTCCGGGCTGGCCGGGCGGTCCGGAGGAGCGGGTCGTGGCAGGAAGTCGGCGGTCCAGGGCAAGGATCTTGCCACCGGGGCCCCCAGCCGCGAGGTGAGATGCGCGGTTGTGCGTTCGACGCAAGACCCGCCGTTGGCGGCGGAGCCAGGGAGTCCGGGCAGATGGGTCCGCGGCGAGGGTGCGTGCCCTGCAGCTATCGCGCGAGCGTGCCGCAGACGGTGCAGAAGCTCGCGCCCGGGGCGAGGGCGGTGCCACAGCCGGAGCAGGCGAGCTCCGGCGGACCCTGCGGTGCCGGGGGAGGCGCGGGGCTGAACCGGAGGAGGTGCCGGCTGAACCGGAGGAGGTGCCGGCGCAGATAGGGGATCAGCGCGTCATCGGTTTGGTCGGAGTGCGAGCGGTCGCGTCGGCGACCGTGCCGGTCCGGAGGCAGTCCCGCCGGTGGCAGTGGCCGCCGTGGCCGGGGCCGTGCCCGGCATCGGGGTCACGCCGTCCTTCAGCGGCGTGCCGCACTTGGCGCACGCCACCCAGGCTGCGTCCTCGATCGGGGCCTGGCACTTCGGGCAGCGCCCCGCCACGAACGGGTCCACCGAGCCGCAGAACGGACACCGGGCGGCGTCGCGGGCGATGAGCTTGCCGCAGGCCGGGCACGGGTGCTTGAAGGTCGGCATCGTGGCTCCTCAGCTCGAGGCGGCGGGGTCGAATCGTCGTGCGCTCATCCGAGGCTGCCTTCGTTGCCGGCGGCTTCGGCGACCTCGGCATCCTGCGCCGTTCTGCCGGGCCAGGCGGCCGTGTCGTCGCGACAGGCGGCGTGCCATGAGATGAGATCGTCGAGGGCGGCATTCCAGCTCGCCTCGTCGCGATGGACCAGGCGGGCGACGTATGCGGCGCGTGCGGCCGCCAGGGATGGCAGCGCCCGGAGCGCAAGCCGGTAGCGGATCCCCTTCGGCGTCGCCAGCTGGTCGTCCGGAAGCGCGATCGGCTCGCGGAGGAAGCGAGCGTCCAGGAGCGCGCCCGAGACCAGGGCGACCGCCCGGGCGCTCGCCTCGACGTCGATGCCGGCGGGGTCCCGTCCGCCGGTGAAGTCCGGGCGGGGCGCGGCGCGGAAGCAGTAGGTGGCGTGAGCTCCCTCGCTCACGAGCTCGAGGGCGACCAGGTTGCCGGGGAGCGCGACCAGGAACCAGGCACGGTTGCGTTCCGGCGCGCCCGGCACCTCGGGCGCAAGGGCGAGCCAGCGCAGTGCACGCGCGCCACCGGCACGATCGCGCAGGGCGAGGTACGACGCGGTGAAGGTGGGTTCGCTCAGCATGCTCAGCTCCACGGCGTCCCAGGCCTCCCCGAGGTCGGCGGGCCCGGCCGGCCGACCGTCGACGAGGGCCGCCGCCGCGCGACCCACAGCCGCCGACGGGAGATCAGGGACGATCCGGGCGAGGATCGCGCCGGAGTCGCGGTGGGCGGCCAACGGGAGGTCGGCGAGGCGGGTTCGATGGCGCGCGGCGCCGGGGCCGAGCCGGAGGAGGTCAAACCCGGCGGCGCCGGCCATGACGCTGACGCCGCCGACCTGGGGCAGGAGGTCCACGGTCCCGATGTCCGCCCGCCGGATCCGGCGCACCGGGAGGCGCTCGTCGAGGGGGGCCAGCGTCGCGCCCCAGCCGTCCACCGCCAGCTGGGCGACGCCGGACTCGGCCGCGCTCGCCGGGTCCGCGTCACCGTGCGCCCGATACTCGACGAGCTCGACGGGCGCTCCGTCCGGCAGCTCCACGAAGGCGTCAGCGAGCCGCTGCCTGAGCCGCCGCTCGCGAAGAGCCGCGACCAGCGGGCCGACCGCGGCCCCGAACTGCTCGAGAAGCCAGCGCTCGGCATCGGGTCCGGCGCCGGTGGCGACGAGCCCCACGCCACCCGTGATCGCGAGGACCTCCAGGTCGCGGTACGCGATGGTCCGCGGCGGTGCTCCGTCCGGGGAGATGATCACCGCCGTCTCGTCGAGCACCACGGTGCCCGCAGCGGTGCTCCCGGCCGGTCTTCGGATCTGGCCGGCGAAGGTTCGCAGGTCGGCGGCTCCGGGCGGCATCGTCGGGCGCCCGCTCAGCCGGCGGTCTTCGTCCCGCAGTTGCCGCAGAACCGCGCGTCGGTCGGCAGCTCCGCCCCGCACTGCGTGCAATGTGCCGTCCCGAGCCGGGTGCCGCAGTTGGCGCAGAACTTCTCGGATCCGACCGGCTTGTCGCAGGACGGGCAGACCGTCCGGCGGGCCGACGTGTCGCCCGAGAAGACCGTCTCGTTGCGCATCGCCTCGCGCATCTGGTTGAGCTCGACCGCCGAGCGCTCGCGCTCCATCTCGGCGGCCAGGTTCGGGGCGCAGCTCGTGCACAGGTTGCGGTCGCGGTTGAAGCACGTCTCGTCGACCCACTTGGAGCACGCGGCGCAGCGCGTGAAGAGGGGCATGATCTCGTTGGCGGCCTTCTCGAGGGCCTTGTCCCGGGCGTCCTTGTCCACGAAGTCCTTGGCACTCCGGGCGGCGTTCGAGGCGCCCCAGAGCCCACCGAGGAGGTTGCTGGCGCCCGAGAGGACGCTCCCGGCGGTCCCGATGCCCGACCGGATGAACTCGCTCCGGTAGCCCGAGCCGCACTCGTCGCAGCGAAACTCGAACTGGTACCCGTTCTCGTCCGACAGGTCGGTGTAGTTCCGCGTGAAGGGAGTGAAGCCGGGCATCGAGGTCCTCCGTCTGGCGCGGTCGTCGAGGGAGAAGGCTGCGCCGAGGATAGCGCGCCCGCTCGCACCGGACACGGGTCCCGCGAGCACTCGGCTGGTCCGGTCACGCCCTCATACTGGCGGCATGCCCGACGATCCGATTGAGCCGGACCCCCGTCCGCCCACGCTCGAGGTCTCCCTCGAGGACATCCAGGCGGCCACCCGCTTCCTGGATGGGCGCGTTGGTCGGACCCCGATGCTCTCCTCGACGACGGCCGCTCGTGTCGTGCGAGCGAGCGCGGGAGTCGGCCTGGCCGGGGGGCGGCTCTACGCCAAGGCGGAGCATCTCCAGCGCACCGGCTCGTACAAGGTGCGCGGTGCGACGTTCCGGATCGCCCGTCTCTCGCCGGCCGAGCACGCGGCCGGCGTGATCGCGATCTCCGCGGGCAACCACGCGGCAGCGGTCGCGGTGGCGGCGGGCCTCCTGGGAGTCCACGCGGTGGTCGTGATGCCGGCCACGGCCGTCCGGTCCAAGGTCGAGGCATGCCGCGGCTATGGTGCCGAGGTGATCCTCGAGGGCGAGGATACGTCGGAGGCCTGGGCGGCGATGGAGCGGATCCGCGATGAGCGCGGGCTGACGTTCGTCCACCCGTTCGATCACCTCGACACGATCACGGGACAGGGCACGATCGGCCTCGAGATCGTCGAGGAGCTTCCGGACGTGGACGTGGTCGTGGCTGGGGTCGGGGGCGGCGGCATGGCCTGCGGCGTGGCGGCGGCAGTGAAGGGGCTGCGGCCGGGCGCCCGGGTCTACGGCGTCGAGCCGAGCGGCTCCAACGCCCTCACGCTGGGCATTGCCGCCGGAATCCCGGTCCCCATCCGGCCCCTCAGCGTGGCCGACGGCCTCAACGCCCCCTTCGCCAGCGACACCACGATCGCCCTTGGCCGCCGCCTGCTCGACGGCATCGTGCTTCTCGACGACGCGGAGATCCTCGCCGGGCTGCGTTTCGCGGCCGAACGGATGAAGCAGGTCCTCGAGCCGGCCGGGGCGGCGGCGCTGGCGGCCGTGCTCCACGGCAGGGTCCCGATCCGCGACGGTGAGCGGGTCTGCGTCGTCTTCTCCGGCGGCAACGTCGACGTGGCGCGACTGGGCGAGCTGATCGCCGCCGCGGGACCGCTCCCGGAGGCCTGAGCCGCCGGCGCAGGTGGGCTGCGGGCCTGGCTGCCGACCGATGCCCCCTCAGTCGACCCCCAGCTCCTCGAGGCGATCGTCGTCGATGCCCAGGTGGTGGGCCAGCTCGTGGATCACCGTGATGCGGACTTCATCCTCGAGGTCCAGGGGGTCCGGGAAGTCCTCCTCGAGCGGGAGCCGAAAGATCGTGATCGTGTTGGGGAAGGGCACGTCGTCGGCGCCCCACGCCGTGCGCGGCGTGCCGTCGTAGAGGCCGTAGAGGGTCTCGTCGGCCCGCAGGCCATTCTCCCGGCGCTGGGCGGGCGAAGGCTCGTCCGCGATGACGATCGCGACCTCGTCGAGAGCCGCGGCGAACGGCATCGGGATGCCGGCAAGGGCCTGGTCGACCAGGTTCTCGAAGCGATCATGGCGCGCCTCGCGCCGGCGCCGGCGGGCGGCGAGCTCGGTGGCGGGGATCCCTCGGCGGCGCTTCGGCATGGCGGCGCTATCGTAGGCCGCGATGGAGTCGCTCACCGCGCCTGGCCTGCTGCCGCTCGAGCTCGGCGCCCTCCCGCCCCCGGATCGGACCGCCGAACCGGCCGGCTTCGTCGTGGCGTCCGACGACGGCAACCGGATCCACTTCCTCGACTGGGGGCCCGCGCGGGCGGCCGGGCTCAGGGAGGCAGCGGCCCCTGACGGGGCGCCGCAGGCCGGCCGTCTGGCCGCTGTCGGCAACGCAGCCTGCGCCGGGCGTGCTGCTCGTCCCCGGCCTCGCGTCGACCGCCTGGAGCTGGGTCGCCGTCGCCCGCCGCCTCACCGCCACGGCGCGTGTCGTGGCCATGGACCTGCGGGGCCACGGGCTCTCCGATTCGCCGACCGAGGGGTACGGGTCGAACGCTCTGGCGGGGGACGCGATCGCGGTTGGCGAGGGGACCGGCCTGCTCTCCCTTCCGGGGGAGCGTCAAGGTCCCCCGCTCCTGCTCGCGGGCATTGGCTACGGGGCCGTCGTGGCGGCGTGGGCGGCCCGGGCGCTGGGCGCCCGATGCGCCGGGCTCGTCCTGGTCGATGGGGGCTGGGAGGACCTGGCCACCACGACCGAGGCGACCCCCGAGGAGTGGCTCGCGACGATCGAGGAGCCGCCGGAGGTGCTGGGGTCCATGAAGGCCTGGCTGGCCGACCGCGCCGCCTTCGACCCGTCGACATGGGACGCCGACGAGGAGCGGGCTGCGCGGTCCCAGGTGGTCGAGACGGCGGCGGGCCGGGTCAAGCTCGCGGTCCACCCGCACGCCTTGGCGGGCTCGGTGCGCGCCCTCTGGTCGTACGAGCCGGCTGGGCGTGCTGTCCGCAGTCGAGGCGCCGATCGTGGCCCTGGTCGCCCAGGACGAGGACGGGTCGCGCACAGCCGCGCTGGGCGAGGTCGCCCGGCACCGGCTGGAGGCCAGCCGCTCGCCAATCCGCAGCGCCGCGTTCCCCGAGCGCGGGCACAACCTCGCGCGCCACGAGCCCGGCGCGGTTGCCGCAGCCGTGCTCGCGGTTGCTGCCCGGGCTACGATGCGGCCATGACCGACCTGCCGCTGCCGGACCACGTTCGTTCACTGGTCGACGAGATCGAGACGGAGATCGGCGAGCTGCCCGGCCCCGATCCCGATGCGCTCGTCTCGGCGGCTGCCATCGAGGGTGGGGTGCG
Source organism: uncultured Chloroflexia bacterium (assembly GCA_963715085.1). Taxonomy (GTDB): domain Bacteria; phylum Chloroflexota; class Limnocylindria; order Limnocylindrales; family CSP1-4; genus CTSoil-043. The sequence continues at coordinate 86,421 of CAVQQU010000006.1, forward strand.
GAGCCGCGACGGCGGGCCGAACGAGCGTGTCGAAGGCGCCGTCCGCGAGATCCTGAACGAGATCGGCGAGGACCCGGATCGCCAGGGCCTCCTCGGCACGCCCGGCCGGGTCCACCGGATGTACGCGGAGCTGACGGCCGGCTACCACGTCGACCCCGCCCGCCTCATCAACGGCGCGATCTACGACGTCGATTACAGCGAGATGGTCGTCGTCAAGGAGATCCCCTTCTACAGCCTCTGCGAGCACCATCTCCTGCCGTTCTTCGGGACGGCGGCGGTCGCCTACATTCCGAACGGTCGCGTGGTCGGGCTCTCGAAGATTCCGCGGATCGTCGAGATGTACGCGCGCCGCCTGCAGGTCCAGGAACGGCTCACGCTCCAGGTCGCCGAGTTCCTGATGGAGCATCTCCATCCGCAGGGCGTCGGCGTGGTCATGGAGGCTACCCACCTGTGCGCCGTGATGCGCGGCGTGCGCAAGCCCGGCACGGTGATGACCACGAGCCACGTCCTGGGGATCTTCCGAGCCAACGACAAGACCCGCTCGGAGTTCCTGGCCCACCTCCAGCGGCCCGCTCCCGGTGCCTGATGCCGGGGCTATGATCCGGCCATGAGCGAACGACCCATCAAGGTCCTGATCGCCAAGCCCGGGCTCGACGGCCACGATCGCGGGGCCAAGGTGCTCGCGCGCGGCCTGCGCGACGAGGGCTTCGAGGTCGTCTACACCGGCCTCCGCCAGACGCCCGAGATGGTGGCCACGGCGGCGCTCCAGGAGGACGTCGACGTCGTCGGCCTCTCGATCCTGTCCGGCGCCCACATGACGCTGCTGCCCCGGATCTGCGCGCTGCTCCGCGAGAAGGGTCTCGACGACGTGCTGGTGGCGGCCGGCGGCATCATCCCCGACGACGACCTGCCGGCATTGCGCGAGGCGGGCGTCGCCGCGGTGTTCGGCCCGGGCACGACGATCGCCGAGGTGGCCGACTTCATCCGGGCGAACGTCCGCCCGCTCGCCTGAGCGGGTCGGTGGCCAGGGCGGCGGACGCGGCGGCGCCGGATCCCGCCGAGCGCGGCCTGGAGCTCGCCGAGGGCACGCTCGCGGGCGATCGTCGCGCGCTGGCGCGCCTCCTCACCGCGGTCGAGAACCGGACGCCGGTCGCCGAGGCAGGACTGCGGCGCCTCCACCCGCAGGCAGGGCGCGCGCACCTGGTCGGGATCACCGGCGCGCCGGGGGCCGGCAAGAGCACGCTCGTGGCTGCGCTCATCGGGGAGATCCGGGCCTCCGGCCGGACCGTGGCCGTCATCGCCGTCGACCCATCCTCGCCGATCACGGGCGGAGCGCTCCTGGGAGACCGGGTCCGGATGCAGTCGTACGCCCTTGACGACGGGGTCTTCATCCGGAGCATGGCCTCGCGCGGGCACGCCGGCGGCCTGGCCGCCTCGTCCGTCGCCGCGGCGACGGTGCTCGACGCCGCCGGCTTCGACCTGATCCTGCTCGAGACGGTCGGGACCGGCCAGAGCGAGGTCGAGGTCGCAGCGGCGGCCGACACGACCGTCGTCCTGGAGGCGCCCGAGATGGGCGACGAGGTGCAGGCGATCAAGGCAGGCCTGCTCGAGGTGGCCGACATCGTCGTCGTGAACAAGGGCGACCGGCCCGGTGCCCAACGAACGGCGGCCGAGCTGCGGGCGATGCTGACGTCGGGGCGAGCCCGCGCGCGGCGGGCGCCAGCCACGCTGATGCCGCCGGCGCCGTCGCCGGGGGAGCCGGCACCGTGCGGCCGCAGCCGAAGCGGCCCGAGGTCCTGGTGACGACCGCGACGACCGGCGACGGCATCGCCGAGCTCCTGGCGGCCATCTCCCGGCACCGCCAGGGGCTGCAGGAGACCGCGGCCGGCGTTCCCGTTCGCCGTGCCCGGGCCGCCGCGCTCGTCTGGGCGCTCGTGGGCGATCGGGTGCGGGGCCGCCTGCTCGCCCCCGACCTCGCTGCGTCAACCGCGGCCACGCTCGACGCGGTCGTCCGCCACGACCTGGACCCGTACGCCGCCGCGGATGCGTTGCTGGCTGCCCTGGTCGCGGAGCACGGCGCCGAGCCTCGGTCCCGGGGCTGACGCGGCGGCCCGGCCGCAGTACCCTGCCCGGCATGCCGATCGAGCGGGCCTTCGTCGCGGGAGCAGGGTTGATGGGCCACGGCATCGCCCAGGTCCTCGCCGCCGCCGGCCGGACGGTCGATCTCTACGAGCCGGACCTCGCCCGCGCGAACGCCGGACGCGAGCGGATCGGCGCGAACCTCGAGCGAGCCGTCGCGAAGGGCCGCCTGGACGCGACATCGCGCGTCGAGATCCTGGATCGGATCGCCGCGACCGACCGGATCGCCGCAGCCGCGGAGGCCGACCTCGTCGTCGAGGCGATCTTCGAGGACGAGGTCGCCAAGCGGCGCGCTCTGGGCCGGCCTCGACGCCGTCGCGCCGGGGCGCGCCATCTTCGCCACCAACACCAGCTCGATCTCGATCGACCGCCTCGCGGAGGCCCTCGCCCCGGCCCGCCGGCCGGCCTTCTGCGGGATGCACTTCTTCAGCCCGGTCCCGGTGATGCCGCTGGTCGAGCTGATCCGCGGCAGCGCCACCGACGACGCGACGATGGAGGCCCTCCGCGCCCTGGCGGCCGACCTCGGCAAGCAGGTCATCGTCTCGGCGGATCGGCCCGGCTTCCTCGTCAACCGGATCCTCATGCCGTTCCTGGCCGAGGCGATGCGGGCCTTCGAGGAGGGGGTCGGGACGGCCGAGGACATCGACACGGGGGCCCGCGTCGGCCTGAACCACCCGATGGGGCCGCTCGCCCTCGCCGACTTCATCGGCCTCGACGTCGTCCTGGGGATCATGCGCGTGCTCCACGCCGACCTCGGCGACGAGCGGTTCCGCCCGCCGCGGGTGCTCGAGGACCTGGTGGCGGCCGGGAAGCTCGGCCAGAAGACCGGCCGGGGCTTCTTCGCCTACCCGCGCGCCGGAGGCCGGGCATGACGCAGCGCCATGAGCGAGTCCGGCCCGAGCGGCCACGCCTACCTCGTCTCGGCCGCGCGGACGCCGATCGGCAAGCTCGGCGGGGCGCTGGCGGGCGTCCCGGCCACCACAGCTGGGCGCCGTCGCCATTCGCGCTGCGGTGGAGCGCGCCGGCCTGGACCCGGCGACCGCGGAGATCGACGACGTCCTGATGGGCCAGGTCCTCCAGGCGGGGGCCGGCCAGGCGCCGGCGCGCCAGGCCGCGCTCGCGGCAGGACTCCGGGATCAGACCCCGGCCACGACGATCAACCGGGTCTGCGGCTCAGGCCTCAAGGCGATCATGCTGGCCGCCGCCGAGATCCGGGCCGGCGACGCCGAGCTCGTCGTGGCCGGTGGCATGGAGAGCATGAACGGGGCGCCCTACCTGCTGCCCGGGGCGCGCTTCGGCTACCGGCTCGGGAACGGCGTGGTGGTCGACTCGATGGTCGCCGACGGCCTCTGGTGCGCTCTCGAGGACTGCCACATGGGCACCCACGCCGAGCGCGTCGCGATCCGCGAGCAGGTGAGCCGCGCCGACCAGGATGCCTTTGCCCTCGAGAGCCACCGGCGAGCGGTGGCCGCCCAGGACGAGGGCCGATTCGCCGACGAGATGGCTCCCGTCGCCGTGCGCGACGCGAAGGGCCGCGAGACGGTGGTCGACGCTGACGAGAGCCCGCGCCGCGACACGACCGCCGAGGCGCTCGCCCGGCTCCGGCCGGCCTTCCCGCTCCCGCCGGCGGGCGACCGGGGCGATGCGGAGGAGGGGACCGTGACCGCCGGCAACGCGCCCGGGATCACCGACGGTGCCGCGGCGACCGTCGTCGCCTCGGAGCGGGCGGTCGAGAGGCTGGGGCTGACGCCGCTCGCCCGGATCGTGGGCTACGCACAGGCCGAGGTCGCTCCGAAGTGGCTGTTCATGGCCCCGGTGGCGGGCGTCCGACGCCTCGAGGCGCGGACCGGGCCTTGCCGTCGACGCCTTCGACCTGGTCGAGATCAACGAGGCCTTCGCTGCCCAGGTGCTGGCCGACGGCCGCGCCCTCGGCCTCGACTGGGCGAAGGTCAACGTCAACGGGGGCGCCATCGCGCTCGGCCACCCGATCGGCGCGTCGGGCGCGCGGATCGTGGCCACGCTTCTTCACGAGCTCCGCCGGCGCGAGGGTCGGTACGGGCTCGCCACCCTGTGCCTCGGTGGCGGCGGCTCGGTGGCCATGGCCCTCGAACGCGTCTGACGGCCCAGCGGGGCGACCGCACTGCGCGACTGACGGTCCCGCGGCGTGAGGGTCCCGCGGTGCGGTCGCCGTTGCGGCACGGACGCGCCGAGTTGCGCTATCCTTCCGCGGGCGCCAGCGCCCGTGGGCCCGTAGCTCAACGGTAGAGCGGGGGACTCTTAATCCCTAGGTTCAGAGTTCGAATCTCTGCGGGCTCACCAGATCGCGACCTCAACGCCCCGCCACGCGGCGGGGCGTCGTGCTGCCCGGCCGTCGGCGCTGCCACTCCCGCGGTTCTGCGGATCGCCGACAATGGCGCCACGCGACCGGCGCCGCCTGGCGTCTGCCGTACCCGAGGAGGCCCTGTGCAGGATCCCGAGCCGCTCGACGTCACGTGGGAGGAGCTGGACCGCCTGGTCGGCGTGCTTGCGGGGAAGGTCGGGACCGACTACGACCTCGTCGTCGCGATCACGCGGGGCGGGCTCGTGCCGGCCGGGATGCTGGCGTATCGGCTCGATCTGCGCGAGATCCTGGTCGCGGGCGTCGAGTTCTACACGACCGGCGGGCAGACCCACGAGGCGCCGCGCTTCGGCCACTTCCCCGACGCGGCCCTGCTGCGCGACCAGGACATTCTCGTGGTCGACGAGGTCTGGGAGACCGGCGAGACGATGGCCGCGGTCTTCGAGCGGATCCGCGTCGCCGGTGGTCGGCCGATGAGCGCGGTGATCCACTACAAGCCGGGCCGGTCGCGGGTCGCGCTCGAGCCGGACCACTACGCGGCGCTCGCCCATGGCTGGGTCACGTACCCGTACAAGGTCGGCGACTGAGCGACGCTGCCCTGCGGGTGCGCGACAATGCCGTCGATGCCTCCTCGCCAGCCGCCCCGCCGCTCCCCGATGGCGCGCCCGCTTCCCGGGTCGGGAGCGCAGCGCGGCGTCCACCGCGCTGGAACAGGGTTCGGGCGAACACCCCCGCCCCGGCCCGGCACCGGACCCTCGGGGTCGCGTGGTGGACCCGGCGGGCGATGGCCGATGACGGGCATCACGGTGACCCTTCTCGCCGTCGTCGGCGTCGGCCTCCTGGTCGGCGCGGCAGTCTTCGCGGGCGGCTCGCCCGGCTCGCCCGCCTCGCTCGGCCCGAGCGCGTCCGACGCCGTGGTCCGAAGCGCCGACCCGACCACGGGCGGGCAGCCGGCGGCCGTCACGCCGGATCCGTCGCCCCCCGCCACGAGCGAGCCTTCCCCGAGTGCCGATTCCGGCGACCTTCCGCTAGCGCTCGTTGCCGACGTGCGCGACCTGCGCGAGAGCCTGACGGTGGCCCAGCTGGCGAAGGAGCTCGCCGCCGGCCGCGTGGCGGTCCCGTGCGGGCTCGACGAGCTCGCCCTCGACGGCAACCCCGTGGTCGCCGACACCGGCGCCTGCGTCAAGGCGGGCGCGATCACGAATGCCGTCCGCGCCCGCAAGCCCCGCCTCGGCCTCCTGCCGGCAGCGCTCGTCACGCCGCGGGTGAAGGTGCTCAGGGTCGGCGACGCGGACCTGTTCGGCGCCCCTCGCTTCCGCTCGAAGCCGTACCCGGTGACCGCGACCGTGGCGAACCTCCCGGCCGCCTGGGCCGGCTTCGACACCGCCGAGGTGCGGACGATCATCTCGACCGGCGAGACGTGCCCCGATCGCGGCGTCAGCTACTGGGCGAACACGAAGAAGAAGGGTTGGGACTGGGTTCTCGACGGCGGCACCGCCCGCTATACGGGCATCGGTATCGACCGTCGCTTCGACGGCCCCGACGGCAACGGCTGGCCGGTGGTGAAGGCGGTCCGCTCCGGCAACGCCGGCGCCGTGCGAACCCTGATCAGCGACGCCGAGCTGACCCTCGGCGACTTCGAGTGCCCCATGACCAGCGACTTCGTCCAGCACGACACGGGGACGGTGTTCTCCATCGACCCGAAGGTGGCTCCGCTGCTGGCCCGGTCGGGGATCGACGTCGTGACCCTGGCCTCCAACCACCTCACCGACCAGGGCGTCGACGCCCTGCAGGAGACGATGGACCTCCTCGACGACGCCGGGGTGCGCCGATTCGGCGCCGGGATGAACCTGGCCCAGGCGCGCAAGCCGGCCGTGATCGACGTCCGTGGCGTCCGCTTCGCGTTCGTCGGCTTCAACGAGATCCCGGGCTCGGCGAAGGCCGGGTCCGGGACTCCCGGCGTGGCCTGGCTGACCGAGGCGAACGTCCGGGCCTCCATCTCGGCCGCCCGCAAGGTCGCCGACGTGGTGATCGTCGTCCCGCAGTGGGCGTGGCCGGAGTACCACGCCGAGTTCACCGCCCGCCAGAAGGAGCAGATGGCGCTCTTCTGGGACGCCGGTGCGGATCATGTCATCGGCCACGGGACGCACTGGTCGTCGGCGATCGCGATCACGAAGGGCGAACGCGGATCACGTGTCGTGATCTCCAGCCACGGCAACTTCCTGTTCGGCCAGGACTGGAGCCGCCAGACCCAGGAGGGAGTGCTGCCCGAGCTGACCTTCGTCGGCACGAGGCTCGTCCAGGTCCGGCTCCACCCGTACATCGTCATGGACCAGGCACAGCCGAACCTCATCACGCCGACGACCGACGGGAAGCACGTGCTCGAGCAGGTCTGGAGCGTCAGCCTGCTTCCGTGAGCCGGTGCCGCCCCGCACAGCCCGGCCGCGCCCTGCGCGTCGCCCGCACCAATCCGTCGAGGCGCGGCCGCCGAATCACGGTCATGAGCATGCCGCAGATCGTCTTCACCACTCCGGCCGACGGATACCACCCTGGTGCCTGCAACATCGGGCCGGCCGAGATCGCCCGTCGCCGCCGGACGGGCATCGTCGGGCTGGGCGCCGCCGCACTATTGGCCGCCGTGCTTCTTCTCGTCGACGCCCCGGTCGCGACACGCTGGCTCGTCGCGATCCCGCTGGCGATCAGTGCGGTCGGGTTCCTCCAGGCGCACTTCCGGTTCTGTGCCGCCTACGGCGCGGCCGGTGTCCGCAACTTCGGGGCCCCTCGGCACGGCGGAGCGGGTGGACGACGCGGCGGCGCGTCGGGCGGACCGGACAAAGGCCGTCGCGATCTCCCTGGCGGGCGGCGCGATCGGCGTCGCCGGCGCGCTGATCCTGGTGCTCCTGCCCGTCTGACGCACGGAAGGGGCGCCAGTGGCGCCCCTTCGCGTGGTGCGAGATCCCGCAGGACTGCCGGACGAATCTGCCGGCCAGCCCGGACGCGTTCTCAGCGAGCGTCGAGCGCCGGCCGCGAAGCGTGCTCCGGTCTCGATCCCGTGGATCGCTCGGCCCAGGGCCATGAGCGCATGGCCGACGTGCTGGCGGACGCCGTCGCGCCGGACGGCCAGCCGCTCGCGGCCTGCCTCGGCTTCGAGGCGCCGCATCCGGAAGTCGATCTCGTGGCCCATCGCGTTCATCCCCTCGCCCGTGAAGATCGCGGTCCTTGTCGGCGATGGGCTGAGCCCATCATTCGTGTGCACCCCGTCGTCCCTCCGTTCGATGATCATCTAACTCGCGTGGCCGCCGATCCACTGGGGTGGAGCCCGGCGGCGCCTGTTACTGGGTGGGCCCGCCCACGAGGCGGGTGAGCTCGAGGCCCGCGTCCGCGATCCGGTCGCGGCGGAGGCTGTAGTAGGTGAGGGCGCCGGCCTCGGTGATCGTCACGAGTCCCGCCGCCCGAAGCAGCGCCAGGTGGTGGCTGACGGTGGGCTTGGAGAGCCCCATCCGGTCGGCGATCTCGGTCAGGTAGAGGTCGCCCGAGGCAAGGAGGTTGAGGATCCGCAGGCGGCTCTCGTCGCCCAGCGCCTTGAAGAGCCGGACGCTGGCGGCCGGCACCGCACCACGGTCGCCGTCGAGGGCGGCCTCGGCGAGCGGGTAGGCGAACATGTGCCAGTCGTAGCCGCCGAAGACGTAGTTGTAGGGCCGCGTGAAGTAGCTCGGGCTCAGGTAGAGGCGTCGCGTTCCCGCGTCGGGGACCCAGCGCACGCCACCGGTGACCTGCTCGACGAAGTCGGCGAGGGGCAGGCGGCCGAGATCGGCCCGGCGGCCGGCCACGTCGCGCTCCTCCATGCGGGCGACTCGGGCCTCGATCGGCTCGAAGCGCTCGCGCCAGGCGCGGAGCACGCGGCGGAGCGCCCGCAGCTCTCCCTCGGGATCGTCGAGGAGACGGCCGATCGCGGCGCGGTACTCCTCGGGCCACAGGGCCACGGCCTCGTCCCGCAGCTCTCGTTCGCCGTCCAGGACGCGCCCGGAGAGGGCAACCGCTTCCTTCAGCTCCTCGTGGTCGCCGCTCGCTCCGAGGAGGTCCCGGGCGGCGAGCCGCCCGGCCAGGGCGACGACGTCGGCCGACGACCGAACCGTGGGATCCTCGACGGCCAGGGGCACGATTGCCGCGCCGATGCCCTTGCCGTGCTGCTCGTCGCCGAGGACGCGGGCGAGGTCACGACGCAGCGCGTCCGACAGCGACGCCCGCGACTCGTCGTACCAGGCGCGGTCTGCGGGGAGCAGCTCGGAGTCCGTGTCGAGCATCATGCTGACCAGGAAGTCGATCGCGGGTCGCGCCTCCAGGATCACCTCGGGCGCGGCCGCGGGCACCGCGGACGGGGTGCCGCTGATGTTGCGCACGAGACCTCGCTTCGGCGTCGGCGGTACGGGGGTCCGGGCGGGGCGTGCCATGACTGTTCCTCTCGTGTCGTCCTGATGTTAGACGAAAATCTAACATTGGTGCCCGAGAATGTCAAGAGGTCGCCCGTGTGGCCAGGGCCCCCGGCCGCTGCGTCCTCTCGCCGTCACCCGCCGATACAATCGCGGGCACCGCGTTCGCATCGACCCCACCAGCATTCGAGGCCCGCATGTCAGTCCCCGCCATCTCCTTCACCGACGAGCTGCTCCCCAACGGGCTCCGTCTCATCATCAGCGAAGACCACCTGGTCCCGGTGGTGGCGGTGAACGTGTGGTACGACGTCGGGAGCAAGCACGAGCAGGAGGGCCGGACTGGGTTCGCCCACCTGTTCGAGCACGTGATGTTCCAGGGCAGCCGCCACGTGGCGAAGGCCGAGCACATCGCGCTCGTCCAGGCAGCCGGCGGGACGATGAACGGCACGACCTGGCTCGACCGCACCAACTACTTCGAGACGATGCCGTCCCACCAGCTGGAGCTGGCCATCTGGCTGGAGGCCGATCGTCTCGCGACGCTGCTCGAGGCGCTGAGCCAGGAGAACCTCGACAACCAGCGTGCGGTGGTCAAGAACGAGAAGCGCAACAGCTACGACAACCAGCCGTACGGCACGTGGCAGGAGAAGCTCCTCGGCCATCTCTACCCGCCGGACCACCCGTACCACCACCCCACGATCGGTTCGATGGAGGACCTCGACGCCGCGACCGTCGAGGATGTGAGCGCCTTCTTCCGGACCTGGTATGCGCCCAACAACGCGGTGCTCTCGATCGTTGGCGACGTGGAGCCCGCCCGGGCGCGGGCCTGGGTGGAGCAGTACTTCGGGCCGATCCCGGCCAACCCGGCCATCCCGCCGTTTGCGGTGGATCCGCTACCCATGACGCTCGGCGGCGAGCGCCGCGAGACCGTCGAGGACCAGGTCCCGCTGCCGCGGATCTACGTCGCATGGCGGGCGCCGCAGCTCGGCGACGAGCGCCTCTATGCGCTGGAGATCGCGGCGCAGGTGCTGGCCGGCGGCAAGGGCAGCCGCCTCCACCGCCGCCTCGTGCGTGAGGGCCGCATCGCCCAGGACGTCACGATGTTCCTCCTCCCGTTCTCGTCCGGACCGTCCGTCTTCATGGGCTGGGCGACCGTCCGGCCGGACGCGACCATCGAGGCCGTCGAGGCTGCCTTCTTCGAGGAGGTGGCCCGCCTTGCGGCCGAGGACGTGACCGCCGACGAGCTGGTCCGGGCGAAAGCGCTGATCGAGACCGACGAGCTCGGGTCACTCCAGCGCGTCGCCGAGCGCGCCGACCGGCTGAGCATGTTCGCCACCCTCCTCGACGAGCCCGACGAGATCAACCGCCAGCTCGAGCGCTACCTTGCCGCAGGCCCGGCGGACGTGCGCGAAGCGTGTGCGGCGCTGCTCGTCGAGCACAACCGGGTCGTCCTGACGTACGTGCCGGCCTCCGGTGCGGCCGCCGCCGACGGCGAGGAGGCCGGGAACGCCGGCAATGGCGCCGGGGATGGCCCGGGCGGGCCAACCGGGGACGAGACCACGGAGGGAGAGGCATGAGCGCGCTCGATCCGCTGGAGGCGGCGCTCGGCACGCGACCCGTCCCCGGGACGCCACGGCCATTCACCTTCCCCGCGGTCGAAACGGGTCGCCTGTCGGGCGGCCTGCCGATCCGCTTCGTCCACCTTCCCGGCCGACCTCTCGTCACCGCCAGCCTGATCCTGCCGATGGGCGCCGTCGACGAGCCCGCCGCGCTGGGCGGCGTGACGATCCTGGCCGCCCGCTCGCTGACCGAGGGGACGCGGCGCCGGGATGCCCTCGCCCTCGTCGAGGCCGCCGAGCGCCTCGGGGCATCGCTGCGCGCCGAGGCCGGCTGGGACGCGACGGTCGTCGGGGTGGAGGTTCCGGCCGAGCGCCTCGCGCCCGCGCTGGAGCTCCTGGCGGAGATCGTCCGCGAGCCTGCCTTCCCACCCCGCGAGGTGGAGCGCCTGCGCGACCAGCGCCTCAACGACCTGCTCCAGGCGAAGGCGGATCCAGCGCGCCGGGCGGACGAGGTCTTCCTGGCCACGATCTACGATCCGGCGAGCCCCTACGCCCGCCCGGCCGGCGGATTGCGCGACACCGTTGCCGCCGTCGACGCGGACGTCGTCGGGAATGCCTGGGCGAGCTGGGCCGGATTCCAGCGCACCGCCCTGGTCATCGGCGGCGACCTGGCGGGCATCGACCTGGCGGCGATCCTGGAGCCGCTGCTCGGCGATCTGGCCCCAGCTCCAGGGGCAGCCGCGGCGCCGGCGCCGACGGATGCCGGGCGGCTCGATCGCCCGGTGGTCCGCGTGGTGCACCGGGCCGGCTCGGTCCAGTCCGAGCTGCGGGTCGGCCATCGCGGCCTGTCCCGGCGCACACCGGACTTCCATGCTGTCGCGGTGATGTCGGCGATCCTGGGCGGCCTGTTCAACAGCCGGCTCAACATGAAGCTGCGCGAGGAGAAGGGCTACACGTACGGTGCCGGCGCCGCGTTCGACCTGCGCCGCCAGGCCGGGCCGTTCACCGCCCGGGCCGCGGTCAACACCGACGCGACGGCCCCGGCCCTCGCCGATCTCGTCGCCGAGCTCCGACGAATGCGGGAGAGCGCGCCGACCGAGGCCGAGCTGCGGGCCGCCCGCGACTACCTCGTGGGTGTCTTCCCGCTCCGCTTCGAGACGCCCGGCCCCGTCGTCAGCGCCGTCAGCGGGATCGTCACCCACGGCCTGCCCGACGACGAGCTGGAGAAGTACCGGCCCGCGATCGAGGCGGTGTCCGCCGCCGACGTGCTGGCGGCGGCCCGCGATCACCTGGACCTCGACCGTCTCGGCATCGTCCTCGTCGGCGACGCGGACGCGGTGACGGCGGACGTCGAGGCGCTCGGGCTGGGCGAGCTCGAGGTGATCCGGGACGAGGACGCAGGCAGCGGTGGCGAGCGACGAGTAGGTCGGCGCCAGGCTGAAACCTTTGGCGGGGTTTCCGTCTCAGGGGAGTAGCGGGCCGGTCAGATCGACCGGCGGCGCGGAGTCCGGAGTCCACCGGCCCGCTACGCACCCTGAAAGGAACCTCGACCATGGATCGCTACCGACCGAACATCATCCGCGGCGCGGCCGCCGCAGCAGTCTCCGTCTTCCTCGTCGCCGGCGCGGCCTTCGCCGCCAACGCGGTCTTCGCCCCGGCTTCGGCGGACGCGACGCCGGTGGCAACGTTCGCCACGGACGACCCTTCGGTCGAGCCCACCCAGTCGGCCGAGGCGACGCAGAGCCCCGACGTGAACGAGACGGCCGAGCCGAAGGAGACGGTCGAGCCCACCGCGTCGGCCTCGCCGAGCGCGACCACCAGAGCCGACCGCGACCGCCGAGCCCACGGAGTCGCCCGAGCCCGACGAGACCGCCGAGCCGAACGAGACGGCGGAGCCGACGGAGTCGCCGGAGCCCGCCGAGACCGCCGAGCCCACGAGCTCGCCCGGCGACGACAGCGGCGGCAAGGGCGGCGACGACTGACCCAGCCCGTACCCACCCAGCCCGCCGGGCGATGACGACCGAGATGACGACGATGCGATCACGCGGGCTCCCGTGGCGGCGTATCGTCTCTCCCGGAGCGTCGCCCGGCGGGCGACACCCCGCAGGAGACGGTCCGATCGACACCGCGCACGATCTCCGGCGGCCCGACGCGAGCCCCCGGGACGACCCGGAGGCTCGCCGCGTCGTCGCCGCAGTCCTGGCCGGAGATGCCGACGCTTTCCGCGTCCTCGTGGAGCGGGAGTCGAGGGCGATCATCCGGAGCTGCTACCGGATCCTCGGCGACCTTCACGAGGCAGAGGACGCCTCCCAGGAGGCCTTCGTGACTGCCTATCGCGCGCTCGGGACCTGGCGCGGCGAGGGACCGTTCGGGGCGTGGCTCGCTCGCATCGCGACGCGCATCGCCGTGCGCCGGGCGGGTCGCCGCCGCCCGGTCGCCTGGATCGACCCCAGCCCGGTCCAGGCGGCCGGACACCGGCTCCGGGGGTCGCGACACGATCGGCGACGCAGCGCTGACGGCCGTGCTCGGAAGCGCCGCGGATCCCGCCCACCTGGCTGTTCGGGCCGAACGGGCGGCCGCGATCCGGACCGCGGTGGCCGGGCTCGACGAGCCCTACCGCGAGGTCGTGATCCTGCGCTTCTTCGCGGAGCTCTCCCTGGCCGAGATCGCGGTCCAGGCCGACCGACCGCTCGGAACCGTCAAGACGCACCTTCATCGCGGCCTTGAGCGGTTGCGTCGCGCACTCGAGCCGGAAGGGGTTGCCTGATGGGCGAGTCCTGGCGCCGGCCCGATCGCTTCCGGCCCGATGAGCTCGACGACGCCACCGCGGGCGAGCAGGCCCGCGCCATGGCGACCGCCCGCGAGCTGGAGTGGCTCGCTGCGACCGACGACGTCGCCCCGAGCACCGACTTCACCGACCGGGTCATGGCCGCGATCGCCGCGGAGCCGTCGCCGCGTCCGGTTGCGGCCGCGGCGGCCGCTGCGCGTCGAGGCGCGATCCTGGGCGTGGTCGCGGCGTTCGGTGATCTCTGGCGGGTCGCCTGGACCGGCGGGCGCCCGATGGCGGTCCGCGCGCCGGCCATGGCGCTCGTGGCGGTGGCCATGGTTGCCGCGCTCGGTGCCGGGGCCATCGGGGTCGGTGCGCTCGGCGGACTCGTCGGCCGGCCGAGCGAGACGGCGGCGCCGACCCAGGCGACGAGCCCGAGCTCCCGTGGTGACCTCGCCGAGCCCGTAGCGCCGTCGACGTCGCCCTCGCTTCGCGAGCCCGAGCCCCGAGGCCAGCGAGTCGCCCGAGGCCAGCGGAAGCCCTGACGCCAGCGAGACACCCGAGCCAAGGCATCCCCCGCGTCGACGCCGAAGGCGAGCGCCACGCCCCGCCCGACGTCGACCCCGCGGCCCACTGCGACCCCTCGTCCCACGGCGACGCTCGACCACCGAGTCGCCCCGCCTACCGAGACGCCGGAGCCCGGCAAGACCCCAAGCCCACCGAGACGCCGGGAGGCTGACCGGACGTCCGCCCGAGCAGCTCCAGGGAGGAATCCCGGCGAGCACTCCGTCGACGCCGCGATGCCACTTGCGACCGAGTCGGCCTCCGAACGCAGTGTGGTGGCGACCGGATCCTTTCACGGAGTTGGCCCCCCGGGGCCTTGCCACGGACGGTTGGATCCTTCCGACGTCTCGTGCATGTCTCGCGCTGCCGCCGCCGCGATGCGCCCTGCTACGCTGACCACGTGATCGTCGTCGTCGGCCTCGCCGCCCTCCGCACGACCTCGGCAGGTCCCGGGGAGGCGGTCGGCGCTGCCCAGGGGATCGCAGCGGCGGCCGCCGCGGACGGCGCGGCGGTCGAGATCGTCACGAAGGTGGGCGAGGACGGGGCAGGAGAGGAGCTGCTCCTGGCCCTCGGGCGGGCCGGGATCGGCCACCTCGCGGCACTGCGCGATCCGTCCCGGCCGACGTCACTGGTGATGGCCGACGTCGACGCATCCGAGGAGGACCTCGACGTCAGCTCGATCCTGCTGGCCGATGGAGAGAGCGCGATCGGCGACGAGGCGAGCGAGCCGCCGCCGTGGACTGCGTCCGGATCGTCATCGGCGATGACCCTCGAGCCCGCTGACGTCGCCCTGGGACTGCGGTACCTGCGCGACTACCGCGTGCTGGTGGCCGTCGAGCCGCTCGGCGAGGCGGGGACGGTCGTCGTCGCGGAGGCCGCGGCCTTCGCCGGCGCCACGCTCGTGGTCGTTGCCCAGCCGGGTGTCGTCGTTGACCCGGCCTATGCCGCCGCGACGCTCTTCGAGGCTCCCGTGGACGATCGCGACGGTGCCTTCGCGCGGCTCGTCGGACGCTACGCGGCCGCGCTCGACCGAGGGATCGCTCCTGCCGAGGCCTTCCGCGCCGCGACGAGCGCGGGCGGCTGGGAGGCTGCCAGCGGCTGAGCCGTCCTGCCGGGGCCGGGTCAGACGAGTGGCGGCGAGCCGGGGTCGCGACCGAGTGGGCCCAGCGGGATCACGAGGTCCGGGCCCTCGTTGCGCGCGTTGTTGACCCGCTTCGAGACGGGATACCGCTCGAGCAGGTCGTCCGGCGCGGGACGCAGGAGGGCGAGCAGCTCCCCGGGATCGGGGGGCGCCGGGGCCAGCCACGTCGCCCACGCCGACGCGGGGAGGATGACCGGCATTCGATCGTGGATCGGCTGGAGCGTGGCATTCGCGGTCGTCGTGATGATCGTGAAGGTGCGGGTCGGCTCCGCGTCCGGCAGCGTGGGGTCGCGCCAGATCGACCAGAGCCCCGCGAAGGCCATCGGCTCGTTGTCCGCGCGGTGGATCAGGTTCGGCTGGCGGATCTCGGGGGTCATCCGCTCCCACTCGTAGAAGCCGTCCGCCGGGACGATGCAGCGCCGCTTCTGGAACGAGGCGCGGAAGGCCGGTGTCGTGGCCACGGTCTCCGCTCGGGCGTTGATCAGCCGGTTGCCGATCCGGGCGTCCTTGGCCCATGAAGGGACCAGGCCCCAGCGGTAGGGGACGATCGCCCGACGCAGGTCGTCGCGCTCGACGACCACGAGGCCGAGCTGCTGGGGCGCAAGGTTGTAGCGATCGCCCGGGCTCTCGGCCAGGTCCTCGGCGCCGAACAGGGCAGCCAGCTCGGCGCTCGGCCGCTGCTGCGTGAACCGTCCGCACATGTCCCGAGTCTACCCCGCGGCGCCCGGACGGCCCATCTGGTACGGTCGCCGCCATGACCCTCCCGGCGGCGACGGACCCCATCCCCTCCGGCCCCCTCGACCGGGCGACGGCCGCCGCGCTCCTGGCGCGCGCGGACGAGCTGCTCGCGACGGGCGACTACGCGCAGGCCCGGGCCTACTATGCGCGCCTCGTGGGCATGCCCGACCCCGGCCTGACGGCGGCGGCCCTCGTCGGGGCGGGTGAGGCGCTCTACCGGCTCGACGACGAGGAGGGAGCTCGGCAGTGCTGGGAGCAGGCGACCCGGCTCCCCGAGAACCCGGTCACCTACCGAGCCTACCGGCAGGTAGCCGCGGCGCTCGTCCGCGACGGGGACCTCAAGGGAGCCCGCGACGCCTACCGGGAGGCGGAGCGCCGTGCCCCCGCCCAGGACCGGGCCGAGATCGCCTCGCGCCTGGGCTGGCTCAACAAGGAGCTGGGCGACACGCGCGCCGCGGGCCGCTACTTCTCGCGCAGCCGGGCGGACGACGCGCGGCCCCTCGCGACGTACTGGATCATCGCCATCACGGCCGTCATCTCCCTCGTCGCCCTCCAGCCGGCCGGCAGCGACCTCCTGACGGCGCTCTGGCTCGACAAGGAGGGGCTCGCGGCAGGGGAGTGGTGGCGCCTCGTCACGCCCGTGCTCGTGCACGGGAGCCTGCTCCATCTCCTCTTCAACATGTACTTCCTGTACCTCGTCGGCCCCCTCGTGGAACAGCTGTACGGCTCCCTGCGGTTCCTGCTCCTCTACGCGCTGACGGCCGCGGCGGGTTCCGCGGCCAGCTTCCTCCTGGGCGGTCCCGCGCCCAGTGTCGGCGCATCCGGGGCGATCTTCGGGTTGTGCGGCGTGCTGCTGGCGGTCAGCGTGGTTCACCGCCCGGTCCTGGACCGCAGGGGCCGGGCCATCATGGGCCAGATCGGCGGCCTGGTCGTTCTCAACCTCGTGATCGGCTTCGGGTTCGACGCGCTCGGGGCGGGGATCGACAATGCGGCGCACGTCGGGGGGCTGCTCGCCGGGCTCTGGCTCGGCTTCGTCCTGCCGCCAATTCGATCGACCCTCGCGCTCTACTGGCAGCAGCCCGCGGCGCCGGGCGGGCCTGGGGGCGCGACGGCCACGAGCCGGGGGATCGCGGCGGCCGATCGGCGCCTCGTCGGGCATCGCGCGGCTGCTCGGTGTGGTCGCCCTCGCGGTCGTCGTGGTTGGCGCCGTGATGTTCGGCGGCGCGATCCGCTGATCCCGGCCGGGGGCAGGCGGCGGCGGGGGGCGGCGAAGATCCGCACCGCGACCCCGGCCGCGTCCGCTCGCAATGTCCGAAACCCGCGAGCGTCGGGCACGCGCAGGTGCGATCCTGCGGGCATGGTCCTCGATCTCGACTTCGCCGCCCGCTACCGCGCCGTCCAGAGCCGCGACCCGCGGTTCGATGGTCGGTTCTTCACGGGCGTCACGTCCACCGGCATCTACTGCCGGCCCAGCTGCCCGGCGACCACGCCGAAGGTGGAGCACGTCCGCTTCTTCCCGACGGCCGCCGCGGCCCAGGAGGCCGGCTTCCGGGCGTGCAAGCGGTGCATTCCCGGGGCTGTCCCCGGCTCGCCGGCGTGGGACCTCGTGGCGGACGTGGCGGGCCGGGCCATGCGTCTCATCGCCGACGGGGTCGTGGATCGCGAGGGCGTGCCCGGCCTCGCCGACCACCTCGGGTACAGCGACCGGCAGGTGCGCCGCCATCTCCGGGCCGATCTCGGGGCCGGGCCGCTGGCCCTCGCGCGGGCCCAGCGGGCTCACGTCGCCCGCCTCCTCCTGGAGACCACCGACCTGCCGGTCACCGACGTCGCGTTTGCGGCCGGGTTCGGCTCCCTGCGCCAGTTCAACGCCACGATCGCCGAGGTCTTCGCGCTCGCGCCCACCGCCCTGCGCGAGGCGCGCCGCCCGGGGGAGGTGGCTCCGAGCGGTCGGATCGTCCTGCGCCTGGCTCGCCGGGCGCCGTTCGCCTGGCCGGAGCTCCTCCGCTTCCTCGCCGTCCGCGCGGTGCCCGGCGTGGAGGAGGTCGTGGACGGCATCTACCGCCGCAGCCTTCGGCTTCCGCACGGGCCGGCGATCGTGGAGCTGGCCGACGACGGCGCCACGGTTCGGTGTGCGCTGGCCCTGGCCGACCCGCGGGACCTCGCCCCGGCCGTGGCGCGGTGTCGTCGGCTGCTGGACCTGGACGCCGATCCCGTCGCCGTGGACGAGACCCTGGGCGGGCAGCCATTGCTCGCCGATCTCGTTCGCCGAACGCCCGGCCGGCGCTCGCCCGGCGCGGCCGACGCTTCCGAATTGGCGGCCCGGGCCGTGCTGGGGCAGGGGATCACGGTTGCCGCGGCCCGGACGCTCGCGGGCCGTCTCGTGGAAGCGCACGGGTCGCCCCTGCCGACACCCCAGGGCGCGGTGACGCACCTCTTCCCCTCGGCCGCCGACCTCGCCGCGATCGACCCGGCGACCTTGCCCGGGCCTGCCCCGCGGCGCGCGGCACTCCACGCCGTCGCGGAGGCGCTCGCGACGGGCGCGCTGGTCCTCGACGCCGGCGCGGATCGCGAGGCGGCGACCCGCCGGCTGCGCGCTTTCAGGGGGATCGGGCCGTGGACGGCGGCCTACGTCGCGATGCGGGCGCTCGCCGACCCGGACGTGTTCCTGCCCGGTGATGTCGCTCTCCGCCAGGCTGTCACCCGACGTGGCGGGCCCGGCGACGCGCGCGGGCTGGCCGACCTGGCCGCGCCCTGGCGACCCTGGCGCTCGTACGCCGTCCACCACCTCTGGGCGTCGCTCGAGGCGGCGCCCGTCAACCTCGCGTCCCCTCAGCAGCGCCCCCACGACAGCGGAGATCACCGATGAACGCCATCCTGTACGCGCACCACGCCAGCCCGCTGGGCTCGCTTCTCCTGGTCGGTGAGCGAGCGCCCGCCGGCGCCACGGTTCTGACCGGCTGCTTCTTCCCCGGGCACCGGCGCGGGCCGTCCATCGACCCGGCGTGGATCGAGGATCCCGAGGCGTTCGCGGCGATCGGGGCCGCGCTGGACGCAACGCTGGCCGGCGGTCCGGTGCCGGGCGAGATCCCCAGCTCGGTCCGCGGCGGGACGGCATTCCAGCGGCGCGTCTGGCAGGAGCTCCGGGCCATCCCGCGCGGGGAGACGCGGACGTACGGGGAGCTGGCCGCCCGCCTGGGGATGCCCGGCGCGGCCCGCGCCGTCGGCGCGGCGGTGGCGAGGAACCCGATCTCGATCGTCGTGCCGTGCCATCGCGTGGTGGGTGCCGACGGATCACTCGTCGGGTATGCCGGCGGCGTCGGACCGCAAGCGCGCTCTCCTGGCGCTGGAGGGGGCGCCCGTCGGACGGCCGCGCGCCGGCTCCGACGATCGCCGGGACGACCTGCCCGGGACGACTGTCAGCTCTGCAGCTCGCCGAAGGCCACCTGCGGTCCCGGCTCACCCTGCGCTCCGCCGGCGGGCTCCAGCGTGATCATCGCCGCCGTTGCGCCGGACAGGTCGGTGCCGAACGGCGCCAGGCAGGAGTGGGACATGTCGCAGGTGAACGTTGCGAGGGCATGGACCCCCGAGGCGTCGGCCGACCAGAGCTGGTACACGCTGCCAGCAGGCGGCGCAGGCAGCTGCCCTGCCATCAGCCACGCTTCGGTCGTCCCGGGGCGGAAGACGACGTAGACCGTGGCGCCGCTCGCCATGGGCCCGGGCGTCAGGGTCGCCGTGGCATGGTCCGGCGCCAGGACGACGGACATCGCCGCGTCGGTGGTGGCGAGCTGGGCGACCGCCGCGTCCCGCTCCACCGCGGCGTCGTCGAGGTCGCGCCGGAGGCCGATGGCCGAGGTGCTCAGTCCGGCGACCGCGATCGCCAGCGCCGCGGCGACGGCGAACCCGGCGAACGACAGGCGGCGATAGCGGGCGCGGTCGCGGCGGAGGGTCTCGAGGTCCAGGACGCCCGCCGGGACGTCGCTCTGTCGTCGGTCTGCCGCCGTGATCGCGGCCATGACGCCGGCGCGGAGCGAGGCCGGGGGCATGCGCATGGGTGCGGCGAGGGCCATCAGCCCGGCCGTGTCGGCCAGGGCCGTCGCGTCGGCTCGACAGGGGCCGCAGGCGGCGAGATGCGCGCGCAGGGAGAGCCGTTCCCTGGGGTCGAGGTCGTCGAGCGCCGCGCCGGCGGCTAGCTCGCGGACGGCTCGGTGATCCACGGTGTCTCTCGGGGGTCGGTCTCCGATACGCTCGGACCCAGGATGTCACGGAGCCGCAGGAGGGCGGTGCGAATCCGCGTCTTCGCCGTGCCCAGCGGGATGTCGAGCTGTTCGGCGACCTCGACGTGGGTGAGTCCGGCAAAGAAGGCGAGCTCGAGGGCGGTGCGCTGCGCCTCGGGCAGCTGCGTGATCGCGGCCCGCACGGCATCCCGGCGAACGCGCAGCCATGCTTCCTGGTCGACGTCGTCGTCGGCCTCCCGGAACTCCAGGTCGACGTCCGCGGTGTGCTTGCGAACGTTCGCCTCCTTGCGAACCAGGTCGATCGCCTTGTGGCGCGCCAGGGCGAAGAGCCAGGACGACAATGCTCCGCGGCTCGGGTCGTAGCGGCCGGCGTCCTTCCAGAGGGCGACGAATACTTCCTGGACCACGTCCTGGGCATACCGGTCGGCGCCGGTGACACGGTACGCCAGCGAGTACAGCGGCCCGGAGTACCGCGCGTAGAGCGTCTCGATCGCCCGTTCGTCCCCGTCGCGGATTCGCAGGAGAAGAGCGGCGTCTTCGGCGCGCTGTTCGGCCTGGAGCGTGGCAAGGGGTTGGTCGGTCACGCGCGGCTCCGTCGTCGCCCTCTGACGGGCCCGGCGTGCTGCGTCTGCCAAGCCCGAAGGGGCCGCGCCCGGACGGCCCGGCGGAGTATACCAACGGACACCGGCGGGTCCTGGGCCGGGGAAGGGCCGGGCGATGGGAAGGGCGAAGGCGACGACGTCCACGCCCTCTTCTTCGTCCGGGGATGCCGAGCGGATGGGACCACGTCGTGGCCTCAGGACTCAGCGGCGGTCGAGGGGCCGGTCGGCAGGGACACCCGACAGCAGGTCGGGGCGGTGGCCGAAGCGGTCGAGGAGGCGATAGAAGCTCCGCTTGACGAGGCGGTCGCGCTGCTCCGCCGGCAGGCTGGTCCGCCCGTGATCGGCGTGGCGTGCCAGGGGCAGGTCGAGGCGCCGTGCCGCCCGGGGCGGGGTTCCGTCATCGGCGCCGGCGCGGAGAGCGAGACTCCACCAGGTGCCGAGGTGGTCCTCGACCGCGAGCTTCTCGTCGAGGGGGCCGAGGGTCGGCGAGGTCGTCGCGCCGGAACGCGAGCCAGCAGAGCTCGATCGCGTCGACGTCGGGTCCGGGGGCGCTCGCGAAGCGGCGCAGGTCGGCGGCGACGAGGCCGAAGGCGCCGGCGACGGCGATCCCGGGGTCGGCGAGCGTCGCTTCGAGCGGGGTAAGGGGGTCGCCGGTGGGCTCGATCGTGCCGTCCGCGAGGACGACGATCGCGCCTGCCGCCCGTCGCAGGCCGAGGTTGCGGGCCGCAGCATGGCCGAGGCGCTCGCTCGTCCAGACCACCTCGGGGGTCATGCCGGCGATCAGATCGAGATCCGATTCCCGTGCGGCGAGTCGTGCCTCCTGCGCGCCTGACGGCGCGTTGGCCACGATCACGACCTGGGTACCGGCCGGGGCGTGCGCGCGGAGCCCCGCGAGCATGCGGGAGAGGTCATCCGGCCGGTCCTCCGCGACGAGCTCGACCGTGAAGCGAGCGCTGGGCGGCTCGTCGAGCGCGGACGGCACGTCGCCCGGGGCGCCGTAGCGGACGACGCCCGCGTCCTCGACCGTGGGCGGCGTGGCCGGCTCGAGCCGGAACGCCGTCCCCGCGTCCTCGACCTTCCAGCCGGCCGCCTCGATCTCGGCGCGCAAGGCGTCGGCGCGCGGCCAGTCGCGAGCGGCGCGGGCAGCCGAGCGCGCGCGCGCGGCCGCGAGAATCTCAGCGGGAGGGTCGGGGACGTGCCGGGTCACCCGTCGAGTGTACCGGGCCGGGCGCCCATCGGGCCGGCGACTCCCAGCCGCGGGCGGCGCTCCGCGCAGAGAGCTCGAGGGCGTCCCTCGGGACGGTCGACACACGAAGTCCCGCAGTCGGGCACTATCGACATGCGCGCCGTGCTCGCACCGTTCGTTCACCGCCCTCCGCCACCCACGCCGCAGGAGCCGACCAGCTCAATGCCCTCCCGCTACTGGCACCCGTTCGCCGACATGCACAAGGTCCAGGACCATGAGCTGGTCCTGGTGCGCGGCGCCGGGGCCTGGATCGAGGATGCCGATGGGCGCCGCTACCTCGACGCCACGGCGGGGCTCTGGTACTGCAACGTCGGCCATGGCCGGACGGAGATCGCCGACGCGGCGGCCCAGCAGCTCGCGACGCTTGCCGCCTACTCGAACTTCGGGGCCTTCGCCACGGCGCCCACCCTCGAGCTGGCCGACCGGCTGGCGGCGCTCGCCCCGATGGAGGACGCCACCGTCTTCTTCGGCTCGGGTGGCTCGGACGGCGTCGACACCGCCGCGAAGCTCGCCCGCCGCTACTGGGACGCGCTCGGGCACACCGAGAAGCGGATCGTCGTCAGCCGCGAGCACGCGTACCACGGCATGCACGGTTTCGGCACGGGCCTGGCCGGCATCCCGGCCATGCAGGCCGGCTACGGCGGCCCGATGGTGGGCGACACGATCCAGGTCTCGGCCCACGACGTCGAGGAGCTGGAGCATCTCTTCAAGGCCCGCGGGAAGGAGATCGCCGCGTTCATCGGCGAGCCGGTCATCGGGGCGGGCGGGGTCATCCCGCCCGAGGACGGCTACTGGGAGGCAGTCACCCGGCTCTGCGACGCCCACGGCGTGCTGCTCGTCGCCGACGAGGTCATCACCGGCTTCGGTCGCCTGGGGACGATGTTCGCGAGCGAGCGCTACGAGATTGCGCCGGACATGATCTGCTTCGCCAAGGGGCGTCACCTCGGGCTACCTGCCACTCGGCGGCGTCCTCATCGGGCGACGCGTGGCCGAACCGTTCTGGGACGGTGTTTCGGGCGCGGTCTTCCGCCATGGGTACACGTACTCCGGG
This sequence comes from uncultured Chloroflexia bacterium, assembly GCA_963715085.1. Lineage (GTDB taxonomy): Bacteria > Chloroflexota > Limnocylindria > Limnocylindrales > CSP1-4 > CTSoil-043. Next base: position 109,228 of record CAVQQU010000006.1, read on the forward strand.
CACGCCACGGCGAGCGCCGCGGCGCTGGCCAACCTGGACATCCTCGAACGCGAGGACCTGCTGGGCCGCGTGCGTGCCCTCGAGCCGGTGCTCGCCCGGGAGATCGGCCGCCTCGACGACGCGCCGCTCGTCGGCGAGACCCGGGTGGTGGGGCTGACCGCGGCGGTGGAGCTGGACGCCGACGTTCTGGCCGCGAACCCGGCCGCGTCGGAGATCGTGGCCGCCGCGCTGCGCCGTCACGGGATCCTGAGCCGGGTGCTGCGCGGCGTCGCCCTGCAGGTCTCGCCGCCGTTCGTCATCACCGAGGCCGAGATCGCGCTGATGGCCGACGGCTTCGAGGCGGCCCTGGCGGAGGTCGCCGCGGGCTGATGGATGAGATTCGGCCGCTGCCCGCGGAGCTGGCCACGATCGCGGGTCTCCAGGGTGCCTTCCGCGCCCGCGACTACATCGCCGACCGCTCCCTGGCGACGTCGGTCTTCCTCGCTCTCGCGCTCGAACGCCCCCTCCTTCTCGAGGGCGAGGCCGGCGTGGGCAAGACTCAGCTCGCCAAGACGCTTGCCGAGACGCTCGACACCCGCCTCATCAGGCTCCAGTGCTACGAGGGCCTGGACGTGACGACGGCCGTCTACGAGTGGAACTACGCCCGCCAGATGCTGGAGATCCGGCTGCTCGAGGCGCGCGGCGAGATCGAGCGAGCGACCGCGCACGACATCTTCGGGCCCGCGTTCCTGCTCAAGCGGCCGCTCCTCCAGGCCCTGGAGGCTACCGACGGCAGCGCACCCGTGCTCCTCATCGACGAGATCGACCGGGCCGACGAGGAGTTCGAGGCATACCTCCTCGAGATCCTGTCCGACTTCCAGGTGACGATTCCCGAGATCGGCACTGTCAAGGCCACGCTCCCGCCCCGGGTGATCCTCACCTCGAACCGGACGCGCGAGGTCCACGACGCGCTGAAGCGGCGTTGCCTCTACCACTGGATCGACTATCCGAGTGCGGCCAAGGAGATCGAGATCGTCCTGGCCCGCGTGCCGGCGACGCCCGAGCGGCTGGCCGGCCAGGTCGTCGGCTTCGTCGGCCGCCTGCGCTCGACTGACCTGACGAAGGCGCCGGGGGTGGCCGAGACGCTCGACTGGGCGGCCGCCCTCTTGGCCCTCGGCGCCCGCGAGCTCGCGCCGGCTCTCGTCGACGAGACCCTGGGCGTCCTCCTCAAGTACGAGGAGGACGTCCGCCGGATCCGCGGCGCGACGGCCGCCGGATACCTCGACGAGCTCGTCGCGGCAGGGAGCTGAGGCGGCCCGGCCGGGGCCGACAGCCCAGCGCCCATGACCGGCAGCCGCGCGCCCGCAGTCGATCCCCTCGCCGCATTCGACGGGACGGTCTTCCTGCGGAACGCGGTCCTCTTCACGCGCGCCCTGCGGTCCGCCGGCGTGCCCACCGACGTGCGCGGAGCTCTCGACTTCGCCCGTGCGCTCACCCTCGTCGAGATCGGCGACCGGACCCAGGTTCATGCGGCCGGCTCGACCCTGTTCTGTCGCCGCCGGGCAGACCTGCCCGTCTACGACGCCGTCTTCGACCAGTTCTGGCGCCGGCACGTCGCGCGCATCGCCCCGGCGCCGGCGACCGAGCCCGGGCCGGACGAGGAGACGGACGAGTCGAAGGCGGCGGCCGTGCCGGACTCCACGGCCGAACGGCGCGAGGAGCGGACCGCGAGCCGGCAGGGACGAGCCGAGCCATCGAACGACGACGAGCCGGACGACACCCGGGAGATCGGGGAGGGGAGGGTCGCCAGCCCGCGGGCCTTCTCGGTGGCGGAGGCGTTCGCCCACCGCGAGTTCGACCGGATGTCGGCCTCCGAGCTGCGCGATGCCGAGCGGCTGATCGACCTCCTCCGGCCGCGCCTCGAGACGCGCCTGACGCGCCGTTACGAGCACCATCCGCACGGACGCCGGCCGGCGCCGCGGGCAATGCTCCGGCGCAACCTGGCAACCGGCGGTGACCTGGTCGCCTGGGTCTGGCGGCGCAGGGTCCGACGCCCGAGGACCATCGTCGTCCTGTGCGATGTCTCGGGCTCCATGGAGCGTCATGCCCGGCTCCTCCTGCGGTTCGCGCAGGCGCTGTCTCGTGCGGCGGGTGTGCGGACCGAGTCGTTCGTCTTCGGAACACGGCTCACCCGCGTCACCCACGAGCTGCGCGGGCGCGACCCCGACCTCGCCATCCGCCGCGTCAGCGAGACGGTCACCGACTGGTCCGGTGGGACCCGGATCGGTGCGTCGCTGCGCACGTTCAACCTGCGCTGGGCGCGGCGCGTGCTGCGGTCATCGGGGGTCGTGATCGTCGTCTCGGACGGCTGGGATCGTGGGGACCCCGCGCTCGTCGGCGTCGAGACGGCGCGCCTGCAGCGCAACTGCCATCGCCTCATCTGGCTCAACCCGCTCGCCGGCGGGGACGGGTACGAACCGCTGGCCGCGGGGATGGCGGCGGCCTATCCATTCGTCGACGACTTCCTGCCGATCCACAGCCTGGCGTCGCTCGAACGGCTCGGCGAGGTGCTGGGCGGGCTGGGCCTGGGAGCCTCCGGGCGCCCGCCGCGGACCGGCGTGCCGCACGTCCACAGGGTCGAGCCCGCCGGTGGCGGGCGCCGCTCGATCACCGCCGTCGCTCCGCGTGTCTTCGGCCTGCCCTCGCGGGCGGGCGGGGCCTGGGCGGACCCGGCGGCCGCCCGGCCACTGGGAGGGTGACCGGCATGGCGCACGCGATCACCACAGGAGGAGGCCACCGATGAAGGAGCTGCTCGACGCGATCCGCGCCTGGGATGTGGACCCGGCCGAGCTGGGGCGGGCCGTCGTCGTGCGCACGTTCGGATCGGCACCGCGGCCAGAGGGCGCGAACCTCGTCGTGGCGGCGGACGGGCGGCTGGCGGGGTCCGTCTCCGGTGGGTGCGTCGAAGGCGCCGCGGTGGAGGAGATCCGCCGGGCTCGCGCCGATGGCGTGAGCCGCGTCATTCGCTATGGCATCAGCGACGAGCAGGCCTGGGACGTGGGTCTCGCCTGTGGGGGCACGATCGACGTGCTCGTCGAGCCGAGCCTGCGCCCCGAGGTGCTCGCTGCCGCCGCAGGTGCGGGCGGCGTGGCGGTGGTGATCCCGCTCCCCGCCGACGCACCCGGGCCGGCGGTCGGGCCACATCAGCCGGGGACGGGCGAGCCACCGGCGCCCGCGATGACCGTGGCCGAGGACGGGACGATGACCGGGAGCGCCGGCTTGCCGGACGCCGATGCGGCCATCACGCGCGCGGCGACGGACCTGCTCGCGCGGGGCGGGGCGTCGACCGTCGAGGTCGGCGGGCGGCAGTACTTCCTGGAAGGGTTCGCCGTGGCGCCACGCCTCGTGGTCGTCGGTGCGGCGCAGGTCGCCATGCCACTCGTCCGATTCGCCCGCGAGCTCGGCTATGCGACCGTAGTGGTCGACGCCCGGGCGGCGTTCGCCACGCGGGACCGCTTCCCCGATGTCGACGAGCTCGTGGTCGGCTGGCTGGACGACGTCGCCGACGAGATCGGCCTGGGGCCGTCGGATGCGGCCGTGATCCTCACCCACGACGCGAAGGTCGACGAGCCCGCGATCGTCGAGGCGCTGCGTCGCGGGTGCCGCTACGTCGGCGCCATCGGGTCCCGCAAGACGCAGGCCGAACGGCGGGCACGCCTGCTCGCGGCCGGTGTCGCGGAAGCGGACCTGGCGCGCCTGAGCGGCCCGATCGGACTGGACCTCGGTGGTCGCGCGCCGGCCGAGACCGCGCTGGCGATCATGGCCGAGATCGTGGCCGAGCGGTACGGCAGGAGTGGTGCACCCCTCGTCGCGGCCACGGGCGTGCCCGCGCGACCGTGAGCGATCCCGCGCGCGCGACGGGTAGCGATCCGGCCCGGGTGGTGGGGCTCGTCCTCGCCGCGGGCACGGGCAGCCGGTTCGGCGGGGGCAAGATGCGCGCCCGGCTCGATGACCGGCCGCTCGTCGCCCACGTCCTCGCCGCGGCGCGGGGAGCGGGCCTGGGGCGTCTCGTGCTCGTTCTGGGCGGCGACGCGGCGGCGGTCCGGGCAGACCTCCTGGCGTCAGACCCGGCCGTCCTCGACGGAGTGCTGGTGGCCGTGAACCCCGTCGCGGAGCGAGGCCTGGCCACGTCCCTCCGGCTGGGCGTGGCGGCCGCGACGGCCGACCCGGCGCCGGCCGGCGTCCTCGTGCTGCTCGGTGACCAGCCGCGGGTCCGCCCGGCCGTGATCGACGCCGTGATCGCCGCCGCCGAGGCGGCCCCGCCCGAGACCCGCGCCGTTGCGCCGATCTACATGGACGATGGTGCCCCGAACCCGGTGCTCCTGCTGCGCTCGGGGTGGTCACTTGTCGCCGGGCTCGAGGGGGATCGGGGGATCGGACCGCTGCTGACCCTCCGCCCGGACCTTGTCGTTCGCGTCCCGGCTGCCGGGTCCAACCCCGACGTGGACACACCCGAGGATCTCGCCGGCCTGTCCGCGCCGGCCATCCTGGCCTTGCTGGAGGACGCGCATCCATGAATCCCGCTGAACGCGCCGCCACCGAGGCTGCCTGGGGAGCCCGCGTCCGCGCCCACCACGAGCAGTCCGCGCGCGTGCGCGAGACGCCGGAGGGCGGCGACTTCTACGCGCCGGTCAGCCGACTCTTCGTCGCCGACCCGCGCCGGACGGACGACGAAGTGCTCGACCACCTCCTTGCCCTGGCCCACCCCGACGACACGTGGCTGGATATCGGCGCCGGCGCCGGCCGGTACGCCCTGCCCCTCGCCCTGCGCGTCCGCGAGGTCATCGCGCTCGACCCATCGCCGGGGATGCTGGCCGCCCTGCGCGAGCAGGCGATCGAGCAGGGCATCAGCAACGTGCGCGCGATCGAGGGTCGCTGGCCGGTCGATCCGACGCTGGGTCCGGCACCGACTGCCGACGTCACCCTGATCGCGCACCTCGGCTACGACGTGGAGGCGATCGGCCCGTTTCTCGACGCGATGGAGGCTGCCGCCGGGCGACTGTGCGTGGCCATCCTCGCGGATCGCCAGCCGTCGGCCCCCGCTCATGCCTTCTGGCCGCCCGTTCACGGCGAGGCGCGGATCGAGCTGCCGGCGCTCGACGACTTCATCGACGTGCTGCGGGCGCGCGGGCGCGATCCGCGGGAGGTCCGCGTCGCGCGGCCATCCCGCGACTTCCCGACGCGGGACGAGCTGGCCCGCTGGCTGCGGAGGCCAGCTCTTCCTCGAGGCGGGGAGTGCGAAGGACGTGCGGCTGGAGCGCGAGATGGATGCCCGGCTGCATGAGCCACCCGGACGGCAGCGTCGGCCTCTCCCCGTCGGTGGTCCTGTCGCTCCGGCCTGGTCGCGTGGAGGCCACGCTGACGATGGAGCTCGTGACCCGGATCATCGGGCCGCTGCAGACGAACGTCCACCTGGTCGCGGACCCGCGCACGCGGGAGGCGCTGGCCATCGACGCGGCAATTCCGGGCCTGTCGTGGATCACTGGCGAGCTGGAGGCACGCGGTTGGCGCCTCGCCCTCATTGTCTCCACCCACGGCCACTGGGATCACGCGGGCGAGAACGCGGCCCTCCAGGCCTGGTCGCGCGAGAGGGCCGCCGCGGCTCCCCAGGGACCCGGCGCGGCCCCGGGCGAGATCGGCCTCGCGGCGCACGCCGCTGGTCGTGAGCTCACGATCGAGGGGCCCGACGGCCGGCTGCGTCGTCCCGATTCATCGGGCGGGGCCGAGATCGCCGCCCATCCGGCCGACTGGTATCGGCTGCTGGACCCCCAGCCCCTGTTCGCCCCCTTTCCCATCCCACCCTGCATCCCGGCCGCGGAGCTCCCGGAGGGCGCCGTCATTCGCTTCGGCGAGTGCCGCCTCGACGTCCTCCACACACCCGGCCATACGGAAGGCTCCGTCTGCCTGGTGGAACGCGAATCCGGGATGCTGTTCTCGGGCGACACGCTCTTCGCGGGCGGGTGGGGGAGGGTGGACCTGCCGGGCGGCGACCCCGACGCGATGGCGGCGTCCCTCGCCCGGCTGGCGACCCTCCCGGATGGACTCCGGGTCCTGCCCGGACACGGGAGCGCGACGACGATCGCCCGGGAGCGCCCCTGGCTGGAGATGGTCGCGCGGGAGCGGCGCCTCCCGCTCTGACCCGGCCTCGCCGGCGACGGGTGGCCGCCGTCCGCGACGCCTCAGCGGCCGAACTCGCCGCGCTTCGCCTTCGACCGCGCAGCGCCTGCCTTCCCGATGACGGCCCAGCGCCTGCGCTCCGCGCGGCGAGCGACCGCGTCCATCTCCAGCGCCCGGAATCGCTCCTCGCGGGCGAGCTTGCGCCAGCCCTCGAAGCGGTCCACGTGCAGCGTCCCGCCCTCCACGGCCGCCCGGACGGCGCAGCCAGGCTCGCGTATCGTGCCCGCAATCCGTGAACCGGCAGGCCTCGGCCGTCCGGGCCACGTCCGCGAAGGCGAGGTCGAGACCGGTCCCGTCGTCCCACAGGCCGAGCTCGCGGAGCCCCGGCGTGTCCAGGAGGAGCCCGTCGCCGTCGGGCAGGGCGACGAGCTCCCGGCCCACCGTCGTGTGGCGGCCCCGGGCGTCGTCCTCGCGGATCTCCCGGACGAGGAGGCGCTCCTCGCCGAGGAGCGCGTTCGCGAGCGTGCTCTTCCCGACGCCGGACGAGCCGACGAGGGCGACGGTCCGCCCCGGGCCGAGGAACGCGCGGACGGCGTCGAGGCCCTCCCCGCTGATCGCGCTCGTGGCGACGACCGGCACTCCGGCCGCGACCTCCTCGAGCTGGGCCTCGGCGATGGCCACCTCGACGGGGTCGCGGGCGAGGTCGACCTTGGTGAGGACGACGACAGGCCGGGCGCCGGATTCCCAGGCGGCGGTGAGGAAGCGCTCCACGCGACGCACGTTCAGGTCGCGGTTGAGCGAGGTCGCGACCGCGACCACGTCCACGTTTGCCGCCAGCACCTGGAACGGCGCCCCGTAGTCGGCCGGCGCCCTGCGCCGCAGCTGCGTGCGGCGGGGGAGCACCACGTGGACCGATGCTGCTCCCTCGTCGGGCCGGGCGTCCACGGCGACCCAGTCTCCGACGACCGGGAGCTCCGCCGGGCCGGCCTCGTGCCGCAGCCGCCCCGTGGCCCGGGCCTCGAGGGGCGCGCCCGGCCCGCCGAGCGCCACCTCCCATGTCCCCCGGTGCGCGCCGACCACCCGCGCGGCGATGAGCCCGTCGCCGATCGGGGCGAACGCGGCCTGCCAGGCGGGATCCCAGCCGAGCCCGGCGAGACCGGCCCCGAGGCCGTCACTGGGGCTACCGACCAGCGCGCTCATCGGGCGATCTCGCCGGGGACCGTTGCGGTCAGCGGCTTGCGGAAGTCCGTCTGGCGCGTCCGCTCGACGAAGCCCATCGACCGGTACAGCGCGACTGCCCCGGTCTCATTGGAGGCGTCCACGCCCAGCGCCGCCTCGGTCATGCCGCGGTCGCCGAGCGCCCGGAGGGCCCGGGCAATGAGCGCCCTCGCGATCCCGCGACCCCGCCAGTCGGCATGGGTCGAGATGTTCTCGCACCAGCCGCGCCGGACGCCGAGGACGCGGAAGTCCTCGTCGTTGATGTACGGCCGGACCATCCCGACGACCGTCTTCCCGGCCCACGCGATCTGCCAGAGTGCGAGATCGTTGAGCGGATCGTCGCGGAACTGGATCCAGTGTTCGTCGGAGCCGTCGTACGTCCCGGCGCCCCAGTGGCCCCGGAAGGCGGCCACCTCGGCCTCGAAGATGGTCCGCAGGTCGTCAGGTCGGACCGACCGAACCTCGACTCCGGCCGGCAGCGGGCAGTCGGGGATCCCCTCGAGGTCGGGACGGACCATCTCGAAGAAGAACCGGGCGGCTCGGTAGCCGCGGTCCTCGAGGATGGCCCGGCCGGCCGGTGTCTCCATCCCGAGGAATGCGCTGATGACCGCCGGCTGGTCGGCGGGAAGGGTTGCGGCGACCGCCCGGCTCCGGGCTTCGGCCCAGTCGAGGATTGCCTCGAGCGTGCCGTCCGGCGCCTCCGGCGTCGTGAACAGGCCCTGGAAGTGGACCCGGTCGCCGCGGTTCTCGATCCGCCATTCGACGCGGGTGTACGCGACCGGCCGGCTCTCGTGCTCGGCGAGGCGGAGGTCGGTCGCGAGGTCGCAGTTGACCAGGTTCCCGTAGCTGAGCAGGAACCCGTCGAGGGTGAGGACCTCGAGGTTGCCGGCCGCGAGGCGCCCGGCGTTGTTGACGTCGGCCACGAGCTGGGCCTCCTCCGGCCAGCGGACCGGCCGGAGGATGAGCCCAGGGATGGCAGTCGGGGTAACCGCCATGGCGTTGGCGGTCGGGGTGGCGACCACGGGGACGGCGGCCGCGATTGCCCCGATCGCAGAAGGCTTCGACGTCGTCATCAGCCGACTCGCTTGAGCTTGCCGGTGCGCTTCGCGTATCGCTCGGCGCGCCCGAAGAGCCAGAGGCCAGACGGGATGAGCACGACGCCCATGATCGCCAGCGGCCAGATGTCGTACCAGACGTCGGCCAGGGTGGCTCCATCGAGGAGCCCGGCCCGGACGCCGTCGAGGATGTAGGTCGCGGGCGAGAGCTTCGCCAGGACCTGCATCCACTCCGGCAGGACTTCGACCGAGTAGTAGACGCCGCTGACAACGAGGAGGCAGGACTGGATGACGAACGTCATCTGGGCCCCGCGCTCCACGTAGAGGAGCGGCAGGATGGCCGCCATCACGCCGATCCCGACGATCGAGAACGAGCCGATGACCATGATCCCGGCGGCGGTTGCGAAGTTGGCCTGCGAGAGGTCGAGCTCGAAGAAGAGGGTCAGGACGACGAGGACGACCGTCGTGTGGATCAGCCCGTAGACGATGGCATACGTCGTCGAGCCCAGCAGCTGCGAGGCGCGCCGAACCGGCGCCATCATCGTGTACTCGAGCGTCCCCTCCCAGCGCTCCCAGCTGATCGTCTCCGCGACGAACGAGAAGACGGTCGAGAGGTAGTTCCAGAAGATGGCTCCGATCACGAGACTGAAGGTGAGCCGCTCGTCGGCCTGCTCGGCCCCGATGAACGAGATCGCGAGGGCACCCGCGATCGCGTAGACCAAGAACGCGAGCTCCCAGCCCCAGTAGCGGCGGCTGAGGTTGAAGTTGCGCTCGATGAACGCGAGCGACGCGCCGAGCTCGCGCGACGCCGTGCCCATGGAGCGGTCGAGACTGGTCATTGCGGTGTCTCTCCCTGGTCAGGTGGGGAGGCCGGCCGGCCCCGCATCAGCGGGACCGGGCCGGCAGGAGTCGCTCCGGCGCCGGGTCGGCCGCGATGCGTGCGCCGACCCGGACGATGGAGCGACCGATCACCCGGCGGATTCGGCGCTCCTGGGTGCCGGATCGGCGGTCGATCCGGGCCTGGTGCGCCTCCGCCTGGAACCGAGCGGCGCGATCCGCGTGGACCGCGTCTACGTAGCGAGTGGAGTTGTTCACGGCGCTCACCTCCCTTCGGTGGGCGGGGGGATGCTGTGGTCGGGGCCGGGCGCGGCCGGCCGGGTGAAGCAGGTCGGACCTGGTCATTCGTCATCCTCCGGGGCCTCCTCGACGTCCTCGTCGAGGGAGCGGCCCGTGTAGGTCAGGAACACGTTGTCGAGGGTCGGCGGGAGGCCGTCTCGCGGGCCACCCGGGCCTTGAGGCCGGTCGGGGTGTCCTCGGCTACGAGGCGCCCCTGGTCGAGGATCCCGATCCGGTCGCAAAGCCGGTCGGCCTCGGCCATGTCGTGGGTCGTCAGCAGGATCGTTGCGTCGTGGGTGGCCCGGAGGTCCTCCACGAAGGTCTGGACGTCGAGCTTGGAACGAGGGTCGAGCCCCGTCGTCGGCTCGTCGAGCAGGAGGAGCGTCGGCGACGTCAGCAGCGCCCGCGCGATGGCGACCTTCTGCTGCATGCCCCGACTCATCTGCTCGATCGGGCTGCCCATCCGCTTCTCGGAGATGCCGAGCTGGGCGAGGATCCGGACCGCCTCGGCCCGCGCCTCGCCGGCATGGAGGCCGTAGAGGCGGGCGGCGAAGGCCAGGTTCTCGTAGGGCGAGAGCTTCTTGAAGAAGGCGGCGTCGACGCTCACCCGGTTGATGAGGTGCTTGACCGCCATCTCGTCCCGCTCCACGTCGTGGCCGAAGATCTCCGCGTGACCCCCATCAAGGGTCAAGAGAGTGGACACGAGGCGGATGAGGGTGCTCTTCCCGCTCCCATTCGCGCCGAGGATCCCGTAGATCTCGCCGCGCTGAACGCTCAGCGAGACGTCGTCGACGGCCGCCACCGGCTTCTTCTTCCGGCCCACCACGAACGTCTTGGAGACATGCTCCAGGTGGAGGGCTGGAGGCCCGACGGGCCGTGCAGGTGCGGGCAGGGCGATCTCGACCGGGATCGGGGCGATCATCTCGTCGCGTGCCGAGACGGGCCGCCGGAGCGCGATCTTCGGTTCGGTGAGGGTGCTCACGGGTGTCTCCTTCGTCTCGGTGGCCGGCGATCCCGGTGGAGAGGGGCCCACTCGCGGCGTTCGCTCGTCCGGAGACGAGAAGAGCCGCAGGCCCGACGTCATTCCTGCGTCGTGGGCCCGCGGCTCCGGGTCGCCGCCCCGCCGTGCGCGGGGCAATGAAAAAGCCGCTGGGCCCTGATCTGGCCCGCGGCTCTGGTCCTTGCCTGGCGGCGCTACCGCCGCGTGACTAGGCCGAGCTGGGCACAGATCGCCCGCAGAGCGCGCCGACAGGGGCGGCGCAAGGCCGCTCCGGGGCGCTCATGAGGAAGATCTGGTTGCTCATTCGGGGTTCACGCCTCGTTGTCGTGGACGCGGAACTGCCGCGCCGGGCAGGACACTACGCCTGCCGTCCAAGGCCTGTCAAGTCTCAAGTTGGAGATCTGTCCACGTGCCCGGGTGAATCGCGTCCGGAACTGAATCCGGGACTATGCTGGGAGCTGTGGCCGGACGCTCACGCGAGCTCGAGCCGGGCGACGACGCGCGGGGCGCCACCACTCTTCGAGGTTGTCCGGGCCACGATGCCGAAGCCCGCCCGCTCGAACATCGAGCGCGTACCGACGTAGGCCCCGGTGTCGCGCACCCGGCCGCCTGCGACCTCGGCAGGATCGATGGGATAGCCCTCGAGCGCCACCGCCCCGGCCGCCCGGGCGTGATCCACGGCGGCCGCGAGAAGGGCGGATGCGACGCCGCGGCCGCGCACGTCCCGGGAGACGACGAAGCAGCTGGCGACCCAGGGATCCGGGCCCTCCGTGCGCGGGATGACTCGCGAATGGTCGATCCGTCGGTACTCGGCGCGCGGGGCCAGGCCGATCCAGCCGATCGCGCGACCGTCCTCGATCGCGACGAGCCCCGGTGGCGGCCCCTGCTCGATGAGGGCGCGCAGTCGCTCGCGGTTGACGGCCGGCGTCGCCTCCGAGAAGTCCTTCGCGCGGGCCCGCCAGAAGATGCACCAGCAGAAGGGCGTGTCGGGGCCGCCGCGCCGGGCGAACAGGTCCACGAGCAGATCCCAGAGGTCGATGGTCGCGGGCAGGATCCTCACGAGCGGAGCATAGAGCGACCCCCGGACGCCTGGCGCTTCAGGCGGCCCCGGCCGTCGGCCGGTACTCGGTCGTGCAGACGCGCGGCCTCTCGTGTGCCTCAAGGAGCTCGAGCGGCACGTGGCGAACGAGCCTCTGCGGGGGGATGCCCTCAGCGATCGGCTGCTGCAGGCGTGAGCAGGACGAGGGCGATCGGTCGCGCCGTACGCTTCTGGTAGCCGTCGTAGCGCCCATGGTTGACCCGGTTGACCAGGCGCCACAGCCGCGGGTAGTCGGCGTCGCCAGACTCGACAATCCGGGCCCGGGCCGCGCCTCGCCGCCGGCCGACCTGGATGGAGACCTCGGGATTGGCGCGCACATTGTGGAGCCACGCGGGAGGCTTGTCCTGCCCGCCGTTCGAGGCGACGACTACGTATCGGCCCTCGTCGCTCCCGTACACCAGGGCAGCCACCCGCGTCTTGCCGGTGCGCCGTCCGGTCGTGCGGAGGATGAGCGATGGGACGCCGACCAGCCGGTGTCCGAGCCTCCCATTGGTGCGCTCGTAGACGGCCTGGTGGAGTCGAAGGAAGGCGCTCGAGATGGACATAGCCGCAGGGTACGCGCGAATCCCTGCGGCAGCTTCGCGACGGCACCTGCGCTCTGGGCACGCGGGACCAGATCGAAGGCTCTCGCGGAGGCCAGGCGAACGGCTCCCGGATGCCCGGAGCGCGCCCGTCGCGGACACGGAGCGACCTGCTGCCGAGCCCCGGGGGCCAGGTGTCGAGTCCTGGCCGATGCCTCGGGAGCCGCCGATTGACGTCGGGGGGCGCCCCGCGTAGGCTCGGTCGCCCGTTCACCGCCGCGCCGGAGCCGTCGTGTTGCCCCCCCTTCTCGTGCCCCCGCTGCCGCGTCTGGTCGGTGCACGGCTTCTCGACGCGCCGCTGGCCGCGCTCGCCTGGCTCCTGCTCGAGCGCGGCGTCCCGGTGATCGTGGCCGGCAGGGAGGCGGCCGTCGCGGATGCGCTCCTCGACTCGCTCGTCTCGGCCCTGCCCCGCGACCGGCGTCCGGATCCGGTGCTCGGTCCGGGGGGCGATCGGGTCGTGCGGGTCGCCGGCCGCCTCGAGATCGGGACGCCGCCGGGAATCCTGCGGGCCGCGCTCGGGGCCACCACGGGCCGTAGCGGCCTCGCCGCCGCGGTCGCCGCGGACGATCTCGCGGGCGTCCTCGCCGTGCTTCGTGGCCAGGGCCTGACCGACGACGAGATCTCGTTCATGGGGGTGGTCCTCGTGCTGGGCGCAAGCGGCGCCGGATCGGCCCGCCTCGTCGCGGCCCACTACCTGCGCCCCGTCGTGCTCGACGTTGGCGGTCATCCACGGCGCCTTCCGCCTGCCGTCCTCGCAACCTGGGACCCCGCCGTGGACGCCTGGGACGACTACACCTGGGGGATCGCCACTGACCTTGCGGAACGGGCCCGGATGCGCCTCGGCGACCTGGAGGCCGAGCGCGACCGGCGTGCGGCTGCTTTGACGGATCACGCGAGCGGCGAGCCGGTCGGCTAGGCTCGCAGCGACCGCGTTCCTCAGCCCGGAGGTCTCCCACATGCCGGACCCCGCGTCGCCCGTCCGCGCCCTCCCGATCGGCGAGCCGTCGCTTCGTCCGCTCTCGCCCGAGGGCCTGGCTCGCCTGCACGGCGCGAGCCTGCGGATCCTCGCCGAGACGGGCGTTGCCGTGGGCTCGGCCGGCATCCGCGACCGCCTCGCCGCGGCCGGCGCCCGGGTCGAGGGCGACCGCGTCCGCCTGCCGGCGTCGCTCGTCGTATCGGCCCTCGCCGCCGCGCCCCGCACCTACACGCTGGCCGCCCGGGATCCCGCCTGGGACCTGGCGCTCGATGGCGCCCACGGGTACCTCTCGGTCGATGGGAGCGCGGCCGAGATCCTCGACCTCGAGACCGGCGTCCGCCGCCCGTCGACGGATGAGGACCTGGCCCGGGTGACGCGGCTCGCGGATGCCCTGCCCGAGATCGCCTTCCTCTGGCAGGGCGTGGAGGCCGGCGATCGGCCTGTCCCCGTCCGGCCGCTGCACGAGCTGCGCACGCAATTCGCCAACAGCCGGAAGCACGTCCAGCTGATGACCGCGGTCACCCCGCTCGCCGCCCGCGGCGCGGTCGAGCTGGCACGGGCCGTGGCCGGGGGTTCGGAGGCGCTTCGGGCCCGTCCGATCCTGTCATCGTTCCAGGTGAGCCTGAGCCCGCTCCAGTTCGAGGGCGATGCGCTCGAGGCGGCCCTCGTCTATGCCGACGCGGGCGTGCCGGCCGGCTTCGTCGTCATGGCGATCGGGTGCGCGACGGCACCCGCGACGCCCGCGGGCGTCCTGGCCCAGACCAACGCCGAGGTGCTGGCCGGCGTGACGATCCTCGAGACGCTGGCCCCGGGCTCGCCCACGTTCTACGGGGCCTGCTCCACCACGATGGACCTCCGCAGCGGCCTCGTCGCCTGCGGCGGGCCCGAGGATCTGCTGTACCAGGCGGCCTTTGCGCAGCTCGCCCGGCACTACGGCCTTCCATCGAGCGTGGGAACCTTCGCGCCGGGCGCCAAGACCTCCGACTGGCAGGCGGGACTCGAGAACGGCCTGTCCGGCCTGATGAGCCTCTTCGCCGGGGCCGACATGCTCTCCGGGGCCGGCCTGCTGTTCGCGGCCCGCGTATTCGCCCTCGAGGAGATGGTCCTCGACGCCGAGATCTTCGGCCTGATCCGCCACCTGGCCGCCGGCCTCGCGGTCGACGACGAGACCCTCGCGGTGGAGGTGATCGACGAGGTCGGCCCGGCGGGCAACTTCCTGGCCGAGGACCACACGCTCGCCCACATGCGCGAGCTGTGGCAGCCGCGCCTCTTCGATCGCGCCACGTGGGAGGAGTGGGAGGCCCAGGGACGCCCGACGCCCCGCGACCGGGCGCGCGAACGTGCCCGCTCGCTGCTGGCCTCGCACGTGCCCCCGCCGCTGGCCGACCGAGTGGGGGAGGAGCTCGACAGGATCGTGGCCGCCTTCTCGCGGGAGGCGGGGGTGGCCTGAAATGCCCGCCCGCACGGGGGCGCCGCGATCCCGGGCCCCCGGTCCCACGCGCGAGGTCGAGCTGTACGCGCCGGTCAAGGCGTTCCTGGAGGCCCGCGGCTACGACGTGAAGGGCGAGATCGCCGGGTGCGACCTCGTGGCCGTCCGCGTGGACGAGCCGCCCGTCGTCGTCGAGCTCAAGCTGCAGTTCACGCTGGGCCTCGTGCTGCAGGGCGTGGACCGGCTCGCGATCGCCGACACGGTGTACCTCGCGGTCCCGGCCGGGGCGGCGCGACGACGGGGGATCCGTCCTCTGTGCCGGCGCCTCGGCCTCGGGCTCCTCGCCGTCCACGCACCCCGTCCCCGCGTCGAGGTCCTCGTGGACCCCGGGCCGTATCGTCCGCGGCGCGACCACCGACGCTCGGCGCGCATGCTCGGCGAGCATCGCCGGCGACGCGGCGACCCGACGCCCGGCGGGGGCTCCAGGGCCCCGATCATGACCGCCTATCGGCAGGAGGCGCTCCGCCTCGCCGCCGTGCTCCGCGACGGCTCCGCCACCGTCGCGGCACTTCGGGTGGCGGCCGAAGCCCCGAACGCGCAGCCGATCCTGGCTCGCGACGTCTACGGGTGGTTCGAGCGCGTGTCCCGAGGAGTGTACCGCCTGCGCGTCGAGGGACTCGCAGCGCTCGACGCATCCGAGGACGAGGACGAGGACGCGCAGGTCGTCCCTTCGGCCCGCCGAGGCAGGGCCGCACGGACGGGTGCCGCCGGACGCGACCGTCGTACCATGGGTGGGCCGTCGCTTCCGGCGCCCTCGGCGCCGGCCAGGCGCGGTGCGCCACGCCGCCACCCGTCGAGCGGCCACCTCGAGCCGCCGGCCACCAACAGGAGACCCGCGCCCATGGCCACCATCGCTGCATCGCTGCCCGAGCTGATCGCCCTCCTCGACGGGACCGCCCGGATCGAGGGCGACCGCGTCGTCGTCACCGACGAGCCGGGATTCCGCTCCCGCACCATCGAGGATCTCGCCTGGACCCAGACCTTCTCCGAGGACGCAGCAACGGTCGAGGCCGCCCGCTGGATCATCTGGGAGGCGAGCCAGGCGCTCGGTGCCCGGTCGGCCAGCATCCAGGACTTCTACGCGGCCCGCGGCCGAGGTGAGTTCGCCGGCCTCACCGTTCCGGCGATCAACATTCGGATGGACACCTTCGACACGGCGAAGAAGATCTTCGAGACCGCCAAGGCGAAGGCCGTCGGCCCGGTCATCCTCGAGCTCGCCCGGTCCGAGCAGGTCTACACCTGGCAGCGCGTCTTCGAGTACGCCCCGAACTGCCTGGCGGGCGCGATCGCTGCGGGCTGGGTCGGCCCGGTCTTCATCCAGGGCGACCACTACCAGTTCAACGCCAAGAAGTACGCCGCGGATCCAGAGGCGATGACCGAAGAGATCCGCAAGGCGTGCCGCGACGCGGTGGCCGCCGGCTATCTGAACATCGACATCGACAGCTCGACGCTCGTCGACCTCAGCCAGCCCACCGTCGATCTCGAGCAGAAGGTCAACTACACCGTCGCCGCCGAGATCACGGCGCTGATCCGGGATCTGGAACCCGACGGCGTCACGATCCTCGTTGGGGGGGAGATCGGCGAAGTCGGCAAGGACAATTCCAACGAAGCCGAGCTGCGTGCCTACCTCGACGGCTACAGGCGCGAGCTCGATGCCCTCGCCCCCGGGGCGGTCGGCGTGGGCAAGATCAGCGTCCAGACCGGGACGAGCCATGGCGGCGTGCCCCTGCCTGATGGCAGCGTGGCCGAGGTCAAGCTCGACTTCAACGTCCTTCGCGATCTCGGCGAGATCGGGCGCGCGGAGTACGGGATCGCGGGCGCCGTCCAGCACGGCGCGAGCACCCTCCCCGACAGCCTGTTTCACGTGTTCCCGACCGTCGAAACGGCCGAGATCCACCTCGCCACCGGCTTCCAGAACGCGGTCTATGAGCACCCGGCCTTCCCGGCAGACCTGCGGGCCGAGGTCGAGGCCTGGTGCTTCGCGAATGCAGCCGAGGACCGCAAGGAGGGGATGACGGACGCCCAGTTCGTCTACACGTCGCGGAAGAAGGCGATCGGACCGTTCAAGCGGCGGATCTGGAGCCTGGCGACCAAGGGCGAGATCCTCGCCAGCCAGGCGGTCAAGCTCGCCTTCCTGTTCGACCAGCTCGAGGTGACCGGGACTGTCGATCTGCTTGCCCGCTACGTCCCGAACGGGCCGGAGTGGCACCGCCCCATGCCGGACGCTCTGAAGGCCGTGGAAAGCTGACACGCGGCGAAGCGGGTACGATCGAGCCGATGACGACCCCGACGATCGAGTTCGGGACCGCCTGGAGCGCGGCCCTCCGGCGGGTGCCCGCGGAGGACCTGGCGGCCTGGCTCTCGCTCGCGATCGAGATGTGCGACGAGGCGGATCGCCTCGCCAGGCGCTGGTACCGGCGCGAGGTGCCGACGTCGCGCAAGCCGGACCGCACGTTCGTCACCGAAGCCGACCAGGCGATCGAGCGCCTCATCCGCGAACGGATCCGGGCCGTCCACCCGGACCACGGCCTCGTCGGCGAGGAATACGGCGACGAGGCCGAAGCCGCGACGGTGCGCTGGTACATCGATCCCATCGACGGCACGCACAACTTCATCCGCGGCGTGCCGATCTTCGCGACGCTGCTCGCGGTCGAGGTCGACGGCGAGATCCAGCTCGGCGTGATGTCCGCCCCGGCGATCGGCGAGCGCTGGTATGCGGCCCGCGGTCACGGGTCGTGGGCGGTCGCCCGTGACGGCCTGCGGCGGCGCCTCCGAGTGAGTGACGTGGATGCGCTCGGGGACGCCCAGCTGGTCTACGGCAGCCGGCGCGAGGATGTTGCATCGGGGCTGATGCCCGGCTTCGACGCGGTCATCGACGCCTGCTGGCGGGAACGCGGGTTCGGCGACTTCTGGGGCTATGCGCTGGTCGGCGAGGGCGCCGCGGAGGCGATGTTCGAGACCGGGATGCACTCCTGGGACATCGCGGCCCCGATGATCATCGTGGAGGAGGCCGGGGGTCGCGTCACCGACGTGACCGGGGCTCGCGACGTCCACTCCCCGAGCTTCGTCGCCACGAACGGGCTTCTCCACGACGAGCTCCTGCAAGGGCTCGCCGGACGCGGCTGACCCGTCGCACCGGCCGCCGCTCACCTCCGCACCGGCCAGCGGCTTCAACGGCCCTCATTCCGGGCGCCCCGCCGTCAGTCGCCGCGCTCCGGCCCATAGCGTTCCAGCAGGGTCCTGACGGCCGCAGACGGCGCGATCCCCGGGGCGAGATCGGGGGCGAAATCCGGCGGGCCGGCCACCATGTGGATCGGGATGACCCCCGCCCAGGCCGATCGCCCGAGATCGCCCTCGTCGTCGTGGGGGCCACCGGTCCTGATCTTGGCCGAGGCCGCGCCGAGGTCCATGCGGAGGACCGCCGTGGCCTTCAGCTCCCGCGCGTCCGGCGGCCGGACCTCGGCCCAGCGACCGGGCGTGACGCGCTCCATGAACGCCTCGAGCGCGGCCAGTTTCTCGGCCGGCTCCGTGACCGTGACGGCGCGGCCCAGGACGACGACCGACCGGTAGTTGACCGAGTGATGGAACGCCGAGCGGGCCAGCACGAACCCGTCCAGGTGCGTGACCGTCAGGCAGGCCGGGGCCCCTGCGGCCAGCACCCGCATCGCCCGGCTGGCGGGTGACCCGTGTAGGTAGATCGCCGTGCCCACCCGAGCGTGGAGCATGGGAACGACGTAGGGCTGGTCGTCCACGACGAACCCGAGGTGGCCGACGACCCCCGCGTCGAGGATCGCCCCGATCGTGTCGGCGTCATACGCGGCCCGGTCGGGGAGGCGTCGGACCCGCGTCCGGGAACTGGGCGCCGCACGTTCGCTCACCTGGTTGCCGCCGTGACACTCTCGTCGAGGATCGCCAGGGCCAGGTCGACCTCACCCGCGGTCGTGATGAGCGGCGGGATGATCCGGGTCACATTCGCGTAGGCGCCGGCCGACATGACGATGAGCTTCCGCTCCAGCGCTCCTGCGATGACCCGCTTCGCGAGGTCCGGATCCGGGGTCCGCCCGTCACCCTCGCCCGGCTTCACGAACTCCATCGCGACCATGCATCCGAGGCCGCGCACGTCGCCGACGGCCGGGTGCCGGGTGGCTATCGCGCGCAGCCCGGCGAGGAACTGGGCGCCGCGCTCGCGCGCGTTGGCCACAAGCCCCTCGTCCGCCACGACGTCGAGTGTGGCGTTGGCCGCCGCGCAGGCGACCACGTTGCCGCCGTAGGTGCCGCCGTGGGCACCTGGCCGCCACGAGGCCAGCAGCTCCGGACGGGCGATGATCCCCGAGAGCGGCAGGCCCGACGCGATCCCCTTGGCGAACACGAGGATGTCCGGCTCCACGTCCCAGTGGCGCACCGCAAAGATCTCCCCGGTGCGGCCCGACGCCGGTCTGCACCTCGTCCGCGACGAGGAGGATGCCGTGGGCCCGGGTGATCTCGCGCAGGCGCGGCATGAACCCGGGCGGTGGCACGATGTAGCCGCCCTCGCCGAGGACCGGCTCGACGATGATCGCCGCAACGTGCTCGGGGTACGTCAGCGTGTGCAGGGTCAGGTCGAGCTGCTCCTCCCAGTCGCAGGTGCAGCCAGCATCGGGAGCGTGGCTACCCCCGGGCGCGCGGTAGCAATAGGGGAACGCCGTGCTGTACACGGAGCCGGGGAGCGGCTCGAAGTCGCCGCGATAGACGCTTTTCGCGGTGGTGAGCGCCATCGTCTGGGCAGTGCGGCCGTGGTAGCCGCCTCGGAAGACCAGGATGACGGGGCGCCTCGTCGCCACCCGCGCCAGCTTGACGGCTGCCTCCACGGCCTCGGCCCCGGAGTTGGAGAGGAAGGCCTGCCACGGCCCACCCGGCAACACGGTCCGGAGGCGGTCGTAGAGGCGCAGGCCCGCCTCGTGGTAGACGATGTTCTGCTGCCCGTGCAGGAGCCGCGCGGCCTGCTCCTGCACGGCGGCGACGACGCGAGGATGGGCGTGGCCGGTGTTCGTGACGCCGATCCCGGAGCTGTAGTCGAGGTATCGCTCGCCGTCGGTCGTGACGAGCCAGCTGCCTTCGCCGCGGTCCACGGCGAGGTTCGTGACGCGGCCCCAGACGGCGGGGACGACGGACCGGTCGGGGAGCGACGCGACGGGGCTGTTCGGGGCTGTCGGCTCGACCATCACGGGCTCCTTCGGGTGCGTTGCTGGGGCTGTGGGCGGCCTGGCGACACGTGCATGCCGGGGGCGGCGGACCAGCCTGCCGGGTCGCGGCGCTGGTGGATCGTACCGAGCATCACGGCGCCGCCCGCGATCATGAAGATGATCTTCCCGATCACGTCGCCCTGCACGGCCGCGGCGACGTCGGTCGCCACGGGCGTCTCCCCGCTCTCGCCCGGAGGACGGCCATGACTCGCGCAGCGCGCCACGGGCGCGTGGGCCGCGCCCGCGCTACGATCTGGCTCCCGGGCGCGGTGCCCGCGGTACGCGTCCCCCCCACCAGCGGAAGGATCCAGCCGCCTTATGAGCACGCTCACCGAGGGCGCCGTCTTCGACGCCCTGCGCACCGTCCAGGAGCCCGAGCTGGGCCGCGACATCGTGACCCTCAACATGGTCAAGGGGATCGTGATCGACGGGCCGAAGGTCGCCTTCACGATCGAGCTGACGACGCCGGCCTGCCCGCTCAAGGACGAGATCGAGGCGAACGTACGGGCCGCCCTGGCCGGGATCGGCGCCGATGGCGTGGAGATCACGTGGGGCGCCATGGTCCGGCGCGCTGCCCCGGCAGGCGGCCCCCAGGTTCTCGAGGGCGTGAAGAACATCATCGCGGTCGCCTCCGGGAAGGGGGGCGTCGGGAAGAGCACCGTCAGCGTGAACCTCGCGGTCGCGCTCGCCCAGACCGGCGCCGCCGTTGGCCTGCTCGACGCCGACATCACGGGACCCAACATCCCCCTCATGATGGGCATCGAGGGCACGCCGACGGCCGGGGCGGACAACAGGATCGTGCCCCTCGAGCGATACGGCGTGAAGGTGATCTCTATCGCCTTCTTCGTCCCGGACGGGCAGCCGATCGTCTGGCGCGGCCCGCTCGTGGGTGGCGCGATCCAGCAGTTTCTCCGTGACGTCGACTGGGGCCAGCTCGACTACCTCGTCGTGGACCTGCCGCCGGGCACCTCGGACGCCCAGCTGACCCTTGCCCAGGCGGTGCCGATCTCCGGCTCGGTCCTTGTCAGCACGCCCCAGCAGGTCGCGATCACGGACGTGGAGAAGGCGCTGGCGATGTTCCGCCGGATGAACGTGCCCGTGATCGGGATCGTGGAGAACATGAGCGCCTTTGTCTGCGCCCATTGCGGCGAGGCGACGGAGATCTTCGGCCGGGGCGGGGCCGAGCGCTTCGCCCGCGAGCACGACGTGGAGTTCCTGGGCGGGATCCCTCTCGACGTGACGGTCCGTCAGGGCGGAGACGCCGGGATCCCGGCGGTCGCCCAGCGCGAGCCCGGGCCGGCCGCGGTCGCGCTCACGGGGATCTCGCGCACGGTGGCGGCCCGGATGTCCGTCCGCGCGGCGCGCCAGCAGCCGGTCCTCACGATCAGCTGAGCCGCCCCGGGACGCCAGGATCGGCATCCCGCGAGTGCTACCGTACCTGTGCCGTGAGTGATCAGGCGATCGGCAGCGGCAGCGCCCGGGAACTGGGCGCCTCGCAGCGAAGCCGGCCATGGTCTGGTCGTCCGTGGCGACCCGGCAAGGGTTGGCCGGCCGGGTATGATCGACGCACACTGCAGCCTGGCACCGGAGGTGGCACCTGAGCGCGACCGATCCCGACGGCGATCCGCAGGCACCGCCCGCCGGCCCTGACCAGCCTTCCGCGCCCTCGACCGAGAACGCCGTGCCGCCACCGCTTGCGGCCGAAGAGGCCGTGCCGCCCTCGCCCGCCCCGCCGCCGGCGCCACCGCCCGCCCCACCGGCGACGCCACCGCCGGCGCCACCGATCACGCCCTCGCCCCCCGCACCGCCTGCCGAGCCCCCGTCAGGCGAGGCGCCTCCTCCGCCCCCGCCCCCCCCGTCGTCGCCCAAGCCGAGGCCGAAGCCTGTCGGTCTCCGCGAACAGGTCGGGCGGACCATCGCGGCCGGGCGTCGCCTCGCTGACGCCCATGTCGCCCTCGCCAAGGCCGAGCTTGCCGTCATCCTCGCCGACGTCAAGCAGGTTGCCGCCCTGGCGGGGCTGGCGCTCGCGCTGCTCCTGTACGTCGCGCTCCTCGTCTCGGTCGGGACAGCCCTCTTCCTGGGCGAGTGGATCTTCGGCTCCATGGGCTGGGGGATCCTGCACGGCACCCTCTTCTCGATCGCGACAGCCGTCATCCTCGTGCTGATCGCACTGCGCGTGTCTCGCGGATACCTCGCCGGCACCCTGATCCTCGCGGCGCTGATCGGCGCCGCCGTCGGCGTCGTGCTCGGACTTGCGCTGCCCAACGCTGCCTATGCCGCGATCCTCCAGGCGGCCTCGCCGGGCTTGGAGGGTGGCACCGGGCCGCTCCTCGTCGGCGTAGCGATCTGGGGCGCCGTCTTCGCGTTTGTCGGCCTCGCCCTGGGCGCCCGGGCGAGCGGCGCCGGGGGCGCCCTCGGGGGCTTCTTCGCCGGCGCGATCCTCGGCGCACTCTTCGGCGCCTTCACCGCGATCTCGTTCAGCCCCCAGGTCGGCGCCGCCCTCGGGGTGACGGTGACCCTGGTCGCCTGGCCCGTGTTCGCGGCGCTCCGCCTCCGTGGCTACGACTGGGAGGCCCTGAAGCAGCGCTTCGTGCCGCAGGCGTCGATCGACGCGGCAATGGAGACGAAGGCCTACGTTGAGGCTCGCTTGCCCGGCACGAAGGAGGACGGCGCATGACCGAGCGCCAGGGGGCCGCGCCGCCCACGGCTCCGGCGGTGACCGCCCCGACCGACCCCGCAACCATTGCCGCCCTCGCCGAGGTGCTGGCGGCGCGCACGGCCCTCGAGGACGAGCTGGTCCGCCTCGAGGCGACCGCCCGCGCGGCCGTCGACATCCGGGCCAAGGTGAAACGCAATCCGGGCCGCACGGCCGCGGTTCTCGGGGGGACTGCGTTCGTGGCCGTCGGTGGACCGCGGCGCGTGCTTCGCGGCGTGAGGCATCGAGTCTTCGGCCGACCTGACCCGCTGCCCCCCAGCCTCCTGCCGGACCAGGTGGAGAAGGCGGTCCGGGCGCTCGGCGACGACGGCACGAAGGTGCGCGGGGCGCTGGAGCGGGAGTTTGCAGCCTTCGTCGACACGAACCGGAGGGGCGACTCGAAGTTCATGCGCCGGCTCCTGCTCGACCGGCGGGATCCCGCTCGCATCGCAGATCGGCCGCGAGATCGTCAAGCGCGTGTTCGAAGCGCCGGAAGACGAGGTCGCGAGCCGCGGAGAGCAGATCCGCGCGCGTCGGGACAAGCCGGGCTCGGGAGCGTCCACCCGGTAGACTCGGGCCACGGGCGAGTGGCGGAATGGCAGACGCGCCGGCCTTAGGAGCCGGTGCCGCGCAAGCGGCGTGGAGGTTCGACCCCTCTCTCGCCCACCACACTCAGGAGCACGCGCCGCTGGCGGGGTGGAGCGGCGTGTCGGTTGGCGTGATGGGGGCACGATGAGCACGGCGAACAGGACGGACCCGCAGCTCGCCTGAGCGAGCACGTTGCCGACAGCCACGACCTGATCCGCGTGCACGGCGCGCGCGTGAACAACCTCAAGGACGTCAGCGTCGAGATCCCGAAGCGCCGGCTGACCGTGTTCACCGGCGTCTCGGCTCGGGCAAGAGCTCGCTGGTGTTCGGCACGATCGCCGCGGAGTCGCAGCGGATGATCAACGAGACCTACAGCGCCTTCGTGCAGGGCTTCATGCCGACGCTGGCGCGGCCGGACGTCGACATGCTCGACGGGGCTGACGACGGCGATCATCGTCGACCAGGAGCGGATGGGCGCCAACGTCCGCTCCACCGTCGGCACTGCGACCGACGCGAACGCGCTGCTGCGCCTGCTCTTCAGCCGCCTCGGGAAGCCCCACATCGGCCCGCCAACCGCCTACTCATTCAACATCCCGATGCGCAAGGCCAGCGGGGCGATGACCGTCGACCGAGGCAAGGGAGAGCGGATCGTGGTGCGCGATGCCGTCTACCACGGCGGCATGTGCCCGCGCTGCGTGGGCATGGGCTCGATCACCGACATGGACCTGACCCAGCTCTACGACGACACGAAGTCGCTCGACGAGGGGGCGCTCATGATCCCGGGCTACAGCATGGACGGCTGGTACGGCCGGATCTTCACGGGCAGCGGCTTCTTCGACCCGGACAAGCCGATCCGCGAGTACACGAGGACCGAGCTCGATGACCTGCTCAACAAGGAGCCGACCAAGATCAAGGTCGACGGGATCAACCTGACCTACGAGGGTCTGATCCCGAGGATCCAGAAGTCGATGCTGTCGAAGGACATCGACACGCTTCAGCCGCACGTCCGAGCGTTCGTGGAGCGCGCGGTGACGTTCACCGCCTGTCCCGACTGCGGCGGCACCCGGCTCAACGAGCCAGCCCGGTCGTCGCGGATCGATGGGGTCAACATTGCCGAAGCCTGCGCGATGCAGATCGACGACCTCGCCGCGTGGCTGCGCGGGTTGGCCGAGCCATCGGTCGCGCCGCTGCTCGCCGGCCTCCAGCACACCTTCGACTCGTTCGTCGAGATCGGGCTCGGCTATCTCTCGCTCGATCGCCCGTCAGGCACCCTGTCGGGCGGCGAGTCACAGCGCACCAGGATGATCCGCCACCTCGGCTCGTCGCTGACCGATGTCACCTACGTCTTCGATGAGCCCACGATCGGGCTGCATCCGCACGACATTGCCCGGATGAACAGCTTGCTGCTGCGGCTGCGCGACAAGGGCAACACGGTGCTCGTCGTCGAGCACAAGCCCGAGGTCATCGCCATCGCCGACCACGTCATTGACCTTGGCCCGGGAGCCGGAACCGCAGGTGGCCAGGTGGTCTTCGAAGGCACGGTCGCCGGGCTGCGGGCCAGCCCCACCCTGACCGGGCGACATCTCGACGACCGCGCGTCGCTGAAGCCATCGGTGCGAACCGCAACGGGCCGGCTCGAGGTCCGCGGCGCCGGCACCAACAACCTCCAGGACGTCGACGTCGACATCCCGCTGGGCATTCTGGTGGTGCTGACCGGCGTGGCCGGGTCGGGCAAGAGCTCCCTCATCGACGGCTCGGTCGCGGGCAGGGACGGCGTCGTGTCGATCGACCAGAGCGGGATCAGGGGCTCCAGGCGCAGCAACCCGGCGACCTATACCGGGCTGCTCGACCCGATCCGGGCTGCGTTCGCGAAGGCCAATGGGGTGAAGCCCGCCCTGTTCAGCGCGAACTCCGAAGGCGCCTGTCAGGCCTGCAACGGCGCCGGCGTCATCTACACCGAGCTCGGGTTCATGGACACGGTCGCGACAACCTGTGAGGACTGCGAAGGGAAGCGGTACGAAGCCGCCGTGCTGGACTACCACCTTGGCGGACGGGACATCAGCGAGGTCCTCGCGATGTCGGTGAGCGAAGCGGAGGCGTTCTTTGGCGCCGGTGAGGCGAGCACGCCTGCCGCGCGGACGATCCTCCGGCGTCTCATCGACGTTGGGCTCGGTTACTTGCAGCTTGGCCAGCCATTGCCGACCTTGTCCGGCGGCGAGAGGCAGCGGCTCAAGCTGGCCACCCGCATGGCCGAGGCTGGCGGCGTCTATGTCCTCGACGAGCCTACGAGCGGACTCCACCTCGCCGATGTGCGGCAGCTGCTCGCGTTGCTCGACCGGCTCGTCGACGGCGGCACGTCGGTCATCGTCATCGAGCACCACCAGGCCGTGATGGCTCACGCGGACTGGATCATCGATCTCGGCCCGGGCGCCGGGCACGACGGCGGCCGGATCGTCTTCGAGGGCACTCCCGCCGAGCTCGTCGCCGCCCGCTCTACCCTCACCGGCGAGCACCTCGCGTCCTACGTCGGCAGCTGACGGGCCCCTCGCGGAGATAGCGAGATCGCTCTCGGCACCGGGATGCTCACGCGAGGCACAGCCGCACACTGGTCGCCGACGCCGGCGCCGGCGCTGCCACGAGCGCTGCTGGAGGCGCACGATCGGGCGGTGACCCGGATCGACCCCTATACTTCCCCGGCCATGCATGTGACCACGACCCCTTCCGAGAAGAGCACCCTCGTCGTCGAGGTGGAGCTCCCCGTCGATCGCGTTGCGCGCGCCGTCGCCGACGCCACCCGCCGCCTGAGCCAGCGCACCCGGGTCGCCGGGTTCCGCCCCGGCAAGGCCCCGCGCGGCATGCTCGAGCGTGTCCTGGGCGAGGGCGCGGTCTGGGACGAGGCTGTCGAGACGCTCGTCGAGAGCAGCTACCGCGAGTGGGCGAAGAGCACCGCCGACGACCCCGACGTCCACATCATCGGCAGCCCCGAGGTCGAGATCGTCGAGGCCGAGGAGGGGAAGCCGCTCCGCTACAAGGCCGTTGTGCCGATGCGCCCCGAGGTGAAGCTCGGCGACTACGCCAACTTCCCGTTCAAGCCCGAGATCGAGCCGGTCGACGACGCGAAGGTGGAGAGCGTCCTGGACGAGCTCCGCGACCAGCAGGCCACGCTCGGCCCGGTCGAGGACCGTGCGGCCGCCAAGGGCGACTGGGCAATCATCGGCTATGTCGGCACCCGCGACGGAGCTCCGTTCGAGGGCGGGACCGCCGACCGGATGCCGCTCGTCATTGGCGAGGAGCGCCTCATCCCCGGTTTCGAGGAGCATCTCCTCGGCTTGCGGGCGGGCGAGACGTCCGAGTTCGACATCACGTTCCCCGATGACTACCAGGAGGAGTCGCTCCGCGGCGTCCAGGTCCACTTCAGCGCGGAGCTGAAGGAGCTGCGCGAGAAGATCATGCCCGTCGCCGACGACGACTTCGCCCGTTCGATGGGCGACTTCGCGGACGTGGCGACCCTGCGCTCGGAGATCCGCAAGCGGCTCGAGCGGAACGCGCTCGACCGCGCCCGCCACGGCTTCGCGGACCGGATCATCGAGTACGCCGTGAAGAACGCGACGGTCGAGATCCCCGACATCCTCGTGGACGAGGAGGTCGAGGTGATGCACGACGAGATGCGGGGCGCCCTCGCGCGCCAGGGGATCACCGAGGAGGCCTACCTCGCCGCCACGGGCAAGGCCGCGGACGAGCTGCACGCGGAGTTCCGGCCGGGCGCGGAGGAGCGGGCCAAGACGCTGCTGGTCCTGGGCGAGATCGCGACGCGCGAGGGGATCGACGTCCCGGACCGCGACATCATCGACGAGATCCTCCGGGCCAAGGCCCGCTATGGGTCCGAGCCGAAGCTCTCCGCCTACTTCGACACGCCGCGGGCGCAGGCTGCGATCCGCAGCTCGCTGCGTCGCTCGCGGGTCGTCGAGACGCTCATCGACCGCTGGCTGGCCGCCCACCCGGAGCACCCGGCCATTCCCCACGCCGAGGACGACAGGCCGTCGGCGGTCGGCGCCGCGGCGCACGATCACGACCATGATCACGATCACGATCACGAGGTCGAAGCCGAGGCCTTGCCCGCGTGACGTCGCGCTCCCACGACCGCACCCGTTCTCCGCGCGGACGCGCGGAGGGATCCGCTCCAGGAGGTCCCCAGATGCTCGTGCCGATGGTCATCGAGTCGTCGAGCCGCGGCGAGCGCGCCTACGACATCTACTCGCGCCTGCTGAAGGAGCGGATCATCTTCCTGGGTGATGCGATCGAGGACACCCTGGCCAACCTGGTCATCGCCCAGCTCCTGTTCCTCGACTCGGAGGACCCGGAGAAGGACATCAACCTCTACATCAACTCACCCGGCGGCGTGATCACATCCGGTCTCGCGATCTACGACACCATGCAGCTCGTGCGCGCCCCCGTCAGCACGATCTGCGTCGGGATGGCGGCCAGCATGGCTGCCGTCCTCCTGGCGGCAGGCCACCCGGGGAAGCGCTTCGCCCTCCCCCACAGCCGGATCATGGTCCACCAGGGCTCGGGCGGCTTCCGCGGGAACACCCCCGATGTCTTCATCCAGGTCAAGGAGATGGAGACTCTGGTCAACGCAAATCACGAGCTCCTGGCCCGTCACACGGGCCAGCCGATCGAGAAGATCGTCAAGGACACCGAGCGGGACTACTTCATGAGCCCCGACGCGGCCAAGGCGTATGGCATCATCGACGCCGTCTACACGCCGCCGGAGAAGGTCGGGGCGGTGTCGCCGGGTCTGCCGGCGGCGAGCAACCCGGCCACAGGGACCACGGCCACGGCCGACGAAGGTCCCGCAGCGGCCGGGGCGTAGGCCCGCCACGGCGCCGGCCGCCGCCGCAGAAAGGGTGAGGAGACCGTGACCACCGGCAAGACGCCCAAGGTCCCGTATCGCTGCTCGTTCTGCGGCAAGAGCCAGGAGCAGGTCCGCAAGCTGATCGCCGGGCAGGGCGTCTACATCTGCGACGAGTGCATCAACCTCTGCCAGGAGATCATCGAGGAGGAGATGCTGGAGCAGCCGGCCAAGAAGCCGGCCGTCGCCAAGCTCCCCGCGCCGCGCCAGATCAAGGGATCGCTCGACGACTACGTCATCAGCCAGGAGAAGCCGAAGAAGGTCCTCTCCGTGGCGGTCTACAACCACTACAAGCGCATCAATGCCGGCACCACCCCGGACGACGTCGAGCTCCAGAAGTCGAACGTCCTCCTCGTCGGGCCGACGGGCTCGGGCAAGACGCTCCTGGCGCAAACCCTGGCGCGCGTCCTCGACGTCCCGTTCTGCATCGCCGACGCGACCTCGCTCACCGAGGCAGGCTACGTGGGCGAGGACGTCGAGAACATCCTCCTGCGCCTGATCCAGGCGGCCGACTTCGACGTGGCCCGGGCCCAGCGCGGGATCATCTATATCGACGAGATCGACAAGATCGCGCGCAAGGCCGACAACCCCTCGATCACTCGCGACGTCTCGGGCGAGGGCGTCCAGCAGGCGCTCCTCAAGATCCTGGAGGGGACCGTCGCCAATGTGCCGCCCCAGGGCGGCCGCAAGCACCCCCACCAGGACTTCATTCAGATCGACACGACCAACATCCTGTTCATCTGCGGTGGGGCGTTCGACGGTCTCGAGCGGATCATCGAGGAGCGGGTGGGGAAGCAGACGCTTGGTTTTGGCCATGGCGCGAAGGGGACGAAGGCCGAGCGCCAGAAGGTCCTCGAGCGCCTCATGCCGGAAGACCTCCTCAAGTTCGGGCTGATCCCCGAGTTCGTGGGCCGCCTGCCGGTGGTGGTGACGCTGGCTGCGCTCACCGCCGACGACCTGGTCCGTGTCCTGACTGAGCCGAAGAACGCGATCACTCGCCAGTTCCAGCGCTTCCTGGGCCTCGACAAGGTGGATCTCGTCTTCACCGACGGGGCGCTGCGGGCGACCGCCGATGCGGCCCTCGCGCGCAAGACCGGGGCGCGTGCACTGCGCACGATCGTCGAGGAGGCGCTCCTCGAGGTGATGTACGACATCCCGGAGCGGACCGAGGTCCGCAAATGCATCATCACCGAGGAGACGATCCGCGACGGCCGCCCGCCGCTCCTGCTCACCGAGGCCGAGGTGGAGAAGGGCGTCGACGAGACGAATCACGCCGAGAGCGCAGCTGCGCGGAGCGAGAGCGCGTAGGGCCTCGTCCCGGCCGCGTCGCCGCCCGCCGGGCCGCTATGGCCGGGCCCGTCCGGCCCACGTGACCGTCGAGACCGCCGATGCGGGGCACGGAGCCGCCTACGGTACCGGCCTCGTCTGGTGCGACGTGGCGGCAACGCGGCTCTTCGCGTGGAGGCGCGCCGGACGGTGAGGCACGGCGCTGGCGCGGCGGCCCCGCAGCCGCCATCCCGGGGGCGCCGATCTTGCGTGCTACACTCCCCACCTCACGGCGGTGACCGAGAGGAGTAGCGTCGGCAGGGGCCGAAGCGAGCGCGGGAGGGTGTGAGCCGCGCGGCAGACCCCGGCGCGAACGTCGCTTGCGAGCCGTGCGGCCGGCGCCCGATAGCGCGCCGCGAGGGGCCCCGGAGCCCGCGCCCGCGACGAACGGATCGCGCCGGAGCCCGAACCAGCTGGTGGCACCACGACCCCGTTCGTCCGCTGGACGAGCGGGGCGTTTTCGTCTCGAGAGGGAGCAGGCGATGTCTGAGGGAGCACGGATCGCGACGGACGGGCTCGCCAAGGCCTATCGCCCGATCGAGTTCGAGGGCCCGGTCTACGAGCGCTGGCTGGCCGCCGACGTCTTCGCCCCTGACGGCGCCGGGAGCCGCGCCGACGCTGCGAAGCAGCCCTTCGTGATCATCCAGCCACCTCCCAACGTCACCGGGAGCCTTCACCTCGGGCACGCCCAGCGGAGCGCCGTCGAGGACCTCATGACGCGCCACGCCCGGATGCAGGGTCGTCCGGCGCTCTTCCTTCCCGGCTTGGATCACGCCAGCATCGCCGCCCAGTTCGTCCTCGACCGGATCATCGCCGCGGACGGCGAGACGCGGGCGAGCCTGGGTCGTGAGCGCTACCTCGAGCGGATGTGGCGCTTCATCGACGAGACCCGGGAGGTGATCCTGGGCCAGCAGCGGCGCCTTGGCGCGTCCATCGACTGGGGCCGCCTCCGCTTCACGATGGACGACGTGTCCAGCCGGGCCGTCCGCGAGGCGTTCATGCGGCTCTACCGCGAGGGGCTTGCCTACCGCCACGAGACACTCATCAACTGGTGCCCCGGCTGCCGGACCAGCCTGTCGGATCTCGAGGTGGTGGCGACGCCCGAGACGGGCACGCTCTGGACGATCCGCTACCACGTGGTCGACGCAGCTGGCCTCGACGAGCCGGGCGCGTTCGTGACGGTGGCCACCACGCGTCCTGAGACGATCCTCGGCGACACCGGCGTCGCCGTCCACCCTGACGATCACCGCTACGTCGACCTCGTCGGCCGACGGGCCCGGATCCCGTTCGTCGATCGGCTCGTGCCGATCATCGCCGACGCCGTGGTGGACAGGGCGTTCGGCACCGGCGCCGTGAAGATCACCCCGGCCCACGACAACGACGACTACGCCACGGGGCAGCGCCACGACCTGCCGTTCGTCGACGTCATGCGCGACGACGGCCACATCTCGGCCGCCGGCGGGCGCTACGCCGGGCTGGAGCGCTACGCGGCGCGCCAGCGGATCCTGGCCGACCTCGAGGCAGCCGGGGACCTCGTCGCCAGCAAGCCCCATGAGATGATCATGGGCCGCTGCCAGCGCAGCCATGACGCCGTCGAGCCGCGCCTCAAGACCCAGTGGTTCGTGCGTACGCAGCCGCTTGCCGAGGCCGCGCTTCACGCCACCAGGACGAAGCGCACGGTGATCCTGCCCGAACGCTTCGAGAAGGTCTGGGAGCACTGGCTTACCGAGATCCGCGACTGGAACGTCAGCCGGCAGCTGTGGTGGGGCCACCGGATCCCGGCCTGGTACTGCCCCGACGGTCATGTGACGGTCAGCTCGGCAACGGAAGGTCCCGATGCCTGCGACACCTGCGGCCGGTCGGCCGGCGAGCTGACCCAGGATCCCGACATCTTCGACACCTGGTTCAGCTCGGGGCTGTGGCCGTTCTCGACGCTCGGGTGGCCCGAGGAGACGGCGGACCTGGCGCGCTACTACCCGGGCACGGTCATGGAGACGGCCTACGACATCATCTTCTTCTGGGTGGCCCGGATGATGATGCTGGGGATCCACTTCATGGGCGACGCCCCATTCGAGGTCGTCTACCTCTCCGGCCTCGTCCGCGACCCCTACGGCCAGAAGATGTCCAAGACGAAGGGCAACGTCGTCGACCCCCTCGAGGCCATCGACGATTCCGGTGCGGACGCGCTCCGCTTCGCGCTCATCCACGGTGCCGCCCCGGGCAATGACCAGAAGTTCTCCGCCGAGAAGCTGGAGAACGCGCGCAACTTCGCCAACAAGCTCTGGAACGCGGCGCGGTTCGTGCTGGGATCCCGCCCCACGACGATCGCGCCCGACGCGGGACGGCAGACGCCCGATCCGGCCCACCTCGGCCCGGCCGAGCGCTGGCTGCGCAGTCGGGTGGCCGGGACGGTCGCGGCCGCCGACCGCGCATTGGCGGACTACGCCTTCGGCCAGCTTACGGCCACGCTCTACGACGCGATCTGGGGGGAGTACTGCGACTGGGCGCTGGAGCTCGCCAAGGTGCGCCTGACCGACGAGTCGCGTCCCGTCGCCGATCGCGAGGCAACATGGTGGACGCTCGTGGAGGCCCTGGACACGTACCTGCGGCTGCTGCACCCGGTGATGCCGTTCCTGACCGAGGCGATCTGGGGTCAGCTGCCCAGGGGGGCGAGCGATCCGGACCTCCTGATCGTGGCGAGCTGGCCAGTTGCGGGCCATGTTGATGCGGAGGCCGACGCGGAGACCGGCGCGCTTCTCGACCTCGTCCGGGCGATCCGCAACGCGCGCGCCGAGGCCCGCGTGGAGCCGGGCGCCTGGCTCCCGGTCGACGTGGCGATCCCGTCGGCGCTCGCAGCCACCTTCGACGCACTGCGCCCTGGCCTCGAGCGGCTCGCCCGGGCGCGCCCACTTGCCCGCGTGGCCGATGCCGGGGCCCTGCACGGGGACCCGCGCGGCGGCCTCGCCGTCGTCGCCGGGGACCTGGAGGCGGTCGTGCGCCCCGTCGCGGTCCAGGCTGAGACCGCTGCCCGCGACCGCATCCGGCTCGAGAAGGAGCTCGCCGAGACCGAAGGCCAGCTCGCCGTGATGCGGGCGCGACTTGCCGACGAGCGCTTCACGGGCAAGGCCCCCCTGGCGGTTGTCGAAGGAGCGCGAACCCGCGAAGCCGAGCTTGCCGATCGGGCCATGCGGCTCGAAGCACGCCTTGCGGGCCGCGATGGCGCGGCTTGACCGCCGTGGGTCCGGGTGGGTCGCCGGACGGCGGGCGGTGTCCCGGCGCTGCTAGGATTAGCCGCAACGAGTCGTTGGAGGTTCCGTGCCGCTCGAGTTCCTGAAGCGCAAAGGCCATGCCGAGGTGGAGCTGGCCCCGGCGCAGGTCGTGCCCGAGGATGCCTCCGCCCAGGAGTACATCCTCAAGCTCTACTACGCCGGGAAGAGCTCGGAGGGCGTTCGCCTCAAGGCGGGGCCGCGCGCCCTGGCCGAGCTGCCTTCGATGCTGGTGGGCCTGGCGAAGACGGAGATCGAGGTCGTCGACCCCCTGCCGATCGAGTACAGCGAGGCGGCTCCCACGATCATCCGGTCCTCGGAGGCCATGCAGTGGGTCAACGCCCACCACGGCCACGGGTCGATCACCCGTCACGCACTCTTCGTCCTCGAGTCGATCGATGCGATTGACCTGGCGTTCGACACGCTCGCGGTCGCGCTCCTCGATGGCGAGGTGGACACGTCCGGGTATCCCGAGTACAGCGCTGTCGTGGGCGGGGTCGCGTCGCACTGGGACGAGGGCACCGGTGACATGCTGGTGCGCGCCGTCGTGGGCTGGGGCGGCCGAGGCGTCCGCGGCGACACCGACCGGATCGCGGCACGAGCGCTTGCCGGGCTGTTCCAGAACATCCTGGCGAACCAGTACGCGCTCGGGATCGCGCCTCCCGATCGGCCGGTTCCCGCCGCCGGCCGGGGCGGGCTGGTCTGTGCGCACTGCGGCTTTGCCTCGGCCCATGAGCGGGCGTTCTACTGCCCGAAGTGCGGCATGCGGCTGCTGCGCGGCTGAGAGACTCGAGCACCTTCCATGCCCGTCTACGACTACGTGTGCACCGGCTGCGGCCACCGCTTCGAGGTCCTCCACGGCCTGAACGAGGCGGGACCTCACCAGTGCCCTCTGTGCGAGGGCCGGGTCAACCGCGCGTTCGTGCCGCCCACGATCCACTTCAAGGGCAGCGGCTGGGCCAAGAACGACCGGCGGTCCTCCGCGGCTTCGGCAAAGAAGAGGGCGAACAGCTCGGCGAAGGTCGGCGAGCCCGCGTCGGGCGGGTCGAGTTCGGGCGAGCCCGCGTCGGGCGGGTCGAGTTCGGGCGAGCCCGCGTCGGGCGGGTCGAGTTCGGGCGAGCCCGCGTCGGGCGGGTCGAGTTCGGGCGAGCCCGCGTCGGGCGGGTCGACCACGGGTGAGTCGTCGTCCGCTTCGAGCGGCGCCGTCAGCTGAGGATGCCCGGATGAGTCGCGTCGCGTCGGACTGGATCAGCCTCGCCGAGGCGGTCGAGATCCTGGAAGCCGCCAACATCCACCTGCGCCCGGAGACGCTCGGGCGCTGGGCGCGCGAGGGGAAGCTCCAGACGCTCAAGCTGGGCGGGCGGCGCTATGTCCGCCGGGTCGAGGTCCGCGCGCTCCTGCGACCGCGGCGGCGGGTGGCGGTCGACGAGCTCCAGCCGAGCCTCTTCGAGGAACTCTGATCGTGACCTCGGCGGGGTCGGTGGGCGAGCCCCAGCGCGGCCCCGTCCTGGCCGACCGGCCCAGCCTCATTGCGCGGGTCAGCACGCGCGCGATCGCCGTGGTGGAGCCCCTCGTGGCGCGGGTGCTGGGCGTGCCGCGGATCGCGATGGCCAACGCGGTCTACACGCGCTTCGCGTCCTCGAGCGGCCCAATCCTGGCCCGCGGCATCGCATTCGTGGCGCTGTTCGCCGTCGTGCCCGCGGTCATCGTCATCCTCTCCATCGTCGGCGTCTTCGTCTCCGACCCGGCCGTCCGGGCCGAGATCGTGGAGATCCTGACCGAGCAAATCCCGTCATTGGCGCCGGTCCTGGACGAGGCGCTGGCCAGCTTCTCCGGGATGGCCCCGGCAACCGGGATCGTAGGCCTCGCCCTCCTCGTCTGGAGCGCAAGCTCCCTCGTGCGGGCGATCGACGGTGCGTTTCGCATCATCTTCCAGGACAGCGGCGAGGGCCGGACGCCGATCCGTGACGTGGTGTCGGTGCTGGCCGTGGCGGCCGGGGCGTTCGCTGCCGCAATCATCCTGATCCTGGTCACGCTGCCCGACTTCATGGACGAGGTGCTGGGGCTGCCGGGCCGGCTCGTCCGTACCGTGACTTCGCTCGCCGGCGTGGTCGGGCTCCTCGCGCTCATGTTCGCATTCGTCCCGCGCCCGCGCCCCACCCTCCGGGCCCTCTGGCTGCCCGCCGCCATGACCGGCCTGGCGGTCTTCCTGCTGTCGGAGCTGTTCGTGTTCCTCGGCCCGCTGCTCTTCGGGTCGGCCGAGCTCTACGGAGCTTTCGGGGCGCTCTTCCTGGGGCTCGTCTGGCTGGGCAACGTCACCCAGATCATCCTGCTGGGGGCGGCATGGGTCGCCGAGCGGGACCGCCGGGCTCAGAGCGCGGGGGCGATGCGGACCGCGGACGAGCCGGGGGAAGCTGATGGCTGCTGCGCAGCCGGACCGGCTGGTCAGCCCTGGCGGCTCCCGCAGCGTCGGCAGAACCGGGCATTGGCCGAGAGGGAGAGGCCACAGCTGACGCAGGCCTGGATGGCCGGAGTCCCGGGACGGGTGGCGGCAGATGGGTCGGGCGCGGCCAGGACTTCCTGGCTGGACGCTGCCCACACGCTCGTCGGCTCAGGCCTCGCGGTGGCCAGACGGGACGCCCACGGCGCCGCGGCAGAACCAGGGAGCGGGCCGATCTGGGTGGATCCGGGCGCGGAGGTGGGCCACGCGGGAGCGTCGGGCCAGCTGGTCGGTGGTGTGACCGGGGTCTCGGGGGCCACGACCCGCCATGTCGGCTGCTCGATCGCGTCCGCCGGTGCGGGAGCGTCGGCCGGTGCGGTCGGCGGTTCGGGCACGGGCGGAGTGACGGACGTCGGCTGAGTCACGGGCTCGGCGGGGGCAGCCTCGATCTCCGTCGTCGCGTCGAGCCCGGCCGCTGCTGGGCGGTGGGCGGGCCGGAAGCGCCGGAGGAGGTTGCGCGTCTGCTGCTGGGCGGCGGTGGCGCGCTCGGCCGGTTCGATGGGCTGGGCGACGGCGGGCTGGGGCTGCGCGTGCTCCGGCTGTGCGTCGAGCTGCGGCTCGACGGCGGCGATCAGCGGCACGGCGGCGGCCACCTCGATCGCGTCCGGCCCGAGGTCGGGCTCGGCGGCAGTGACGGGGGTCGGCTCCGATGTCGGTGGCGCGATCGGAGTCTCGGCCACCTCGACGACCGGCGGTGCGGGGCGCCCTTCTGCCGCGCCATCCAGCCCAGCCGCCGGCATGTCGACTGGCTGCCCGGCCGCCAGCGCCGACTCGATCGCCGCGAGCTCGGCCGCAGTCAGCTCCCCGTCCAGGACGGCCTCGGGCTGGGCGACGGCCTCGGGCTGGGCGACGGCCTCGGGCTGGGCGACGGCCTCGGGCTGGGCGACGGCCTCGGGCTGGGCGACGGCCTCGGGCTGGGCGACGGCCTCGGGCTGGGCGACGGCCTCGGGCTGGGCGACGGCCTCGGGCTCCGCGGGCAGACCCGCGTCGGGGCCAGCCGGCGTCGTGCCCAGGATGGTGAGGCGGGCAAGGTCGGCCGTCGGCCACGCCTCGGGCTCCAGGGCCCCGTTGTCCGGCGCCTGGCCATCGCCGTGGACCGGACCAGCGAGAGGAAGGTCGGGGAAAGGCGCGGGCAGGACCTCGCGCGTCAGGTCGGGTGCGCACGTCAGGCACTCGCCCACCTTCGCGTTCCAGCAGTTGGCGCACGTGTACTGCCGGCAGGACATGCAGAAGTTGAAGGTCCGGTGGAACTCGTCGAGCTGGCGCGAGACGGCCACCCGGGCAGCGTCGTGCTGCGCCTCGGCGATCGCCTCGCTCATCGGCATGCCGTCGTTCGCGACGTAGTTCTTGAGGCCGCGCGTGAGGACCCGGACGCGCCCGATCCGGCCGGGCCGATGCTCCGCGTTCTGCTCGAACGAGAAACGCGCGCCGCATCGCTCGCAGAACGACTCGGTGATGGTGTCCGTCATCAGGCCCCCGGGCAAAGCGAACACGGCGTGGGTCGCGGCGACCCATCCGCGGGTCCGAGAGTATACCGTAGGGATCTCAGCGCCCCGGGGACCGAGGTACTCCCGGGCGCCACCGATCGTCCTTCGCCGCGTCACCGGACGCGCCACACAGAGGTCTGCCCGGTCGATGCAAGCCCTCGCCGCGCTCGAGCGCTTCCTGGAACGGCTCTTCGAGCGTCCGACGGCCCGCCTGTTTGGCGCCCACCTGGAGCCCGTCACCCTCGTCCGGCGCCTGGAACGGGCCATGGACGAGGAACGGCGCGTCGACGCGGAGGGCGCGCTGGCGCCCACGCGGTTCGCGGTGCGCGTGTCGAGGTCCGACGCCGACGCCCTCGCGCGCCTCCCGGACCTGGAGGACGACTTGGCGCGTGCGGCCCTTGACCACGCCCGGCGGCGCGGCTACCGGATTCCCGAGCGACCGATCGTGGCTGTCCTCGTCGCCCCCGAGCTGGCGCTCGGTGAGGTGCGCGTGGCAGCCGGCTTCGGGGGTGGGCGCCGTGCGGCGCCCGTGACCGGTGGGGGCCCGGAGATGACCCTCGTGCATCCGCTTCCGCCGGCGGTCGTGCCGCGCACCGTGCTCCGGGTGCTCGCCCCCGGAGGATCAGCGCGAGAAGTGGCTCTCGACGGGCGCCCGCTGACGATCGGGCGGGCGACCGACGTCGAGGTCGTGCTCGCGGACCCGCTGGCTTCGCGACGACATGCCCGCCTGTCCTTGCGCGTCGGCCG
Source organism: uncultured Chloroflexia bacterium (assembly GCA_963715085.1). Lineage (GTDB taxonomy): Bacteria > Chloroflexota > Limnocylindria > Limnocylindrales > CSP1-4 > CTSoil-043. The sequence continues at coordinate 146,661 of CAVQQU010000006.1, forward strand.
GCTCGTGATCAGCGACCTCGGGAGCACCAATGGGACGCGTCTCAACGGTAACCCGGTGCGCGAGGCGGTCGTGGGGCCCGGCGACCGGATCGAGATCGGGGCCACGCGCCTGGAGATCGTCGTGGCGCCGACGTCGGAGCCGGCTTGATGGACGCCGGGCTGAACGTCGCCCTGTGGGCCCTTCGCCTGGCCTTCCTCGCCCTGCTCTGGCTGGCGCTGGCGCTGATGGCGCGGGCTCTCGTCCGCGACGTTCGGGCGGCCTCCCGCGCTCCCGCCGCGACGCTCGGGCGCCTCGTGGTCGTGGCGTCGTCAGGACAGCCCGCCACGGGCGCCGTGTTTGCCCTCGACGCGGTGACCACGATCGGGCGCGACCTGGGCAGCAGCGTCGTCGTGGAGGATCGGTACGCCTCGGCCCATCACGCCGTCCTGACCTTCCGTGGCCGGGCCTGGTACGTGGAGGATCTCCACAGCACGAACGGCACGCACGTGAACGGTGCCCCCGTGGCGGGTGTCACCGTGCTCGCCTACGGCGACGAGATCCGGATCGGCGACGTCAGGCTCCGCCTCGAGCGCGGGCGCGGATGACGGGCTTCGCGGCCGACGCCGCTGCGGTTCCCGCCCTGCCCGGCTTTCCCCGCCCGCGAGCCCGGCCCCGCGAGCTGACCCTGCTGGTGGCGGTGGTGGCGGCCCTCACGATGGGCAGCCTCTCGCTGGGGCTCCTGCGCTCGGGGCGCCTGGAGCCGGCTGACGGACCGGGCCTCCTTCTCTACGGCCTCGGCCTGCTGGCCGCCCACGCGGTGCTGGTGATCGCGGGGCGACGGCTCGACGAGGTGATCCTCCCGGCGGCGGCGTTCCTGGGCGGCATCGGCCTGCTCATGATGGAGCGCCTTCCGCAGGACCTGGTGGTCCAGGAGATCGGGGCCTGGACGCTGGGGCTCGGCGAGCTGCAGCTCCTGTGGCTGGGGATGGCCCTCGGAGTAGCCACGACGATCGCGGTGGCCTTCCGGACCGACCGCTGGCTGCGCCTCTACAAGTACACCTGGGCAGCCGCGGGACTCCTTCTCCTGGCCCTCACCTTCGTGTTCGGGACGGACGTCAACGGCTCCCGGCTCACGCTCCAGATCGGTCCGGTGGGCGGTCAGCCGTCCGAGCTCCTCAAGGTGATCCTGGTGATCTTCTTCGCCGCCTACCTGGCCGAGAACCGGGTGCTGCTCGCCGGTGCCCGAGTGCGCCTGGTCGGGCCGGTCACGATGCCGCCGATGCCGTACCTTGCCCCGATTGGAGCGATGCTCGCCCTGGCCCTTGGGATCGTCGTGGTCCAGCGCGATCTCGGAGCGGCGCTCCTCTTCTACACAGTCTTCCTGGCCCTGCTGTTCCTCGCGACCGGCCATCTCAGCGACGTGGCCATCGGGCTCCTCCTGTTCGCCGTCGGCTTCCTCGCCCTGGCAGCGGTCTTCCCGCACGTCCAGGAGCGTGTCGCGATCTGGCTGGACCCGTGGGCCGACCCGTTGGGTGGTGGGTTCCAGCTCATCCAGGCGCTCCACGCCTTCGCTCGTGGCGGCCTGGTCGGGACCGGGCTGGGAGCCGGGCTCCCGGAGGTCGCGGGCCGGCCCCCGATTCCCGCGATCCACACCGACTTCCCGCTCGCGGCAATCGGGGAGGAGCTCGGCGCGACTGGCGTGCTCGCGGTCCTGGCCGCCTACCTCGTCCTCGTCGAGCGCGGCCTGCGGATCGCCGCATCGTCGCGCGACGACTTCCGGGCGTTGCTGGCCGCCGGTCTTGCGCTCGTCATCGGGTTCCAGGCGGCGATCATCGCGGCCGGCAACCTCAAGCTGATCCCTTTGACCGGGATCACCCTGCCACTCGTCAGCTACGGGGGCTCCTCACTGCTGGCGAACGCGATCGTGATCGGTCTGCTCCTGGCTCTCTCGAACCGCGGTCCGGCGCCACTCGCGCCGCCCCGGCCGAAGCGGCTGGCACGCTTTCGGCGGCGCTCCGGGGGCACCTCGTGACGCCCGGCGGACCGTCGCCCGATCGGGGCCCTGCCGCGCGAGTGCCTGCCATCGCGGTGACCCTCGTGCTCGTGTTCGGCGTCCTGGCCGCTGGGTCCTCGTACTGGCAGGTGGTCCGGGCCGACGAGCTTGCGTCGTCGCCGACCGACGCGGCCGTCCTCGCCGCGGCGCGCACCGTCGAGCGGGGCAGGATCCTCGATCGGGACGGTCGCGTGCTCGCAAGCAGCCGCCGGGCGGAGGATGGCACGCCCTACCGCGTCTACGCCGACGCTGGCAGTGAGCCACCCGGTCGGGTACGCGTCGGCGATCTACGGGTCGTCGGGTCTCGAGCGCGCCTACACGGTCGAGCTGACGGGCGCCCGCGGCAGCGACCCGGTGTCGCGGGCTTTCGAGAAGTTCCTGCCGCCGCAGGATCGCCGCATGGATCTGCGGACCTCGCTGTCGCTGCCCCTCCAGCGGCTGGCCGTGCGCCTCCTCGGGAAGGATCGGGGCGCCGTCGTGATGCTCGATCCGCGGACGGGCGAGGTCCTGGCCATGGCCTCGACGCCGACGTTCGACGCCTCGGCGGTCTCGAACCCGGAGACCGCGCGCGCCACCTTCGGCAAGCTCCGCGCGAGCGAGGCGTCGCCCGCTCCTCGACCGCGCGACCCTGGGACTCTACGTGCCGGGGTCGGTGTTCAAGGTCGTGACGGCCATCGCCGGCCTCGGCAGCGGCGCGGTGACGCCAGCAACCCGTACCCGGAGCAGCCCGCGGCCGAGGAGCGACGGCCTCGTGGTGGACGGCTACACGATCCGTCGACGGCCACCACGACTTCACGGGGAACGAGGAGCTGGACCTGCTCACCGGGACCGAGGTGTCGTGCAACATCTGGTACGCGCTCGCCGGCCTCGACACGGGCGGGGCGAACCTGGACGCCTTCGCCCGTCGGCTCGGGTTCCGGGCGGCGCTCCCGTTCGACCTGCCGACCGCGACGTCGCAGCTGACGAACGGCGGCGGCCCGCTCCCGGTGGGTTCGCGGACGACGTGGAGCTGGCCAACGCGGCGTACGGGCAAGGCGAGGTGCTGACCACGCCGCTCCAGATGGCTCTCGTGGCGGCGGCCGTGGCCAATGCCGGCGAGCTGATGGAGCCGCGGCTGGCGATGGCGCTCATCGACCGTCAGGGCCGGACGACGGCGATCCCGCCGCGCTCGATGGGGCGGATCCTGGACGGCTCGTCGAATGCGGCGATCGTGGAGGCGATGACGCTGGCCGTGGAGGGGGATCGGGGGCAGCTCTTCACGGATGGCGCGAAGGTTCCCGGCGTGCTCACGGCCGGTAAGTCGGGGACTGCGGAGATCGGCGGCGACGGCGAGCCGCACTCCTGGTTCATCGGCTTCGCGCCCGCCGATGGGCCGACGGTCGCGATCGCGGTCATCGTGGAGCAGGGCGGGCGTGGTGGTGAACGGGCCTCGCCCCTGGCCGGGCGGATGCTGCGGGCCTACTTCGAGGCGCAACGATGACCAACGACGGCCCCGACCCCGACCGCCCCGACCCCGACCGCGCCCCGCCCGACCGCCTGACCCCGATCGCGCCGCCGCATCCGGGCCGGCCGCGCCGCGCCCTCTGATCGAGCGCGTCGGGATGGCGGCCATCGCGGCGCGGCGTCGCCCTGCTCTTCGTGGGCATGGCCGTGATGTCGCTCGCCGCGGGCGAGCCGTTCCTCGGCGTCATGTCGGCCATCGGGGCCGGCATGACCGCCTGGGTGGGGCTGCGGACCCTCCTGCGCGGCTGATCCGGCCGCGGGGCCCACCCAGCGGCGCTCACCCCGCGCGGCGCCCTCCCGAAGCCGGCCGGCGCCCGAAACCGGGCCGGGAACCGATTCCGGTCACCCGGCGTACTATCTCCGGACCCTGAGTCCGCCACACCGCCGTCGTGCGGTCGCCCCGTCGCCGGGTGCGTCCGGCCCGCCTGGCGCCGCACCGCGGAGGAGCCCGATGACGAAGATCCAGGAGTCCGGCGACCGAGTCGTCGCGAACGTCGAGCGCGTGATCGTGGGCAAGCACCACGAGGTCCAGCTTGCCCTGGTCGCGCTCATGTGCCGCGGCCACCTCCTGATCGAGGACGTCCCGGGGACCGGCAAGACGGTGCTCGCGAAGGCGATTGCCCGGAGCCTCGGTTCGAGCTTCCGGCGGATCCAGTTCACCCCGGACCTCCTGCCGTCCGACGTGACGGGCCTCTCCATCTACAACCAGAAGACCCAGGAGTTCGAGTTCCGACCCGGACCGATCATGAGCCAGGTCGTCCTGGCGGACGAGATCAACCGGGCGACCCCGAAGACCCAGTCCGCGCTCCTCGAGTGCATGGAGGAGCGCCAGGCGACCATCGACGGGATCAGCCACCAGATGCCGAACCCGTTCCTCGTCATCGCGACCCAGAACCCGATCGAGTACGAGGGGACGTTCGCCCTGCCCGAGGCGCAGCTCGACCGATTCATGCTGCGCCTGCGCCTCGGCTACCCGACGCCCACCGAGGAGATCGTCATCCTCGATGAGCAGAAGCGGATCCATCCGCTGGACGACCTCGGCGAGGTCCTGTCTGTCGCCGAGCTGCGGGAGATGCAGACAGCGGTGCGGGAGATGTACGTGGACGCGAGCGTCTCGGAGTACATCGTCCGTCTCGTGAACGCGACCCGGACTCATCCCGACGTCTACCTGGGAGCCTCGCCTCGGGGCAGCATCGCGCTCTATCGCGCCGGGCAGGCCCGCGCCGCGCTGCTGGGTCGCGACTACGTGATCCCCGACGACGTCAAGGCCCTGGCTGGCCCCGCGCTGGCCCACCGCCTGATCATCAAGACGAGCTCGTCCATCCGCGAGGTCGATGCCGACACGGTGGTCGGGGAGCTGCTGGAGACGGTCGCCGTGGACGCGCCGGGCCGGACGGGGGGCCCGCGCCGGATCGAGGCCGAGGAGCCGAGGGCGCGCTAGGCGCGCCGGTCGCATCGCGCGCTGGGGGTGCCGTGGTCCTGCTCCGCCGCCTGCCGCTCCTGATCGTCGCGACGGCCCTCGTCGTGGCGGCCTTCAGCACGGGCGCAGACTTCCTGTTCTTCCTGGTCTACCTTGGGCTGGCGGTCCTGGGCGGAAGCTATCTCGTCACGCGCTTCGGCCTGCTCGACCTCGAGGCCGGGTACGCGGTGAACCAGCTCCAGGCGCACGTGGGCGAGGTGCTGCGCGCGACCTACACTCTCCGCAGCACGAGCCGGATCCCGAAGCTCTGGCTGGAGGTCCACAACCCCTCGACGCTGCCGGTGCCGCTCCCGGGCCGGGCCCTCTCGCTGGCCCCGCACGGCGAGCGCTCGTGGATCGCGAAGGTGCCGCTCGGGCGGAGGGGCCATTTCCGGGTGGATCCGCTCCAGATCCGGACCGGTGATCCGTTCGGCTTCTTCGAGTCGAGCGCCTCCGTCGGTCACGGGCTGACGCTCGTGGTCTACCCGCGCATCGAGCCGATCCCGCGCTGGCGCCTCCAGGCCGCGAGCCTCGAGGGAAGCCGCTCGACGCCCGTCCGGACCCAGCAGACCACGCCCCTGGCCACCACGGTGCGGCCGTACGCCCCGGGAGACGGCTTCAACCGGATCCACTGGCCGTCGACCGCCCGCACCGGCGAGATCCAGGTCAAGGAGTTCGACCTCGAGCAGACGGCCGACGTCTGGATCATCCTGGACCTCCAACGGGTGACGCAGGTGGGGGCCGGAGACGACGGCACGGTCGAGGTCGGCGTCCGGGCGGCGGCCGCCGTCGCGGAGCGGGCCATCGAGGAGAACCGCGCGGTCGCGCTCACCACGACCGGGAGCCGGGTGACCGTCCTGCCCCCGGATCGCGGGCCGCGCCAGCGCCAGAAGATCCTGCAGCTGCTGGCCGCCGTCGAGGGCGACGGGGCCACGCCGCTCATCGAGGCGCTCGTGGCGGGCCTGCCGCTGCTCCGGCGGGGGATGTCGGCGCTCGTCATCACGGCGTCGACGGAGCCGGGATGGGTGCGCCCGCTCGCGACCCTCCGACCGCGGGGGATCGGCTGCCAGGTGCTCTGGCTCGATCCCGCCCTCTATGCCCGGCGGGCGGCGCAGACCGCCGGCACGATCGACGAGCCGGCCGTCGTCGCGGCGCTGGCCGAGCGCCAGGCGGCCGTTCGGAACGTGCGCCACCAGATCGCCGAGTTCGACATCCGGACCCACACGGTGCCGCCGGACGTGCCCCTTGCGGAGGTGCTCGTCGGATGACCGCCGCCCGCACCCCGTTCGACCTTGGTGCCAGCTACACGGCCTCGCAGGCCCCCGAGCGCAGGCGCCTGGCCCCCCCGGCCGAGGGCTGGAGCAGCCTCGCGCTCCTCGTCGTCATGTGTGCCCTCCTCGGCTGGGCGATCGACGATGCGCACTGGGTGCTGGGCCGGCAGTCGAACACCGACTTCCTGCCTTGGGCGGGCGCCCTGGGCGTCCTGTGGGGGTTCGTGGCGGCCAAGCTGGGGCGGGGCCGCCTGGTGGCGCACGGCGGGGGAGCGGTCCTGGCGACCGTCTTCCTGGTCCTTGCCACCGGGAACGAGCTGGCGCCCGGCGAGGACGTGGCCGGCCTCATCCGCGTCACGGCCGAGGGCGCCTGGGGAGCGTGGGACGACCTCGTCCTGCGGGATCGCGCCACGACGACCGAGATCTCGCACTACCTCCTCGTGCTCGGGATCCTCGTCTGGGGGGCCGGCCAGTTCGCCGGCTACGCCACGTACGCACACCACCGGCCCCTCTCCGCCGTCGTCCTGCCCGGGACGATCCTCGTCGTCAACGTGTCCATCACCGCCCTCGACCAGTTTGCGATCCTTGTCCTCTTCGCCCTGGCCTCCCTCCTCTTCCTCGTGCGTATCCACGTGGCCGACGAGCAGCGGACCTGGGCCCGGCACCGGATCGCGGACGTGGGCAACGCCGTCGGCCTCTCCCTGCGCGCAGGGCTCGCGTTCGTGGGCGTGGCCCTCGCGGGAAGCCTCGTCCTCACGACGTATGCCGCCTCGGCGCCCCTCGCCGGATGGTGGCAGGGCCTCGATCAGCGGCTGATCGACGTGGGCTCGGAGCTGGCCCGCTTCTTCCCGTCCGGCGGTCCGGGGACGAGCTTCGGGGGGGCCACCTTCGGGGCGGCCGTGACCGTGGAGGGTGTCTGGACCTCCGACGACACGCCCGTTCTCGCGATCACGGGCAGTCCGGATGCCCCGCGTCTCAAGTGGCGGGCGGTCGCCTACGACCGCCTCATCGGCAACCAGTGGAGCCGCGTCGAGACCGTTGACGCGGAAGTCCCTCCAGGACAGGACCTGCTCGCGGGAACCGGGGAGGTCCCGACCGAGACGATCGCCACCACCGACGTCTCGTACGAGGTGCGCGGCGCGTCGGGGACGCTCGGAGTGGTCGTGGCTCCCGGCACGTCCGCGACGGTCGACCGGACGACGCGACTCACCCTCGTCAAGCAGGGGGCCGAGACCTGGTTCGCGGGCGCCCGGGTGGAGGGGGTGACGTCCTACGCGGCGACGGCTCGCGTCCCCGTCGTGACCGAGGACGTCGAGAACGCCCTGACCGAGAACCGCCTGCGGGCAGCCGGGCCCGACTACCCGCCCGAGCTGCGGAGCGTCTACCTCGACCTCCAGCCGAACACGGCCGGCCCTGACGTCCGGGCCCTGCTCGGGTCCATCCTCGAGGCGGCGAAGCCGCGCAATGCCTACGACACGGCGCGCGCGATCGAGTCATACCTGGCCGACCCGGGCAACTTCACGTACGACACGAACGTCCTCGACGTCGAGTGCGGAAGCCGGGGCGTGGCCGACTGCTTCGCGGTCTCTCGCCGCGGCTACTGCGAGCATTTCGCCACGACGATGGTGATGATGCTCCGGGTGCGGGGCATCCCCGCCCGCCTGGTCGAGGGATACCTGCCGGGCGACCGCGACGCTGCCGGCGGGGAGCTCATCCGGCGGTCGCGGGCACATGCGTGGGTGGAGGCCTGGTTCCCGGGCTACGGGTGGGTCGACTTCGACCCGACTGCCGGCGTCGGCCAGCCCCAGGCGATCGACGCAGGCCCCCCGGTGCCGACCCCCACGCCCGGCGCGAGCGGTGCTGCCGGCGCCACGCCACGACCGACCGCCCGGCCCGGTGTCGACGAGCCGGATGGCGCCACCGGCGGTGGGAGCACGCCGCCGCGGACCCCGGGGATCGGGCCGATCATCATCGTCGTCATCCCGGTGGTCCTGGCCCTGTTCGTCCTCGCCGCCGTCTGGCTGCGACGGCGACTCGCGCGCCCGGTCCAGCCGGAGGTCGTCTTCCGGACCGTCGTGGGGATGGCCGGCAGGCTCGGCCATCCGCGCCGGCCGACCCAGACCGTGTACGAGTACCTCGGGAGTCTCTCCGACGCCGTCCCGACTGCCCGGCCCGAGCTCCAGCTCGTCGCCCGCTCGACCGTCGAGACGACGTACGGCCGCCGGCGCCTCCCTCCGGATCGCCTGGCGGCGCTCGGCGAGGCCCAGCGCCGGCTGCGAGTCGCCCTGCTGCGCCTGGTCTTCCGGCGGGACCAGCGAGGCCGGCGCCGCTAGAAGGCGCCCCGCGACCCTACAGGGCGCCGGCGCGCGCGCGCTCTGCTGCGGCGTCCTCCTCCGCGCGCGTCTCGTCGGCGGCCTCGATCTCGAGGGGGGCGAGGTGTTCCGTGCGATTCCAGGCGCGCAGGATCGTCCGTCCGTTCCGGATGTCGAGGACCGCGATCCCGGTGGTGGTCTGGGTGAAGGTCCAGAACCGGTCGAGCGGCAGCCCCAGGAGGGCGAGGAGCGCCACCTTGAACGCGCCGTCGTGGCCCACGAGCAGGGTCCACGGGCCGTTGTGGGCGTCGTAGTACGACTGCGTCCCGAGCGGGACGGGTGCCGCAGCCGCGGCGAGGTCGCCGATCACCCGGTCCAGCGCGAGCCGGACCCGGACGTCCATGTCGGGGATCGTCTCGCCACCCGGTGCATGGAAGCCGACCGGGTCGCGGCGCCAGCCAGCAATCTCGGCGGGATAGCGCTCTTCGATCTCGCGCTGCCGGAGTCCCTCCCATGCGCCCAGGCCGACTTCGGCGATCAGTGGCTCAGGGCGCAGCGGCGGGACCGGGCGACCAGCCGCTGCGAACGCCGCGACGACCGCCTCGGCCGTCTCGCGCGTGCGGGCAAGCGGCGAGTGGACGATCGCGACGGGCTCGCCCGCGGGGATGGGCAGCCGCGGCGGGATGTCGGGCGCCGCAAGTCGCGCGCCGGCCAGCTCTGCCTGGCGCACGCCGAGGGCCGACAGCGGCGTGTCCGAGCGGCCCTGGTATCGACCCTCGGCCAGCGCGACGGACTGGCCGTGGCGGAGAAGGACGAGCGTCGCCGCGAGATCGGTGGGGACCGCCAGGGGGGGCGGAGCAGTCGGCTCGGTCACACCATCGGCTCCAGGTCGATGACCCACTGGTCAGTGACGCCGTCGATCGCCCGCAGAGCCGCCTCGGTCTCGGCCGGCACCGAGTCGTCGAGGGCCAGGAACATCACCGCGTCGCTGCGGGGAGCCGATCGCCCCAGGTGCATCGCGCTGATGTTGACATCCGCCGCGCCCAGGAGGCTCCCGACCCGGCCGATCATTCCGGGCCGGTCCTTGTGGAGCGAGATGAGCACCCACGGAGCGGGGGCCACGTCGAGCCAGTAGTCGTCGAGGCGAACGAAGCGCGGCTCGCCGTTGGCCAGCGTGCCGGCCACCGTTCGCGGCGTGCCGTCGCCGGTGGTCCCGGAGATCGTCACCAGCGCGGCAAAGGGCCCGGCATCGGGCGTGCGGCGCTCGACGATCGTGATGCCCCGGATCTTGGCCAGCGTGCTGGCGTTGACGAGGTTCACCCGCTCGTTCGTCGCATCCTGGAGGAACCCGCGGAGGACCGCGGCCTGCAGCGGGGTGACGTCGTGGCCGGCGAGCTCGCCGGCGACCTCGAGGGTCACGGTGCGGACGCCGCCGCGCGAGAACTGCGCGAAGAAGCGCCCGAGGGTCTCGGCCAGGGGCAGGTACGGGGCGATCGCGCGAGCCGTCTCGGGAGTGAGGAGCGGGGCGTTCACGGCGTAGCGGGCGGGCTGCCCGTCGAGGATGTCGAGAACCTGCCGCGAGGCCTCCTCGGCGACGGCGACCTGGGCCTCCGCCGTGGAGGCGCCGAGATGCGGCGTCAGGATCATGTTCGGGGCGCCGAGCAGCGGGTTGTCCGCGGCGGGCGGCTCGGTCGCGAACACGTCGACCGCCGCTCCGGCGATCGTGCCGGCCGTCAGCGCCGCGGCCAGGTCGGCCTCGTCGACGACGCCCCCGCGGGCGACGTTGAGGAGGAAGGCGGTCGGCTTCATGCGCGCCAGCTGGGCGGCACCGACCATGCCGGCGGTGGCCTTCGTCTTCGGGACGTGGAGGGTGACGACGTCGCTGCGCGCGAGCAGCTCGTCGAGCGCGACGAGCTCGATCCCGTGGTTGGCTGCGGCCTCGACCGTCACGTACGGGTCGCTGCCGAGGATCGTCATCTCGAGCGCGCGAGCGCGGTCGGCGATGGCGCCGCCGATCTTGCCCAGCCCCACGATGCCGAGGGTCTTCCCGCGCAGCTCGATCCCGGTGAACGCGCGTCCGCTTCCACTCGCCCCGCCGCACCGACGCGTCGGCCGCGGTGATCTTGCGCGCGAGCGCCAGCATGAGCGCGATCGTGTGCTCGGCGGCCGCGATCGTGTTGCCGGTGGGGGCGTTGACGACGGTGATGCCCGCGTGCGTGGCCGCGTCGAGGTCGACATTGTCGACGCCGACACCGGCCCGGCCGATGACGATCAGCCGCGTGCCCGCCGCGATCATGGCCGCGTCGACCTTGACCTGGCTGCGCACGAGCAGCGCGTCGTACTCGGGCAGGATCGCTCGGTACTCCTCCGGCGAAAGGCCGATCTGCTCGTCGACCTCGTGATGCCGGCGGAGGAGCTCGACGCCCGATGGGGCGAGCGCCTCGGCGACGAGGATCTTCATGCCGGGGCCCCGGCTGCAACGGCCTGAGGAGCGCTGGTCTCCGCGAGGACCGCGAGGGCGGCCCGTTGAGCTGCCGCGACCGCGGCGCCGGGCTCGACGGCCCGACCGAGGCGCAGGGCAGCCTCCTCCATCACGCCGATCGCCCCGAGGATCTCCTCGACCTCCACGGAACCGAGATGGCCGATCCGGAAGATCCGCCCCTTGAGCTTCCCCTGGCCGCCGGCGACGACGAGGCCGCGCAGCTTGAGCTCGCCGTTGTAGGCCTTCCAGTCGAGGTCCTCGGGAACCCATGCGGCGGTGACCGTCTGCGAGGCATGGGCTGGGTCGGCAAGGAGCGAGAAGCCCAGGGCCCGGAGGCCCGCGCGGGTCGCCGCGGCGCACGCCGCGTGGCGGGTGAAGATCGCGGCAGGCGTCTCCTCCTCCATCAGGCGCAGGCCCTCGTCGACCTGGTACAGGACGGCAACGGCCGGCGTCCAGGGCGTCTGGCCGCTGGCCGCACTCTCACGGGCGCGCCGCAGGTCGAAGTAGAAGCGCGGCATCCGCGCCGTCTCCATGGCCGCCCAGGCGCGCTCGGCGACGGCCGCGAAGGCCATGCCGGGGGCGCTCATCCACGCCTTCTGCGAACCGGTGACGACGAGGTCCAGGCCCCAGGCATCCATCGCGAAGGGGACGGCACCGAGGGCGCTGATCGCGTCGACGAGGATGAGCGCCTCGGGGGTGACCTCGCGGATCACCGCGGCCAGCTCGGGGATCGGGTTGGTGACCCCGGTGGAGGTCTCGTTGTGGGTCAGGAGCACAGCCTTGACGGCCGGCTCTTCCAGCAGCGCGGCGCGGACCTCGGCCGGGGTCGCGGCCCGCCCCCACTCGACCTCGAGGCGGCGGACATCGGCGCCGTAGACCTCCGCCACCTTGGCGAAGCGATCTCCGAAGGCCCCCCCGGTCACGGCGACGACCCGATCGCCGGGCGAGAGGACGTTGACCACGGCAGCCTCCAGGGCACCTGTGCCCGCGGCGGTGAGGGTAACGATCTCGGCCTCCGTGCCGAAGAACGGCCGCATGCGGTGAACGATCCGCTCCATGAGCGCGGCGAACTCGGGACCGCGGTGGTTGATCATCTGGCGTCCGCCGGCGGCCATGACGGAGGGCGGCAGGACGGTCGGGCCGGGGATCCGGAGGTTCTGCGCGAAACGGGGCACGGGATCGGCCTCCTGTAGGTCGGGGCACGTGGGACCTGAGCTGGCTCGGGCAGAGTAGGGGAGTGCACGGCGCGGGCGTCCACCATGGTATATATGACTGCATATGACCGACCTTGAAGCGCACGACGATCCTTGCCGACCCTGACCTGCTCGATCGGGTCGACCGACTCGCGCGGCGGACTCGGACCACCAAGACGGCCGTGATCGCCGCGGCCCTCGAGGCCTACCTGGAGGGCGAGGCCGCGCCGCCGGACTTCCCGTTCGTCGGGATCGGCCGGAGCACCCACGGACGTCTGTCGCTCGATGCGCGGCGCATTGCCGCGAGGGAGCTCGGCCTGCGGCGGCGCTCGGACGAGGCGGGGTAGCGAGGCCGATGGCGATCCTTCTCGACGCCTCGGCGATCCTGGCGGCGGCCGACACGGCCGATCTCAACCACGCAGCGGCACGGGCCTGGTTCGCGACCGTGGACGAGCCCCTGCTCATCGCGGCGCTGACGCTGGCCGAGGCCGACCACGTCCTCCAGCGCGAGCTCGGCCCCGATGCCTCCCTCGCCCTCCTCGCCGCGTGCACCTCGGGCGCCGTGCGCGTGGTCAGCCCCACCGAGGACGACCTTGAGCGGGCCGGCGTCCTCCTGCGGTCCGCCGCGGAGCATCGTCCGCGGCTCGCGGATGCCCTGCTCGTGGCGGCCGCAGAACGGCTCGGGGTCCGTCGCGTCGCCACCTTCGACCGCCGGCCGATCGCCGTGCTCTCGCCACGCGGCCCACGCGGCGAGCGGTTCCTGGACCTGGAGCCGTAGGCGGCACGCAGCGCCCGGGACGCGGGGACGCCCCCCGCGTACCATCGCGGAGTGCCCGCGCGACGCCCGGCCGGCCGGGCCCCCGATCCGCTCTTCATGCCCCCGGCGGAGCTGACGCCTCTCGCCGCCCGCATGCGGCCAGCCACGCTGGACGACGTGGTCGGCCAGGCGCACCTCCTCGGCGCCGGAGCCCCGCTGCGCCGCCTCGTCGAGGGAGGCCGGCTGCCGTCGATGCTCCTCTGGGGACCGCCGGGCTCGGGCAAGACGACGATCGGCCGGCTGCTCGCCGAGGCCGTCGGGGCGCGGTTCGAGGCGCTCAACACGACGATGGACGGGGTCGCGGCGCTGCGCGACGTCGTAGCCGAGCGCGCGCAACGAGGCGGCGTTCCACGGCGCGACGACCGTCGTCTTCCTTGACGAGATGCACCGCTACTCGAAGGCCCAGCAGGATGCCCTGCTGCCCCACGTGGAGGCGGGCACGATCGTCCTCGTCGGCGCCACCACGGAGGCGCCGTTCGGGGGCGGGATCACCCGCCCGCTTCTGTCGCGGCTGCGCGTCTTCCGGCTCGAACCGCTCGGGGACGCGGAGCTGCGGGTGATCGCCGGCCGTGCCCTCGCCGACGCGGAACGAGGGCTCGGCTCGAGCGTCACCCTCGACGAGGTCGCCCTGCGCCAGCTCGTCGGCTACGCCTCCGGCGACGGCCGGCGCCTGCTGGGGATCCTCGAGGCCGCGGTCTCCATGGCGGGTGCCGACGGCCGGACCGCGATCGAGCCGGCCGACATCGCCCGTGCCGCCCAGTCGGCGACGCTCGACTACGACCGGTCGGGTGTCGTGAGCGCCTTCATCAAGAGCCTCCGGGGAAGCGACGCCGACGCGGCCCTGTACTGGCTGGCGACGGCCCTCGAGGCGGGAGAGGACCCGCGGTACATGGCCCGACGCCTGGTCGTGAGCGCCAGCGAGGACGTGGGCCCGGGTGATCCGCGCGCCCTGCCGCTGGCGCTGGCCGCGCTGGAGGCCGTCGAGAAGATCGGGGCCGAGACGAACGACGAGGGCCTCTACGCGCTTGCCCAGGCGACGGTCTTCCTTGCCCGGGCGCCGAAGGACGCCTCGGTCGGGGCGCGCCTTCTTCACGGCCCGGGAGGTCGTGCGGACGCGAGGGAACGCGGCCGGTCCCGTCACACCTGCGGCCGGCGGCCAAGACCTATCGCAACCCCCACGACGATCCGGCGGGCGCGGCCGAGCAGCGCTACCTGCCGCGGGGGCTGGAGGGGCGTCGATTCCTGCCGGCGTCCGAGGACGAGCAGGAGAGCGGCTGACCGATGTGGCCGGGTCGACCGCGGGGTCGACGGGTGCGGGTGCGGGCGCGCCGGCTCAGATCTTGACGACGGCCGAGGACGACGATCAGGAGCCAGCTGGCGAGCAGGAGGCCGAAGATGCCGGCGAACACGACCGCGATGCGCCGCAGGTCGTGCACGACGAACTGGTACTCCTCCTCGGCGGCCACCGCAAGCGAGCCCACCGCGCGGCTGCGCGAGGCGCCGGCCGCGTCGGGGCCTGACCGCCGGCGATCACGACCGCGGGAGGCGGCGGCGGTCGCGGTCCTCTCCTCGGCGACGATCTGCGCCTCGAGCTCGGCCGCGCGGTCCAGCTCGGTGGCGCTCAGCCCGCCCGGGCTCGTCGTGCCCGCAGGCTTGGCCGCCGGCGTCGCGGCGGGTTGGCTGCTGCGCTGGAGAGGGGCACGCTGCCCGGGTCGCGCGCCGCCGCGCTGCCGCTTCGCCATGGGTCGGATGATCTCCTGGTGTCGGGCGGGAGGATCCCGCGACGGTCCGGGGTTGGGGCCGCCGCGCGGAAGGATACGCCATTGACCGGGTGAGGGTCGGCCTCGGCGGTCCCGACGGCGTCGCCACGCTCGACCTCGCGAGGGGTTCCCGCCGTCCGGTACGTCCCTGGTGAGCGGCCCCTGCTAGACTCGGGCGACCCCAGCGGAGGACCCGTGAGCGACCTCGACGCGCTCGTCACCCAGAATGCGGCCATCATCGTCGGCGTGCTCGTGCTGGCCGTCGTGGCCATCGGGATCGCGCTCGCGGTCGTCGCCCGCCGCGCCCATCGGCTCGAGGCGCGGTTGGAGGCGCTGACGCGCGGCGAGGACGGCCGCGATCTCGCGGGCGTGCTCGACGCACACCTCGCCAAGGTGCTGGCCGTCGCGCGCCGCCAGGATGAGCTCGACGCGCACGCCGTGGTGCTCGACGCGCAGGCCGGTCGCTCGGTCCAGGGGGTCGGGTTCGTCCGCTTCAACACCTTCGAGGACACCGGCGGCAACCAGAGCTTCACGCTCGCCCTGCTCGACCCGGCCGGCACGGGCGTGGTCCTCAACAGCCTCCACGCACGAAACCAGACCCGCCTGTACGCGAAGGCGGTGCGGGCGGGCGTTGCCGAAGGCGCGCTCTCCGACGAGGAGGCCGAGGCGATCCGCCTGGCCGTCGCCCGCGCCCACGGGCGCTGAGCGGACGCTCGCCGCGATGACGCGGCCACCGTCGGGACGCCCGCGGCGCGGCAGGCCTGCCCAGCTCGAGCAGATCCCCGTCTGGGCTGACCACGTCGCCGTCGACCGGGAGCGGCCCGGGAAGTCACCACCGACCGGCGTCGACGCGCTGCTGGCCGGCCTCAATGCCGACCAGAAGCGCGCGGTGACCCACGACGAGGGGCCGCTGCTCGTCGTCGCCGGCGCCGGAACCGGCAAGACCCAGGTCGTCACGCGGCGGATCGCCTGGCTCATCGCGACCGGGCGCGCGAAGCCCTCGGAGATCCTCGCCCTCACCTTCACCGACAAGGCGGCCGAGGAGATGCAGGCCCGGGTCGACCGTCTCGTTCCGTACGGCTACACCGACACCGTCATCTCGACGTTCCACGCCTTCGGCGACCGCGTGATCCGCGAGCACGCCCTGGAGCTCGGCCTCCCGTCCGAGCCCCGGGTCCTGTCGCGGCCCGAGACGGTGATCTTCCTCTCCGAGCGGCTCTTCCGGCTGGACCTCGACGAGTATCGCCCGCTCGGAAACCCGACCCGGTTCCTCGCCGCCCTCGCGTCCCTCTTCTCGCGGCTCAAGGACGAGGACGTGTCGCCGGACGCGTTCGCGGCGCACGCGGCCCGCCTGGCGGCCGAGGCCGACAGCAGCCCGGCGGACGACCCGGTGCGCGAGGCTCGTCTCGAGACGGCCCGGCGGCAGGCCGAGCTGGCGGGTGCCTACGCGCGCTACCAGGAGCTGCTCGGCGAGGCCGGGGCGATCGACTTCGGCGACCAGGTGGCGCTCGCCCTGCGGCTCCTCCGCGAGCACCCCGCCGCACGGGCGGAGCTGCAGGCCCGCTTCCGGTATGTGCTGGTGGACGAGTTCCAGGACGTGAACAGGGCGCAGGCCGAGCTCGTTGCGCTGGTGGCAGAGCCCCGCCGGAACATCGCGGTGGTGGGCGACGACGACCAGTCGATCTACCGTTTCCGCGGCGCGGCAACCGGGGCGATCATCGACTTCCTCGGCCGTTTCCAGGGTGCCCGGACGATCGTCCTGCGCCGCAACTACCGCTCGCGGGCCGCGATCCTCGACGCCGCCTACCGCCTGATCCGCTTCAACGACCCGGATCGCCTGGAGGTCCAGCACGGGATCACGAAGCAGCTCGTCGCCCAGCGCCGCGAACCGCGCGGGCGCCGGGCGTTCGCGATCGTGCCGGTTCGCCACGTCGCCTTTGGGACCGGCTCCGAGGAGGCCGACTGGATTGCGGGTGAGATCGCGGCGCGGATCGCGAAGGGGGCCTCGCCCGGCGACCACGCGATCCTGGTCCGGGCGAACAGCGACGCCGACGCGATCCTGCGCAGCCTCAACGTCGCCGCGGTGCCCTGGCGGTTCTCGGGGATCTCGGGGTTGTACGCCCGGCCGGAGATCCGGGTCCTCCTGTCCTTCCTGCGGGTGGTGGGCGACCCGGACAGCTCGGTGGACGTCTACGGCCTCGCCGCCTCGGACACCTACGGCCTCGGCGGAGCGGATCTCGCGTCCCTGGCGAATCGGGCACGCCGGACGAATCGCTCCCTGTGGGAGACGCTCGCCGAGGTGGACGACCAGCCGGGCCTCCTCCGCCTTCATCCCGAAACCCGGACGGCGCTGGCGCGGCTCGTCGCCGACCTGCATCGCTACATCGAGCTCGGCCACCAGCGCCCGGCTGGCGAACTCCTATACGACTTCCTGCGGGCATCAGGTTCACTTGCCCGTCTCGTGGCGGCGGAGACCGTGGCCGCCGAGGAGGCGCTCTCGAACGTCGCCCGCTTCTTCGAGATCGTCCGGGCCCAGTCCGACCTGCTCGCCGACGACCGGGCCGTCTTCCTTGCGCCCCACCTCGCGACGCTCATCGACGCGGGCGACGACCCCGCGACTGCAGACCTGGATCCCGAGGCCGACGCCGTCTCGGTCACGACCCTCCACAAGGCGAAGGGGCTCGAGTGGCCGGTCGTCTTCCTCGTCGGCCTCGTCGACGGTCGCTTCCCGGCCCGCGGGCGGCGCGAGCAGCTCACCGTCCCGGATGCGCTCCTGCGAGGCATCTTCCCCGGCGGTGATGCCCACGTGCAGGAGGAGCGGCGGCTCTTCTACGTGGGGATGACCCGGGCCCGCGACGGGCTCGTGCTGACCCATGCTCTCGACTACGGCGGGAAGCGGACCCGGCGCGTCTCGCCGTTCGTCCTCGAGGCGCTGGACCTGCCGGCCGGGACGGCGCCCGGCGCCGCTCGTCGCGGGCTCCCTCGAGCGTCTTGCCGTCCTCGACGCGGTCCCCGCCCGGAGCGACGCGGGCGACGCGAACGCCCGGACAGGCGCCCGCGACCCCGGCGAGCCGCTGGTGCTCTCCTTCTACCAGGTGGATGCCTACCTCACCTGCCCGCTCAAGTACCGCTACGCCCATGTGCTGCGCGTGCCGACCGCGCCGCACCACGCGATCGTCTACGGCGCGGCCCTGCACGTGGCGGTCTCCGACTTCCATCGCAGCCACGCCCGGGGCGAGGTGATGACCGAGGAGTCCCTCATCGCGGCCTTCGAGGGAGCCTGGTCCAGCGAGGGGTTCGTCTCGCGCGAGCACGAGGAAGCGCGCCTCGAAGCCGGCCGTCGCGCCCTCCGCCGCTTCCGCGAGGAGCAGCTCGCCCCGGGCGCCGTCGTGCCGGCCTACGTGGAGCGGGAGTTCGCGTTCACCCTCGACGGCGATCGTGTCCGCGGCCGGATGGACCGCGTCGACGTCCTGCCCCTCGCCGGCGAAGCGGGACTGCCGCCGGGGAGCGGGCGCCGAGGGCGCAGGTCACCGATGTCCACGTCGCCGACGTCGTCGAAGCCACGCTGCCGCTGCTGCGCGAGCGGGTCGTCATCACCGACTACAAGAGCTCCGACGTCCGCGATCCGGCGCGGGCGCGCGAGCGGGCCAGGGAGTCGCTCCAGCTGACGATCTACGCGATGGCCTGGCAGGCGCAGACGGGTCGCCTGCCCGACGCGGTGGCCCTGTCGTTCCTCGAGTCCGGCCTCGTCGGCACGGCCGACGTGGACGCGGCGCGGGTCGAGAGCGGGGTCGCCGCGATCCGCACGGTGGCCGCGGGGATCCGGGCCGGCGCGTTCGCGCCGAGCCCCTCGTACATGGCCTGCTCCTGGTGCGCGTTCCGCGAGATCTGTCGGGCGAGTGTCGCGCCGTGATGCTCGGCGTGGACCGCCCGACGCTCGTCGCGATCACGTTCGACTTCGGGAACACGCTCGTGCCGGTGGACCGAGCGGCCCTCGAGGTGGTTGTCGGAGCCCTCGGCCGACGCCGCCGCCGACCGGTTCGGGGTGCCCCGGGGTGACTTCCTCGCCGCGTGGGGTGAAGAGCGTGCTCGCCAGTTCCGCGAGGAGGTGCCGCGGTTCCGGGAGACCGACCTCGCCGTGCGGCTCCGGCGGGTGCTGGCCCGCCTGCGCGGGATGGCGCCGCCGACGCCGGGCAGGCCCTGGGATGACGCCGCCGTCGCG
Source organism: uncultured Chloroflexia bacterium (assembly GCA_963715085.1). GTDB lineage: Bacteria > Chloroflexota > Limnocylindria > Limnocylindrales > CSP1-4 > CTSoil-043. The sequence continues at coordinate 165,713 of CAVQQU010000006.1, forward strand.
GCATGGTCGACCGCGGGCGAGATCGACCTGGGGGTGGACGTCTACAGCCGGGCCTTCGGGGAGGCGATCCCGCCCGACCCGGCGGTGGGCGCGCTGCTGGCCCGCCTCGCAGGGCGATACCGGCTGGGCATCCTCTCCAACTGGCCGCTCGCCGCCACCATCGACCGGTACGCCGAGGCGGCCGGCTGGCTGCCCCATCTCGCGGCTGTCGTCGTCTCCGAGCGGGTCGGCACGATCAAGCCCCACCCGGCGATCTTCCGGGCCGCCGAGGCGGCGCTCGCGAAGCCCGGCACGGCTCCGCTCCCGCCCGGCGCCATCCTCCACGTCGGCGACGACTGGGCCGCCGACGTGATCGGCGGATCCCGCGCCGGATGGCGCACCGCGTGGTTGCGCACCCGCCCGGCGGACTCGCCGCTCCCCGGCAGCGAGCCCGACGGCGCCGCCAAGCCGGATCTCGTGATCGACCGGCTCGCTGACCTCGAGGATGCCCTTGCCCCGCTGGGGCGGTAGGGCGCCGGACGGCTCGGCCCACGAGGACGCTAGCCGACAAGCTCGGCCGGCGGGCGGTCCGGATCGAAGGCTTCCGGCTTCCAGCGGAAGAAGGCCGGGCTGGCGGATCCACCAGATGGTCATCAGGACGAGACCGGCGATGACGAGGAAGATGATCGAGAGGGCCAGCGGAACGCTCATGCCGAGAGCGGGCGCAGGTCGCCGGATCCTCGGGGTCGGTGCACGTGTACGAGCTGAGGGGGTTGGTCAGATCGATGACCGACTGCACGAACGCCCAGGTCAGCATGATGCCGCCGGCGAGCGGCAGGACCGCCATTCCCACGAAGTTCTTCGCAGCTCTTCGTCAGGACGTGGCGGTAGAAGATCACCGACGCGTAGCCGGTGATGCCGTAGTAGAACGCGATCATCAGGCCGAGCGCGGTCAGGGCGTCGTAGTAGACGTTCTCGGACACGAGCTTGAGGCCAACGTACCAGACGGTGGACAGGATGCCGGTCCAGATCGTCGCGTTCGCCGGCGTCTGGAAGCGCGGGTGGACCTTCGCCCAGAACCCCGGCAACGCCCCCTTGGAGCCCATCGAGAGGGCCGTCCGCGCACACGGCAGGATCGTGGTCTGGGTGGACGCCGCCGCGGAGGTCAGCACGGCGATGATCAGGAGCTTGTCCCACGGCGAGCCGAGGACCTCGTTGGCCAGGGCTCGCGAGAATGTCGCTCTCACCCTGCTCCGCGAGGTACTCCGCCCCGTGCAGCGCCTGGGCCGCGATCGTGACGAGGAGGTAGGTCCCGACGAGGATGATGACCGAGATGACCGTTGCCTGACCAGGCTGCTCGGTCGGATTCCCGCTCTCCTCGTTCACCGAGGCCGTGGTGTCCCAGCCCCAGTAGATGAACAAGGTGATGAGCAGCCCGGCGGCAAAGGCACTCGTATCCCAGGAGCCGTCCTCGGCCACGATCGAGAACGGGTTGAGCCAGTCGAGGGTCGGCAGCACGGCCGTCTCGACGCTTCCGCTGTAGACCTGGACGAGCGCGACGACGGCGAAGATGCCGAGCATGGTGAGCTCGATGGTCAGGAGGACTGCCTGTGAGCGCGCCGAGAGCTCGATGCCGCGATAGCAGATCCAGGTCATCCCGGCGACGAACAGGATGCCGAGGCCGACCACGCCGACGTCCATCGTGGCCTCGCCGATCGAGATCGGGATGACCGGGTTCTCGAACACGTCGATCCCGAACAGGCTGAACGTATACTGCGCCGCGACCTCGGCGAGGCTCGCGATGACCACGATACTGGGCGACGATCATCACCCAGCCGGTCATCCAGCCGATCCGGGGGCCCACCGCGCGGGTGACCCAGGTGAAGCTGGTGCCGCAATCCGGGTCGGCGCGGTTCATGTAGTAGTAGGCGATCGCGATGCAGAACATCGGGATGAACGCCACCCACATGATCGACGGCGAGGCCAGCCCGACCGCGGCGGCCACCAGGCCCAGCGAGACCGCCAGGCTGTAGGCCGGGCGCGGTCGACGCGACCCCGATGACGACGTTCTCAGCGAGTCCCAGGGCCCCGGTCTTGAGACCCTTCGTCCCAGGGGCGCCCTGCGCCTCGACCACGGTTTCGGACATACCCTGCTACCTCCCTCAAGGGACCGAGGGGGACGCTCTCGGGTCAGGATCGCTCCGGCCCGAGGGTGGCGGGCCAGTCGGCACGTTCACCAGTGCCGGAATGCCCCTCGCGGCGGGACGGCCGGACCCCATCCACGTGCCGACGGCGTTCCGCGGCACCGGCTCGGGCCGCTATCCTCCGCTCGTGGAAACGCGCGACCGGCTGGCCAACCTCGGGATCCTCGGCGCAGCCACCCTCGCCTGGGCCGTCGTCCTCCTGCTCGTCATGAACCGCGACCCGCGCGAGGATCCCGTGGCTGGGCTCCTGGGAGCCATCGCGATGGGGACGGCTGTCGGGCTGACCTCGACCCCGCTGTTCTGGCTCGCGGCGTTCGCCCGTCACGGCCGGATCGCCTACCGCGGCGACTGGCTCCGGGCCGGCCGGCGCGGCCTGTGGGTCGGACTCGTGGTGGGCCTCTTCGTCGAGCTCCGCGTCCTCGACGTCTTCAGCATCCCGATTGCCCTGTTCATCGTCGTCCTCGTCGTCTTCGCCGAGCTCACGCTCAGCTTCGAACGCTGAGCCCCGGCCCCCAACGGAGGTCACCCATGCCCGCTGCTCCCGAGCTCAAGGCCAGAGCCGCCGCCGCCGTCGAGGCTCGCCGCCCCGAGATTCTCGAGCTCTCGGCGCGAATCCACGCCAACCCGGAGCCCGCCTTCGAGGAGTTCCAGGCGGCTGCCTGGTGCGCCGAGGCGGTCGCCGCGGCGGGCTACGTCGTGGAGCATCCCGCGGGACGCCTCGCGACGGCCGTCCGGGGCCGGCTCACGGGCGGTATGGGGGCTGCCGGTCCGCGGATCGGCATCCTCGCCGAGTACGACGCGCTCCCGGGGCTGGGGCACGGCTGCGGCCACAACACGATGGCCGCGTCCGGGGTTGGCGCCGCGCTCGCCCTGGCGGCGCTCCGCGACGCGTTCGCCGGCGAGATCGTCTTCCTGGGCACGCCGGCCGAGGAGCGGGGGAGCGGCAAGCAGTTCATGCTCGACGACGGGCTCTTCGACGGCCTCGACGCGGCGCTCCTCTTCCACCCCGGCGATCGCGACATGGTCGGCTGCATGCTCCTGGCCAGCGAGGACGTGGACGTGACGTTCACCGGGAAGGCGGCCCACGCGGCCGGCGAGCCCTGGGAGGGCAAGAACGCCCTCGACGCCGTCGTCCTCCTCTTCCAGGGAATCGGGCTGTGGCGCCAGCAGCTGCCTCAGCACGCCCGGGTCCATGGGATCGTGCGGGAGGGCGGGACCGCCGCGAACACCATCCCGGACCGGGCGACGGCGCGGTTCATGATCCGGAGCACGGACCAGCCCTACTACGAATCGATGCGCGATCGGTTCCGGGCGCTCGTCGAGGGCGCCGCCCTGATGGCCGACGTGCAGGGCGAGCTCGTGTTCTCGGGCGGGTCCACGACGATGAAGGACAACGAGGTGCTGGCCGGCCTCTGGCGGGCGAACCTGGAGGCGGCCGGACGGATCGACGAAGGCATCGACCGTGAGCACATCGGCAGCTCCGACATGGGCAACGTCTCGCTCGTTCTGCCGACCATTCACCCGACGCTCGCGATCTGCGACCACGGCGTCTCCTGGCACTCGATCGAATCGCGCGACGCGGCCGCCACGCCCAGGGCCGGCGAGACGACGCTGCTGGCGGCCACGCTGGTGGCCCAGACGGCGCTGGACCTGCTCGCCGACCCGGCGCTCGTCGAGGCCGCGTGGCGGGAGTTCGGGGGAGAGGGGTAGGGACCGTGGTCGCCCGTACCCGGGACGGCGATTGCCATGCGCGCTCCGGACCGAGGGTCAGCGGTGGCCTCCAGATGCCCGGGCTCGCGCCCACCATCGCCCGGTCGCCAGGAGGTCTCCCTTGACCGACAGGCACGCTCACGAGCCCGCCCCGATGGGTTCCGGGGGCTGGCGCGCCCAGGAAGCGTTCCCGGACCCTGACTACGCCCATGTGCATGGCTGGGACCGCGACTTCGAGGCCTACGCGGACTTCGACCTCCCGGTCTACGTCGGCCCGTCCACCTTCTCCAAGCTCCCCTGGGTCACCGACCCGGCTGAGATCCGGCGCCGCGGCGTGGACGTGGCCATCGTGGGGGCACCCTTCGACGACGCTGTGAGCCACCGGCCCGGGGCGCGCTTCGGCCCACGCGCCATCCGCGAGGCGAACTACACGACCGGCTCGGCCAGCTCCCTGCATCTCGGCCACGTCGAGCCATTCGAGGTGCTGACGGTGGTCGACGCCGGCGACGCGAACGTTGTCCCGGCCTGGATGGAGCGGGGCCACGCGTTCATCTACCGGAAGGTTCGTGAGGTCGCCGAGACAGGCGCGATCCCGATCATCCTGGGCGGCGACCACTCGATCACCCGGCCGTCGGCGACGGCGCTCGCGGAGGTCCATCGGCCCGGGAGCATCGGGATCGTCCATTTCGACGCCCATGCCGATACTGCCCCGGAGGTCTGGGGCGTGCTCTCGGGGCACGGGACGCCGATGCGACGGCTCATCGAGAGCGGGGCGGTGAAGGGCAGGAACTTCGTGCAGGTGGGCCTGCGCGGGTACTGGCCCCCGGTCGACGTCTTCGAGTGGATGAAGGGCCAGGGCATGCGCTGGCACCTCATGAGCGAGATCGAGGACCGCGGCGCCGACGCCGTCGTGGACCAGGCGATCGCCGAGGCGCTCGACGGGCCGGACGCGGTCTACCTCTCGGTCGACATCGACGTGATCGACCCCGGGATGGCACCCGGGACCGGGACGCCGGAGCCGGGCGGCATGCTGACCCGGGAGCTGCTAAGGGCGATCCGCCGAATCGTCGCGGCCGTTGAGCTGGCGGGGATGGACATCGTGGAGGTCTCGCCGCCTTACGACCATGCCGAGGTCACGGCGGCCGCCGCGAACCGGTGCGCGCTCGAGGCGATCTCCGCCCTGGCCGTCAAGAAGGCGGCCGGCCACGAGGTGCGGTTCCGCCGGTAAGGGCGACCCGTGGCGAGGTCGCCGCGGGCCCCTGCGCCCGCCGCACGGCGTAGGATGCGGGCCATGAGCACGTCCTCTGGCCGCGAGGCCCCCGTGGAGACGCCCGCCGAGGCGCTCGCCCGCCTGTATGACCTCGACCTCCAGGACGACCCCGGCGACCTCGAGCTCTGGACGGCCCTTGCGGCCGAGGCGGACGGTCCCGTCCTGGAGCTGATGGCGGGGAGCGGCCGGATCGCGGTGCCGCTGGCCGAGGAGGGTCACGCGGTCACCGCCGTCGACCTCGACCTGGCGATGCTCGCCCGGGCCCGACGTCGGGCCGAGGCCGCCGGACCGGAGACCGTGGAGCGGCTCACCCTGGTCGCCGCCGACGTCGCCGCGCCCGACCTTCGGCTGGGCAGCGCGGTTCCGGCTCGCGTTCGTGGCCCTGAACTCGATCCTCCTCCTCTCGAGCCGCGCCGCCCAGCGCGCCGCCTGGGAGACCCTGGCCGCGCACCTCGCCCCGGGCGGCGTGGCCGCCGTGGACACCTGGCTGCCGGACGCGCACGACCTCGCCCGCTACGACGGCCGGCTCCACCTCGAGTACTACCGGCCCGATCCCGAGACCGGGCGGTGGGTGACCAAGATGGCGGCCGCCCAGCACGACGCGGCCAGCCAGACCGTGGCCCTGACGACGATCTACGAGGAGGGCGACACCGGCCAGCCCTCCAGCCGGTGGGTGCGGCGCGACGTCGTGCGCCTCGTGACCGCCGACGAGCTGCGGGCCATGGCCGAGTCGGCAGGGCTGGAGGTAGAGCTCGTCGCCGGCGGGTACGACCTGGAACCGCTCGGGCCCCATGACGATCGGGCCCTCGTGATCGCCCGAATGCCGGGCTCCGGCAGGCCCGATTGAGCGTGGTATCGTCGGCCTGATGTCCGCCGCGAACGCTCCGATCCGACTCCTCCTCGTGGAGGACGTTCCCCAGGTCGCCCAGTACGTGCGCGGCCTGTTGAACGCGCAGACGCAGGTGAAGCTCGTCGACGTCGTCAACGACGGCGGGCGCGCCGCGGCCCAGGCCCGCCAGCTCCGGCCCGACGTGATCATCGTCGACTGGCTCCTCCAGGGTCGGACGAAGGGCGACAAGGTGGTTGCCCAGCTTCGCGAGAGCGGCCTCGGCATCCCGGTCGTGGTGCTGACGGTCCCCCAGAACCCCGTGGCCCGGGATCCGGCCGCCGGGATCGACGGCGTCCTGGGGATGCCGTTCTCGGGCTTCGAGCTCGTCAACGTCGTCGTCTCCATGCACCAGGCGTCGCTCGCGGCGAGCGACAACGCTCGCTCGACGATGGTCGTGGTCTATGCGCCGAAGGGCGGGGTGGGGAAGACCACGTCGCCTTCAACCTCGCGGTGGCCCTCGGCCAGGCCGGGACGCGGACCGCCCTCGTTGACGGCAGCCTCCAGTTCGGCGACCTGCGCTCGCTCCTGCGGGTGCCGGCGGATGCCCCCTCGATCCTCGACCTGCCGACCGACCGGATCGGCGAGAGCGACCTCCAGGACGTCCTGTGGCGCGACCCGTCCGGGATCGACATCCTGCTCGCCCCACCGCGGATCGAGATGGCGGAGATGGTCAGCGTCCGCGACATGGAGAAGGCCCTCTCGCTCCTCCGGCGGCTCTACGGGGCCGTGGTCGTGGACATGCCGTCGGCCCTGGGCGACATCCCGCTGGCCCTCCTCGACGCCGCCGACATCATCCTCGAGATCGTGACCTACGACTCGACCACGATCCGCAACACGCTCGCGATCGCGGATGCGTTCCGCTCGATCGGCTACCCGCCCTCGAAGGTGCGCTTCGTGGTCAACCGGGCCGATTCCACGGGCGGCATCGCCGCCGAGGACCTCGCGCGCGCCCTCGGGCGGGTCCCGGAGCACAGCGATCGTCTCCGACGGCAAGCTCGTCGTGCAGGCCAACAACGAGGGCATCCCGTTCGTCATCGCGAGCCCGGACGCCCCGATCAGCCGCGACATCGCGAGCATCGCGGCGGCCGTGGCCGGCACCGCAGCCGTCGCCGGCCGGCGCTGACGCCGGTGGCCGACGCGCGCCCGATCGGCGTCTTCGACTCCGGGGTCGGGGGTCTGACCGTCCTGCGCGAGATCGTCCGCCGCCTGCCCGGCGAATCCACGGTCTACCTCGGCGACAACGCCCGGGCTCCGTACGGGACACGCTCCGACGACGAGGTGCGGCGATTCAGCACCGAGGCGCTCGACCGGCTCGTCCGGGAGGACGTCAAGGCCATCGTGGTCGCCTGCAACACCTCGACGGCCGTTGCCCTGGGCGAGTACCGGCGCCGCTACGACACGCCGGTCCTCGGCGTGATCCGGCCGGGCGCCCAGGCCGCCGCGCTGGCGACCCGGACGCGACGGGTCGGGGTGATCGCGACGCCGGCCACGATCCGCTCGCATGCCTACTTCGACGCGATCAAGGAGGAGAACCCGGCGGTCGAGGTCTACGAGCACGCGACTCCGGCGCTGGTGCCCCTGGTGGAGGAGGGCGGGCTGGCCGGCGCGGAGATCGAGGCGGCCGTCGCCGACGCCCTGGCACCGCTCCTCGGCCGGCGCGATGAGAACGGCGAGTTCATCCACCCCCTGCCGCCGTCGGCCAAGATCGACACGCTCCTGCTCGGCTGCACCCACTACCCGCTCCTGCGGCCCGTCCTCCAGGCCGCAGCGGGGGAGGGCGTGGCGATCGTCGACTCCGCCACGGCCACCGCCGGCGCCCTGGCCGAGCTCCTCTCGGTGAACGGGCTCGAGGCGCCGGGCTCGTCGCGGGGTACCGCTGCGGACGCGGGGCGCGAGGGCCACCACCCATCGCCGGTTCGCGCCGCCCCGCCGGTCCACCGGGTGATGACGACCGGCGATGTGGCCGCCTTCGCCCGGATCGCCGCGCGGATGTTCGGGGACGCCTTCCCGGCCGTGGAAGCGATCACGCTGGAGCCGGTCGCGCGATGAGCGCCGCGCGGCGCGCTGGTCGCCCGTCGTCGAGCGCGGTCTGGCAGGCCGGGTTCCTCGCCGGCGCCGCGCTCGGGGCGGCCGCGACGGTGCTCGGGCGGCGGGCCGAGGCCGAGGCGCGCACCGGCCTCGTCGACTGGCGCGCCGTGGAACGCCTGGCGGAGGGTCGCCTGCGCAACGCGGCAGGGCACCTGCCACCGGCCGAGGTGGCCGCGAGCGGCCCCGCCTACGAGGCGGCGATGCGACGCGTCGTGCCCGCCCTCGAGGTGGCCCTCGACACGTCGCTCCCGGGGATCGTGGAGCGGGTTGCCGTCGTCGATCGTCGCGGCTGGGTCCAGGCCAACCTCTCGACGTTCGCGGGGCTCTTCGGGCGCCTGGAAGGGGAGCTCCTCGACCAGATCGTGCCGCCCGGTGCCGGGCTCGGCAAGGCCTCGCTCGCCCTCGCGAACCGCTGGATCACGACCCGCCAGTTCGGGCTGCTGCTCGGCTTCATGGGCCAGCGGGTCCTGGGCCAGTACGACCTCGCGCTCCTCTCAGCGGAGGCCGAGCCGGGGCAGCTGCTCTTCGTCGACGAGAACATCCGCCAGACCGCGCGAACGCTCGGCGTGCCGCTGGACCCGTTCCGCACCTGGATTGCCCTCCACGAGACGACTCACGCGTACGAGTTCGAAACCCATCCGTGGCTGCGCCCGTACCTGGCCGGTCGTCTCGAGCGACAGCTGTCGGCGCTCGCGCGCAGCACCTCCGAGCTCGGCCGGGACGCGTCCCGTGTGCTCGGGCGGGCCCTGCGGGGTGGCGACGGGCACTGGCTCGAGCGCCTCATGTCGGACGAGCAGCGCCTCCTCTTCCGTGAGACGCAGACCGTGATGAGCCTCCTCGAGGGCTTCTCCGACCACGTCATGGATGAGGTCGGACGGGACCTGGTTCCTGGCGTCGAGACGATCAGCGCCCGCTTCCACACCCGCCGGGCGAAGCGGACGCCCATGGAGCGGGCGATCCTGCGGATCACGGGTCTCGACCTGAAGATGGAGCAGTACGCCCGCGGCGAGCGGTTCGTGGCGGCGGTGCAGCGCGCCGCCGGCCCGGCCGGCCTGCGCCGCCTCTGGGATGGCCCCGAGACCCTGCCTCGCGACGGCGAGCTGGAGCGGCCGGAGCGGTGGGTTCGCCGGGTCATCGGCACGCCGAACGGGGGACGCGCGCCGGCCTGGTCCGGTCGGATGGGAGCCACGGGATGACGGGGCGCCACGGGGCACCGGGTGCGGCCGAGCCGGGCCGGGCGCCGCGCGCGATCGCCCTGTCGCCGATCCTCTCGGCCCGCTATCGGGCCGAGGACCTGGCGATGATCCGGGCCGCCTCGCCCGGGTCGCGCATCGTGAACCTGTCCCGCGAAGGCCTGGCCGACGGGCCGGTCGACGACGTCGAGGTGCTCCTCCACGGCTGGCTCGCGGCCGATGCCTACGAGCGCCTCCTGGCCCGAGCTCCCGACCTGCGCTGGGTCCACTCGGCGGCGGCCGGCGTGGAGCGCCTCATGACGCCCGCCGGCCGAGCGCGCGGCCTGGCCATCACCAACGGACGGGGGGTCTTTTCCAGCCCGATCGCCGAGTACGTCCTCATGATGGTGCTCGCCGTGAACCGGCGTCTACCCCAGCTCCTGGAGCTCGCCGCGGAGCGCACCTGGCAGCCCCTGGAGGGCCGCGAGCTGCGGGATACCACCCTGGGCATCGTGGGCTTCGGCAGCATCGGCCGCGCCATCGCCGAGGTCGCGGCCCCGTTCGGGCCGCGCATCCTCGCCACGCGCCGGTCGGGCGCGCTGCGCCCGGCCGAGGCCCCGCTCCCGCCCGGCGTCGAGCTCGGCGGTCCCGAGGCCTTCGGCGACGTGATCGCCGCGGCCGACTTCGTCATCCTCGCCCTGCCCCTGACGCCGGAGACGGAGGATCTCGTCGACGACCGGGTCCTGGCCCTGATGAAGCGGCAGGCCTGGCTGGTGAACATCGCCCGCGGCCGGCTGATCGTGGACCGCGCGCTCCTGCGCGCACTGCGCGCGGGGACGATCGGGGGCGCGATCCTCGACACGTTCCGCGAGGAGCCGCTTCAGCCGGACTCGGCGTACTACGGCCTCCCGAACGTCATCGTGACGCCCAGCACCTCGTGGTCGAGCGGCCGCGTCATGACCGCAACCGTCGAGCTCTTCGCGGAGAACCTGCGCCGCTACGTCGCCGGCGCGCCCCTGCTCAACACGGTGGACCCCGGCGCCGGATACTGAGCGCATGCAGATCGCGATCGTGGGCCTGGCCGGGGCCGGCAAGACCACTGTCTTCAACACCCTCACGCGCGGCAACGTGCAGACCGGCGGCTTCGGCGGGATGGAGCTCCACGTCGGCGTCGTCAAGGTCCCGGACCCGCGCCTCGACCGTCTCGCCGAGATCTTCCATCCGAAGAAGATCGTGCATGCCGACGTCACCTACATCGACCTTCCGGCACCGCCTGCGTCGTCCGAGGGGCGCGTCGGGACCGAGGAGCTGCCGGCGGAGCACCTGGGCCGGCTGCGCGACGCCGACGCGCTCCTGCACGTCGTCCGCGCCTGGGACGACCCCCACCATCCCCACCCGGCCGGGTCGGTGGACCCCTGGCGGGACCTGGAACAGCTGGACCTCGAGTTCGTCCTGGCCGACCTGGCCATGGTCGACCGGCGCCTCGAGCGGATCCGTGGCTCCGGCCGTCACGGCACGCCGGCCGAACGCGAGGCGAACGATCGCGAAGGGGCGATCCTGGAGCGCGTCCGCGTCGGTCTCGTGGACGGCCACCCGATCCGCGATGCGGGGCTCGACCCCGACGACGAGAAGGCGCTGCGTGGATTCCGGTTCCTGACCCAGAAGCCGGTCCTGCTGCTCCTGAACGTGGGCGAGGGGGAGCTCGCCGCCGCTGGAGGGCTCGTGGCCGAGGTCGCCGCCCGCTACGACCACCGCCAGGCGCTCGTCGACGCGCTCTCGGCCCGGATCGAGATGGAGCTCGGGCAGCTGGATCCCGAGGAGGCCGCCGTCTTCGCCGCGGAGCTCGGGATCACCGAGAGCAGCCTGGACCGGGTGATCGCCCTCTCGTACCGGCTGCTCGGGCTCGTCAGCTTCCTGACCGCCGGGCCGGACGAGGTGCGCGCCTGGCCCATCCCCGACGGGGCGACCGCCGTCGACGCCGCCGGCGCGATCCACACCGACCTGGCCAGGGGCTTCATCCGGGCCGAGACGGTCGCGTACGACGATCTCGTGGCGCTCGGCTCCACCGCCGAGGCGCGCAAGCACGGCAAGCTGCGCTCGGAGGGCAAGACCTACCGGGTCCGCGACGGCGACGTCGTGGAGATCCTCTTCTCGAAGTAGCGGGGTCGCCGCGGGGGCCGGCCAGGGAATCCGGACCGCCGCGGGGCTGCGCCGTTCGAGGGGTGCCCGGTTGGTCCGACAGGAGCCGGGCGCCGGGAAGCCGTGTCAGTTGTTGCGGACGTCGTCGTCCACGTACTCGGCGAAGACGCCCCGGTAGTCGGCCCCGGCGCCCACGGCGCTCCAGCTCGTCATCGCTCGTGGCGATCAGGAAGTTCTCGTCGTCGTCCGCTGCGACGTTGACGGCCGCCGTCAGCCGCTCGTCGGAGACGTAGATGAACCCGTAGTTGCGCTCAAGCTCGACGGCGATCGCCTCGATGAGGGTATCTTCCGCGAAGTCGTCCAGGACCCGGCGACGGATCGCCTGGACGAGATCGAAGAAGTCCTCCGGCTCGATCTCCTCGTCTCGTGCCAGGAGGACGTCCGAGTAGAGGTCGTCGTCGCCCTCGTGGAGCTCGTAGAAGTACACGTGGCCTCCTCGTCTGCGGATCCGGCCCGGCCAGTATACGGACCGCCCGCCTCGTTCCCGGACCTCGCGCTGCGCGTCGGTGCGGGCGCCGGCCCGTCCGCCGCGACCGCCCCGGTCGCCGAGCCGCGCGCCGCCGAACCACTGCGCGAGCCGGCCGACGGCCAGGCCCCGACCGTCGTCGTCGTGGGATCCGCGTCCCGGGACCTGGACCGTCCGATCCGACGCGGGTGGCGGCTCGGCGGGGGAGCGACCTACGGGGCGCTGGTCCTCGCCCGCCTCGGGCTCCGAGTGGGCGCGGTGCTGGGCGTCGACGGGCCGGCCGCCGGGGCGCACGAGCTGGACCTGCTGCGCGAGGCCGGCGCGGAGCTCTGCCTCGTGCGCCTGCCATCGGGCCCCACCTTCGAGCTGATCCACTCGCCCGCAGGTCGGGCCGTTCGCTGCGAGGACCCGGGCAGCCCCCTCCCGGTCGCCGCCCTGCCGCCGGCGTGGCGGGCGGCGCCGGCCTGGTACCTGGCGCCCGGTCGCCGACGAGCTGCCCGACGGCTGGGCCGCGATCCCGCCGGGAGCCGTGGTGGCCGTCGGCTGGCAGGGGATGCTGCGCACGCTCGAGCCGGGCGAGCCGGTCCGCCCGCGCCCGGCCGGGCCGCGGGCATTGCTCCGCCGCGCGGATCTCGTCTCCGTCAGCACCGAGGACCTCGATCCCGCCGCCGACCTCCGCGGGCTGCTCCGGCTCCTGCGGACCGGGACGCTGTGCACCCTGACCCGCGGCGCGCACGGCGGGATCGTGTTCACCGTCCGCCCGGGGTCTCCGCGCATGCGCCGCTTCCCGGCGCTGCCGAGCGGCGGCGCGGTCGACACGACGGGCGCCGGCGACGCGTTCCTGGCGGCCCTCCTCGCGGCCAGGGTTGCGCCGGCCCTCTCCGGCTGGCAGCCCCACCTGGCGGCCGCGCTCCGGTTCGCCGCCGCGGTGGCGGCGGTCCACGTGGGCGGCCTCGGGCTTGCCGGCACGCCGACGCTCCACCAGGTCCGCGACGCGCTCAGGCGGACGTCGGCCTGAGCCCTCGGGCGGCCCGGCGACGGAGCCGCCGGAGTCGCACCGCGAGGGCCGCGTCGAACTCGGGATCGCCGCCCAGGCGGAGGTTGGCCCGCTCGGCCGCCCTGGCCGCCGATTCGGCCGCCCGGAGCGCTCCGGCCGGGTCCCGTAGGGGTGCTCGCGCACCTTCGCGGCCTCCACCCAGGCCCGAGGGGCCGCCGACCCGCCGCCTGTCGCGAGCTCTTCCCAGGCTGCGAGCGCCTCGTCGGTGCGACCGAGGCGGCGCAGGGTCCGGGCTCGCTCGGCCCGGATGCGCTCGCGCGACAGGAGCGCCGGTGACGGCGCAGGGACTCCGAACGGCCAGGCGGCGGAGCCGAAGGTCACCGGCGTCCAGGCGGCGTCGGCCTCGTCAAGGCAGCCGAGCGCGTCCTGGTGGCGGCGGTCGCGGGTGAAGGCGCGGGCGAGCGCGACGAGGTCGCCGGCTGGAGCCAGGGGGCGGACGGCGGGATCTGCATAGCCCGCGTCGAGGTGGGCGAGGAGTCGGGCCAGCGAGACCACGTCGTCTGCGTTGTGGGTGAGCACGGACGCCAGCGGCCGGGCCGGCCCGCCGCGCACGAAGTCGAGGTACCGGCTCGGGATCTCCCAGCCGGCCACGTCGCCCTCCCGACGGACACCGAGCACGTCGCGCTCCACGGTGGCGAGCCGCGCATCGTCGAGGCGGTGGCGGAACAGGCGCCGCACGTGGGGCAGCAGGTCGAGATGGCCGCCGAGGGAGGGCGCCGGCCGCCGGTCCATCCGGTAGCGGGTCACGAGCAGCGGCCAGTCGAAGGTGCGCCCGTTGTACGTGACGAGCCAGGCGTCGGGGGGAAGCGCGGCGGCCAGGGCATCCAGCAGCGCCGGCTCGTCGGCATGGTCCGGAATGAGCAGCTGCAGCTGCTCGAAGCGCGAGGCGCGCCACCAGCCCAGGCCTACGAGGAAGGCGAGCGTGCCCGCCGCCGTGCCCAGGCCGGTCGTCTCCGTGTCGAGGCAGACGAGCGGCGCGCCAGGTGGCGGCTGACCCGGGAGGCTGGCCAGGCGGTCCCGGTCGACGGGCACGCTCAGCGACAGCGGCTCGACCCGGACGACGGTGCCCCGCGGACCCTGGGCCACCTCGCCGTCCACGGCCCGCGCGAGGCGATCGGCCAGCTCCCGCGACGGGATCCGGCCCCCGGTCGGAGCGGCGATCGCCCCCGGATGTGCTGCCCGGTAGGCGGCGAGCCGCCTCCCGAGCGCCGCCGGCGCCGTCATGCCGCGGACCCGGCCGCCTCGCCGCGTCGCTCCTCGGGGCGAGGGCTGCCCGGGCGCGCGGCCCCAGCCGGGCGCGCCCCGAGCTCGACGAGCAGGCGCAGGGCGAGGTGGCGGGCGTCCAGGTCGGCCTCCCCGCCGGCCGGCCGCGGTCCGGTGCACGACGGGCAGCCGTGCTCGCAGTCGCACGAGGCGACAAGCCCGGCCGCGCCCTCGATGAGCTCGTCGTGACGCTGCCAGAGTCGCTCGGCCATGCCGACCCCGCCCGGCACGGCCTCGTACAGGTAGACCGTCGGCACGTCGGAGTGCGGCGAACGCACCTGCGTGACGAGGCCGAGGTCGCGCGGGTCGACCATGAGGAGGACGCTGGCGACGGTCTGCAGCGCCCGCCCGGCACCGAGCAGAGCCACGTCCAGCTCATGGCGGCGCCACGACCCCTGCAGCCCGTCGGCGGCGGCCCAGTACGCGGTCGTCTGCAGCTCGAGCTCCGGCAGGTCGATGGGCCCCCAGCCGACGTTCTCGTCGGTCCCGAACTTCAGCTTCTTGTAGAACGTCACGAGGCTGGCCACCATGACCTCGCCGTGCTCGCGCCGACCTCCCGGCACCGGCGCGCTCGCGTGGATGTCGAGCGTCTTCAGCGTCACTGCGCGGTTCGCGTACGTGTAGTGGTCGGCGTCGATGCGGTGGACGTACGCCTTGCGCTCGCCCCACTCGAGCCGGTCGACGTGGTACTGGATCGTCTCGTGCATGTAGATGGCGTGCTGGTGGACGAGCACCTGGGCCGAGAAGAGGTCGACTTCGCCGAGCACGCGCGGCCGGTCGGGCGTCGTGTCGACGATGACGACGTTCTCAGGTGCCGCGGTCCGCAGCGAGATCTCGGAGGCGGGGAAGTTCTCGGAGCTCCAGTACCAGCGGCCGTCGTCGCCCGCGTGGACGTGCCCAACCTCCGCGAGGAAGGCGAGCAGCTCGTCGACGGCGTTCGGCCCGAACGTCTCGCCGGGCGTGAACGGCAGCTCGAACGTGGCCGCCTTCAGGTGGGCGAGCAGGACGTGGAGGTTGTCGGGATCGATGCGGGCCTCTTCGGGAGCATGGTCGAGCAGGAACTCCGGGTGGTGGACGACGTACTGGTCGACGGGGGACGCGGAGGCGACAAGCACGGCCACGCTCGTGCCGAGGCGGCGGCCTGCTCGCCCGGCCTGCTGACGGGTGCCCGCCACGGAGCCCGGGTAGCCGGCCAGGATCGCCACGTCGAGGGCCCCGATGTCGACACCGAGCTCGAGCGCGTTCGTCGAGACGACGCCGAGGACCTCGCCGGTCCGGAGCCCGGCCTCGATCGCCCGCCGCTCCGTGGGCAGGTAGCCGCCCCGATAGCCCCGCACCCGGGTGCGGGGGCCGTGGCTCTCGCGCAGCGATTCGCGCAGGCCGCTGAGGATCACCTCGACGCCGGTTCGGGACGGCCCGAAGACGATGGTCTGCCGGCCGGCCCGGATGAACGGGAGCGCCCAGCGCTGGGCAAGTCGGAGCGCGGACCCGCGGGCACCGGAGGCCGCGTCGATCACCGGCGGATCGACGAACAGGAGGTGGCGCTCGCCGCTCGGGGCGCCGTTCTGGTCGACGACGAGCGGCGCACGCCCCGTCAGCAGCTCCGCCAGCTCGCCCGGGTTGGCGATCGTGGCCGAGCAGGTGACGATCACCGGGTTCGAGCCGTAGTGCGCGCAGAGCCGCAGCAGGCGCCGCAGGACGTTGGCGACGTGGCTGCCGAACAGGCCGCGGTAGGTGTGCAGCTCGTCGACGACGATGACCTGCACCTGCTCGAAGAGCTGGAACCACTTCGTGTGGTGGGGAAGGATCGCCGCGTGGAGCATGTCCGGGTTGGTGACCACCACCTGCCCGGCGGTGCGGATCGTCGACCGGATCGGCGCCGGCGTGTCACCGTCGTACGTCGACGCAGACGCGGGCAGGCCGGCCGCTGCGGCCAGCTCGCGGAATGCCACGACCTGGTCCTCACCGAGGGCCTTGGTCGGGAAGAGCCAGAGGGCGCGGGCGGACGGGTCGTCGGCCAGGGCCTGGAGGACCGGCAGCTCGTAGCACAGGCTCTTGCCCGAGGCGGTCGGCGTCACGACGCAGACGTCGCGGCCCGCGCGCACCTCGGCTGAGCGCTTCGCCCTGGTGCGTGTAGAGGGAGTGGATTCCCCGCTGCTCGAGGGCCGAGATGATGCGCGGGTCGAGCCATGCCGGGAAGGGCACGGTCTGCGCATCGCGGGCGGGCTCCACTGCGTGGTGCAGGACGCCGCGGGCAAGGGACGGCTCGTCGAGGATCCCGGCGAGCACCGACGCGACGTCGGCCGGAGCGTACGTGCGCATGGCGGTCAGCTCCCGAAATCGAACAGATGTGCGAAAGCGTGCCGAGTCTACCATCGGGTCCGGGTCCCGGTGCGCCGCACGATGACCGGGTGTCGTGACAGCTTGTGCGGCACGGGAACGGTTTGACACTCCGTCAGTGCGCAGCTACCCTTCGCGCATGCTGCGGCAGTCGCCCACCTCGCCTCGCCGGCCAGACGCTCCCGCAAGCCCCGGTGAGGAGCCGCTGATGGAGGTGGCGCCGCCTCCGCAGGGCGGCGTCCGGCAGGTCCGCCGTCGCTGGCGGCGCTGGGGATCGCGGGAGTCTCGCGGCGCCGCATCGCCTGGATCGGGCTGACCATCGCGGCCGTCGCGATCGTCGTCGGGTTCGCGAGTCAGGCGGCCGAGGCCGCGCGGGCCACCTCGCGCGTCGTCGAGGAGCAGGCCCAGAACGCAGTCGTGGCGGCCGAGACCGAGGCGCTTCGGAAGGAGCTCGACCTCGTCACCCAGGAGCGCTGGATCCTCCAGCAGGCGCGGGCCTATCGCCTCGGGTCGCGCGCGGAGCGACCGTTCGCGCTGGCCCCCGGAGCCCCGGATCTGGCCGCCGACGCCCCGGGCTCGGCTCTGCGTCGCCTCGGGGCGGATCCGCCACGGCTGTCGCCGCTCGAGAGCTGGCTGGAAGTCCTCTTCGGACCCGCGCCGGGCGGCTGACCGGCCCGCGCGATGGGGCAGTCCGTCCGACTCACCGGCGGAGCTGTGACGCTTCGTGCCCTATACTGGCCTGCCCTGGCAGGGTAGCTCAGCGGCAGAGCAAGCGGCTCATAATCGCTAGGTCACAGGTTCGAAATCCTGTCCCTGCTACCACACCGACCGTCCGAGACCGGCGCCCGGGCTTCCGGCAGCCGGTCTCTTCGACTTCTGGCCACCACGCGGCCGGAGTCGCGTCTCGCCGATCGTCGGCGCGTCCGCCCCACGGGGCCGTCCGGGAGGGGCCCCGGGCGCACCGCTCTATACTCGTCCGCGAAGTCGGCCTTCGGGCGCCGGCTCCGCCGACCCGGAGGCCAGGTTGAACGGCAAGTTCATGCGCAACGGCATCGTGATGCTCGTCCTCGTGGTGGGCACGGTGGCGCTGATGTACACGTTTCTCATCTCGTCGCCGAGCGATCAGGAGGTCGCCTACTCGCAGTTCCTCGAAAACGTTGCCGACGGAGCGGTCACGGAGGTCGTGCAGCAGGACCTGCGGCTGACGGTGACCGGCAAGTCGCCCGAAGACACCTACGTCGTCATCGTTCCGGGACTGGGCTTCACCGACGTCTTCGCCGACGTCCAGGAGGTCACGCCGGAGGGGAGCAAGATCCTGTTTGCGGGCAAGGAGGCCTCGCAGGGCGGGCAGTGGATCAGCCTGCTCATCGGCGCCATCCTGCCCGTGATGCTGATCGGCGGCTTTCTCTTCTTCATGATGCGCCAGGCCCAGGGCACCAACAACCAGGCGATGAGCTTCGGCAAGAGCCGGGCCAGGATGTTCCTGGGCAACAAGACGGTCGTGACGTTCGCCGACGTGGCGGGTGTCGACGAGGCCAAGACGGAGCTCCAGGAAGTCGTCGAGTTCCTCAAGTACCCGGAGAAGTTCAACTCGCTCGGCGCGCGCATCCCGCGCGGCGTCCTGCTCGTGGGCCCCCCGGGAACCGGCAAGACACTGATGGCCCGGGCCGTCGCCGGCGAGGCCGGCGTGCCCTTCTTCAGCATCTCCGGCTCCGAGTTCGTGGAGATGTTCGTCGGCGTCGGCGCCAGCCGCGTCCGTGACCTGTTCGACCAGGCGAAGCGCAACGCACCCTGCATCGTCTTCGTGGATGAGATCGACGCCGTGGGCCGGCAGCGTGGTGCGGGCCTGGGCGGCAGCCACGACGAGCGTGAGCAGACCCTCAACCAGATCCTCGTCGAGATGGACGGCTTCGACACGAACACGAACGTGATCGTGGTCGCGGCGACGAACCGCCCCGACGTCCTTGACCCGGCGCTCCTGCGGCCCGGCCGCTTCGACCGCCAGGTGATCCTGGACCGCCCCGACATGAAAGGCCGGGTCGAGATCCTGCGCGTGCACACCAAGGGCAAGCCGCTCGACAAGGTGATCGCCATCGAGGACGTCGCCAAGCAGTCACCAGGCTTCTCCGGCGCCGATCTCGCCAACCTCGTCAACGAGGCGGCGATTCTCGCCGCGCGCCGCAACAAGAAGCTCATCGGGATGTCCGAGTTCCAGGAGGCCCTCGAGCGGATCGTGGCCGGCCCGGAGCGCAAGAGCCGGGTCATCTCGGACGCCGAGAAGCTGGTGATCGCGTATCACGAGGGCGGCCACGCGGTCGTCCAGCGGATCCTCCCCAAGTGCGACCCGGTCAGCAAGGTCACGATCATCAGTCGCGGCATGGCCCTGGGCTACACGATGGCCCTCCCACAGGAGGACCGCTACCTCCAGAGCAAGACCGAGTTCGAGGACAAGATCGCCGGCATGCTCGGCGGCAACGCCGCCGAGCGCATCGTCTTCGGCGACACCACGACGGGTGCCTCGAACGACATCGAGAAGGCCACGGGCCTCGCCCGGCGGATGGTCACCGAGTTCGGCATGAGCGATCGCCTGGGGCCCCGGGCCTTCGGCAAGCGAGACGAGATGGTCTTCCTGGGCCGGGACTTCGGAGAGCAGCGCAACTACTCCGACGATGTCGCCAAGCAGATCGACGAAGAGGTCAACAAGCTCATCGAGACGGCCTACGCGCGCGCGACGGACGTCCTGACGGAGCATCGGGCCAGGCTCGATCTGCTCGCCGCGACGCTCGTCGAGAAGGAGACGCTCGACGCGGAAGCGTTCGAGGCGCTCTTCGCCGACCTGCCGCCCAAGGCGCCGCTCCACGGCGTCGTCCCGAAGCTGTCCGGGGCGCCGGCCGCCGACGCGCCGGCCGCCGAGCCACCGCCGGAGCCTTCCGCGCAGCCCGCCTGACCGCGGCCTGCCGCCCGCACTACCCCATGAGGCGGGCCCCGGTCCGCCCCATGGGCGCGTCCGGCGACGGATAATCGTCGGGAACCCACCGAGATCGTGAACCGGAGGTCATCCGTGTCGAACGTGCCAGCCGACCTCGAGGCGTACCTCGCCGCGACCGCGGAACGCCGCCTCGCGCGCTTCGTGGAGTTCCTGCGGGTCCCGAGCATCAGCGGGATCCCGGAGCACGCCGCCGACTGCCGGCGGGCCGCGGCGCTGCTGGCCGGCGATCTCGAGGCCGCGGGCCTGCAGCACGTCGAGGTGGCGGAGACCGGCGGTCACCCGATCGTCTACGCGGACTGGCTCGGCGCGGCAGGAGCGCCCACGGTCCTCCTGTACGGCCACTACGACGTCCAGCCGGTGGACCCCCTCGATGAGTGGGAGGCAGCTCCGTTCGAGCCGATCGTCCGGGACGGCCGGATCCTCGCCCGGGGCGCCTCGGACGACAAGTCGAACATCTCGATCGCGCTCGCAGCAGTCGAGGCGCTCCTCGCGACCCGGGGGACCCTGCCCGTCAACCTCAAGCTCGTCTTCGAGGGCGAGGAGGAGTCGAGCTCCATCCATCTCGACCCGTGGCTGGAAGCCAATGCCGGCCGCCTGGCTGCCGACGTGGCTCTCGTGGCCGACGGGGGCTTCTTCGAGGGCAACCTCCCGGCGATCACGGTCGGCCTGCGGGGCATCTGCGCGGCGGAGATCCACGTTCGCGGGCCTGTCCAGGACGTCCACTCCGGGCAGCACGGCGGTGCCATCGACAACCCGATCAACGCGCTGGCGACCATCATCGCCGCGCTCAAGGGCCCTGACGGCCGGATCCGGGTCCCCGGCTTCTACGACGACGTCGTCGCCCTCACCGAGACCGACCGGGCCGCGCTCGCGAGACTGCCGTTCGACGACGAGGCCTACCGCGCCGCCCTCGACGTGCCTGCCCTCGCCGGGGAGACGGGCTGGACCACGCTGGAGCGCCGTGGGGCCCGCCCGACCCTCGACGTCAACGGGATCTGGGGCGGCTTCGCCGGAGAGGGCAGCAAGACGATCATCCCCGGCCAGGCCCACGCCAAGATCACGTGCCGGCTCGTCGTCGACCAGGACCCCGACCGGATCTTCGCCCTATTGCGCGACCACGTGCTGGCCATCACCCCGCCGGGCGTTCGTGTCGACGTCGTCTCGCTCGGCGGTGGCCGACCGCTGCTGGCACCAACGGACCACCCGGCGACCCGGGCCTTCGCCCGGGCTCTCGAGGAGACGTTCGGGCGACCGCCGCTCTTCGTCCGGGAGGGAGGATCGATCCCCGTTGCGGCCAGCTTCGCATCGATCGTCGGCCTGCCGGTCACGGTCATGGGCTTCATGCCGCCGAATGGCAACTTCCATGCCCCGAACGAGTGGATGGATCTCGCCAACTTCGAAGACGGGATCCGGGCCCTGGTCCGCTTCTTCGAGATCTACGCCACGCCGGGCAGCTGATCGGAGGTGTCGAGCGGGCCTCGCATGGTACTCCGGTAGGGTGTTCGGGCCGGGGGCGGGTGCTAGGATTTCGGCACGGGGGCCTGCCCCGCTGTCCGCTACGCCAGGGGAGCGAGTGCACGCGTGAGCACCGAGACTGAGCAGCCCACCGTCCGTGGGCCAAAGCCGCAGTGGCGCCTTGACGCCGACACCGGGAGCCTCGTGCCCCGGTCCGCCCTCGACGTCCTGGTGGACCTGAACGACCGGATCGTCTCCGGCGACCTGTCCGACTACCAGCCGATCCCGCTGGGCTTCACCCCGCTGGACAAGACGATCGGCACGGGCCTGCGCCCGGGCGAGCTCTTCCTGATCGGCGGTGCCCAGGGAACCGGCAAGACGACGATGGCCCTGCAGATGGCGCGCAACGTGGCCTCGGGCGGCCAGGCGAACGTCCTCTACATCTGCTTCGAGCACGAGGAGCACTACCTCCTCAACCGGCTCATCGCCATGGAATCGGCGCTGGCCCACCTCCCGCACAAGACGGGCGCCATCAAGATCCAGGACGTGCGCCGCGAGATCCTCGGCTCGTGGGTCGCCGACGGCGACGGCGGAACCGGGCCGCAGCTCGCGTCGAACCCGCGCCTCCGGCCGAGCCTCGACCGGATCGGTCGCTACGGCCAGAACCTCTTCCTGATGCGGGGGACGCAGACGGCAAGCACCGTCGACAACATCCGGACGCTGGTCCAGCAGCACAAGGAGCTGTCCGGCGGACGCCAGCTCGTCGTGATGGTCGACTACCTCCAGAAGGTGCCGCAGCACCCGGAGCCGACCACCGAGACCGAGAAGGTGACCTTCGTCGTCAACGGCCTCAAGGACATCGCCCTCGCGGAGCAGGTGGGCGATGGTCGCGATCGTGGCCGCGGACAAGGAGGGCCTCAAGGCGACCCGGCTGCGCAACCATCACCTGCGCGGCTCGTCGGCGATCAACTACGAGGCCGACATCATCGTCATCCTCAACGAGAAGTACCACATCGTCGCCAAGGTCAACATCGAGTTCAACCCGTACCAGGCGCAGCGCTTCCGGGACTGGGTCATCCTCTCGGTGGAGAAGAACCGGGGCGGCCAGGACAACGTCGATCTCGAGTTCGAGAAGCACTTCGAGTTCTCCTGCTTCGATCCCAACGGGCGGACGGTGCAGGAGAAGCTCATCGAGGAGCGCCTCTACAACGAGTGACCGCGCCGCTGATGCGGCGTCCGCGTGCGTTGTCGCCTGCGCTTCTCGCTCACGCACCTCGGGGTGCGCTCGCTGCGGTGCTCGGCTCCGCCTTCGCGGGCGCGCGCCTGAGCGGCGCGGGCTGATGCGGCCCCCCTGCCGCGTCGCCGCGTGGCGTATCGTGCGCCCATGATCGCCAGGCACAGAGCGGCGTTTCCGGACATCGTCGAGATCGTTGTCGAGATCCCGCGGGGCAGCCGCAACAAGTACGAGTTCGACGAAGAGGCCGGCGTCTTTCGCCTGGACCGGATCCTGTCCTCGGCCGTCTTCTACAACTTCGACTACGGCTTCATCGAAGGGACCCGCGCCGACGACGGCGACCACACGGACGCCCTCATGATCATCGACGAGCCGACCTTCACGGGCTGCCACGTCTGGGCGCGCCCCATCGGCGGGCTCGAGATGCGTGACGAGATGGGCTTCGACTTCAAGGTCCTGTGCGTCGCGATCGGTGATCCCCATCAGGCGCATATCGAACGCCTCGAGCAGGTGCGGCCGCATCGGCTGGTCGAGATCGAGCACTTCTTCCAGACCTACAAGCTGCTCGAGAACAAGGCGACCGACGTCGTCGGCTGGCGCGACCGCGACCGCGCGCACGAGGTGCTGCGCGCTGATCGGGCGGTCTGGCAGCGGGAGCAGACCGACGGGCGCTGATCGTCGCGACTGGCGCCGCTGGTACCCGGCGAGCGACGCTGACGACCTCCGCATCTTCGTCGCGGTCCCGCTCGCCGATGCCGCCCGCAGCGCCGTCCGGGCGCTCGTCGATGGCGTCGTGGCCGATCCCGCGCTCCCCGAGGCGGGCCGCCTGCGCTGGGCCATCACCGAGAACCTGCACCTCACCGTGCGGTTCCTCGGGTCGACTGCCCCGGACCGCATTCCCGACCTCGTGGCGGCGACGGAGGCGGCCGCCGCCCTCGTCGCGCCGTTCGCGGTCCGGATCGCCGGTGCCGGCGCGTTTCCTGCCGCAGACCGACCGCGCGTGGTCTGGCTCGGGATCGTCGAGGGGACCTCGGAGCTGGAGGCCCTCGCCGGAGCGCTGGGCGAGCAGCTGGCCGAGCGCGGCTGGGAGCGCGACGGGCGGCCGTTCCGGGCCCACCTGACGCTGGGACGGGCGGATGGCATCCAGGGCGCGGGGCGCACGGTGGCCGCCCTGGCGCGTGCCGCGACCGGCCTCGACGCCGCCTGGACCGTCGACCGGCTGGTCGTCTACCAGAGCGAGCTCGGTCACGGCCCGGTACGCTATCGGCCGCTCGCAACGACACCCCTCGGGCTCGACGCTCGAGGCCAGTCGCCGGGACCGGCCGGGCTGCGGTAGCCTCGGGGCGTCGTCCCGACCGGTGCCGGCTCACCGCCGACCGCCCAACCCAAGGAGGCTCGCCGTGCCGACCGATCGGACGAAGCTCGTGCTCGACGAGGACCAGATCCCGCGGTCCTGGTACAACGTGGTGGCCGACCTGCCCGTGCCCCCGGCCCCCGTCCTCCACCCGGGCACGCGCCAGCCCATCGGCCCCGCCGACCTGGCACCGCTCTTCCCGATGGCGCTGATCGGCCAGGAGGTGAGCGCCGAGCGCGAGATCGAGATCCCGGATCCGGTCCGCGATGCGTACCGGCTCTATCGCCCGAGCCCGCGTCTATCGTGCCCACCGGCTCGAGCGGGCGCTCGATACGCCTGCCCACATCTACTACAAGTACGAGGGCGTGAGCCCGGGCGGAAGCCACAAGCCGAACACCGCGATTGCCCAGGCGTTCTACAACCAGCAGGAGGGCGTGAAGCGCCTCGCGACCGAGACCGGCGCCGGGCAGTGGGGGACCAGCCTCGCGATCGCCGGGGCGCTCTTCGGGCTCGAGGTCAAGGTCTACATGGTCCGGGCCAGCTACGACCAGAAGCCGTACCGCCGGATGCTGATGGAAGCCTACGGGGCGGAGGTCGTCGCGAGCCCATCGTCGACCACGGCGTACGGGCGGACCGTCCTGGCGGAGACGCCGGACAACCCCGGCTCCCTCGGCCTCGCGATCAGCGAGGCGGTGGAGGACGCCGCGACCCGTGATGACACCAAGTACTCCCTCGGGTCGGTTCTCAACCACGTGCTGCTGCACCAGACGGTGATCGGCCAGGAGGCGATCCTCCAGATGGAGATGGCGGGCGAGAAGCCGGACATCCTCATCGGGTGCACCGGCGGCGGCTCGAACTTCGCCGGGCTCGTCTTCCCGTTCCTCGGCCAGCAGATGCGCGGCGAGGCCAGCTACCGGGTGATCGCGGTCGAGCCCGAGGCTTCGCCATCGCTGACCCGCGGCGTCTACGCCTACGACTTCGGCGACACCGCGAAGCTGACGCCGCTGGTCAAGATGCACACGCTCGGCCACGACTTCATCCCGGAGCCGATCCATGCCGGTGGGCTGCGCTACCACGGCATGGCGCCGCTCGTCAGCCTGCTGCGCGAGCACGGGTTCATCGAGGCCCGGGCGGTCCACCAGAACCCGAGCTTCGCCGCCGGCGTCCAGTTCGCCCGCACCGAGGGGATCCTGCCGGCGCCCGAGTCGAACCACGCGATCCGGGCGGCGATCGACGAGGCGCTCGTGGCCAAGGCGGAGGGGGTCGCCCGGGTGATCCTGTTCAACCTGAGCGGCCACGGCCACTTCGACCTGTCGGCCTATGAGCGCTACCTGGCCGGGGCGCTGGTCGACTACGAGTACCCGGCTGAGCAGGTCGCGCGGGCCCTCGAGAGCCTTCCCGCGGTCGGCTAGGATCGATCGGCAGCCGCGCCGGCAGCGTAGGATGGGGCCATGCCCCGCCTTGCGTGCTGGAACTGCGGCCGCCAGGTCTACGCGACCTCGCCGCTCGCGTCGCTCTTCGTCGACGAGCGCCGCTGTCCGCGGTGTGGCGTGCCGATGAACCTCGAGCGCCGCGGGGTCGAGCGGCGTGGGCGGGTCCGGCGCCCGGGCTCGCCGGCGGACCCGGGTCCCCCGGCCGATGCCGGCGAGCGACGGCTGGCCGAGCGACGCCTCGGCCCGCGTCGCAGCGGCTCCTGACCGCCGGTGCGTCTCGCCCTCCTCGGCCTCGGTCTGATCGGCGGATCGATCGCCCGGGCGGCCCACGCGGCCGGCTGGCACGTGGCCGCCTGGACGCCGTCCGGGACCGGGCCGCAGATCGCCCGCGCGCAGGGGGCGATCGACGTCGCCGCGCCGGCCCTGCGCGACGCGCTGGAGGGCGTCGACCTCGTGGTGCTGGCGGCACCACCGGGAGCCTGCCTCGAGCTGCTCGGCGCCCTGGCGGGCCCCGACGGTGCTGCCCTCCGCCCCGCCACGGTCATCAGCGACGTGGCGAGCACCAAGGTGCTCCTCGCCGAGCGTGCGGCGAGCCTGGGTCTCCGCTACGTGGGAGGACACCCGATGGCGGGTCGCGAGACGAGCGGCTTCGCGGCGGGGTCGATCGACCTCTTCCGCGACCGGCCGTGGGTCGTCGTTCCACCGCCGGGAGGTGACGAGGCCGGCGTTACCCTCGTGGAGGCGCTGGCCCGGGTCTGCGGCGCACGGCCGCTGCGCATGACCGCGATCGACCACGATGCCGCGGTTGCCGCCATCAGCCACCTTCCGCTCGTGGTCGCCGCGGCCCTGGTCGAGGCGGTCGCGGGCGTACCGGGAGGGCCGGTCCCGGCGGGCTGGCCGGCTGCGTCGGCACTGGCCGCGAGCGGCTGGGCCGGAGCCACGCGCCTGGCCCGCGGCGACCCGGCGATGGGAGCCGGCATCGCGGTGACCAACGCGCGGCCGCTGGCCGCGGCCGTCCGGGCGATGCGCGACCGGCTCGACGACTGGCTCGCCCTTCTCGACCCGGGGCCGGGTGAGGAAGCTCCCGGACGAGGAGGCTCTGCGGGAGCGCTTCGCCGCGGCTCGGGCGCGCCTCGAGGGTGGCAGGTGAGCACCGAGCTGGTCCTCGTCGTGGCGCGCGACCTGGTCATGGACGCCCGCGGCTGGCGGGGGATCGCCAGTCACGGGGGCGGCGCGCCGGCTGGCCGTCATCGCCGCGGAGGGTCGCTTCGAGCCCCGCGCCGCCATGGAGCGGGATCCGCGGTTCAAGCAGGTGATCCCGTACCTGGTGCTCCGCGACCGCGGTCGCCTGTTCCTCATGCGGCGGACGCGCGCCGGCGGAGACGAGCGACTCCACGACCGGTACTCGATCGGCGTCGGCGGCCACCTGAACCCGGGTGACCGGGATCTGGCCGGCGGCCTGACCCGCGAGTGGGCCGAGGAGCTGGCGGCCGACTTCGTCCCCGAGTTCCGCCTGCTCGGCCTCCTCAACGACGACGAGACCGAGGTTGGGCGGGTGCACCTCGGCGTCGTCTACGTCGCCGAGGCCGCCGGGCGCGCCGTCCGGGTCCGCGAGACGGACAAGCTCGAAGGGGACTTCGCCGAGCCGGCGGCGGTTCGCGCCGTCTACGACCAGCTCGAGACGTGGAGCCAGCTCGTTCTCGACGCCCTCGGGAGCTGACACGCGGCACTGGTGGACTGGTCCGCCGAGGATGCGATACTTGGCGCAGGAGACCCTCGCATGCGCCGTCCCGGAACCGTCGCCCGCTTGCTGTCCCTCGTGCCCCTGGGGCTCGGGACGCTGGGCCTCGCGCTCGGCGCGATCACTCCGGTCCGGGGCGCGGACGGGGCCGCGGAGGCGTGGGTGCTCCCCGCGACGGGCGTCGTGGATGGGGTCATGGCCGGCTACCTGACCGATGGCGTGGCGAAGGCTGCCCGGGAGGGCGCCGAGGTCGCCGTCGTCAAGCTCAACACGCCCGGCGGGAGCCTCGACGCGACACAGCAGATCACCAGCACGCTCCTGGAAGCGGAGGTCCCGGTCATCGTGTGGGTGGCGCCGGCGGGCGGCCGAGCCGCCAGCGCGGGCACGTTCATCACCCTCTCCGCGCACCTCGCCTGGATGGCGCCCGGGACGAACATCGGCGCGGCGAGCCCGGTCTCCAGCAGCGGCGAGGACATCGGCGGGACGCTGGGCGAGAAGGTGATGAACGACGCGATCGCCAACATCACCGCGATCGCCGAGGCCCGCGGACGTCCGGTCGACTGGGCGGTCTCCACGGTGAAGGAGGCCAAGAGCTACTCCGCGGCGGAGGCGGTCGCCGCCGGCGCAGTCGACGGGATCGCGGCGACCATCGAGGAGGTCCTCGCGGCGGCCGACGGCCGCACGGTGACGGTGGCGGGTGGCCGGGAGGTCACGCTGGCGACCGCCGACGCGGTCCCCGTGGAGGTCTCGATGAACCCGCTCCAGGCGTTCCTCCACCTGCTCTCGGACCCCAACATCGCCTTCATCCTGTTCACGATCGGCTTCTACGGGCTGATCTTCGAGCTCCAGAACCCGAACTTCGTGACCGGGATCATCGGCGCGATCGCTCTGCTCCTCGCCTTCATCGGCTTCGGGAGCCTGCCCCTCAACGTGGCGGGCCTTCTCCTCATCGTCCTCGGGCTGGTCCTGGTGCTGCTGGAGACGCAGGTGGCCAGCCATGGCCTCCTGGCGGTCGGGGCGGTCATCTGCGTCGCGCTGGGCGCGGCCGCGCTCTACACGGAGCCGGGCACGCCGACGGCACCGGACGTCTCGGTGGCGATCCCCGTCATCCTCGCCATCGTCGGCCTGACCGCCGCCTTCGCGGTGCTGATCACCGTCGTCTCGTACCGATCGCGGCACGCCCCGCAGAGCCCCATCCTCGTGGGATCGCTGCAGGTCGTGGGTCAGGGCGGCAAGGTCGCCCGGCCGATCGATCCGGTCGGCTCGGTCCTGGCGGTCGGCGAGGAGTGGACCGCACGCAGCGCCTCTGGCCGCGCGATCCCGCGCGGCGTCGCCGTACGGGTCGTTCGCCAGGACGGCCTCACCCTGTATGGTCGAGCCGACCGCCGGCCCGACCGCCTGACGCAGCCCATCCAGCGCAGAAGTCGAAAGGAGCCCGCACCGTGGAGCTCGGCATCACGATCGCCGGAGTGGTGGCGATCATCGTTCTCGTCCTGCTCTTCCTGTACCTCTCGGTCCGGGTGGTCCAGCAGTACGAGAAGATGGTCGTCTTCCGGCTGGGACGGACGAACGAGGGCCTCGTGCGCGACCCGGGGCTGCGCTTCCTCATCCCGATCATCGACCGGCCGGTGAAGGTGGACGTGCGCGAGCAGTTCATCGAGGTTCCCAGCCAGACGACGATCACCCGGGACAACGCGCCGATCAACGTCGACTTCCTCATCTACTGGCGGATCGTCGACCCCCTCAAGAGCATCGTGAACGTCGCCTACTTCGCCGGTGCCCTGCAGGGCGTGGCCACGACCACGCTGCGCGCCGTCATCGGCGACATCCTCCTCGACGAGGTGCTGTCCCGCCGCGAGCAGATCAACGAGGTCCTGCGGACCAAGCTCGACGAGGTCACCGAGCGCTGGGGCGGCAAGGTGACGACCGTCGAGATCCGCGAGATCACGCCGCCCCGCGACGTCCAGGACGCGATGAACCGGCAGCTCTCGGCGGAGCGGACACGGCGCGCGGTGATCACCGAGTCCGAGGGCCGCCGCCAGTCCGAGATCAACGTCGCCGAGGGCGCCAAGCAGGCCGCGATCCTGACCGCCGAGGGCGAGCGCCAGGCGCAGATCCTCCGCGCCGAGGGGACGCGCCAGTCGCAGATCCTCAACGCCGAGGGATTCGGCCAGGCGCTGACCCGGATCTACGAATCGGCATCCGCGATCGACCAGAAGACGATGCTCCTCCAGTACCTCGAGGCGCTCAAGCGGATCGGCGAGAGCCCATCCACCAAGTACATCATCCCGACCGAGTTCACCCAGTTCGTCGGGCCGCTGGCGACGGGCCTCGGCGTGGCGATCGCCGCCTCCGCCTCGTCGTCCGAGGACGCCTGAGGCATCGCGAGCGCTGCGACGGCGCTGGTACCACCGGACGGGGGTCGACCGGGACCCCCGTCCGCTATCCTGTCGTGGGTCCGGGGGCGCGGCGCGCAGTCCCGGCTGAGCGAGTGAGGTCCGGATGGCCGCCAAGATCCTCGTCGTCGACGACGACCCCAACGTCCAGCGCCTGCTGAGCTACACGCTCAAGCAGGAGGGCTACGAGGTGATCGTCGCGGCCGACGGCGCCGAGGGATTCCGCCTGTGGGGCGCCGAGGCGCCCGCCCTGATCCTCCTCGACGTCATGCTCCCGAAGCTCGACGGCTACCAGGTGGCGACCAAGGTCCGGGCCGAGGAGGTGGACACCCACGTCCCGATCATCATGCTCACGGCCGAGGCGGAGGTCGAGCAGAAGATCCGGGGCCTGCGCGCCGGCGCCGACGACTACCTCGTCAAGCCGTTCCACCCGGCCGAGCTCCTGGCCCGCATCAAGAGCCTGCTGGCCCGCTTCGCCCCCAAGGACCTCATGGTCGGGCGGCCGCCCCTCGGGCGCGTCCTCGCGTTCTACGGCGCCAAGGGCGGCGTGGGGACGACGACGATCGCGATCAACGTGGCCATCGCGCTCCAGCGCGAGCTGAACCGGCGGGTGTGCCTGGTCGACGCGAACCTCCAGTTCGGCGACCACCGGGTCTTCCTCGATCTCGGCCTCGACCGGAAGAGCATCGTCGACGCGGTGAGCGCGCCGACCATCGACGCCGACCTGCTGCGCGGTGTCATGGTGGAGCACGACTCGAGGATCGACCTCCTGCTGGCCCCGCCCACGCCCGAGCAGGCCGAGCTCGTGACGAAGGAGCACCTGACCCAGGTCATCGACGTCCTCCGGGGGCTCTACGACTACGTCGTGGTCGACGTCGACAAGCGCCTCGACGACATGAACCTCGGCGTCTTCGACGCGGCCGACCAGCTCTTCGTCGTCCTGACCGCCGACCTCTCCTGCCTCAAGAACGTGCGCCTCGTCCTCGAGACCCTGGCCCACATCGGCTACGAGGGCGACCGGGTCAAGCTCATCCTCAACCGCTCGAACGCGTTCACGGGGATCAACGCGAAGACGGCCGAAGGCGCCCTGCGCCACCCGATCGACCTCCAGGTCCTCAACGAGTACCGGGGGGCGATCAGCGCCCTCAACTCGGGCGCCCCCGTCATGGCCACGAAGGCGGATTCGCCCCTCGGGCGCTCCTTCCACGAGCTGGCCCGCGCGATCGATCGCGGGGCCGCCCCGGGCACGGCGGCCGCCCCGGCCCCCGTCCGCTGACCGGCCGACCGCGAGGGTCCGGGAGCCGGCTCCTGGGCACCGAGTAAGGGGCGAGTAACCCGGCGATGAGCGGCCGCCGCTACCGTGCGGCCCATGCTCGCCAGCGTCCTCGCCGCCACGCTCCACGGCCTCGACGGCCGCCCGGTCCGGGTCGAGGCCGACGTGGCGCCGGGGCTTCCCGGCTTCACGATCGTCGGCCTCGCCGATGCCGCGCTCCGCGAGGCGCGCGAGCGCGTCCGCGGGGCGCCTGCGCAACAGCGGGTTCGTCCACCCGCCGCGCCGCATCACGGTCAACCTCGCCCCGGCGGACGTGCCGAAGGCGGGCTCGGCCCTGGACCTCGGGATCGCGATCGCGATCCTCGTCGGCTCGGAGCAGGTGACGCCGCGGGGGTCGTGGGCGCTGCTCGGCGAGCTCGGCCTGGGCGGGGAGGTACGCCCGGTGCCGGGAATCCTGCCGATGGTGGCGGCGCTCGCGCGGCGCGGGGCCGCCCGCGTCGTCGTGCCCTCCGGATCCCTCGCCGAGGCCCGGCTCGTGCCGGGAATCGAGATCGTCGGTGCCGCGTCGCTCGCCGAGGCCGCCGACACGCTGCGCGGCCGCCGCGTGGGCGGGCACCGGCCCGGGCTGCGTTCCGAGATGGTCCCCGCGGAGCTCCCGGACACCGTGGCCGAGGACGCGGCCGGCGAGCCCCCGGACCTCGCCGACGTGCGCGGCCTCTTCGAGGCGCGGCGGGCGCTCGAGATCGCCCTGGCGGGGGCTCACGGGCTCGTTCTCATCGGCCCCCCCGGGTCCGGGAAGACGATGCTCGCCTCGACGATCCCGGGGATCCTCCCGCCGCTCGACGACGAGGAGGCGCGCGAGGCCACGATCATCGCGTCGGTGGTGGGATCCGAGCCTCGTCCGGGGCCTCGTCCGCCGCCGGCCGTTCCGGGCTCCCCACCACACGGCCTCCTACGCGGCTCTTGTCGGCGGCGGGCCGCGCCTGGCGCCGGGCGAGGCGACGCGGGCCCATCTCGGGACGCTCTTCCTCGACGAGCTCCCGGAGTTCGACCGCTCGTCGCTGGAGGCGCTGCGCCAGCCGCTCGAGGAGGGGCGCGTCTGCGTGGCCCGGGTGGGACGCGCGGTCGTCTTCCCGGCACGGTTCCAGCTCGTCGCGGCCATGAACCCATGCCCCTGTGGCTGGGACGAGGACCCGTCGGGTCGCTGCGCCTGCCCGAGCGGGGTCCCGGAGCGGTACCGGGGCCGGATCTCGGGACCGCTGCGCGACCGGATCGACCTGTGGGTCGGCGTGCCGCGGGTCGCTCCCCGGGAGCTGCTGAGCGCGGCCGATGCCGAGCGCTCGGAGGTCGTTCGGGCGCGGGTCGAGCGCCTGCCGCGCTCGACAGCTCGAAGCGCGGGCCGCGCTGAACGGCCGCCTCCGCGGTCGAGCGCTGCGCGCCGCCGCAGCGCTCGACGCCCGCGGCGAGGCGCGTGCGATCGCGCTCGCCGACGCGGCGGGGCTGACCGCGCGCGCCACGGAACGCCTCGTGCGCGTCGCCCGCACCATCGCGGACCTGGCCGACGCGGACCGGGTGGCGGTCCAGCACCTGGAGGAGGCCGCCCGGTACCGGCCTCCCGGGGATGAGCGGACGGGCGTGGCGCGCGGGGCGGCCTGACGATGCTGGGGATCGGACGGGGAGGCCCGCTTGGCGCGGAAGCGGCATCCGCGAGCGCGGGAGACGGCTTGCCGGATCCCGGGTCGGGGCGGCCGGCTCCCGGCTTCAGGTCAGGGTGGACCGGCTCGCCCGCCACGCGGGCGCCTGTCCGAGCGCGAGGCGTGGATCGTCCTCGCGGCCATCGAGGGAATCGGACCGGTGACGTTCGGGGCGCTCGTCCGGTCGCTGGGCAGTGCGCGCCGGGTGCTGGCGACGGGCGGCGGGCCGGGCGGCCCGGCGCGGCTGGCAGCCGCGGTGGCCGCCGAGGGCCTCACGATGGATCCGGGGCTCGCGGCCCGGATCGGTCCGGCCGGGGCGGCCGGCGGCACGCTGCTCGCGCGCCTCTCCGAGCTCGGCGTCGCGCCCCTGACAACCGAGGATCCGGGGTATCCCGGCCGTCTCCGCCAGATCGATCTCGCGCCGCCGGTCCTGTTCGTCACCGGCGACCCGACCGTCCTCGAGGCGCCGCGGGCGGTGGCCGTCGTGGGCACCCGACGCCCGACCGCCGAGGGGCGGCAGACGGCGGCACGGATCGGCGGCGTCCTCGCGGCCGTGGGCGCGACGGTGGTGTCGGGGCTGGCGGTGGGCATCGACGGGTCGGCCCACGCCGGCGCGCTGCTCGCGAACGGACTCACGGTTGCGGTGCTCGGGAGCGGCCACGCGCATCTCTACCCCACGGCGCACGAGACCCTGGCCCGGGAGATCGTCCGATCGGGCGGGGCCGTGATCGCCGAGCTGCCGCCCGACGCGCGAGCCACGGCCGGCCGGCTTTCCCCGCCGCAACCGGATCATCGCGGGGCTGGCGGACGCCACGGTGGTCGTCGAGGCGGGCGAGCGAAGTGGCGCGCTGATCACGGCGGGCTGGGCCATGGAGCAGGGCCGTGCCGTGTTCGCGGTCCCGGGGCCGCTGGACCGCGCCCAGTCGGTGGGCTGCAACCGGCTGCTGCGCGAGAATGCGGGGGAGGCGCGGCTCGTCGCCGGGACCGACGAGCTCGTCGAGGATCTCGGGTACGCGACCCCCCTGGACGTCCGACGGCGGCGGCGCATCCAGGGCCAGGCATCGCAGCCGGACCCGGGTGCCATCGTGGCCCGCCTCGGGCCGGCCGAGGAGGCCGTGGTGCGCCACCTCCTGCGGGGGCCGGCGACCGCCGACGGGCTGGTCGGCGGCACGAGCATGGCCGGGGCCACGATCCTCGCGGTCCTGACCCGCCTCGAGGAGGAGGGCCTCGTGGCCGGGGCGTTCGGGCGCTATCGGCTCGCGGGCGCGCTCCACGGCGTGCGCGCGATCGGTGGATCCCGGCGGCTGCCCCGCGCCGGATCGCGGGAGCCCGGTGCTAGACTCCCGGCGCCATGAGTCGCAACCTCGTCATCGTCGAGTCGCCCGCGAAGGCGAGGACGATCGAACGCTATCTCGGGCCGGACTACGCCGTGCTCGCCTCCTACGGCCACGTCCGCGACCTGCCCGAGAATCCCGGGAAGGGCAAGTTCGGGGTGGACGTGGAGCACGACTTCGCGCCCGAGTACGTGATCCCGGACGAGCGATCGCGGAAGCACGTCAACGCCATCGGGCGGGCGGCCCGGAACGCCGACCGGATCTTCCTGGCCACCGACCTCGATCGCGAGGGCGAGGCGATCGCCTGGCACGTGGCGGAGGCGGCGTCGCTCCCGCCGGAGAAGCTCGCCCGGGTCACCTTCAGCGAGATCACCCAGCCCGCCATCCTGCATGCCTTCGCCCATCCGCGGCAGATCAACCAGGACCTCGTCGACGCGCAGCAGGCGCGCCGGATCGTCGATCGCCTGGTGGGGTACACGCTGAGCCCGCTCCTCGCGCGCAAGGTGCGCTCGGGCCTCTCGGCCGGGCGAGTCCAGTCGGTCGCGGTGCGTCTCGTCGTCGAACGCGAGCGGGAGATCCGAGGCTTTGCGGCCCGCGAGTACTGGTCGATCGCGGCGCGGCTCGTCGCCCCCGACGGCACGCCGTTCGATGCCGATCTGGTCCGGATCGACGGAGCCAAGCCCGAGATCGGCGATGGCGCCACGGCCGAGACGCACGTCGAGGCCCTGCGGATGACCCGGCCGCTGGTCGCGGAGGTCGGCACGAAGAAGAGCAAGCGCAGCCCCGCGCCGCCGTTCACGACGTCGACGCTCCAGCAGGAGGCCAGCCGCAAGCTCGGCTTCAGCCCCAAGCGCACGATGTCGGTCGCCCAGAAGCTGTACGAGGGCGTCGACACACCGGACGGCCACGTGGGCCTGATCACGTACATGCGCACCGACTCGGTGTCGATGGCCGGCCAGGCCATGGGGCAGGCCCGCGAGGTGATCGCGGCCCGCTTCGGCGATGCCTACACGATGCCGAAGGGTCGGGTCTACCGCACGAAGTCCAAGAGCGCCCAGGAGGCCCACGAGGCGATCCGCCCGACCTCGTTCGCGCGCGACCCCGAGGCGCTCGCCGGCATCCTGGGCCGCGACGAGGTCCGCCTCTACCGCCTGGTCTGGCAGCGCGCCCTCGCCAGCCAGATGAAGGAGAAGGAGCTCGAGACGACGACGGTTGACCTGGCGGCCGGCGCCTACCTGCTCCGCGCGAGCGCCACGCGGACGCTCTTCGACGGCTTCGCGGCCGTCTACCTCGGAGGGGCGTGACGACGCCGAGGACGACGCGGAGGGCACCCTGCCGGCGCTGGTCGTGGGCGAGGCCACGACGGTTGCCGCGGTCACCCCGACGCAGCACTTCACGGAGCCGCCGCCTCGCTTCACGGAGGCCAGCCTGATCAAGGCCCTCGAGGAGAACGGCATCGGCCGGCCGTCGACCTATGCCGCCACGATCACCACCATCGTCGATCGCGGCTACGTCGTCGTCCGTGAACGGCGGCTCCACCCCGAGCCCGTGGCCGAGGTGGTCACGGATCTCCTCGTCGACCACTTCGGGGAGTACGTCGATCTCGCCTTCACGGCCCGGATGGAGGAGGAGCTCGACGAGGTCGCCCGCGGCGAGCGGACCTGGGTGCCCCTCGCTGGCCGCCTTCTACGGTCCGCTCCGGGCCCGGGTGGACGAGAAGCGACGGGAGCTGAGGCGGAAGGACTTCACCACCGAGGCGACCGACGAGGTCTGCTCCGAGGGTCACCCGATGGTGATCCGGCTGGGGCGCAACGGTCGCTTCCTCGCCTGCTCGCTGTTCCCCGAGCACAAGGAATCGCGTCCGATCCCGGGGGAGGAGCCCGAGGTCCCGGTGCAGCCGGGCGTCGGCGAGGCCTGCCCCACCTGCGGGCCGACGGACGCGGGCGCGCTCGTGGCCAGGCGCGGCCGGTTCGGCCCCTTCGTCGGGTGCAACCGTTACCCGGCCTGCTCCTACATCAAGAAGGACGGGCCGCCGCCGCCCACGCAGCTCGCCTTCGAGGTGGCCTGCCCGTAGTGCCGCGAGGGCCACTTCGTCGCCCGGCGCGCGCGGCGCACCGGCTCCGTCTTCTGGGGCTGCTCGCGCTACCCGACGTGCCGCTATCACGACGTCGCGCGAGCCACTCGGCCCGGTTCACGACCCCGACGGCGGCCCGCTCGTCCGTGCGGACGGCGACGCCGCGCTCTGCCTCGGCTGCGGGGCCACGGTTCCCCTGGCCGGCGAGGCGCTCGACCCGGGGCGGGCGATCGCCGGCGGCACGGCGGACCCGGCGGCCCTCGTGCGGCCGGCCCGCGGCGGACGTCGACGCGGCCGAGGGACACCCATCCGGCTCCGCCGGCCGTGCACGACGAACGGCGGCCTCTCGGCCCCGGGCGGCGCGTCCGGCGTGAACGGGGATGAGGCCCTCGAGCGTTATCTCGCGAGCCTCGCTGCCCGCGATGCTTCGCCCCACACGCGGCGCGCCTACGCCACGGCGCTCGGCGCGTATCTGCAGCTGGCTCGGAGCCGCCGGGATCGACTGGCGGAACCCGGAGCGGGCGGCCCTGCGCCGCTACCTGGGCGAGCTGACGGAGGGTCACGCCCGTACCACGGTCGCCCAGCGGCTCGCCGCGATCCGCTCCCTCTACCGCTGGGCCCGCCGGGCGGGCCTGGTGGCGGCGGACCCGTGGGCCGCACTCGCGACGCCCCGCCGGCCGCGGCGCCTGCCAGCCGTCCTCGCCACCGAGGAGGTCGAACGGCTCCTCGATGCGGTCGGCGAGGACGCCGGGGTGGCGGTTGGCGAGGACGGGGTCGAGACCGCGCCCGGGTCGCCGGCGAGGTCTGCGGTAGCCAGCGCCCCGCTGCGGCGGGCGCTCTCCCTGCGCGATGTGGCACTGGTGGAGACGGCCTACGCGGCTGGTCTGCGCATCTCGGAGCTGGCCGGGGCACGCCTCGGCTCCCTGGACCTGGCCCGGGGCGAGATTCGCGTGGCCGGCAAGGGCCGCAGGGAGCGGGTCGGCCTCCTGGGGCGACCGGCCCGCTCGGCGCTCGGCGCGTACCTGCACGATGGCCGACCCTTGCTCGTCGCCCGCGCCGCCGGCGGGTCGCGCCCGTCCGATGCGCTCTTCATCAACCACCGGGGTGCCCCGCTCGGCGTGCGCGGGATCCGCTACCGGCTGCACCGCGCTGCGCTGCGGGCCGGCCTGCCGGATGACGCGACCCCGCACACGCTGCGACACTCGTTCGCGACCCACCTCCTCGACGGTGGCGCCGACCTGCGCGTCGTGCAGGAGCTCCTCGGCCACGCCGACCTCGCGACGACGCAGGTCTACACGCACGTCGCTCCCGGCCGCCTGCGCAGCGTCTACCGCCGGGCCCATCCCCGGGCCGGCGGAGGCGGGGCCCCGATGAGTGGGGCGGCCAGGGAGCTGGCCCGGGCGGGGATGGTCGTCACCGGGGCCCTCTTCGTCTCGCGGATCCTCGGCTGGGTCCGGGTGGCGGTGATCGCGGCCAGCCTCGGGATCAGCCGCGACCTCGACATCTACATCGCGGCCTTCCGGATCCCCGACTTCATCTTCCAGCTCGTGGCGGCCGGGGCCCTCGCCTCGGCGGTCATCCCGACGATCGCGGCGCTGGTCGCCACGGGCGAGCAGGAGCGCGCGTGGAGGGTGGTCTCCACGATCGCGAACCTGCTCATGATGGTCCTGGCGGCTGTCGCGCTCGTCACGTTCATCGCGGCCCCGGCCCTCGCGCCCTTCATCGCCCCGGGGTTCGAGGAGGCCGACCTCGAGACCCTGGTGCTGCTGACGCGGATCCTCCTCGATCAGCCCGATCTTCCTCGCCCTGTCGGCCGTGGCGACGAGCATCCTCAACTCGTCCGGCCGCTTCTCGGCGTCGGTCATGGCGCCGATCGTCTACAACGTCGTGATCATCGCCGCCGCCGTGATCCTGGTCCCGACGTTCGGCCTGGCCGGCCTGGCCTGGGGCACCGTGGCCGGTGCTGTCGCCGCGGTCCTCGTCCAGGTCGGCCCCGTCTTGCGCGGCGTCGGCTTCCACTACACGCCGGCCGTCGACCTGCACGACCGCGAGGCGCGCAAGACGCTGGTCCTGCTCGGGCCGACGGGCGATCGGCCTGGCCGGGAGCCAGCTGACCCTGCTCCTCCTGACGATGCTCGGCTCCACGCTGGCCGCGGGAGCCATCGGCGCCTTCGCCCTGGCCTTCACGATCTTCCAGATCCCGCTCGGGACCATCGCGTACCCTCTCGGCATCGTCGCGCTCCCGGCGCTCTCCCAGCGCGTCGCAGCCGGCGAGATCGACGAGTACGTGGCGCTCGTGACCCGCGCTCTCCGCCTCCTTGGCTTCGCGATGCTGCCCCTGGCGTGCATCGCGGCCGGCGTGGCGGTCCAGGTGATCGACCTCGTCGTCGACTTCGGGCGCGTGGACGAAGCGGGCATCGCCCTGACGGGCGCGGCGTTCCTCGGGCTCCTTGCCGCGTTGCCGACGGAGGCCGCCATCATCGTCCTCTCGCGCGCCTTCTTCGCCGCCCGGAACACGTGGATCCCCGTGGGCGCGGCCCTGGTCTCGGTCGTCGTCGCCGTCGGCACCGCGGTGGTCCTCGTGGGTCCGCTCGGGATCCTCGGGCTCGCCCTCGGGCTCACGGCCGCGTCGTGGGTCGAGGCGGCCATCCTGCTGGCCGCGTTCCGGTGGCGCCACGCCCGCTTCGGTCTGCTGCGCCTGGGGCGGGCCCACCTCTGGTACCTCGCGGCGGCGGTCGTCGCCGGGCTGGTCGCCGATCGCGTGTACGACTGGTTCGCCGGCTCCCTGGGGACCGATCCCGGGGTCGTGCCCGGGGCGCTCGCGCTCGGTGGCGCCGGCCTGGTCGGGCTGGCCGTCTACGTGGGGCTCGCGGCCGTGCTGCGCGTCCCGGAGCTGGGCGTCACTGTCGGCCTCGTTCGGGCCGGCCTGGGCCGGGGCGCCGCGTGAGCGGGCCGGGCGACCTCGGCGACCTGGCCGATGCGGCCGCGTGGGACGCGTTCGTCGAGGGCACCGAGCACGGCTCCTATCTCCAGCTCGACGGGCTGGGCCCGGGTCAAGGCGGCCAACGGATGGGTGGCGCGGCGCATCGTGGCCGGCGCCCCCGGCTCGCGGATCGGGATGCAGCTCCTCCTGCGCCGGCCCCGGCCTCTCCCCTGGGCCTTCGGGTACGCCCCGCGCGGACCCGTCGCCGAGGCCTGGACCCCGGATGCGCTGCGGGAGCTGACCGAGGCGCTCCGGGCCGCTCGGGGCGACCTCGGGCGCGTCTCACACCTGCGAATCGACCCGGAGGTGGAGGCCGACGGCCCGCATGACGCCGACGGGGCCCTGCGGGCCGGGCTGCCGCCGCGGGGTGGTCGGCGGCGCCGTCGGTCCAGCCGCCCAGCAGCCGGGTCATCGACCTCGACCGGTGACGAGGAGGCGCTCTGGACGGACCTGCGCAAGAAGTGGCGCCAGTACGTCAACAAGGCGCGGGCCGACGGCGTGACCGTCGTCGAGCTGCCGGGCGACCCGATCGGGCCCTTCTACGAGATCTACCGCGAGACGGCCGCCCGGGCCGGCTTTCTCATCCGGACCGAGCAGGCGTACCGGGATGTCTACGCGGCGTTCGGGCCGGCCGGTCGGGCCCGCGTCCTGTTCGCGGTCGGCCCGGACGGCACGCCGCTCGCGAGCCTCTTCCTCGTGCGCTGCGGACGGCGCGTCGTCGAGCCCTACGGCGGGATGACGGTCGCGGGGGCCGACCTGCGCGCCAACTACCTCCTCAAGTGGGAGGCGATCCGGCGCGCCCGCGAGGAAGGCGCCGCGGCCTACGACCTGTGGGGGCTCGCGCATCCCGGCATCGCCCACTTCAAGGCCGGGTTCGGCGGCCGCGAGGTGAGGTACGTCGGGGGCTGGGACCTGGTCCTGGACCCGGTCGGCCGGCGCGTCTACGACCGGCCCAGGGGGCGCGGGTCCGCTGGGCCCGGTCGCGAGCGGGTCTGGGCCGGGCCACGGGTGCGGGTGCGGGTCCGGCAGGGCCCTCCGAATGACCGCGGTCGTGACTCGGCCCGGAGGCGACATCCCCGTCCGGCGCGTGCTCCGCGAGGCGAACGCAGCAGGAGCTGGCCTCCTGGGACGCCCACGTCGTCGACGTGCCCGGCGGCGACGTTCACCAGTCGGTCGCGTGGGGGCTCCAGCGTGCGCGGGCGGGCGCGCAGCCCCACCACCTCGTGCTCGACGACGGGTCGTTCGCGCTGGTCCTGGGCCGACGGTCGCGCATTCTCGGTGGTGGCCGGGCGTACGTGCCGCGCGGCCCGGTGGCCGCCGGGCGCCGACGCCGCGCGCGCGGTGGCGGGCCGGCTCGCGGCGATCACCGCCTGGGCCGCGGACGCCGGGTTCGACGTCGTCGTGGCGGACCCCGAGATCCCGGTCTCGTCGGGCTTCCCGGCGATCCTGGCGAGCATGGGGTTCCGCCAGGTCGAGGAGGTCGGCCCGTCGCGACACCGGGTCGGCGTCCCGGTCAGGGCCGGAGCAGCGGATGCGGACCTGCTTGCCGGGATCGCGCCGAAGACCAGCCAGCAGTTCCTGGCCGCCGAGCGGAAGGGAGTGCGCATCCGGCGCTACGACCTGCGTGCCGCGGACGATCCTGGTCCGGGCCTCGAGGCGCCGCCCCCTGCGCGCCTGGCTGATGCCGCCCGGGAGGCGCTCGGCCCGTTCCACGACATCCTGGTGACCACGGGTGCGCGCCGCGGCTTCAGCCCGGGCAACCGGCCCGAGGCCCTCGCCTGGTGGCTGGCCGCGCTCGAGGCGGGCCACCTCGCGTTCCTCGAGGCGCGGGGCATCGAGGACGAGCTCGTCGCGGGCGCCGTCTTCTACCGCCACGGGAGCCGTCTCACCTATGGCCACTCGGGCGACGTCGCGAGCCTCCGGTCGGTCTATCCCGGCACGATGGGCCTCATCCTCTGGCGCGCCCTCCAGCTGGTGGTGCGCGAGGGTCGGGCAGAGCTGGACCTCGGAGGGGTCGACGTCCGCGGGGCGCGCCGGGAGCCGCTCCCCGGCGAGCCGACGTACGGGCTCCTCAAGTTCAAGCAGTCGTTCGGCGGTCAGTGGATCGAGCTCTCCGGGGCCCACGAGCGGGTCCTGCGTCGGCGCCGGCATGCGCTCGCGGGGGTCGTCCATCGGGCGGCCTCGGCAGCGCAGGCGGCGCCCGGCGCGATCCGGCGGGCCGCGCGCGGCTCCGGGACGAAGGGCCGATGAGCCAGCCCGTCACCGAGCACGCCGACGCCGCGCTGCTGGCGCTGCTGGCGGCGGCGGAACCACGGGACGCCCGCCCGCTCGGCGGGCTCGTGGACCGCCTGGCGGCGGGCGGGACGCATCCGCGCGCGAGCTCGCGCCGGCCGCCCGCCAGTGCCCGATCCGCGGGATTGCCTACGACTCGCGGCGGGTAGTCCCGGGCGGCCTCTTCGTCGCCGTTCCGGGTGAGCACGTCGACGGGCACGACTTCGTCGCCCGCGCGGTTGGCGCCGGCGCGGTCGCCGTTCTCGTCGAGCACGAAGTGCCCGACGCGGGGTCCGCCGCCCAGCTCGTCGTGGATCGAGGACGGCTCGCGCTTGCGGTGGCGGCCGCCTGGTGGTACGGCGATCCGGGCCGTGCGCTGGGCGTGATCGGCGTGACCGGGACCGACGGGAAGACGACCACCGCGGCCATGGCGGTCGCGGCGCTCGAGGCGGCCGGGATCCGGACGGGCCTGGTCAGCACGGCCGACCAGAGGATCGGCGGGCAACGGGCCGCCACGCCCACGCACGTGACGACGCCCGAGGCCCCCGAGCTCCAGCGGGCACTGCGGGCGATGGTCGGGGCCGGCGACGCCGCGGCGGTGGTCGAGACGAGCTCGCACGGGCTCGCGCTGGAGCGGGTGGGGGAGGTGCCCTACGACGTCGCGATCCTCACCAATCTCACCCACGAGCACCTCGAGCTCCACGGGACGTTCGAGGCCTACCGTGACGCGAAGCGATCGCTCTTCGAGCGCCTGGGGGTCGGCGCCGGTCGCCTCGCCCAAGCCGGCCACGCTTCCGGGTGGCCGGCCATGGCCGCGCGGCGGGATCGTGAACCTCGACGATCCCAGCGCGGGCGTGTTTGCCGACGCCACGCGAGGCGCCGGCGCGGCCGTCCTGACCTACGGCACCAGGCCCGGCGCCGACGTGCGCGCGACGGCGATCCACGAGACGCCCGGCGGGATCCAGGCCACCGTCGCGACGCCCCGTGGAGTCGCGGAAGTGACCCTGCCGCTCGTGGGCCGCTTCAACGTTCACAACGCGCTGGCGGTCGTCGCCCTGGCCGAGCTCCTGGGCCTCGACAGCGGGGCGATCTGCCGCGGGC
This sequence comes from uncultured Chloroflexia bacterium, assembly GCA_963715085.1. GTDB lineage: Bacteria > Chloroflexota > Limnocylindria > Limnocylindrales > CSP1-4 > CTSoil-043. The sequence goes on from CAVQQU010000006.1 coordinate 207,682, forward strand.
TCGCGGGCTTCGACCGGCGTCAGGGGCCGGATGGAGCGCGTTGACCGCGGACAGCCGTTCCTGGTCGTCGTCGACTATGCCCACACGCCGGCCGCGCTGGCGACGGCACTCGACGCGCTGGCCCCGCTCGTTGGCCCCGGGGGCGGGCTCGTGGCGGTCTTCGGGTCGGCTGGCGAGCGCGACGTCGCGAAGCGGGCCATCCAGGGACGCGTGGCCGGTGACCGGTGTCGTCTCGTGATCGCGACCGACGAGGATCCGCGCGGCGAGGACCCGTCGCGATCCTCGAGCAGATCGCGGAGGGGGCGGAGGCCGCCGGCCGCCGTCGCGACGAGGACCTCCTGCTGATCCCCGATCGCGAGGCCGCGATCCGGGAGGCCTTCGGACGAGCGCGCCCCGGTGACGTCGTCCTCCTGGCCGGCAAGGGCAACGAGCGAGATCCTCTACGCCGGCCACGAGATGGCCTGGGACGAACGGGCGGTCGCCGAGCGGCTCCTGGCTGAGATGGGCTTCGTTACGGTCGGCCGTCCCTCGCTCTCCTGACGGGCGCTGCCCCGGGCCGCGCGTGACGGCCCTGCTATTCTCGCCCGACCGATGTCCCTCGAGCAGATCCCCGCAGCCGCTCCCACCTCGGCCGGACCGCCGGCGAGCGGCGCCGGCGTGCCCCGGTCCGCCGCGGACGCGGCGACGACCGTCCGTTGCCGGTTCTGCGCCGCGAGCTGCTGGAAGCAGCCGCTCAGCATTCGCCCGGCGCCGACCCGGAGACCATCAGCCGAGCCTTCGACTTCGCGGTCATCGCCCACGAGGGCCAGCTGCGCGCAACGGGCGAGCCGTACGTCACGCACCCGATCGCGGCCGCGATGACACTCGCGGAGCTGGGCCTGGACACGAGCGGGATTGCCGCCGCCCTTCTCCACGACGTGCCCGAGGACACCGAGTACGGCCTGGCCGACATCGAGGAGCACTTCGGGCCCGAGGTCGCCCTGCTCGTGGACGGCGTCACCAAGCTCTCGAAGTTCTCGACCCACTCGCACGAGGAGCGGCAGGCCGAGAACATCCGGAAGATGCTCCTGGCGATGGCCCAGGACATCCGGGTCGTCCTCATCAAGCTCGCCGACCGGCTCCACAACATGCGGACGCTCGGTGCCCTGCCCGTGGAGAAGCAGCAGCGGATCGCCCGCCAGACGATGGAGATCTACGCCCCGCTCGCCGAGCGGCTCGGGATCTGGCAGGTGAAGTGGGAGCTGGAGGACCTCTCCTTCAAGGCCCTCGACCCGGAGCGCTACCGCGAGCTGGCCGCCAGCCTCGACACACGGCGCGCCCATCGGGAGACCTACGTTGACCGGGCCATCGCGCTCCTCACGCCCGAGCTGCAGAAGGCCGGGATCGACGCCGACCTCAACGGGCGTCCCAAGCACCTCTACAGCATCTGGAAGAAGATGCAGCGCAAGGCGGCGGCCTTCGGCGAGATCTACGACGTCTACGCGATCCGCCTCCTCGTGGACGAGGTCCGCGACTGCTACGCGGCCCTCGGCGTCGTCCACAGCCTCTGGAAGCCGATCCCCGGCCAGTTCGACGACTACATCGCGGTCCCCAAGGCGAATGGCTACCAGAGCCTGCACACCGCCGTGATCGCCCTCGACGGGAAGCCGCTCGAGATCCAGATCCGGACCTACGCGATGCACGCGGTGAGCGAAGTCGGGATCGCCGCCCACTGGCGCTACAAGGAGGGCTCGCGCGCCGAGCGCGACTACGACGCCAAGCTGGCGTGGCTCCGGCAGCTCATGGACTGGCAGCGCGAGGTCTCCGACGCCCAGGAGTTCGTCGAGGGGATCAAGCTCGACATCTTCCAGGACCAGGTCTTCGTCTTCACTCCCAAGGGCGACATCAAGGATCTCCCCGCGGGCGCCACACCGCTCGACTTCGCCTACCGGATCCACACGGACGTCGGCCACCGAACGATCGGCTCGAAGGTGAACAACCGCCTCGTGCCCCTCGACTACCGGCTGCGAAACGGTGACATCGTCGAGATCGTGACGACGAAGGCGGAGCACGGTCCGTCGCGGGACTGGCTCTCCATCGTCCGGACCTCCCATGCTCGCGAGAAGATCCGTCAATGGTTCAAGAAGAAGGACCGCGACGAGAACATCGTCCACGGCAGGGACGCCCTCGAGCGCGAGCTGAAGCGCCTCGCCCGGACGACGGGCGCGGCGATCGGGCACGACCGGCTCCTGGAGATCGCGAAGCACCTGGGGCACGACTCACTCGACGACTTCTACGCGGCGATCGGCTACGGCGCCATCTCCGCCCAGTCGGTCGTCATGCGCCTCGGGGTCGTCGACGACGCCCAGCTCGCCCTGCCGACCACGGCTCCCGCCCAGACCCGCACCGGCGGGGTCCGGGTCAAGGGGGTGGGGGATCTCCTCGTCCGGTTCGGGAAGTGCTGCCACCCGATCCCCGGCGACGCGATCGTCGGCTTCATCACGCGGGGCAAGGGCGTGACGGTCCACCTCAGCCGCTGCCCCACCGTCGTGAACGAGCGCGAGGTCGCCCGTCTCATCGACGTCGAATGGGAGGCAGCGCCGCTGCAGACCTACCCGATCGCGATCAGGGTCGAGGCCCACGACCGGACCGGGCTGCTCAACGACATCGCGGGGGCCGTGGCCGAGAACAAGGTCAACATCGTGGCCGCCAACATGTCGGTCACCGGCGACCACACTGCGATCGTGGTGGCCACCCTGCAGGTCGCCTCGGTCTCGCAGCTCGCGCGGGTCATGGGGCGCATCGAGCAGGTCAAGGACGTGCTCTCGGTCCAGCGGGACCTGGGATAGGGAAGGTCGAACCGTTCGCCGGGGCGGGGCGCAGGGAGGCAGGTCGATGGGCAGCATCACCAAGCGGTTGCGGTCGCTGTTCGGCAAGGGCGACGACAGGCGGGATGCCAGGAAGAAGGACGAGGACCGCGCGATCGAGGCCGTCGAGGCGGACATGATCCAGTCCCGGGATGACGCCTTCACCCGGATGACGGGCATGCCCCGGTCGGGGGACGATCCGAGGCATTGACCCCGAGGTCGGGCATGAACCTCGGAGTGCGCCGTCCGAGCCGACATAGCCGATAGACTTGCCGCGATGCCCACCTACCGCGCCCCCCGGGGCACCCGCGATCTCCTGCCCGTCGAGCGCGCGGCGTTCGCGCGCCTGGAGCGGCTGGCTCGGGAGCTCGCCTCCCGCTACGGCTACCGGGAGATCGAGGTCCCCCTGTTCGAGCAGGGGGCGGTCTTCGAGCGCGGGATCGGCGAGGTCACCGACGTCGTGGAGAAGGAGCTCTTCCGCGTCTCGCCGAGCCGGGGCGAGGAGCGGGAGCGTTGGGCGCTCCGGCCGGAGGCGACGGCTGGCATCTGCCGCGCCTACATCGAGCACGGAATGCAGACCTGGCCCCAGCCGGTGAAGCTCACCCTGACCGGTCCGATGTTCCGCTATGACCGGCCGCAGGCGGGCCGGTACCGCCAGTTCTGGCAGTGGAACGTGGAGGCGATCGGCGACCCGGGACCCGCGGTCGACGCCGAGCTGATCGAGCTCGGGTTGCGGTTCTACCGCGACGCCGGCCTCGGCGACGTCGAGGTCCTCGTCAACTCGATCGGCGATCCGGCCTGCCGGCCGGCATACCTCGCCGATCTCGTGGCCTACTTCGGGCGCCATCGCGACGAGCTTCCCGAGCTGGAACGCAGACGCCTCGAGACGAACCCGCTGCGCCTCCTCGACTCCAAGGATCCGGCGATGGCGGCCCTCGTTGCGGCGGCGCCGAAGATTGCTGCCCGGCTCTGCGAGGCGTGCGCCGCCCACTTCGCCGCCGTGTGCGCGCACCTCGATGCGGTGGGCGTGGCCTACCGGGTCGAGCCCGCCCTCGTGCGGGGCCTCGACTACTACACGCGCACGACCTTCGAGTTCTACCGTGAGGGTGCGCAGGGCCAGCAGCAGGCGCTCGGTGGCGGTGGGCGGTACGACGGGCTGGTGGCGCTCCTCGGCGGCAAGCCGACCCCGGGGATCGGCTTCGCCCTGGGGCTCGACCGCGTCGTCCTGGCCCTCGCAGAGCTCGGGCGCGGCGCCAGCCGACGAGCCCGTCCCGATCGCGGTCGTCGTCGGGGCCGATCCGTTCGACACGGCGGGGCGCCTGGCGATCGCCACCCAGCTCCGCGCGACTGGCCTCGCCGTCCGGGCCGACCTGACGACGCGCAGGCTCGGGCGCCAGCTCGAAGCGGCGGTGCGAGAAGGCGCGCACTTCGCGGTGATCCTGGGCGACGAGCTCGCAGCCGGCGACGTCGGGCTCCGGGACCTGGACGGCGCGTCGCAGAAGCTCGTGCCTCTCGTGGACCTCGCGCCACTCCTCCGCCGAAAGGTACCCGGCGGCTGAGCGCGGCCCGGCCCCTGTGGCCCGTCGGTTGACGGCGTAGTCCACAATCCGCTGATCACGGGCCGCGTCCCCGGCGGCCCGCCCGGGAGGCACGCGCTCATGCAGGTCCCCAGCCCGTTCCCCGCCAGCGTCATTCGGGCGCCTTCGCCGACCGCCGCATGCACCTGCGAGCACTGGGTCCACTGTGACCACGCGTGCCATGGCCGGCAGTGTGACCCGACCGAGACCAACTGCGACATCGCGTTCCTCCCCGACGAAGGCGGACTGACGGTGTGGGGCTGCTCCGAGTGCACGCCGGGCGAGGGCGCCCCGCACTACCTTGGCTGCGAGCTGATCGGCTGGCACGTTCCGACGCGGCGCATCGACCCGGCCTGAGGAGCGTGCTCCGGGCCTCGCGCGCGCGCTTCGGCCCGCCCTTGCGACATCCAGCCGCTACCATGACGCGGCCATGACCGAGATTCCCCCCAGCTTCGCCACCCCGTACCGCACGCACACCTGCGGCGCGCTCCGCGCCGCCGACATCGGGGCCGACGTGCGTCTTGCCGGCTGGATCCACCGCCGCCGCGAGCACGGCCAGCTTGTCTTCCTCGACCTGCGCGATCGCTACGGCATCACCCAGGTCGTGGTCGACGCGGCCGATGCGCCCGAGGCGCACGATGTCGCCGAGCGCTGCCGCAACGAGTTCGTCGTCGCTGCGGAGGGCCTCGTCAGCGAGCGCCTGCCGGGGGCGCACAACCCCCGCCTGGGGACGGGCGACATCGAAGTCCAGGCTCGGGCGCTCCGGATCCTCGCCGAATCGAAGACGCCACCCTTCTACATCAACGAGACCGACGCTCCGGTCGACGAGGCTGTCCGTCTCACGCACCGCTACCTCGACATCCGCCGCGAGCCGATGCTGCAGCGAATGCTCCTTCGTTCGCGCCTGGTCTCGGCCATCCGGCGCGCCCACGAGGAGCGCGGGTTCGTCGAGATCGAGACGCCGATCCTCATCAAGAGCACGCCCGAGGGGGCCCGCGACTTCGTCGTTCCCTCGCGCCTCCAGCCGGGCACGGTCTACGCGCTGCCGCAGAGCCCCCAGCAGCTCAAGCAGCTGCTGATGGTTGCCGGCGTGGACCGGTACTTCCAGATCGCCCGCTGCTTTCGGGACGAGGACCTTCGCGGCGACCGGCAGCCGGAGTTCACCCAGCTCGACCTCGAGATGAGCTTCGTGACGGAGGAGACGGTGATGGCGTTCGTCGAGGCGATGGCGATCGACGTCTCCCGCTCCGTGGTGCCCGACCGGCCGCTCCTCCACGTCCCGTTCCCGCGGTTCACCTTCGAGGAGGCCCTCGAGCGCTATGGCACCGACAAGCCGGATATTCGCTTCGGGATGGAGCTGATCGACCTCGCTCCCGTCCTGCGCGGAGAGGGCGGGACGCCGTCGTCCGGTTTCCGGGTGTTCGACGAGGCGCTCGCGTCCGGCGGACGAGTCAAGGCCATCGTCGTTCCCGGGATGGGCGCCGCGAGCAGGGCGCAGGTCGATGAGCTGACCGAGATGGCGAAGCGCTTCGGTGCGCGGGGCCTGGTGCACCTCGCCGTGGCCGCCGACGGCATCCACGGCCCGACCCTCAAGTTCCTCGGCGAGGAGCAGGCCCGGGCGATCGCACGGGCGGCAGGTGCCGCCGAGGGTGACCTCCTCCTCATCGTTGCTGACGACCCACCGGTCGTGGCGGACGTCCTTGGACGGCTCCGTGTCGAGCTCGGTGCGCGCCTCGGCCTCGCCGACCCGGACGTCCTCGCCTACTGCTGGGTTCATCGCTTCCCCATGTACGAGTGGGACGAGGAGCGCAACGGCTGGCACGCGACCCACAACCCGTTCAGTGGTGTCGTGCCGGAGGACGAGCACCTCCTCGTGACGGCCTCGGGCGACCCGTATCGCCCGTCGCACGAGGACCCGGCGGGTCGGGCTCACGCGATGCAGTACGACATCGCGCTGAACGGCTGGGAGCTCGGCGGCGGGTCGGTGCGGATCCATCGCCGCGACCTGCTGGAGCGGAGCTTCGCCCTCCAGGGCCACTCGGCCGAGGCGATGCACGAGAAGTTCGGCGGGATGCTGGAGGCGTTCGACTACGGCGCGCCGCCGCACGGTGGGATCGCCCTCGGGATCGACCGCTGGGCGATGGTCTTCGCCCGCCAGGCGAACATCCGGGAGGTCATGGCCTTCCCCAAGACCTCCTCCGGGATGGACCTCATGCTCGATGCGCCGAGCGCGCCGGAGCCAGAGCAGTACGCCGAGCTCGGCCTGCGCTACGTCGGCCTCCCGGAGAAGGGCTAGCAGGGCCCCGGGAGCCGGGCGCTCCGGGCGGCCCGCGCACCGGCACGGGCGTCGGCGGGCCGACGCGCTGGGGCGTCAGGGCGTGGCGAGTCCGGCAAGGAGCGAGGCCCAGGCGGCGACGATGAGGGCCTGCTGCTCCGCCCTGGGGATCGTCGCGGGCGGATCGTTGGGCTGGCCGGTGTACCAGCCGCACTGTTCGTGGTTGCCTCCGTCGATCCGCTCGTACGCGGTCGTGGCGGGCAGAAGAGCGCGGGTGGCCGGGTCCTCGATCTTGGGTGCTGCCGCGTCGAGCGAGCCGTACACGGACGAGGCCGCCAGGCCGCTGGCCGAGAGGTTCGCTGCGCTGTAGGCGCCGCAGAGCGCCAACCCGGCAATTGTCGCGGCGTGGTCGGCGGCGTACTGGGCCGCCATCGCGCCGCCGAGGGAATGCCCGCCGATCGCCCAGCGGGTGATCTCGGGGTGGGCAGCGATGACCCGATCCGCCGCGTCGACGTCGAAGACCGCGAAGTTGAGCGGCATCGGGACGACGACGACCAGGTAGCCCTGCCCGGCGACTGCCTGTGCGGTCGGGGCGTAGCCCTCCGCGGGCACCTTGGCGCCCGGATAGAGGATCAGCCCGGTCGACACGGGCCCAGCCGTGGGAGTGAACGTGAGTCCCGCGTCGTCCTCCGAATAGATGACGGCCGCGGTCGAGGCCAGCGCGGCGGTCGCCTCCGGCAGGAGCGGCTGCGGGCTGAAGAACCAGGCGAGGCTTCCCACGAGCGCGACGACGATCACGCAGACGATCGCCAGGACGAACCGTCCGTCGGCGCGGCCTGCGGCGGCGCGGCGCGGCGGTCGCCGCAGCGTCGGCGTCCGCCGATGCGTCGGCGCCGCCGCAGCGTCGGCGGGTTCAGGCGTCACCACCGCCGGTGGGTCGATCGAGCCGGCGGAGCTTCTCAGGTTCGGTCATCGGGTGCTCTCCAGCCAGGTGAGGAGGACGTCGTTGAAGGCCATCGGCTGCTCCTCCATCGGGAGATGGCCGGCATCGTCGATGATGTGCCATTCCGCGCCCGGCAATGCGTCGCGGAGAGCCTCGCCGGAGGCCAGCGGGATCCAGGGATCCTCGCTGCCCCAGATGATCACCGTGGGGACGCGCAGGACGTCGCCGATGGGCGATTCGAGAGCGCTGTCGCCGCTGTCACGCAGGATCGCGAGCAGTCCCAGGTCCCAGTCGACGGTTTGGAGCGGGGCTGCGTAGCCGGAGACGTCCTCGGTGGTGACCCTCGAGGGGTCCGCGTAGGCGCTCCGGAGGATGTCGGCCATGCGCTCCTCGTTGAGCTGGGTCCGCAGGACGAGCTGGCCGATCCGCCGCACGTTCGGGAGCTGGACGAGGCTCCCGACGAACGCGGGGCCGCCACCGCTGGCGGCCGGCCCGGTCGCGGCGTCCACGAGGACGGCGCCTTCGATGCGGTCGGCGTGACGCGCGGCAAACCAGGCGAGCACGTTGCCGCCCATGCTGTGCCCGACCAGCGTGGCCCGCGAGATCCCGCGGGCGTCCATGACCGCCGCGACAAGGTCCGCCTGGGCTGCGTGCGTCGTGTCGATGTCCCAGGACTTGTCGGACAGGCCGAAGTTCGCGAGGTCGACGGCAACCGCCCGGTAGCCGGCCGCGGCGAGCGCCGGTACGGTCGCGCGCCAGGACCACGACCACCCGCCGAACCCGTGGATGAGGACGATCGGGATCCCGTCGACGGGACCGGCCTCCTCGACCCATAACCGCGTGCCGCCCGCGTCCACGAGGACGCCCGCCAGGCCGAGCTCAGCCGCCACGTCCTCAGCCTCGCGGTCGGGCTGCTCGGGGAGGGGGATCAGGAAGGGGACGACGAAGAAGGCGACGAGGACGACCAGCAGGGCGATCCCGAGGCGGCGGGGCCAGCGCCGGCGCCGGACGGGACGCGCGTGGAGGGTGTCGGTCATGTCTGCTGGTTCGGGTCGTGTCGGGCCGCGCACGGCTGGGCAGGTCAGCCGACCGTCCGGGCCGGATCGGGAGGATCGTCGGGTCCCGGCGGCGGCCGGCGAGCCCCACTCGTGGTGGAGCGCCGACGTGGGCTCCGGGGGCGCCTCGAAGGGCGGGAGCTCCGCCCGCGGCGTGTCGATGTCGCGGACGGTTCCTGGGTCCCCGAGCTCCACGAACCGGCCTCCCACGGCAGCCGAGAGCGCCTCGAGCAGCGGACCGGGCATCAGGCCGGCGTCGAGGCCGCGGAGGGTCTCGAGGTGGTGAACCGGGACGAGGACGGGCCAGCCAGCCTCGCCACGGAACGCCGGGCGCAGGACGGCGGCGCGGTCCGCTCCGTGAGCCTCGATGAGCGAGGTCACGGTCTCGGCGTCGACCCAGCCCATGCGCGCCGGCCACACGAGCGCGGCCTTGGTGCCGGTCACCTCGGCCCGCGCCAGGTCGATCGCGCGGCAGATCTGGCCCACGGGCCCCGCTCCCTCGGCGGCCGGATCGGCGAGGAGCGCGGACGATCCTGCGAGGACGCGGGCGACGGCGCCGTCGGGATCGGCCGAGACGACGATGACGGGGAGAGCCCCGCCCGCCCACGCCGTGTCGACGAGCCGACGAGCGTTGGCCACGCCCTCCACCTCGCGCAGGGCGCCGCTGGGGTGGGCGGCCAGGATGACGGCGGCGACGGTCATGGAGCGATGCTAGCAGGGCCGCCGGCCGCGCTCCGACGCCCGATGTGCGACGATCCAAGAGCCCATGAGAGACGAGGAGCTCCGCCCCGCCGTGCCCGCAACCATCCCCGCCGTGCCCGCAACCGTCCCCGCCGTGCCGCCGAGCGCGCCGGCGCGTCCCGCCTCGCCTCCCGCCCGCTGCGTCCGCGCCGACCTCCGGAACGTGGCCATCGTCGCCCACGTCGACCACGGCAAGACCACCCTCGTCGACGGAATCCTCCGCCAGACCGGCGCCTTTCGGGCCAACCAGGCCGTAGTCGACAGGGTGATGGACTCGGGCGACCTGGAGCGCGAGAAGGGCATCACCATCCTGGCCAAGCAGACGACGGTCGACTACGCCGGGATCCGGATCAACATCGTCGACACGCCGGGCCACGCGGACTTCGGTGGCGAGGTGGAGCGGAGCCTCAACCTCGTCGACGCCGTTCTCCTGCTGGTGGACGCCGCGGAGGGTCCGCTCCCGCAGACCCGGTACGTCCTGCAGAAGGCGATGGCCCGCCGGCTGCCGGTTGTCGTGGCGCTCAACAAGATCGACCGCGGCGACGCCCGCCCAGCGGAGGTCCTCGACGAGGTCTACGAGCTCTTCATGGACCTCGGCGCCGACGCGCACCAGATCGAGTTCCCGGTCGTCTACACGAACGCCAAGGCGGCCACCGCCACCCGCGACCTGGCTCGGCCGGGTGCGGACCTGAGCCCCCTCCTGGACCTGCTCGTCGAGGTCACGCCGCCGCCGTCGTACACGGAGGGCCACCCCCTCCAGCTCCTCGTCACGAACCTGTCCGCCAACGACTACGTGGGTCGGATGGCCGTCGGCCGGGTGGTCAATGGATCCATCCGGGTCGGCCAGCGCATCGCCGTGGTGCGCGAGGAGCCCGACGACACGGCCGGCACGATCGAGCCCGGACGGACGGTGACGCTCTCCGGCACCGTGACCAGCCTCCAGACAGCCCACGGGATCGAACGCGTGGACATCGAGGAGGCCGGTCCGGGCGACATCGTCGCGGTGGCGGGCCTGCCCGAGGTCACGATCGGCGACACCCTGACCGAACCCGGCGATCCCCGGCCGCTGCCGCGCATCGAGGTCGACGAGCCGACCCTCCGGATGACCTTCGGCGTCAACACGTCGCCGCTCTCCGGGCGCGAGGGCCGCTACCTCACGAGCCGCCAGCTGCGGGCCCGGCTGGAGAAGGAGATCCTGGGCAACGTTGCGATCCAGTTCTTCCCCACCGAGACCGGCGACACGTTCGAGGTCCGGGGGAGGGGAGAGCTTCAGCTGGCCGTCCTCGTGGAGCAGATGCGCCGCGAGGGGTATGAGCTCCAGGTGAGCCGCCCCGAGGTGATCCTCCACAGCGTGAACGGGGAGGTCCAGGAGCCTTACGAGCGGATCACCATCGACATCCCGCCGGACTACATCGGCGAGATCCAGACCGCCCTGGCCGGGCGCAAGGGCCGCATGGAGCAGATGACGACCGACGCCGACGGGCGGGTCCGGATGGAGTTCGTCCTCCCGGTCCGCGGCCTGATCGGCTACCGCGGCCAGCTGCTGACCGAGACCCGCGGGACGGCGCTCCTCCACCAGATCGGCGAGGGCTACGGGCCCTGGGCCGGCGAGGTGACCCACCGCACGAACGGCGTGCTCGTCGCCGACCGGTCGGGGACGTCGAACGCCTACGCCCTGTTCAGCCTCCAGGAGCGGTCGGAGCTCTTCGTGGGCGCCGGCGTCGACGTCTACGAGGGCATGGTCGTGGGCGAGAATGCGCGCTCCGGTGACATGGACGTGAACGTCACCAAGGAGAAGAAGCTGACCAACATCCGGACCCACGCCCACGACGAGGCGCTGCGCCTGACGCCGCCTCGGCCGATGACCCTGGAGTCCGCCATCGAGTTCATCGGCGACGACGAGCTGGTCGAGGTCACGCCCGGCTCGATCCGCCTCCGTAAGCGGCTGCTCTCCATGCACGATCGTCGCCGCCAGGCCGGCCAGCGCGAGGATGCGAGGCGGGCGGAGGGACGCTAGCGCAGCCCGTCGCAGGGTCGCGGGCGCGTGCCGGAGGACTACCATCGGTTCATGCAGCGGAATCGGGTCGTCGTCGGTGCGCCGTGGGGCGAGCGTGGTCGGAGCGGCGCTCGTCGCGCTCGCCGCGACCACGCTCGTGGTCGCCTTCCTCGAGGACCGGCTCGGGGTCCCCAACGCGCCGCCACCTACCTGCTGGCGGTGGTCGCGATGGCCGTTGCCTTCGGGATCCCGGCTGCCATCGGCACGGCGGTCGGCTCCTTCCTGCTCTACGACTTCGTGTTCGTCCACCCGACCGGCGCGCTGGTGGTCGCGGATCCCGCAGGAGTGGCTGAACCTCCTCCTGCTCCTGGCCCTTGGAGTGGTCGTGGGCCAGCTGGCCGGCCTCCAACGGTCCCGCGCCGAGGCGGCGCTGCTCCGCGAGCGCCAGGCGCTGGCGCAGTACCAGGTCGAGCGGGCGCTCGTGACCAGTCTCTCGGCCGTCGCCGCCCTGCCCGAGATCGTGCAGCTCCTGCAGTCCGAGGGCAACATCGACCGCGCGTGGATCTCGCTCGGGATGGGGGCCTCGCCCGCGCGGGTCATCACCGACGGAGGAACCACGGGCCGTCCCGAGATCGGCGCGTCGCACAACCTCCTTCGCCGCGAGGCCGACGACCGTCCGCCCGCGTGGGTGCGGGTCCACGACCCGTCGCTACGCGACGCGCAGCGGAGCGGATCCGGACGTCGAGTGCTACCGGGTGCCGATCATGTCCCGCGCCGCGGACCACGCGGCTCGGTCTGGATCGCGCGGCGGCGCACCGCCGGGACGCCCGGGCGCGGGGACACGCGCGTCCTGGCCGCGGCGGCCGACCAGATCGGCCAGGCCCTCGAGCGCGATCGCCTCGCGGATGAGGCCACGACCGCGGAGATCGCCCGGAGAAGCGAGGCGGCGAAGACCGCCCTTCTCGATTCGGTGTCGCATGACCTCCGGACGCCCCTCGCGTCGATCCGCGCGGCCGCCGGGAGCCTGATGGATCCAGCGCTCGAGCCTGGATGCCGGCGGCCCGTCACGAGCGCGCCGCGGTGATCGATCGCGAGGCGGAGCGCCTCAACCGTCTCGTCGCGAACCTTCTGGACATGAGCCGGATCGAGGCGGGAGACCTGCGGGCGCACCTCGAGCCGTTCGGCGCTCGAGGATCTCGTCGAGACGACGCTGGAGCGGATGGCTGAGCTCCTCGCGGGACACCCGGTCACCGTCACGATGCGCGCAGATCTGCCGCCCGTCGAGGTGGACGCCGGTGTTCATCGACCAGGTGCTCACGAACCTGCTCGAGAACGCGACGCGGTACGCGCCTCGCGAGGCGCCGATCCGGATTCGTGCCGAGGAGGCTCTCCGAGCAGGTGGTCCGCCTGACGGTCGAAGACGGCGGACCGGGCGTCCCGCCGGCGGCGCTGGCTGGCCTGTTCGAGAAGTTCTCGCGGGGTCCCCGATCCGGCGAGGGGTCCCGCCGCGGGGCGGGAATCGGGCTCGCAGTGGTCCGGGGGTTCGTCGAGGCCATGGGCGGGAGCGTCGCGGCGCGACGCGGGCGATCTCGGCGGTCTGGCGGTCGACGTCGACCTCCGTGCCGCGTTCGCGTCCCCCGGGAGCCCGGCCCAGGTGACGCGACGAGATCGGCGCCCGGCGCCGTCGATCCTCCTGGTCGAGGACGACGCGGAGATGCGGCGCGAGGTCGCCACCTTTCTCGGTCTCCACGGCTTCCGGGTCGTCGAGGCGGGCGACGTGGCGACGGCACTCGCGCACTGGGGCGGCGCAGCGACCCGACCTCGTCATCCTCGACCTCGGCCTCCCGGACGCCGATGGCTCGGTGGTGATCCGTCGCGTGCGGCGCGACGCCGCCACGCCGATCGTCGTCCTGTCCGTGCGGGACCGGGAGGACGTCAAGGTGGCCGCACTCGAGCAGGGCGCCGACGACTTCGTGACGAAGCCCTTCGGTGCGGCCGAGCTCCTCGCCCGACTCCGGGCCGTCCTCCGACGCGCGGCGGGCCCGGCCGCGGACCCGGGAGGGCTGAGTCCGGCTCGGCGCCTCTGGAGGTGGACGTTGCCCGCCACCAGGTGACCGTCGCACGGCCGACCGGTCCACCTGACACCGCGTGAGTTCGAGGTTCTCAAGGTCCTCGTGACGCACGCCGGCCGACTCGTGACGCACGGCCGACTGCTGCGCGCGGTGTGGGGGACGGCCTACGCGGACGAGGCGCACTACGTCCACGTCTACGTCAGCCAGATCCGGCGCAAGGTCGCTGCAGCGGATCCAGCCGGCGAGCTTGCCCGGCTCATCGTGGCGGAGCCCGGCGTCGGCTATCGCGTGCGCCTGCCGGAACCGGACGGATCCTGAGCGATCCTTGAGCGCCGCGGCCGTCGAGCTGGCCGCCGCCTCTTGGTACCTGGCGCGATGCTGGGGACATGGAAGTCCTCGATCGACCGCAGGTCGCCTGGCCCCTCCCGTCCGGAGCGTCGTCCCTGGCCGGGTGAGGCGCGCAAGCGCGAGCTCGCCAGGTTCGAGCTGCGAGCCGCGATCGGCGTCGTGGCCCGGCAGCCCGCGGTTCAGGGTCGTTGTCTGCAGCATGGGAACCGACGTGAGCCTGGTTGCCGAGCTCGACGAGATTGCGACGGGCGCCGAACGTCGTGCTCGAGCGGCGGATCCGCCCGGGCGGCGGCCTGGACGTCGTCGTCCGATCCGCGTGAGGCGGAGCCGTTCCTGAGACGTGGAAGCAGAAGCTGTTGCGCGGGCGCAAGCCCGGCGACCGACGCGTCCGCGTGGAGCGTCCGGACTCACGCTACTTCCGCTACGCCGCGGCCCGGGGTCGTGGTCGCGCGGCCCGCGGCGAGCGAGCCCCGCTCGCGCCTCGGGCGAACCGCCTTCGCCGCGCGCCGGGCCCTGTTCGGGCAACCGCTCGCCTCGGCCGCAGGAGATCGAGCAGCGGCTGCCGAAGTGGAAGGCGCTCGCGGTCTTCTCGAGCGACGTCATGTCGTCGGTCGCCTACGCCACCGAGGCGAGCATGTTCACCCTGCTCGCCGCCGGGACGGTGGCCTTCGCCTACCTGATGCCGATCTCCTTCCTCATCGTCGGCGCTCCTCGTCCTCGTGACCTTCTCCTACCGCCAGACGATCCGGGCCTATCCCAACGGCGGGGGCAGCTACATCGTGGCCAAGGCGAACCTCGGGACCGTGCCGGGGCTCGTGGCCGCCGCGGCCCTGCTGACCGACTACGTCCTGACGGTGGCGGTGAGCGTGTCCAGCGGGCGTCTTCAACCTCGCCTCGGCCTTCCCTGCTCCTGCACCCCTTCACCGTTCCGTTGATCGTCGCCGCGATCCTCCTCGTGATGACCGTGAACCTCCGCGGCATCCGCGAGAGCGGCACGGTCTTCGCCCTGCCGACCTACATCTTCGTGGTGAGCGTCGTGATCCTCGTCGTCGTCGGCGTGGTCCGCACCGCCCTCGGGCCAGCCGCCGGAGGTGACCGGCGTCGTCCCGATCGAGGTGCCCGTCGAGTCCATCAGCCTGCTCCTCCTGATGCGGGCGTTCGCCGACGGCTGCAGCGCGATGACCGGCACCGAGGCCATCTCGAACGGGACGCCTGCGTTCAAGCCACCCGAGTGGAAGAACGCCCAGGCGACGATGGTGATGATGGCCGTGATCCTCGGCTTCGTCTTCCTCGGCATCTCCTTCCTGGCGACGACCGCGGGAGCTCTGCCATCGGCGACCGAGTCCGTGCTCTCGCAGGTCGGCCGGGCAACCTTCGGCCAGGGACCCGCCTGGTACGTCCTCCTCATCTCGACGATGGGGATCCTCGTGTTGGCGGCCCAGACAAGCTTCGCCGACTTTCCGCGGCTCGCGTCGATCCTCGCCCGCGACGGGTTCATGCCACGCGGCTTCGCCTATCGCGGCGAACGTCTCGCCTTCAACGCCGGGATCGTCGTCCTCGCGGTCCTGGCCATCCTCGTCGCGGTCTCCTTCGGCGGCCGGGTCGAGGCCCTGATCCCGCTGTACGCGATCGGTGTGTTCACGGCCTTCACCCTGTCGCAGGCAGGCATGGTCCGTCACTGGTTGGGCGAGCGGGGCCGGGGCTGGCGACGAAGTGCCCTCATCAACGGCGTCGGGGCCGTGGCCACGGGGATCGTTGCCGTCGTCTTCGCCGTCGCGAAGTTCGGCCTTGGCGCCTGGATCATCCTCATCGTCGTGCCCGCTCATCGTGGTCGTGATGCTGCTCATCCGCCGCGAGTACCTGAGCGGGGCCGCGGAGCTCGCGGTTGCCCCGGACGTCGTGTGGGGTCCGCCGGCCCACGGGCGGCGCGTCGTCATCCCGGTCAGCGGCGTCCAGCGGGACGTCATCCAGGCCGTTCGCTTCGCGCGCTCGATGACCGACGACATCACGGCGGTTCACGTCACCGACGACGTCGCGGCCGGCGAGCGGCTGCGCGAGCGCTTCGAGCGCCAGCTCCCGGGCTTCGAGTTCGTGCTCGTCGAGTCGCCCTACCGCGACCTGGTCGCGCCGCTCATTCGGTACCTCGAGGTGACCGCCGACCGGGATCCCGACACCGTGACCGTCGTCCTCCTTCCGGAGCGGATGTCGCGCCACTGGTGGGAGCGCTTCCTGTTCAACCAGAACACCCACCGGATCCGGGCGGCCGTGGCCGGCCGGCAGGACATGCTGGTGGCCGACGTGCCGTACAGGGCATTCGAGCCTCGAGCGCGCGACGGCGCGCCAGGACGGCCTGCCTAGATGGGGAGGTCGCCCTCGTCGGGGCCGGTGAACGGGTCCAGCGTCTCGGTCACGAAGCGGCCGTAGAAGTTGGTGAAGTGCCCGCCGTGGCCTCGCAGGGCCGCCCGAATCATCTTCCGTCGCACCGGGTCCGGCTCCTTCACCGCCACGACGGGGTGGCCCCGCCGGGCCTCGCGCTCGTAGCGCCGAAAGTCGGGCGCCTGGTCCATCTGGGTGAACTGGACGAGCCGGTAGAGGCGGGCGACGAGCCCGTGGTGGGTGCCACGGCCGTCGATCTGGAGGGCGGCCTCCTCGCCGACCAGGAGGCGGATGGCGTCGGGATCGATGCCGGCACGCTCCAGCTCCGCGATCGCGGCAGCAGCGGCCCCCGGGGAAGGGAGGACGCCCATCAGGTGGTCCGTGGGGTAGCCGAGCAGCCAGCCCTTCGGTCGCGCAGCAGGCGGGGCGGCAGGAGCGGGAGCGCGATCGTCGGTCACGAGGGAGAGGATACCGGCGCCGGGTGGTCCGCGGCGTCGGCCGTACAATCGGCGCCTGATGCCAGCCACCCCGATCTATCTCGACCACGCAGCGACCACCCCGCTCCGCCCCGAGGCCCTCGAGGCGATGCTTCCGTATCTCGGCGGCGCCTTCGGGAACCCCTCGTCCGCCCATGCGCTGGGCCGCGCCGCGCGCAACGCCCTCGACGAGGCGCGCGAGCAGCTGGCCGCGGATCTCGGCGGCACGGCCCGCGAGATCGTCCTGACATCGGGCGGCACCGAGGCGAACAACCTCGCCGTCAAGGGCGCCGCATGGACGGGCAAGGCGCGCGGCAGCCGGCTGGTCATCGGTGCGGTCGAGCATCACGCGGTGGGCCACGCCGCCGAGCACCTCGCGAAGTGGGGCTTCGAGGTCGTCTGGGCGCCGGTCGACGAGCACGGGCGGGTGCATCCGGACGCGCTTGATGAGCTCCTCGACGAACGGACCATCCTCGTCGCGGTGATGCTCGCCAACAACGAGGTGGGCACGATCCAGCCGGTGCGAGAGATCGCCGATGCGGGTCCGGGCGCGGCGCGGGATCCACCTCCACGTCGACGCCGTGCAGGCGGCGCCCTATCTCGACGTGGACGTTGGCGCGCTGGGCGCGGACACCGTGGCCATCTCGGCCCACAAGTTCGAGGGGCCGAAGGGCGTCGGGGCGCTCTGGATCAGGCGCGGGACGCCGCTGCTTGCCCAGCTTCACGGCGGGAGCCAGGAGCGCCATCGCCGAGCCGGTACCGAGAACGTGGCGGGCGCGGTGGGGATGGCGACGGCCTACGCGCTGGCCTGCCGGGCGAAGCCGGCGACGCGGGCACGCCTCGCGAACCTCCGCGGACGGCTCCAGGCCGCGTGCCTCGCCGTGGATGGCGTGGAGCTGACGGGTCACCCGACCGACCGGCTCCCCGGCCTCCTGTCGCTCCTCGCCCGGCGCGCCGATGGGGTGGCTGCGTCCGTGGCCCTCGACCTCGAGGGGATCGCCTGCTCGACGGGCTCGGCCTGTGCGACCGGGTCACCCGAGCCCTCGCATGTCCTGACCGCGATGGGCATCCCAGGTGGTGACGCGATGGGCGCCCTGCGCCTGAGCCTGGGACGGGGCACGACGGAGGCTGAGATCGACGCCGCCGTCGCCATCGTCCCGCGGGTACTCGCCGAGACGCGCGACGGATCAGCCGCCCTGGCGGCCGACCCGCTCGGCAGCCGGATCGCCTGAGGGGCTGGTCGTGCGCGTGCTCGTGGCGATGTCGGGTGGCGTGGATTCGTCGGTCGCGGCCGCCCTGCTCGTCGAGGCCGGCCACGACGTCGTCGGCGTCTGGATGCGCGTCCACGAGGGCGCCGACGCCTTCTCGGAGGTCAAGAAGAGCTGCTGCAGCGCGGACGCCGCCGAGGACGCGCGGCGCGTCGCGGCGCAGCTCGGGATCCCGTTCTACGTCCTGAACCTGGAGCGCGAGTTCGACGCCGGCGTCATCCGGCCCTTCCTGGCCGCCTACCTCGGGGGTGAGACGCCGAGCCCGTGCGTCGACTGCAACAGCTACGTGAAGTTCGGCGCGCTCCTGGGGCGTGCTCGCCACCTCTATGACTGCGACGCGGTGGCGACCGGTCACTACGCACGCACGGACGTCGTGGAGACCCCGGACGGGCCGGCCCACCGGCTCCTGCGCGGCGCCGACCGGGCCAAGGATCAGGCGTACTTCCTGTACGGCCTGCGGCAGGCCCAGGTTGCCCGCGCGCTCTTCCCGCTCGGCGACCTGGTGAAGGAGGAGGTCCGGACGCTCGCCCGTGCTCGGGGCCTGGTCACTGCCGACAAGGCCGAGAGCATGGAGATCTGCTTCGTGCCCGACGGCGACGTGCACGCTGCCCTGCGCGTGCGAGCCGGCTGGAGGCCCGCGCCGGGACCGACGGTCGATGGGCCGGACGGCCAGATCGTCGGGGAGCATGGCGGGGCAGCGGCGTTCACGATCGGCCAGCGGCGCGGCGTGGGTGCGGCCGTCGGAGAGCCGCGCTACGTGAGCCGGGTGGACCCGATCTCGAACACGATCGTGCTGGCCCGGCGCGCCGACCTCGAGACGCGGGCCTTCGCCATCCACGAGACCACGTTCGTCGCGGGTCGACCTCCCGGGACCACGGAGTTCCGGGCGTTCGCCCAGGTGCGCCACCGAGCGACGCCGGTGGCCGCGACGGTGCGCCGGACCGGGGGCGCCGCCGACGCCTGGGCCATCGAGACGGAGACGCCCGTCTGGGCGGCCGCGCCGGGCCAGGCCTGCGTGCTGTTCGACCCCACAGAGCCGGATGTCGTTCTCGGCGGGGGCCGGATCGCCCGGCCGGGAACCGGGGCCTGAGCGATGCCGCTCCTGGGGCCGTCGCTCGTGCTGGCGCTTCTCGTCGGCGCCTTCTGGACCGCGTTCGCCGTCCTGGTGACCGGGGTCGCCGGGGCCCGGCTCCCGTTCGTCCTGGTCCTCGCCGTCCTCGGGGCGTGGGCGGGCGATGCGCTGGGCGGGCGGCTCGGGATCGACCTGCTGCGGATCGGCGACTTCCGGCTCCTCGCGGCATCCCTGGGGGCGTGGGCGGGCATCGGCCTCGTGGTCCTCGTCTCGGTTCTCGGGCCATCCCGGACGGCGGGCCCGCGCGGCTCGGCGGGGAGCGGCCGGTGAGCAGGCAGCCGAGTCCACGTTTCCGCGGCCCGGAGGATCGGCTCGCCGTCTTCCTGCGGGGCCTCGTGGTCGGCGCCTTCGTGGGCGCGCTGGTGGCGGGCTCGGCGGCCCTCCGGAGGATGGTCGGCCGCTGAGGCCGCCGGGTCTGCCGGCGCCGCCCGCGTCCCGAACCCGTGCCGGGCGCGCCGTTCGGTACCATTAGCCGGATGTCAACCCCCGAGACGCCCCCGACGCCCGTGAACGCCCTGCCCGCGGCCGAGGTGCGCCGGCGCTTCCTCGACTTCTTCGCCGAGCGCGGCCACACGATCGTGCCCAGCGCGAGCCTGATCCCCGCCGGCGACCAGACGCTCCTCTTCACGAACTCCGGGATGGTCCAGTTCAAGGAGGTCTTCACGGGGGCCGAGAAGCGCAGCTACACGCGCGCCGTGGACGTGCAGCGCTGCCTCCGGGTGGCCGGGAAGCACAACGACTTCGAGGAGGTCGGCCGCTCGCCGCGCCACCACACCCTCTTCGAGATGATGGGGAACTGGAGCTTCGGCGACTACTTCAAGCGCGAGGCAATCCACTGGGCCTGGGAATTCCTCACGAAGGAGCTCGGCATCCCGGCCGAGCGCCTCGCCGCCACGACCTACTCCGACGACGAGGTCGCGTGGGCGATCTGGCGCGACGAGATCGGCCTGCCGCCCGAGCGGATGGCGCGCTGGGGCGACGTGGAGCAGGGCAACGACAAGAACTTCTGGCGGATGGCCGAGACCGGCCCCTGTGGTCCGTGCAGCGAGATCCACTTCGACCGGGGCGCCCATCTCTCGGAAGGGCCGGAGTGCATCCCTGATCACTCCGAGACCTGCCCGCGCTGGGTCGAGATCTGGAATCTCGTCTTCATGGAGTTCAACCAGCTCGCCGACGGCCCACGCGTCCCGCTCCCGTTCCCGAGCGTCGATACCGGGCTTGGCCTCGAGCGTCTCGCCGCTGTCCTGCAGGGTGTCCTCTCGAACTACGACACCGACCTCTTCACCCCGATCCACGAGACCCTCCGCCGCCTTCTCGGCCACGACCCGGAGTCGTTCGAGGCCGAACGCTTCAGCTACCAGGTGATCGCCGACCACAGCCGGGCCGTGACGTTCCTCATCGCCGACGGGGTGCTCCCGTCGAACGAAGGGCGGGGCTACGTCCTGCGCCGGATCATGCGGCGGGCGGTCCGCCACGGGCGGCTGCTCGGCCGGCGCGAGCCCTTCCTCGCCGAGACGGTCGGGACGGTCGTCGAGGTGATGGGCGATGCCTACCCGATCGTCCGCGACGAGCGCGACCGGATCCTCGCCGCCGTCGCCCGCGAGGAGGCCCAGTTCGCGCGGACGCTCGACGCCGGCACGGCCCAGCTGGAAGACGCCCTGGCGCCCCTCACGGACGCCCCGCGGGTCGTCGGCCGTCGTCCCGAGGACGTCCCGGTCGACGCGCCGGTCCTCGCCGGCGCATTCGCCTTCAGGCTCCACGACACGTACGGCTTCCCGATCGACCTGACGATCGAGCTGGCAGCCGAGTACGGCGTCCGGGTCGACCGCGCCGGCTTCGAGGTCGCTCTCGCCGAGCAGCGCGAGCGGAGCCGCGGCGGGCGCAAGGCCGAGCTCGCCCGCCATGCCGAGCTGACCGCCCTCTACGAGTCGATCGGCCGCCGGACCGGCGACACGGCCTTTCTGGGCTACGAGACGACCGAGGCCGAGGGCATGGTCGTGGCGATCCTCCGCGACGGGGTGGCCTTCGACGAGCTGACCGGCCACGGCGAGGCCGAGGTGGTCCTGGACCGGACGCCGTTCTACGCGGAGGGCGGCGGCCAGGTCGGCGACCGCGGCGAGATCACCGAGCCCGGCGGCGGCTCGCCGCTCTTCACCGTGACGGACACCCAGAAGCCGTCGGGTGGGCTGATCGTTCACCGCGGCACCCTCCATGGGCGCCTGCGGGTCGGCGCGACCGTGACCGCCTCCGTCGACGCCGAGCGCCGCGCCCGGACCATGCGCAACCACACGGCCACGCACCTGCTCCACCGCGCCCTGCGCAACGTCGCCGGGCCGTCGGCGCGCCAGGCCGGCTCGCTCGTCGCCCCCGACTACCTCCGCTTCGACTACCCCTTCGACCGCGCCCTGACCGACGAGGAGAAGCTGCGCATCGAGGACGAGGTGCGCCGGATCGTCCGCGAGGATCGCCCGGTGGGCATCGCGTTCATGTCGATGGCCGACGCCATCGCGGCCGGGGCCGACGCCTTCTTCGACGAGAAGTACGGCGAGACGGTGCGCACGATCCGGGTCCGCGACTACAGCTTCGAGCTGTGCGGGGGGACCCACTGCCGCGCCTCCGGGGAGATCGGCAGCTTCGTCCTCACGGGCGACCGGAGCATCGGATCGGGGATGCGCCGGATCGAGGCCCTCACGGGCGACGGCGCCGACGCCCACCTCCGGGAGCGCGCGCGGCTGCTCGACGCCGTCGTGGATCGGCTGGGTGCCCAGTCGACGGACGCGGTCCTCGACCGGATCGCCGCGCTCGAGACCGAGCTGCGCGAAGCGAGGCGACGGCTCCGCGAAGGCGGCGGCGGGGCGCCGCGAGCCGCCGACCTGGTCGCGAAGGCCGAGGAGGTCGGGCCGGGCCTGCGCCTCGTCGCGGTGGCCGGCCCCTGGGAGTCGATCGACGCGCTCAAGGCAGTGGCGAAGGAGCTCCGCGCCATGCTCCCGTCGGGCGTCATCGCCCTGGCCCTCGACGCCGATGAGCCCCAGGTCTTCGTCACGGTCTCGGACGACCTCGTCGCGCGCGGCATCGCCGCCGGCGACCTCGTGCGGGGCGCGATGCCGGCGCTCGACGGGAAGGGCGGCGGCCGCCCCGAGATGGCCCAGGGGAAGGGCAGCCGGCGTGACGGGCTGCCAGACGCGCTCGCCGCCATCCGGACGATGCTCGCCGCCGCGGCCCCGAGCGGGTAGGGCAGGGGAGCCGGCATGGCCTTCCTGCGACGCTTCTGGCAGCGCGACGACGGCGACCAGCTCGCCGCGTGCACGGCGCTCGACATCGGGACGGAGTTCGCGAAGGCGCTCGTCTTCGAGATCGACGACCACAACCACGGCACGGTCCGGGGCGTCGGCCGCAAGCGCCAGGGCCTGGCCCACATGCAATCGGGGACGGTCGCCGACATCGGCGCGGTCGTCGACAACTGTGCCGTCGCCCTCCAGGAGGCGGAGGAGATGGCCGGCTTCCGGCCGACCCAGGTCGTGATCGGGATCGCCGGCGAGCTCGTGAAGGGCTTCACGACCGCCCACACGCAGGAACGGAAGAAGCCCGACGTCCCGATCACCGACCAGGAGCTCCAGAGGCTGATCGACGGTGTCCAGCGCGAGGCGCTCGAGGAGGCGGAGCGGGCGATCACCTGGGAGACCGGGCTCCCGAACGTGGACGTCCGCCTGGTCCACGCGGCCGTCACCTCGGCCAGCATCGATGGCTACGCGGTCACGAACCCGGTCGGCTTCCAGGGCCGCCACGTGAAGATCGGCATCTTCAACGCGTTCGCGCCGCTGGTCCACCTCGGCGCCCTGGAGAGCGTCGCGGCCGAGCTGGACCTCGAGCTCCTCGAGATCGTCGCGGAGCCGTACGCGGTGGCCCGGGTCGTCGGCGTCGGAGCAGGTGCGGCAGGCCGGAGCGCTCTTCGTCGACATCGGCGGCGGCACGACCGACGTCGCCCTCGTTCGCTCCGGCGGGATCGAGGGGACCCGGATGTTCGCCCTGGCCGGGCGCGCCTTCACGAAGTCGTTGGCCGATCGCCTCGATCTGCCGTTCCCGCGGGCCGAGGCGCTCAAGGTG
Organism: uncultured Chloroflexia bacterium; assembly: GCA_963715085.1. Taxonomy (GTDB): domain Bacteria; phylum Chloroflexota; class Limnocylindria; order Limnocylindrales; family CSP1-4; genus CTSoil-043. The sequence goes on from CAVQQU010000006.1 coordinate 230,891, forward strand.
GACTACGCCCGGGGGATCGCGCTCGAGGAGCGGGACCAGATCGCCGGGATCGTGGCCGACGACGTGGCCGTCTGGGCCGCCGGCATGGAGCTCGTCCTCGACGAGCTGGGCGGAGGCGACATGCTGCCGTCGCGCATCTACCTGTGCGGTGGCGGCTCCCGCCTGCCGGAGACGGCCGCGGCGCTGCGCGCCGAGGGGTTCTGGAAGCGGCTCCCGTTCAGCCGGCCGCCCGAGGTGACGGTCATGGGGCCGGACATGGTGGAGTCTCTCGACGACGCCACGCAGCTCCTCGTGGACCAGCAGGACGTCACGCCGCTGGGCCTGGCCAACCAGGCGATCGAGCTCCAGGCCGAGCGCGACCCGCTGGACGCGGCGTTGCGCCGGGTCCTGCGCTCGATGAAGCTGTAGGCGCGACATGACGATCGTCTACCTCGACGTCGACGACGAGATCACCTCCGCGGCGGCCCGGATCCGGACGGCGGAGGAGGTCGACGTCGCCCTCGTGCTGCCGGCCGGGTCGCGGATCGCGACGAGCCGGATCAACTTCCGCCTCCTGGCGCGCGAGGCGACCGAGCGGAGCCGGCGTCTCGCGATCGTCGCCCCCGAGGCGTCGACCCGGGCGCTCGCCGCGTCGGCCGGGCTGCCGGTGTTCGCGTCGGTCGTCGAGTACGGCGAGGGACGCGGCGGCACGCGGTGGCGGCGCTGGGAGTGGTCCGGGCGTCGTCGCCGCGGCAGGTGCCGCGGGTACGGTTGGGGCGGCGGTCGGCTGGATCGCCGGCCGGCGCTGCGGGTATGGCGGTCGGCTGGATCGCCGGCCGGCGCTGCGGCGGCGACTCTGCGGCGGCGGCTGCGGTCGGGCCGGGCGGCGCGCCGCGGCCCGCTGCCGCAGGCGCGCCCGTGCCGGCGCCCGGTCGCCGGATCGTCGGAGGCGCCCGCCGCGGACCCGCTGCCGCCGTCGGCGCGAGATGGATCCCGGCCGCGGGCGGCCGTCGGCGCGTCGACCGGCCTCTCCGCGGGGCGGTCGGTCGCGCCGCCCCGGCGCCGGCGGTGGCCGCTCGTCCTGGCGCTCCTGCTCGGCGGTCGTGCTCCTGGCCGGGACCGGTGCGGTCGTGGGCTACGTCGTCCTGCCGACGGCGACGGTCACCGTTCACCTGGTGGGCGAGCCGGTCGGGCCGATCTCCTTCACCGGGACCGCGGATCCCGACGCCGTCACCGTGGACGCCGCGACGGCGACGATTCCCGCCGCCCGGATCACGCTTCCCTCTCGCGGCGTCGGGCACGTTCCCGGCCACGGGCACGCGGGTCGAGGAAGCCGCCGCGACGGGCGCGGTCCAGTGGCAGAACTGCGATCCGAGCCGCTCCTACACGATCCCCGCGCGGACGATCGTGCGCACGTCGAGCGGGGTGGGATTCGCCACGACGGACGGGATCCTCGTCCCGGTCGCGATCCTCTCCGGCACGCCGCCCAACCTGCGTGTCAAGTGCCAGGTGCGGAGCGTGGACGTCGTGGCCGTCCGCCCGGGCCCGTCCGGGAACGTCGACGCCGGGACGATCCGCGCTCGTCCCCGGCATCTACGACCCGGGGCTGGTCCTGGTGACGAACCCGGCCGCGACGAGCGGGGGCATCCGCGAGGAGTTCCCGAAGGTCGAGTGCGAAGGACGTGACGGCCGCCGTGGCCGCCCTCACGGAGCAGCTCGACGAGCAGCTGGCCGCCGCCGCCGCCGCTCCGCCCGGCACTGGCGCCGGGGGCCACGCCGTACCCCGAGACGGCACGCCGCGGCGAGCCCGTGCCGTCCGAGCCGCTCGCCGACATCGTCGGCCGGGAGGCCGGAGACCTTCGACCTGACGCTCACCGCGGAGGGGACCGTGGTCGCGGCCGACCCGGCGCCGCTCGAGGCGATCGGGGCGGCACGGATCGCGGCGATGGTGCCCGAGGGCATGCAGGTCCGCGAGGGGTCGGTCAGGGTGGAGATCGGGGCCGGCGTCGTCGAGGGCGAGACGATCCGATACCCGGTCGTGGCGCGGGCCGAGGCCGTGCGCGACATCAGCCCCGACGAGGTCCGGGCAGCCGTCGCAGGGAAGACGCCGGCCGAGGCCCGGGAGCTGCTCGCCGAGTACGGGGACGTGGAGATCGTCGTCTGGCCGGACTGGGTCGCCACGATCACCGGAGTGGACGCGCGCCTCGACATCACGGTCGAAGGCCTGCCGCCCGCCGAGCCGACCGCGGCTCCGACCCCTGAATCCCACGGCCAACGCCGGGCAGACCGCTCTGCCGGCCACGCCGCCGCCCGCGGGCCCGAGTGGCTCGCCGGCGCCGACGGCGGCCCCGTGACCCGACTCCTGGGGGTGGACCTCGGGACGCGCCGGGTGGGACTCGCCGTCGCCGAGGCAGGCGAGGAACGGGCGCGCCCCCTGTCCACGCTGGCGCGCCGGCGCACGATGACGGCCGACGCGGACGCCCTCGCCCGGATCGCCGCGTCCAACGGGATCGACGAGGTGATCGTGGGGCTGCCCCTCGACATGAGCGGCTCCGAGGGCGCGATGGCGATCGCCGCGCGAGAATGGGCGACTGCCGTCGCGCAACAGACGGGCCTCGTGGTCCGTCTCCGGGACGAGCGGCTCTCCAGCCACGTGGCCGAATCGCGCGTGGGGGCGCCCGGCCGCGGTCGGGCGGGAGGGCCACCGGGCCGGACACGTCGCGCGGCGCACCGGGCGCGGATCGATCGCGAGGCGGCGGCCGTCATCCTCGAGGACGAGCTTCGGGCTCGCCTGCGGAGGCGCCCGGCGAGCGGGTGGGGATGCCCGACGGACGGCACGCAACAGGAGAGCACATGACGATCCGCGGTGGGGCCGGGCCCCGCGACGACAGGGAGACGGGGGACCGGCGGCCGCCCATGGCACGTCGCTCCGCCGCCGCGCGCCAGCCCGCCCCCCGGGGGAGCCGGACGGTCACGGGTACGAGATGGCCCGCAGCCGCCGCCAGGGCGGCATCGGCGGGCTGGTCGGCTTCGTGGTCTTCGTCGGGATCGCCGCCGCCGTCGTCCTGCTCGCCCTCGGGACCGTGCTGCGGCCCCTGACCCGGAGCGTGGTCGTCGGGTTCGCCGACGGCAATCCGGGCGCCCTGGGACTGCCGTTCGTCGCGGACCTCGTGCGCGAGGAGCTCGGGGAGACGATGACCGCGCCGGCCAGCAGCGACACGACCGAGGTCGAGTTCACGGTCGCGGCCGGCGAGACCGCCGCCGCGATCGCGGGCCGGCTGGTCGACGAAGGCCTGCTGCGTGATCCTCGGGCCTTCCTGCTCATCGCGATCGACCGCGACGTGACCGGCCAGCTGGACGCCGGGACGTTCCTTCTGCGCCGGAACCTGACCCCGGACCAGCTCGTCGGCACGCTCCTCGAGGCGAAGGACCCGTCGTTCGTGATCCGGTTCCGCACCGGCCTGCGCCTCGAGCAGATGACGGCCTACATCCAGGCCCGTCCGGACGAGATCGCAACCCTCGAGATGGACGCGGCCGACTTCCTGGCCCTGGTCCGCAACGCCGCCGGCCAGGCTCCTCGCCGACTACCCGTGGCTCGAGCTGCCGAAGGGGGCCACGCTGGAGGGGTACCTCGCGGCCGGCGAGTACCGCGTCCTCCCCGACACGACGCCGGACGAGCTCGTGCGCAAGATGCTCGACCGGTTCTACGCAGGACGTCGGCCCGGCGCGAATCGATGCCGCGCAGGCGGGCGGACGGCTCGTTCCACGAGGTCCTGACCCTGGCCTCGCTCGTGGAGCGGGAGACCCGCCGCGAGGACGAGAAGGCGCTCGTCGCGGGCGTCTACCAGAACCGGATCGACCGGGACAACACGCTCAACGCGGATCCGACCGTGATCTGGGGTGTCGATACCCTCGCGCTCGCGGAGCTCGACCTCGCGAAGTGGCCCCAGTACTCCTTCTGGAACGTCCCCCCGGAGCCCATGGCCTCCATCGACGTTCCCGAAGGCCATCGCCGGCTACCAGACGTACCTGGTCCGCGGGCTCTTCCCGGGCCCGCTCTGCACCCCGACCACGTCCTCGATCGATGCGGCCCTGGCGCCGGACACGAAGAAGAAGTACCTCTACTTCGTGGCGATCCCCGGTGGCGACGGCGCCCACGACTTCTCGCGGACGTACGACGAGCACCTCCAGAAGCTCCGCAAGTACGGCTACACGCCATGAGTCGCAGGCGATGAGCCGGGTGGCTCGGCGCCGGCTCCCGACACCGGCCGACTTCGCCCCGCCGCCCTCGGCCCGGCAGCTGCGGGCCTGGGAGGAGGCCGATCGGGCAGCCCGTCCCGGGCGGCTGGGCCGGCTCCGCGCGCGGCTCGCCGCGGCCGGCCTGGACGCCTACTTCGGTCTTCGTCGCGAGGAGATCCGCTACCTCACCGGCATCGCCCTCGGCGACGGCGAGGAGAAGGTCGCCGGCCACTCTGGCCGCTTCCTGGTGACTGCGCGACGAGGTCGTCGTCCTGGCCGACTCGCGGTACACGCTCCAGGCGCGGCGCGAGGCGCCGGGGGCGCGCGTGGAGGACGTCACCTACGACCTGCCGGCTCGCTGGCCGGCGCTCGTGGCATCGCTCGGGGCCCGGCGGGTGGCGGTGCCGGCGGGCGACCTTTCGCACGCGTTGTGGGAGGCGCTGCGCGCCGCCGCTCCGGACGTCGAGCTGGTCCCGGCGGAGCCCTGGATCGACGAGGACCGAGCCGTCAAGGAGGATGCCGAGGTCGAGCGGATCGCCGCGGCGGCCGCGGTCGCCGACCGCGCCCTCGCCGCGCTCCTGCCGGAGATCCGCCCGGGCGTGACGGAGGCGGCGCTCGCCTGGCGGCTCGAAGTCCTCATGCGCGAGGGCGGGGCCGAGGCGCTCGCGTTCGACGTGGCCGCCCTTGCGGGCGCGCAGGCCGCCCTCCCGCACGGCTCGCCCGGCCTGCGTCGCGTCCGGGCCGGTCGTGTGCTCCTCTTCGACTTCGGTGCCCAGGTGGCTGGCTATCGGAGCGACATGACGCGGACGCTCTTCGTCGGCTCGCCGACGGATCGCGACCTCGCGGTCTACGACCTGGTCGCGCGGGCGCAGACAGGCCTCGATCAACCTGCTCGAACAGGCCGTCGCAGCCGGCGGGGCCGATCCCCTCGGGGCGCGCGGTCGACGCCGCGGCCCGGGCGGTGATCGAGACGGCCGGGCACGGGGCCCACTTCGGGCACGGGACCGGCCACGGGATCGGGCTCGCCACGCACGAGCGCCCGAGCCTGTCGCGCGCCGCCGGACGATGACCCGCTCCCGAGCCCGACGGTCTTCTCGGTGGAGCCCGGCGTCTACCTCGCCGGCCGGACCGGCGTGCGGATCGAGGATCTGATCCTGCTCGACGCGGCCGCCGGGCGGGTGGAGCGCCTCACCCGCTTCCCGCGGGAGCCCCGGTCCTGCGTCCTGCCGGCGCCTGACGTGCGGCACGCCCGCGGTTGCCGCCGCCTTGCGAGGCGGTGGTACGGTTGGCTCGATCATGCCCCAGCTGATCGGCCTCGCACTCTCCGAGCGCCCGGGAATCGACGAGGAACCCTGTTGCCGGTCCGCCGCGCGCTAGCCGTCGCCCTGGCGCTGCCCGTCTTCGCCGCCATCTACCTCTCGGTCGCGCTGCGACGCGGGCCGGCGACGCGGATCGCGCTTGCGCTGGGCATCGGGGGCCTCATCCTGGTGGCGGCAGTCGCGGCCCCCACGGGCACCGTCGGCGTGCCCACGCGCGACCCAGGCCCCACTCGCCGCAAGCGCGCTCGGACCGGCCGTCACCACCGGACGCGGGCTCACCTCGCCCCTGCTCGTCGACTTCGATGCTCCCATGGACGCCTCCTCGGTGGCGGACGCCGTCCAGGTCGAACCGGCGTCCGAGGTGCGGCTCAGCTGGTCCGAGGATGGACGCCGCCTGGCCGTGGAACCCCTCGGCACCTGGCGCCCTGCGACGCTCTACACCGTGACGGTCGACACGGCGGCCCACGACCGGGAGGGACGGGCCCTCACCGAACCGCTGCGAGCCGGCTTCCTCACCCGGGCCGCGACGACCGCCCGGCTCGCCGTGACGGACGACCTGCCCTCCGGCGCCGCCGTCGACACCTCGATCGTCATCTCCTTCGATGGGCCTGTTCCGGTGGCGGGCCGTGCTGCGCGCCTTCCGGATCGTGCCTGCGCGTGCCCGGCGAGCTCCTCGTCGCGACCGATGGTCCGGAGGGCCGGGACCCGACGGTCGCCGACAACTTCCTCTGGGAGCCGTCGTCCTCCTCGCCGCGAACACGCGCTACACGGTGGATCTCGCCCCCGGGCTCCTGGACGCGGAAGGTGGCGCGGTCGTTGCTCTCCGAGCCCCTCGTGTTCACGACGACGACGGCTCCCACCGTGGTTCGCTTCCGGTCCGTTGGCCGGTACCGAGGACGTCGTCTCGCGGCCTCCCGGTCTCGGTCCGGTTCACGATGCCCATGGACCGGGCGTCGACCGCCGGCGGCCTTCAGCGTCGACGTGAACGGCAAGGAGGTCCGGGGCACGGTTGACTTCGCCGAGAACGACACCGTGCTGGTCTTCGACCCGGCCGCGACGCTGCCCGTACGAGGCGATCGTCATCCTGCGGGTCGGTGCCGGCGCGCGTGCCGCCGATGGGACGCCGCTGGATCGGCCGCGCGCCGCGCGCTTCACCGTCGCCGCGAAGCCCGAGCCCGAGCCGACCCCCGCGCCGACTCCGAAGCCGGGCTCGGGCGGGAGAGGCCGACCCGACGCCACGCCCCGCTCGCAAGCCCGTCGTGACCCGCCCCACGTCGAGCACCTGGCTGGCCGCCGAGAAGTACCTCCTCTCGCTCCTCAACTGCACCCGCGGCGGAGGCTGGGTCCTCGCCGACGGGTCCTGCTCCGAGCCCGGGCGGGAGCGGGATCGCCCCGCTCAAGTACGACGCCGGGATCAGCGATCGAGGTGGCCCGGCCGTACGCCAAGCGGCTGGCCGCGAGCGGCGTCTGCTCGCACTTCTACGGCGGCGGCTCGCCGGGCGACCGGCTGCGGGCCGCGGGCTACACGAGCTACCACTGGGCCGAGAACATCGGCTGCCGCTACTACAACGACCCGCGCGATGCCGCCGTCGGCCTCGTCCGCTTCTACCAGAGCGAGAAGTTCTGGAGCCCGGTCGGCGGCCACTACGTGAACCTGATGAACCGCGCCTACGACCGGGCGGGCGTGGGCCTCTGGGTCTCCGGGGGCAATCTCAACTTCGTGGTCAACTTCTACCGGCCCTGACCCGGGTCGAGCGGTCGCGACCCGCCTGCGCCGGAGTGCCAGGGCATCTCGGCCGGGCGTCGCGCACTCGTCTGCTACGATCCGGCCGACATCCCGACCCCCCTCGCCGGCGCGCCCATGACCGCCGGCCCCGCACGGAGCACCCGACCGCATGATCTCCACCGGTGAGCTGCGCAAGGGCGTCGTCATCGAGCTCGACGGCGACCTCTGGCAGGTCCTCGACTACCACCACATCAAGATGGGCCGCGGCTCGGCCCAGGTGCGGATCAAGCTCCGCAACGTGAAGAAGGGGAGCACGGTCGAGAAGAGCTTCCAGGCCGGCGAGAAGTGGCCGCGGGCCCAGCTGGACCGGCGGACGATCCAGTTCCTCTACCGCGACGGCGACGACTTCCACTTCATGGAGATGGAGTCGTACGAGCAGTTCCACCTCAGCGCGAACCAGATCGACGAGATCGTCCCGTACCTCAAGGACGGGATGACCCTGGACCGGATCACGCTACGAGGGCGAGACCCTGGGGGTGGAGCTGCCGATCACCGTCGACCTCGTGGTCGCGGAGACCGAGCCCGGCTTCGCGGGCGACACCGCGACCGGCGCCCGCAAGGCGGCCACGATGGAGACCGGGCTCGTCGTCTCGGTGCCCGCTCTTCGTGACCGAGGGCGACACGCTGCGGATCGACACCCGCACCGGCGAGTACCAGACCAGGCTCTGATCGCGGACCGATGGGCGACCCCGAGCCGCCCGACTGGGCCCTCCCGTCATGGGATGCGCTGGAGCCGCCCGCCGGCCGCCCGGCCCCGGACCGGGAGCCGATCCGCGTGCTCGGTGTCTCGGACGTCACCCGGGTCGTCCGCGACGCCCTGCGGGGTGACCGACGGCTCGCCGATCTGTGGGTGGAGGGCGAGGTCGGCCGGGTCACGGTCAGCGCCGCCGGCCACGCCTACTTCACCCTGAAGGACGCCCACAGCCAGCTCGCCTGCGTCTGGTTCCGCGACGACCGACTGCGCAGCTCCTTCGAGGTGCGGGCCGGCCTGCAGGTCGTGGTCCGCGGCCGGATCGACGTCTTCGACGCGCAGGGCGTCTACCAGTGCTACGTCGCGGCCGTCCAGCCGGCCGGGCTCGGCGACCTCGCGCTCCGCTTCGAGGCGACCAAGGCCCGGCTCGCCGCCGAGGGGCTCTTCGACGCCGGCCGCAAGCGCGCCGCTCCCGGATCGTCCGGCCACGATCGGCATCGTGACCAGCCTCTCCGGGCGCCGTGCTCCACGACGTCCGCCGCGTCCTCGAGCGGCGCTGGCCGCTGGCGCGCCTCGTCGTCAGCGCCTGTCGCGTCCGGGGCGACGGCTCGGCCGAGACGATCGTGGCCGCGCTCGACCGCCTGGCCCGGTTCGGGGCCTCCTGCCGCGCCGACGGCCGTCCCGACGACGCGCCGGCGCGTCGTGATCGTGGCCCGCGGCGGCGGGTCTCTCGAGGATCTCTGGGCGTTCAACGACGAGCGGGTCGTGCGGGCCGTGGCGGCGCATCCGGTGCCCGGTCGTGGCCGGGATCGGCCACGAGACGGACGTCACCCTCGTGGACTTCGCGGCCGACCTGCGAGCCCCGACGCCCTCGGCCGCGGCGGAGGTCGTGGTCCCGGAGCGCGCCCGGGTCGTGATGGCGATTCGCGCCCGGCGCGCCCGGGCCGACGCGGCGCTCGCGGGCGGAGATGACCGAGCTGGCCCGTCGGCTCGCGGCCGAGCGACGGGCCCTCGACGGCCTCCGCCCCGAGGCACGACTGGCGGTGGCGCGCGAGCGGGCCGGGTACCTCCTGGACCGGGCGACCGGCGCCGTCGGAGCGCGCCTGCGCGACGGACCGGCGCGACCTGGAGCGGGCGGCCGGCCGCCTCCACCCGCTCGCGCGCGGCACGCCTCGCGGCGGCCCGGGCCGGCCTCGACGCGACCCGCGGATCGCTGGCGGCGCTCGATCCGGGCGCGACGCTGGCGCGCGGGTACGCCATCGTGCGCCGGGCCGCCGACGAGCGTGATCGTCCGGGTGCCGGACGAGGCGCCGCCCGGGACGGCGCTGCGTCTGCGGGTCGCCCGGGGCGAGATCGCCGCGCGGGCCGAGGACCCGGCCTGACGATGGAGGCACTCCTGTTCGTGCTGCTCGCGGCTGTCGTCGCGGCCTTGGGCATTGCGCTCGGGCTCGCCGTGGCGCCTCGCCTGAGTCGCTGGGACGAGCGGCGCAACCGCACCCCGGACGAACAAGACGGCGACGCTGACGTGCCGGGTCCGTCGAGAGAAGGAGAGGTCGACCGTGAGTGATCCGGAGCGGGGCGCCGTGGACGAGCTGGCCTTCGATGCCGCGCTCGCCGAGCTGGAGCGGACGGTCGCCGAGCTGGAGGCGGGAGGCCTCCCCCTCGAGCGGACGCTGGCCCTCTACGAGCGTGCGCGTCGTCGCTCCAGCAGCGGTGCGAGCGGCTCCTCGGCGAGGCGGAGCTGCGCGTGCGCCGCCTCGTGGAGGGCGCGCGCGGGGCGGTGACCGAGGCCGACCTGCGCGACGAAGAGGTGGGCTGATCGACGCCGTGAGACGGGCGCGCCGCTGCCGACGGGGCCGCGGCATCGTCGTGCCGAGCGGGGTAGACTCGCCGGGTTCAGGGCACCTGCGGCCGAGCGAGGTCAACCGTTGGTCATCCTTCCGGGCATCAAGGGTCCAGGCGACATTCGCCGCCTGTCGGAGCGCGACCTCGTCCTGCTTGCCGAGGAGATCCGCGAGACGATCATCGCGACCGTCGCCACGACCGGTGGCCACCTCGGCTCATCCCTGGGGGTCGTGGAGGTCACCCTCGCCCTTCACCGGCTCCTCGAGTCACCGCGCGAGCCGATCGTCTGGGACACGGGCCACCAGGCCTACCCGCACAAGCTCGTCACGGGCCGCTACGAGCGGTTCGGGACGCTGCGCCAGCTCGGCGGCATCGGCGGGTTTCCGCGCCGGTCGGAGAGCGAGCACGACGTCTTCGACGGGGGTCACGCGGGACGGGGCTCTCGATCGCCGCCGGGCTCGCCACGGCCCGCGACGCCCGCCACGGCCTGGAGCGGATCGCCGTGGTCGTGGGCGACGCGGCCCTCATGAGCGGCCTGTCGCTCGAGGCGCTCAACGACATCGGGCATCGCCAGATGCAGGTCCTGATCGTGCTCAACGACAACGAGATGTCGATCAGCCAGTCCGTCGGGGCGCTCTCGAAGTACCTCTCGGAGATCAAGCTCTCGAACGCCTGGAAGCAGTCGCGGACCGTCTACGATCGGACGGTGGAGCGGGTCCCGGTGGTGGGGCCCACCGCGCTCGAGCTCTCGCGGCGGATGCGCAAGTCGTTCGTCAGCTTCGCCCAGCCGGGCCAGCTCTTCGAGGACCTCGGGATCACGTACATCGGCGTCGTGCCCGGCCATGACCTCCGGGCGCTCGTCCACACGTTCCGCAGCGCGCTCGACCTCGGCGGCCCCGTCCTGGTGCATGTCCGGACCCAGAAGGGGCGCGGCTACCACCCCGCGGAGAAGGACCAGGTCGGCTTCCACGGCGCCGCCCTGCCGCCGATGGCCGACGCTGTACGAGGCCCGGCGCCGGACGACGAGGAGCCCGCTGGGCGCGGGCGAGATCTCGGCCACGCCGTCGGCCGGGCCGCGGTCCACCGGGGAGGGCGACGCGACCGTCGCCCGCCGCCTTCGCCCCGCCCCGGACGCCCAACTACACGCACTACTTCGCGCAGGAGGTCATCGCGGCCGCGCGCGAGGACCGGCGGATCGTGGCGATCACGGCCGGGATGCCCACCGGCACCGGCCTGAACCGGTTCCAGGACGAGTTCCCGGATCGCTTCGTCGATGTCGGCATCGCCGAGCAGCACGCGGTCGCGCTCGCGACGGGGATCGCCATGGGCGGCGGCCGGCCGGTGGTCGCGATCTACGCCACCTTCCTCCAGCGGGCCTTCGACCAGATCGTCCACGACGTCTGCCAGAACGACCAGCCGGTCCTCATCGGCGTCGACCGGGCCGGCCTCGTCGGCGAGGACGGAACCAGCCACCAGGGGATGTTCTCCTTCGCCGCCCACCGCCAGATCCCGAACCTGGTCATCGCCGCGCCGAAGGACGAGCAGGAGCTCCGCTCGATGGTCCGGACGGCGCTCGCCCAGGACCACGCGTTCGCCCTCAACTACCCGCGCGACGCCGGCTTCGGCGTGCCGGAGCGCGAGCCCCAGATCCTGCCGGTCGGCCGCGGGGAGGTGCTCCGCGAGGGCACCGACGTTCTGCTCGTGGGCTTCGGGCCGATCGTGCGCCGCGCCGAGGAGGCGGCCGACGCGCTGGCCGCGGAGGGCTGGTCGGTCGGCGTGATCAACGCCCGGTTCGCCAAGCCGCTCGACCGCCAGCTCATCCTCGACCAGGCGCGCGGCAGGCGGCTCGTGGTGACCCTCGAGGAGAGCACCACGATCGGCGGCTTCGGCTCCGGCGTCCTCGAGGCGCTCGAGGAGGCCCGGCTCGTCGACCGGGCCTTCCGCGACGTGGCCCTGCGGATCATCGGGATCCCGGGGGACCGTTTCGTCGACCACGGCTCGGTCGCCGACCTGCGGGCCCTGATCCGGCTGGACACGTCCGGGATCGTCGAGCAGGTCCGCGAGACGCTCGCGACCCTCGGGGCGCGGCCCGGCGACGGCCACCCGCCAGCCGAGGCCAGGCGACGAGCGCCTGACCGGCGTTCGCGCCCGATGAGCCGCAGTGAAGCGTCCCGTGGCATGATCGCCGGGTGAGCCGCACGAGCGCGCCGCCCCGCGCACCCCGCATTCGCCTCGACCAGCTGCTCGTGGAGCGCGGCCAGGCCGAGACGCGGTCGCGAGCCCAGGCGCTGCTCATGGCGGGCCGGGTGAGGGTCGGGATCGGGCGACGGGGCGCGCTCGAATCGGAAGGCGGGAGACCTCGTCGAGGCGGCTACGCCGGTCGAGGTGGCAGGCGCCGCTTCCGTACGTCTCGCGGGGCGGCGAGAAGCTCGCCGGGGCGCTGGACGCGTTCGCGGTCGACCCGCGCGGCCTCGTCTGCCTCGACGTGGGGGCGTCGACGGGCGGCTTCACGGACCTGCTCCTGCAGCGGGGCGCCGTCAGGGTGCACGCGATCGACGTCGGCCGTGGCCAGCTGGCCGAGGGGCTGCGCCGTGATCCGCGCGTGGTCTCCCGGGAGCGGACGAACGCGCGCGGGCTCTCGCCGGAGCTCCTCGGGGAGGCCGTCGGCCTGGCCGTCATCGACGTCAGCTTCATCTCGCTCCGCCTGGTCCTTCCGCCGACGGCCGCCTGCCTCGCGCCAGGCGGGCGGGTGGTGGCACTCGTGAAGCCGCAGTTCGAGGCTGGCCGCGGCCGCGCCCCCGGCGGCGTCGTCCGCGACCCGGCCGTGCATCGCGAGGTGCTGGCCGGCGCGCTCGAGCACGCTCGCGCGGCGGGCCTGGCGCCCCAGGGGCTCGTCGTCTCGCCGCTGCTCGGTCCGGCCGGGAACCGCGAGTTCTTCCTGCTGGCGGGCGCACCTCCGCGGCCGCCGCCCCCGGCCGCCGCTCGGCCGGTCCGCGACCCCGCCGGGTCCCGCTGCCGGGCCCGTCGACTGGACGGAGCGGATCAACGACCTGGTGCCCGGCGTGAGCGGCGCGCCGGCGGATCGGGTTCGCCTACAACCCGACGAAGGAAGATGCGGTGGAGCTCTCGGAGCGAGCCGCCGGGTGGTGCGCCCGCCGCGGCATCGAGAGCTGGACCGTGGCCGCCGGCGACACGCCCGTCCTCCTCGCCGGGCTGCCGGACAGTCGACGTCCTGGTCGTCCTCGGCGGCGACGGCACGTTCCTGCGGGCGGCGCGCGCCGTGGCCGAGACCCAGGTCGCGATGGTCGGGATCAACCTCGGCAAGGTCGGGTTCCTGTCCAAGGCCGAAGCCCACGAGCTCGAGGAGCTGCTCGAGAAGATCACCAGCGGTCGGTATCGCCTCGAGGACCGGATGGCCCTTCGCGGGTCGATCCACGGCGAGAGCGGCGACGCTCCGCCCCGCTCGTTCTTCGCGTTGAATGACGTGGTCATCGCGCGCGGCGCGCTGGCCCGCGTGGTCCACCTCGACGTGGAGATCGGGCCGTCGCACCTCGCCACCTTCGTGGCCGACGGGCTCATCGTCGCCAGCCCGACGGGCTCGACCGGCTACAGCTTCTCGGCCGGCGGACCCATCCTGGACCCCGGGAGCCGGAACCTGATCGTGACGCCGATCGCGGCGTATCTCTCGGCCCTCGGCTCGGTCGTGGTGAACGCGAGCCAGGTGGTTCGCTGTCGTGTCGTCGACGCGCTGGAGGCCCTCGTGTCGGTCGACGGGCACGAGGACTTCCCGGTCCGCGTCGGCGACACCGTGTCGGTCGCGGCGCTCGAGCAGCCGATCCGGTTCCTCGAGCCGGACGGGGCCGTCCCGTTCTGGGATCTCCTCCGGCAGAAGGCCCAGCTGCTGCCCTCGTGACGCGGCCGTGAGCGCAGCCGAGGGCCAGTCCGCCGGTCCGACGGCAGCCGCAGTGGCGGGGCCTCCCTCGCCGTCCGCAGGGCCAGCCGAAGCCCCCCCGACCGGAGTGGCCGACCCCCAGCCCCGGCAGCGCCCGCGGCGGGCCGCCTCCTCGAGCTGACGGTCACGGACCTGGCCCTCCTCGAGCGCGTCCGGATTGCGTTCGCCGAGGGGTTCAACGTGATCACCGGGGAGACCGGCGCTGGGAAGAGCCTTCTCATCGACGCCCTCGGGCTTGCCCTCGGGGCACGCGCCGACCCCGGACTCGTCCGGCACGATGCGCCGGCCGCCCGCGTCGAGGCGCTCTTCGATCGCGTGCCGGAACCCCTCGTGTCCGTCCGCGAGGTGGCTGCGTCCGGCCGGTCCGTCGCCCGCCTCGACGACGAGACCGTGACTGCGGGTCGTCTGGCCGCCACTGTGGGCCCGCTCGTCGAGATCCACGGCCAGCACGAGCAGGCCCGGCTGCTCGACGAGCGCTGGCAGCGCGACCTCCTCGATGCGTTCGGCGGTCTCGAGGCGGAGCGAGCCGCGGTGAGCGCCGCGGTGGGGGCGTGGCGCGAGAACGAGGCGGCGCGGGCAGCCATCGCGGTCGAGCCGCGGGAGCTGGAGCGGCGGATCGCGCTCGTCGAGCACGAGGCCTCGGAGATCGCCGCGGCCCGCATCCGCCCGGGCGAGGTGGCCGAGATCCGGTCGCGCCTTGCCGCGTCGCGCCACGGCGAGTCGATCGCGCGCGGCGCCGCTGCGATGGTCGCCCTGCTCGCTGGCGACGAGAGCGACACGGCTGACGCCCGGCGCGCGCGAGCAGGCGGCGCGGGCGGCGGCCGAGGCCGCGGCCCTCGGGCGGCTCGACGCCCGCTACGAGCCCCTCGCCGTTCGCCTTGCCGGGCCTCGCCGCGGAGCTGGAGGACGCGGCCTTCGAGACGCGGACGATCGCGGACGGGGTGGAGCACGACCCGGCTGCGCTCGCGGCCATGGAGGAGCGGCTCTCCTTCCTCTTCACGCTCGAACGCAAGTACGGGACCGACTGCGAAGGGCTGCTCGAACGCGCCGAGCGCGCGGCGGACGAGGTTGGCCGGCTGCGCGGTCTCGAGGGCGAAGGGATCCGCCGGGCCGGCGATGCGACCCGGTTGCTCGAGGCCGTGGCGGCCGCAGCGGTCGTCCTCTCGATCCGGCGCCGCGCGGCGGCCCGCGAGCTCGGTGCCAGGATCGAGCGCGCCCTGGGCGACCTGGGCCTGGGTGGGACCGGGGTCGAGATCGCGGTGGGGCGCCGGCCCGCGGGCCGCGAGGAGCCGGCCGTGGAGGTCGACGGCGATGCCGTGGCCTTCGACGCGACCGGGATCGACGTGGTCATCTTCCTCATCGCCCCGAACCCGGGCGAGCCGGCCCGTCCCGCTGGCCAGGATCGCGTCCGGCGGCGAGCTGTCGCGGGTCGCCCTCGCGATCGAGGAGGTCCTCGTCGACGCCGATGCGACGCCGACCCTGGTCTTCGACGAGATCGACGCGGGGATCGGCGGACGGAGCGCGGATCCCGTCGGCCGGACCCTGTGGGTCCTCGGCGGCCGCCACCAGGTCCTGTGCGTGACGCACCTGCCGCAGATCGCGGCCCACGCCGATGCCCACTTCGCGATCCACAAGGTGCAGCGCGAAGGTCGCACCGTGACCGAGGTCCGTCGCCTCGACGACGCGGAGCGGGTGCTGGAGCTGGCCGCGATGCTCGGCGGCGCGGGCGGCGGGCCGGCGTCCGAGGCGTCGGCCCGCGAGCTGCTCGAGCGGGCCGCCCGGTTCCGCGCGAGCCGCGGCGGCCGCCTGGCCGGCCCGTGACGCCGGCGGCCGATCGTCGGGCTCGCCGCGCGGCGCGCGCAGCTCGAGATGAGCGGCCGGTTCCCCGGGACCTTGCCGCTTGCCACGGAGGCGTTCCTCGTCCACCTGCGCGTCGAGCGTGGCCTCTCTCCCGCAACGCTGAAGAGCTACGGCTCGGACCTCGCGGCCTTCGGACGCTCGCCGGGCGCGGCGGAGTGGGGGAGCTCGCACGAGGCGGCGATCGACTACCTGGCCGGCTTGGCCGGGGCGACCGATCGATCGGGACGGGTGCTGCGGACCACGAGCCTGCGGCGACGGACGGCCGCCCTGCGCTCGTTCTACCGGTTCGCCCTGGCGGAGGAGCTCGTGGCGACGGATGTCGCGAGCCACCTGGACCTGCCCCGGGAGCCGCGGATCCTGCCGGACCCGCTGACCGTGGACGAGGTGGACCGGCTGCTGGCGGCCGTGGACCCCGACCGGGCGGCGGCCGGCGGGGTAGCCACGAGCCGGCAGGGCACGGGCTCGGCAGGTGCGCGGCGGCGCTCGGGGCGCTCCGCGACCGGGCTCTCCTCGAGCTGCTCTATGCCGCCGGGCTCCGCGTCAGCGAGGCGCTCGGTCTCGACGGCGACGATCTGGACCTCGACGGCGCGAGCGTGCGCGTCGTGGGGAAAGGCGACCGCGAGCGCGTGGTGCCGGTTGGCGACGTGGCGGTCGGGTGGCTTCGCCAGTACCTCGGGACCGGGCGCCCGGCGCTCGCCGCCGCCGATCGCGCGCGCACGACCCGCGGCGGTCCCGTCTTCCTGTCCGATCGCGGGCGGCGCCTCGGCCGGAACCACGCCTGGTTCGCGGTGAAGCGGGCGGCCGCCGCAGCCGGCCTGGGCGCTCAGGTCTCGCCCCACACCCTCCGCCACTCCTACGCGACGCACCTCCTGGCAGGCGGCGCCGACCTCCGCGTCGTACAGGAGTTGCTGGGTCATGCGAGTATCTCGACGACGCAGATCTACACGCACCTGACGGGCGAGCGGATTCGCGAGGTGTATGCCCGGGCGCATCCCCGGGCGTAGCGGAAGAGAGGGAGACGGCGTGGGCTACACCGAGTCGCTGCTGGCGACCAACGAGCAGATCCTGTATCGGACGAAGCAGCACTGGATGGCGCCGATCTTCGGGACGATCGCTGGGGTCCTCGTCCTGGTCGGGGGCGTGGTGCTGTTCGTGGTGCAGCTGACCATGGGCACCGACGGCTTCATTGGCGTGCTGCGGACGCTTGCCTTCTGGGGCTCGATCGCCCTGACCATCGTGGGCGTGGGGATGGTCGGTTACTCGTACATCCAGTGGTGGGTCGAGGACTACGCCGTCACCAACCAGAAGGTCATGAAGGTCGCCGGGCTGATGCGCAAGCGGACCAGCGGCGCGGCGCTCGAGAAGATCAACGACGTGATCATGGAGCAGGGGCCCCTGGGCAGGATGCTCGGCTACGGGACCCTGAAGGTGAGCCACCGCCTCCGACACGACCGACCTGACCTACGAAACGATGCGCAAGCCGGCCGAGTTCCGGCGCGCGATGCTCGACCAGAAGATGGAGTTCGAGCAGGCCGACGCTCGTCACATCGCCGAGGCGGTCCGCGCGGCCGGCGCGGCTGGCCCGGCCGTCGCCGCCCCGGCACCGCCGGTGACCATCCCCGCGCCCGCCGAACCGGCCGCCCCGGCCGCCCCGAGCCCCGACGACAAGCTGCGCAGCCTCGCCAAGCTGCGCGACGACGGCCTCATCACGGGGCAGGACTACGAGGCCAAGAAGGCGGAGCTGCTCGACCAGATGTGACCGGCGCCTGCCGCCGTGCTCGCTCAAGCGGGCGCGGTACCATACGCGGGCCCCGTTCGCCGCACTGAGGTTCGTGTGCTCACGACCGAGCTCGAGCAGCTGATCCCGCGCATCATCGCTGCCGCCGTCTTCCTGCTCGTCGGCTTCCCGATCCACGAGTACGCCCATGCGCGGACGGCACTTCACTACGGCGACGGGACCGCGAAGCTCTTCGGCCGCGTCACTCTCGATCCGCGATCCCACTTCGACCCGGCCGGGGGAATGATGCTGGTCATCTCGACCCTCGCTGCAGGCCTCCCGATCGGGTGGGCGAAGCCCACCCCGGTCAATCCTGCAATGCTCCGCGGGGGCCGCCGCTCTCATGCCATCGTGTCCCTGGCCGGCCCTGCGTCCAACCTCGTCATGGCGCTGTTCGCTGCCCTCGTGGTCCGCCTGTTCGTCGCGTTCGACGTTGCTGCGTCTGACGCCGCCGTGTTCGCCTACCAGGTCGTTGCGACCTTCCTCGTCATCAACGTTGCGCTCTTCGTCTTCAACCTCATTCCGGCCCCGCCCCTGGACGGCGCCTCGGTGCTGGTCGGCCTCCTGCGGCCGCCGTATGCGATGCGGGTGGGCATGTTCCTGGACCGCTACGGGAGCTGGATCCTCATGGCGCTCATCGGCCTCGCCATCCTGCCAGCGCTCGTTCCGGAAGCCTCCGGCCTTCCGAACCCCCTCGGGAACCTGATCAATGGGCTCGTTCGCTTCCTGGTGGGCGCGTAAGGCGCGCCAGCTCGGCCGGCACGTCGCGGCGCGGGTCTCACCCGTGGAGCGAGCGGCGCTGGCCGAGTGGCTGACGCCGGCCCAGCTGGCTCTCTTCGACGCGATGCCCGCCGCGGATCGCCGGCACGGCCTCGACGTGGTCGCCGCGCTGCAGGATGCGGGCGTGGACGAGCCCGACGCGCACCTCGCCGGCCTCTTCCACGACGCGGGCAAGGGTCGAAGCATCCGCCTCTGGCATCGGGTCGCGTGGTCGCTCGGCGAGCTGCTCGGCCCGTGGGTCCACGGCCTTGCCGCACGGCTGCCGGGCGGCGCGGACGCGATGGCGCGGCTTCGGGACCACGCCGAGCGCTCCGCGCGAGCTGGCCGCGGCGGTCGGATGCCCGTCCCGGTCGGTGGCCCTGATCCGAGGCGACGCCGCCGCGGGAGGCGAGGCGCTGCTCGTCGCGCTGCACGCGGCCGACGAGGCGAGCTGATGACCGTCGCCGGCCGGCCGGGTCTCGGCCCCCAGGCGCCGGAGATCGCCTTCACCGATCGCCGGCGGCCCGAGGATGCCACGCACGTGCGCCTCCCGGAGTGGGAGGGTCCGCTGGGGCTGCTGCTGGCCCTCGTCGAGGCGCGCCGCCTCGACGTGATGACCGTGCCCCTCGGGGCACTGGCCGAGGCCTACCTCGACGCCATGGCCGACCTCGCGGGCGATCGGATGGCGAACCTCTCTGCGTTCGTCGCGGTCGCGAGCCAGCTGATCCTCATCAAGAGCCGCGAGCTTCTCCCGCGCCCACCCGAGGCGCCTGTCCCGCTGGACGACGACGCAGACGCGGAGGCTGCGCTGCGCGCCCGTCTCGTCGCGTACCGGGCCTTCCGCGACGCCGCCGACCGGCTGGCCGTGCCCGCGGCGGCAGGCCGGCAGGCCGTCCGCCGCGAGCCGTCTGTCGCGCTGGCCACAGCCCACGCGGGCGCGGTCGAGCCGCTCCCGCCACGCCTGGATCCGGCGCTCCTGGTTGCCGCCCTCGACCGGCTCGCTGCCGTCGCCCCGGCCGCCACCCTGCCGCCCGAGGCCATCCCGCGGACGATCGCGATGGCCGAGCGCGCCGATCTGATCCGGGCGGCCCTCAGGAGCGCGGACCCGGTCGTGCTCCAGGAGCTGCTGGAAGGGGTCCGCGACCGGGTGGTCGTGGCCGTGACGTTCCTGGCGATGCTGGAGCTGGTCAAGCGCCGGGAGGTGCTGGTCGAGCAGGACGCGCCGTGGGGTCCCATCATCGTGCGGACGATGCCGCGGAGTCCCGGCGCGCAGCCGGCCGCCGCCCCAACGGCTGCCCCGGTGACCACGACGGCCGGGCGGGACGAGGAGGACGCATGACCGAGGAGGCGCTTCCGGGAGCCGACCGGGCCGACGTGAGCGGTCAACCGGCCGGTGGCGTGCCCGCGATCGACCTGCCCGGGGACGCAGTCAGCGAGGCGATGCTCGAGGCGCTCCTCTTCGTCGCCGAGCGGCCCCTCGGCCGGCGCGAGCTCGCGACGCTGACCGGCGCATCCACCGAGACGGTCGACGCCCGGCTGGGCGACCTGGAGGTCTCCCTGGCGGGCCGTGGGATCCGGCTCCTCGTCGACGGGAGCCGCGTGGCCCTGGCCACCGCGCCCGAGGCCGGGCTCCTGATCGGGCGCTACGTGGGGCGGGAGCCGACGCGCCTCTCGGCCGCGACCCTCGAGACGCTTGCCATCGTGGCCTACCGCCAGCCCGTGACGAAGGCCGCCATCGAGCGGGTTCGCGGCGTGGACGCGGAGTACGCCCTGCGGAACCTGCTCCACCGCCGGCTCGTCGTGGAGCTCGGCCGGGCCGACGCCCCGGGGCGTCCCATCCTGTATGGCACCTCGGTGGAGTTCCTCGAACGGTTCGGGCTCCTCAGCCTCGACGACCTCCCGCTCCTCGACGCTGACGTCGCCGAGCGCCTGGTCACGCCCGAGCCACCCGCGACGGAGCTGCCCGACCCGGGTCTCGACACCGAAGCGGCGTCCGGCCGTGGAGCCCTGATGCCGGCCGAGCGGCTGGGCAAGGTGCTCGCGGCCGCCGGCGTGGCCAGCCGCCGCGCAGCCGACGCCCTCGTCGAGGCCGGGCGTGTCACCGTGGACGGCCGAACGGCGCGCCTGGGCGAGAAGGCCGACCCAGCGCTCCAGGTCGTGGCCGTGGACGGGCGCTCGATCGGGGCGGCCGCCCCGGCGCCGGTCCATCTTGCGCTGCACAAGCCGGCCGGTGTCACCTCGACCGTCGCCGACCGGCACGCAGCACGGACCGTCCTCGACCTCGTCCCGCCGGGCCTGGTTCCGCGCGGAACCCGCCTCTACCCCGTCGGGCGGCTCGACCTCGACTCGGAGGGCCTCCTCGTTCTCACGAACGACGGCGCCTGGACTGAACGAGTCCTCCATCCGCGCCACGGCGTGGAGCGGGAGTACGCGGTGGCGGTGGCCCTCCCTCTCGACGACGAGCAGCGGGCGGCGCTGGCCGCCGGGATCCGGCTCGAGGAGGGGCTGGCCCGGCTCGTCTCGTTGCGCCCGGCGACGCGCACCGAGACGGCGCTCCTCGCGGCCCAGGTGGACCCACCGCCGAGTCCGGGGCTGACCTGGTACCGGGTCGTTCTCGCCCACGGCTGGAAGCGGCAGGTCCGCCGGATGCTCGGGGCGGTCGGCTCGCCGGTGGTCCGCCTCGTGCGGGTTCGCGTCGGCACGCTGCGCCTCGATCTCCCGGCCGGGCAGGCGCGCCGCCTCACCTCGGCCGAGGTGCGGCGCCTGGCGCGTCTCCCGCCCCGATCCCGGCCGCCCACCGGGGCGAGCCGGGCGGCCGCACGACCGAACGGGGGACATGACGACGGGCGCCCCACCGGTCCCGGGCGCCCCGCGGGCGCCGGACGGCGCGCGGGCGCTGGACGGCGCGCCGGCGCCGGACGGCACAGCCGAGCTGCTCTTCGTCAACGGCGCGCTGTGGACGATGGGGCCGGATCCGACCACCGCGAGCGCGCTCGCCGTTCGGGGTGGGCGGATCGTGGCCGTGGGATCGGACGTGGAGCTCCGCGCGCTCGCCGGACCGTCCACGCGCGTGGTCGATCTCGAGGGGAGGTCGCTGCTGCCCGGCTTCCAGGATGCCCACGTGCACCCGCCGATCGGCGGCTGGGCGATTCTGACCTGCGATCTCCACGACCTTCCGTGGGACCGCGCTGCGTATCTCGGCAGGATCCGTGCCTATGGGGCGGCCAACCCCGACGAGCCATGGATCGTGGGCGGAGGCTGGGGGATGCCGGCCTTCCCCGGCGGCACACCGTCTCGCCACGACCTGGACGCGGTCGTCCCGGGCCGCCCTGTCTTCCTCGAGAACCGCGACGGCCACGGGGCGTGGGTCAGCTCGCGGGCGCTGGAGATGGCGGGTCTCGACGCCGCGACTCCCGACCCGCCCGACGGGCGGATCGAACGCGAGCAGGATGGGTTCCCGCAGGGAACGCTCCACGAGGGCGCCGCCAACCTCGTCCGGCGCCTGATCCCGCCCTTCACGCCCGCCCGGTGGGAAGAGGCGATCCTCGCGGCCCAGGCGCTCCTCCACGGCTTCGGCATCACGGCGATCACCGACGCATGGGTGACCGCCGAGCACCTTCTCGCCTATCGCGCCCTCGCGAGCCGAGGTGCGCTCACCCTGCGCACCGCGCTGTCCCTCTGGTGGGACCGGGACGCGGGGCTCGAGCAGATCGCGTGGTTCGAGGATGCGCGCCGCACGGCTACCCTCGACCGGCTGCGGGCTTCCACCGTCAAGCTGATGCTCGACGGCGTTCTCGAGAACTTCACCGGGGCCCTGCTGGAGCCGTACCTGGACGCCGCGGGTCACGCCACCGCCAACACCGGGATCGACTTCATCGACCCGGAGCGCCTGGCTCGCGTGATTGCCCCCACGCTCGACGCGGCCGGATTCCAGCTCCACTTCCACGCGATCGGTGACCGCGCCGTCCGGTCTGCGCTCGACGCGGTCGAGACCGTCCGCAGGGTGAACGAGCCCCGGGACCGGCGTCCGCACATCGCCCACATCCAGGTGGTGCACCCGGACGACCTTCCGCGGTTCGCCGCGCTCGGGGTCGGCGCCAACATGCAGCCGCTCTGGGCCGTCTACGAGGCCCAGATGCGGGATCTCACCATCCCGTTCCTCGGCCCTGAGCGGAGCGCCAGGCAGTACCCGTTCCGGAGCCTCGAGCGCGAAGGCGCCCGTCTCGTCGGGGGCAGCGACTGGTCCGTCTCCACGCCGGACGTCCTCCAGGAGCTGGAGGTGGCCGTGAATCGCGTGGCACCGGAGAGTCGGGGGATCGAGCCGCCGTTCCTGCCGGAGGAGCGGCTGGAGCTGGCCAGCGCGCTGGGCGCCTTCACCATCGGCGCCGCCTGGGCCAACGGCCTGGACAAGGACACGGGCACCCTGGAGCGCGGCAAGCTGGCCGACCTCGTGGTCCTCGATCGCGACCTGTTCGACCGTGGTGCCGGCGAGATCGGCGACGCGCGTGTCCTGCTCACGCTGTCGGAGGGGCGCGCCGTCCACGCCGACCCCTCGTTCGGCTGGTAGGCTGGCCGCCATGCGCGAACGCGGTCCCATCGTCGCCCTCGACGGGCCGGGCTCGTCCGGGAAGAGCAGCGTCGGCGCTGCCGTGGCTGCGACCCTCGGCGCGCGCTTCCTGGACACCGGGCTGCTCTACCGGGCGTTGACCTGGCTCTGCCTGGAGCGCGGGCTCCGCCCCGAGGATGGGCCGGCGGTCGCGCGCCTCGCCGACGAGATCGACCTGGGGCCTGACGACGCGGGCCGCCTCTCTCGCGTGCTGGTCGCCGGCCAGGACGTTGCCGATCGGATCCGCACGCCTCGCGTGGACCGCGCCGTGTCGGCGGTCGCGCGCCAGCCCGAGGTCCGGGCCGCTCTCCTGGGCCGCCAGCGCGCGATCGCGGCGGCGGGTGGCATCGTCGTCGCGGGGCGCGACATCGGGACCGCCGTCCTGCCTGACGCCGACGTGAAGATCTGGCTGGACGCCTCGGCCGAGGAGCGCGCCGCGCGCCGCGCCCGGGAGCGTGGAATCGACCCTGCCTCGCCGACCGGTCTCGCCATCCTCGATGATCTGCGGCGCCGCGACCTGGCCGACGGGTCGCGCGACGTCTCGCCCTCCCGCGCGGCTGACGACGCGATCCACGTCCGCACGGATGGCAACACGTTCGAGGAGACCGTGGCAGCCGTGCTGGCCGTCGTCGTGGCGACCGGCGCACCTGGGGACGACGCTGCCGGACGAGCGCCGGCCGGGAGATCGAGATGACGGACGCACCGCCCCGCCGGCCCCGTTCCGCGAGCGAGGCATCCGCGTTCAGCCTGCCGGCCGATCGCCTGCCGCCCTTCATCCGGGCGAGCCAGCTCGTGGCGCGCACCCTCTTTCGCTGCTCGACCCGCGTCACGGTGCGGGGGCTCGAGCATGTCCCGACGAGCGGGGCCCTGATCCTCGCGACCAACCACATCAGCAACGGGGACCCGCCGCTCGTCTCGGGTTGGCTGACTCCTGCCCTGGGGCGCCCGGTGCACTGGATGGCGAAGGCGGAGGCGCTCGACTGGCCCCTGGCCGGCTGGTTCATGCGCCAGAACGGCGCGTTCGGGATCCAACGCGGCGCCGCCGACACGGAGGCCTTCCGGCTGGCCCGCGCGGTCCTGGAGGACGGCCGCGTGCTGGGGACCTTCCCCGAGGGCACCCGGAGCCCGACCGGGGCCCTCCAGCAGGCCAAGGACGGCGTCACCCTTCTCGCCTTGCGCAGCGGGGCCCCGATCCTGCCGATCGGCGTGGCGGGCACGGATCGGTTCTGGCCGCGCGACTCGAGGCTCTGGCGCATCGGGGGACGGGTCTCGATGCGGATCGGCGAGCCGTTCTTCCTCGAGCGGGGGATCGGCCCGGACGGGACGAAGGAGTCGCTCGAGGACGTCACCACGCGTCTCATGCTCCACATCGCGGAGCTGCTCCCGGAACGGCATCGCGGCTTCTACGGGCCGCTGCTGGTCGGATCGGCGTCCGGCCCGGCAGCACTCCCGTCCGGCCCGGCCGAGCGGGTTTCGTCGGAATCCGTGCAATAATCCGGTGATGGGTAAGGTCCAGGACGTCCGCATCGCGAAGCGCACCGGCTTCTGCTACGGCGTCCGCGAGGCCGTCGACAAGGCGAAGGAAGCGGCCGACGCCGGTCGCGTGACCCACACCCTTGGTCAGGTGGTCCACAACGAGGGGGTCGTGGCCAGTCTCCACGCCCGCGGTGTCCAACCGATCAAGGCGCTCGACGAGGCCCGCCCGGGCTCGACCGTCGTGATCCGCGCCCACGGCGTGACGCCCCAGGTGCGGCGGGACGCGGCCGAGCGCGGCCTCGACGTCATCGACGGCACGTGTTCGTGGGTCATCTCCGAGCAGCGGGAGCTCCAGAAGCTGGTCGAGGACGGCTACACGATCGTGCTGCTCGGGACGCCGAACCACCCGGAGGTCGTCGGGCTCCTCGGCTTCGCCCCGGACGCCATCGTGGTCGACGACGAGGACGACTGGGATCGCATTCCGCGCCGGAAGCGGATGGCCCTCATCACGCAGTCCACCCAGCCGCCCTGGAAGTTCGAGCGCCTCGCGGCCCGGATGGTCAACCTGGCCCACGAGCTCAAGATCGTCAACACGGTCTGCCCCGTCACGATCCGGCGCCAGGAGGACACGGTGGCCACCGCCCGCGAGGTGGAGTTCATGGTCGTCGTGGGCGGCCGCAGCAGCGCCAACACGAAGGAGCTCACGCGCCTCTGCGAGATCGCGGGCACGCCCATCCTCCAGATCGAGCGCGCCGCGGACCTCACGGACGCGACGGCCTTCGGTGACGCCGCGTTGGTCGGCATCACGGGTGGCACCTCGACGCCCATCGAGGACCTCCAGCTCGTGGCCGAGCGGATCCTCGAGATCGCCGGCACGCCCGAGGCGCAGGCCCGCGCCCACGAGAGCGCCCGCGAGGCGCTCGGGGCGGCGGCCACGCCGGCCGGCCGCACCAGCTCGCTCCCGCGCGGCGCCGGCGTGGTCGCCGCGGCTGCCGGATGACCGGTAGCGGATCCCTGCCGGTCGTCGCGATCGTCGGCCGCCCCAACGTCGGCAAGAGCACGCTCTTCAACCGGGTCGTCGGCGACGGGCGGGCGGCCATCGTCGAGGATCGTGCCCGGACCACCCGCGACCGCATCTACGGCGAGGGCGAGTGGAACGGGCGCCGCTTCCTCGTCGTCGACACCGGCGGCCTCGAGGCGGCCCCGGGCGATGCGATCGAGGAGCGCGTCCAGGAGCAGGCGCGGATCGCGATCGCCGAGGCCGACGTGATCGTCTTCGTCGTGGACGCGACGTCGGGCCTCACGCCGGCCGACCAGGAGGCGGCAGAGACGCTCCGGCGAGCGACGGCCCCGGTCTTCGTCGCGGTCAACAAGGCCGACAACGCCAAGCGGGAGCTCGACGCAGCCGAGTTCTGGGCGCTCGGCTGGGATGCGACCTGGCCGATCAGCGCCGCCCACGGGCGCGGCGTCGCGGACCTCCTCGACGAGATCGTCCTGGCGCTCCCGCCCGAGAGCGAGGCCGAGCTCGCCCGCAAGGCCCGCGAGGAGGCCGCAGATCGCGAGGCGGACCTCGTCGCCGACGAGCTGGCCGAGGGCCTGGAGCCGGACGAGGGCTTCTTCGACGACGGCGAGCTTCCGGGGCCGGTGACCATCGCGTTCGTCGGGCGCCCGAACGTCGGGAAGTCGAGCCTCCTCAACGCGCTGCTCGGCGAGGAGCGGGCGATCGTGTCGGACATCCCCGGGACCACCCGCGACGCGTTCGACACGAGCCTCGCGTTCGGACAGGGCGAGGTCATCCTCGTCGACACCGCGGGGATCCGCCGGCGGGGCAAGGTCGCGTCGGGCCCGGCCGCCGAGCGCTACTCGACGCTGCGGGCCCTCAAGGCGATCGACCGGGCCGACATCACGGTGCTCGTCATCGACGCGGTCGAGGGGCTCACCGCCCAGGACGCCCACGTCGCCGGCTACACGATCGACGCCGGCAAGGGCCTCGTGATCGCGGTCAACAAGTGGGACCTCGTCGAGGGCAAGACCGACCGCACCTTCGACCAGTACGTCTCCTGGATCCGCCGGGAGACCCCGTTCCTCGTCCTTCGCGCCCGTCGTCTCCATCAGCGCGAAGACCGGCCAGCGCGTGGATCGGGTGCTGGAGATGGCGGTCGACGTGTGGGGTGAACGTCGCAAGCGGATCGGCACGGGGGAGCTCAACCGGCTCCTCGCCGAGGCGACGGCGCGCCAGGTGCCCCCGGCCGCCAAGAACCGCCGGCCCCGGCTCTACTACGCCACGCAGGCGGCCATCGAGCCGCCCACGTTCATCTTCTTCGCCAACGACGCGGAGCTGATCCACTTCAGCTACCGGCGCTACCTGGAGAACCGGATCCGCGACGTGCTCGGCTTCAACGGCACGCCGATCCGGCTCGTCTTCCGCAACCGCGGCGCCGAGCGACCGCGCGCGGAAGCGCTCCGCGCCGCGGAGTGGGGGAGCGCGCACCGCGCCCACCGGCAAGCGCTGAAGCGCGGCGCCGCGACGGCCGAGGGCCCGACCGGCGGCCGGGCCCTCGCGTGGCGCTTCGGCGAACGCCGGGCCGGTCTCAGATCTCGCGCTCCAGCAGCACGGGCAGCTCCGTGCTCGGCTGGGCCGCCGGCGAGTAGGAGGGGTGATGCGTCAGGTCGACGCTCGCGACGCACCAGCCCTGCTTCCCCAGCTCGGTGAGCCGAGCCTGCAGCTCGGAGAGGTGCGCCTCCGGGTGCTCCTGGAACGGCAGGCGCTCGATCCGGTACTCGACCGGCGAGGCGATGCCCACCGGCTTCTCCAGCAGCACCGGCAGCGGGACGTTCGGCTGCGCCGCGGGCGAGTAGGACGGGTGGTGAGTCAGGTCGACGCTGACCACGCGCCAGCCCTTCTTGCCCATCTCGTTCAACCGATCGAGCAAGCTCCGCGAGGTGAGCCTCGGGGTGCTCCAGGATCGGCAGGCGCTCGATGCGATAGTCCACCGCGTGGACCGACGTGACGATCTTCTCTGCGACGACCATGGTCGTACCCTGCCTTCTTCTGTGGTCGGGCCGCGGGTCCTCCGGGATCTCCGACCACGCCGTGAGCATGCGGTCGGCCGGCCGCGCGCGTCAGTGATGTGGGTGCGCGCTCGGGGTGACCGGGGTCACACTCGCTGTGGCGAACCGGTACGCATCGGCGGTTCGACCCATCCGGCACTTGGGCACGGCCCCGAAATGGCATATCGTCATCGCGGAACTCGCAGGCGGCCGCCCCGCGGCCGGGACGATGGACCGAACGACGACCGCGCTCGACGACCTCGCCCTCGTGGGGCTCGCGGGCGGCTTTCTCTTCGCCCTTCCGCGCGAGGCCGCCGGACGCCTGCTTGCCGAGGCGATCAAGATCAACCTCCCGGCGGGGGCGCTCGTCTACCGGGACGAGGAGAGCCCGCGACTCATCGTCGTCGTCAAGGGGCTGCTCCGAGTCTTCCTCACCTCCGCCGACGGGCGGCAGGTGACCGTCCGCTACGCCCGGAGCGGCGACGTGGCTGGCCTCGCACTCGTCGTGGGCGGCCCGGCGCCCGAGAGCATCCAGGCGATGACGAGCTCGCTGGTGGTGGCCCTCCGAGTCGACACCCTGCGCGCCCTGCTGGCGACGGACCCGGGTGTCGCGCGGGCCTGCGCCGAGGAGCTGACCCGCCAGCTCTATCGGGCCTTCGATGACATCTCGGAGCAGGCCTTCCTGACGGTTCGCCAGCGCCTGGTCCGCCAGCTGCTGCTGCTGGCGACCGCCGGCGATGGCTCCCACCTGGTCGTGCACGCGAGCCAGCAGGAGCTCGCCGACGCCATCGGGTCGGTGCGCGAGGTCGTGACCCGCAACCTGCACCACCTGCACGAGGAGGGGCTCGTCGACATCTCGCGCGACGAGGTCGCGATCGTGGACCCGGTGCGGCTGGCCGAGGAGGCGGGAGCCCACGCCAGCCACGCCCGCGTCGACCAGCGCTGATGCAGGTGCCGCGCGGCGCTCTGCTATTCTTCGGGCCGTCGGGGTGTGGCGCAGCTTGGTAGCGCACCTGAATGGGGTTCAGGAGGTCCCGCGTTCGAATCGCGGCACCCCGACCACTCATCTGGGCACGAAATGACCCCCGGAGGCGCCTGCCGGGGGGCCATCGTTTGCGTGGCGTACCTCTCGCCGTGCCCCCGGCGCTCCAACTCCGTTCGCGGGATGGACCGCGTCGCGGGCGTGTCGGGCCGGCGACGGGGACAGGTACATCCCGAAGGAGACCCACGAGGAGACCCTGCCCTCCGCCCTCCGAGAGGGTGGGCGCCCGCACCACGGCCTCGGCAGGGCGGTGCCCTGTCGCACCGCCTTGTGACGGCGCGGAGGATGCGGGAACCAGCACTCACTCGCCCAGACCCACTCGCCGGTCGTCCGCTGCGTGCCGTTTGCCCCTCGCCAAATCGGCCTGTCGCCGCCTATGGTGCAGGGTAACGGGGGACAGTTGCACGCGGCCCAGCGCCGCCGCCAGAGTGCGCCCGATCGCCGCAGTGACCGACGCACCGAAGATCGAGGGGAGGATCCATCTGTGAAGAGACGATCAACTGTCAGCGCATCGATCGCCGTCCTGGCGTCGCTCGTGCTGGCCGGCTCCGCCCTGGCGGCATTTGCCGGCGCCACCAACGGCAGCTTCGAGACCGGCACGGGCGACCCGGGCTCCTACGTGCAGCTCAGTGCTGGGTCCACCGCCCTCACGGGCTGGACCATCACCACCGGGAGCGTCGACTGGATCGGCACGTACTGGACGGCCGCCGCAGGCACGAAGAGCGTCGACATGAATGGCGCCGCTCCCGGCGCGATCAGCCAGGTCCTTGCGACGACGATCGGCAAGACCTATGTCGTGACGTTCGCCCTGTCCGCGAACCCGGCCGGCCCGGTGACGGCGTACGCGCTGACGGTGGGCGCAACCGGCGCAACGCCGCAGCCGTACACGTTCGACAGGGCCGTCAACGGGAACACCGTCAGCAACATGATGTGGCAGGCGAAGCAGTACTCGTTCAAGGCAACGAGCGCGACGACGACACTGTCGTTCGCCAGCGGTGTTGCCACGGGCGCCTACGGTCCCGCGCTGGACAACGTCGTCGTGACCGAGAAGGCCGCGGCCGGCACCCGCGGTGGGCCTGGTGCCGCCTGCAAGGCCGGCGGCTGGAAGACCGCGGTCGACAAGGCCGGGAACCACTTCCGGAACCAGGGCGACTGCGTGAGCTACTACGCGAGCAAGGGCAAGAACCTGGGATCCGTCAAGCACTGACACAGCGCGTCCCGGGCATCGGAGACCCGCGCCAGCTTCGAGCGACGCGGGTCTCTTCGTGCCCCGCGTGCTTGGACGCGATCAGCCGACCAGCTCGTCGATCAGGTGGTCGGTCGGCGGGTGAACCGAACTGACCTCGCTCTCGGCGGCCAGCTCGGCGGCGTCACGGTCGGGGGCGTCGCCCTCCGCGAGGAGGTGGCCGGCGGGCGAGAGTACGCGCCAGTGCCAGGTGTGCGCGCCTGCGGCGACGGTCACCTCGGCGTCGCGGCCATGGAGATGCGTGGCGAAGGCCATCCTGATCCCCGCGGGGCAGGGGATGGGGTGCCAGACAGCTACGAGCATCGCGCACCTCTCGGCCTGGGCTTACTCCGGCACCGCGATCATCTCGCCGCCGGGCCCCTACGGCAAGGGCCGGAGCTCCTCCGTCAGGCGGCTCGCCCTTCGCGTAGTCGCGAAGCTCCGACGTCGTCGGGAGGATCGGCTTCCGGCCCCGGGCGACCTTCATCAGGATCCACGCCAGCGGGATCGGCACGAACCAGAAGTACATCCGGTAGAGGAAGACCCCGGCCGTGATCGCGGCTTCGTAGCCGGTTCCGGCGATCGTCGTGAACGCCGAGATGAACAGGATCTCCGACACGCCGGCGCCCCCCGGCGAGAGCGGGATGATCGTGATGCACATCACGAGGGCGTAGATGCCGAAGATCACGCTCGGGAGACAGCACGTCGGCGGGAACGCCGCAGATGCGGAGCGAGACCACGAGGACGGCGGCCCAGGCAAACTGGGCGAGGACGGCGATGCTCAGGGCGGCGAAGCCGCGCCGCCGGATGACGAGGCCGAGCTGGTCGCGGAAGCTGGTGGATCGCTCCGCACACGTCCGGCGTGCCGGTCCGCTTGAGCCGACGCATCACCCACTCGGTGACCCGCTGACCGGTGCCGCCGATCGAGTCGGCAATCCGCTCGGAGCGCACGATCGCGACGATGAGCCCGGTAACGACCACGAATGCCACGGCGCTGATGATCGTGATCGTCCAGGCGGTCCCGGCGCTCTTGGCGCTGGCGAGATCACCGCCGATCGCGAGAGCGACGATTCCGACGAGCGGCAGGAACATCCGGCTCAGGATGTTGATGACGCCGTAGAGGGCGACCCCCGACGTCGCCGGGGCGTTGCCGACTCCCCAGCCGCGCATCACGACCCAGAGGACACCCATGTTCCAGGGGCCGAAGGGGACGCTCGCGCCGATGCCGGCGAGGATGAGCCACGACATCGCGCCCCGGATCCACGAAAGACCCTCGATGAGGGCGCAGAAGATGAGGCCGCTCACGACCCAGGCCAGGGCTCCGAGCGCGGTGATCACGAGGAACT
Organism: uncultured Chloroflexia bacterium; assembly: GCA_963715085.1. Lineage (GTDB taxonomy): Bacteria > Chloroflexota > Limnocylindria > Limnocylindrales > CSP1-4 > CTSoil-043. Next base: position 261,844 of record CAVQQU010000006.1, read on the forward strand.
GGTCGAGGGTGAGAGCCTTGAACGCGTCGATGACGTCGTCGTAGTCGATGTATCGCGGGATGATGATGCCGAAGACGACGAGGAGGACAGCCAACGATCAGGCCCGACCGCATGAGGGCCGCTCGGCGGCTCGGCGGCGCGGCGGCGGTGACGGGGCTCTCCTCCGGGGGCGCCAATGGATCAGCCTCGTCCGGCGGCGTGCTCGGGACGCCGGTCTGGGCGGGCTGTTCCTCGCTCACGGGTGGCGCCTCCTTCCCTGGATCGTCGCAGCGTAGCCGATCCGGGGCCGCTCGACCGCGCCGGACCGTACAATGGCGCCCGCCAGATCCCGGAGCGAGGAGCCCGCGACCGTGCCGCCCATCACCGAGCTCACGCGGATCGAGCCGATCCACCTCCAGCGCCTGTCCCACCAGGGGATCTTCACGACGGGGCTGCTCCTGGAGGTGTCCGAGTCGGCCGCGCGTCGCCAGACGCTGGCGGACCAGGTCGTCGCCACGACGAACGACGTCCTGGCCTGGCGCGACGAGGCCCTGATGCTCAACCTGGCGGGATTCGGCGCCCCTGAGCACGAGCTCTTCCGGTATGCGGGGTTCGAGGGGATCTCGTCCCTCCTCGCCGTCGACCTCGAAAGCTTCCGCGCCGCCCTCGCCCGCGCCGCGACGCGGCTCCAGGTCGAGGCGCCGAGCGACCTGATGATCGAGACGTGGTGGGAGCAGGCCCGAACGCTCGAGGACGAGTGAGCGCCGCCGGACCGGGGAGCCGGTCGCCCGTCGGGCGTCGTGTCGCGGCTCGCCGCGGTGGCCATCGCCACCGCGCTCGTCATCACGGGGGTCGCGATCGCCCTCTTCTTCAACCCGGCCTGGGTCTCGTTCGCCCAGGGTCGCGCCGACGCGGCGGCCTACACGGGCTGGACGGCGGAGCAGGTCGATGCCGTCACGCGCGACATCGTGCTGGAGGTCTGGCTCGGGCCGGGCTCGTTCGGGCAGGAGGTCGCCGGCCAGCCCGTCTTCGACGAGCGCGAACGAGCACACATGGCCGACGTGCGCAGCGTCGTCCTCTCCTTCTACGCGGTCGTGCTGGCTGCCCTGCTCGTGCTCCTCGTCGCGGGAGTCGCGTCCCGTGGGTCCCGCTGGTTCCGGGGCGCGGTCGCCCTGGGCGCGGGCGGCCTGGCCGTCGGCGGCGGTTGCGGTCGGGTCGTTCTTCGCCGTGTTCTTCGACCGAGCGTTCACCCTCTTCCACCAGCTCTTCTTCGCCCAGGGATCGTGGACGTTCGATCCCGCGACCGATCGTCTCGTGCAGCTCTTCCCCGAGCAGTTCTGGACCGAGACCTCGGTGGCGATCGCGGTGGTCGTGGTCGGCCTGGCGATCATCGTCTGGGCGGTGGCGCGGCCCCGAGCGCGTTCCCGTGGGTCGGCCGCGGGGCAGGACGCGGTCCCTGCGAACGTCGAGTCCTGACGTGGACGCGAGGCTTCGCCGGCTGGCCCTGCCCGTCACGCCGGCGCGCGCTGCACGAGCGCGGCCCAGTCAGAGCGCTGCGGGAGCGCGGCCGTGACGACGGCGCTCGCGGCTGCCGACGACGCCCCCTTCGTGCCAGAATCGCCGGAGGCGCTTCCGGCCGGGGCGCCGGTCGGATCCTGCGGGCTCGACCGCCCGTGACCGGCCCCGGTGACCCGTCGCGACGCCCCGGAGGAACCATGGACGACCGTTCCCAGCCTCGCACGGAGCGCCGGCGCCTGACCCACGTCGATCGCCGCGGCCGGCCGCGGATGGTGGACGTCTCGGGCAAGCCCCCGACGGCGCGCCGCGCCGTGGCAGAGGCGGAGGTGATCTGCTCGCAGGAGACGCTGACCCTCGTGATCGACGGCGGCGGGCCCAAGGGCGACGTGCTGATGGTCGCCGAGCTGGCCGGCGTCATGGGCGCGAAGCGGACGTCCGAGCTGATCCCGCTCTGCCACCCGCTCCCGCTCACCGACGTGGTGGTGCAGATCACGCCCGACCGCGGAGCGTCGGCGTTGAGGATCCGCGCCGAGGCAGCGACCCTGGCGCCCACCGGCGTGGAGATGGAGGCGCTCACTGCCGCCAGCGTCGCCGCCCTGACCCTCTACGACATGGTCAAGGGCGTCGAGCGCGGCGTGGAGATCCGGTCGATCCGCCTGGTGTCCAAGAGCGGCGGGGCGTCCGGTGAGTGGCATCGCCCGGCCACGCCCGCCGAGACCGTCGGACCGCGCGCCGCGAAGCCCAGGGCCGTCCGCGGCGCGGCCCGGACGGGCGGGACCCGGCGCCCCGCGAAGCGCCCCGGAGGCTGAGCGCATGGCCGGTCGCCCGACCGGTACCTGGTCCTGACCGTCTCGGATCGCGGGGCGGCCGGGGACCGGGAGGACGTCACGGGCGCCGGCCTGGCGGAGCGGCTGGCCGAGCTGGGCTTCGACGTGGAGCGGGGGATCGTCCCCGACGAGCAGGCCCTCATCGAGGCTGCGCTCATCGCCGGAGCCGCCCGCCATCCCCTGGTCGTGACGACCGGCGGCACCGGCCTGACGCCGCGCGACGTGACGCCCCAGGCGACCCTCGCGGTCATCGACTACGAGGTCCCGGGCATGGCCGAGGCGATGCGGGCCGACGGCCGCGCCGCCACGCCCATGGCGATCCTCTCGCGGGCCGTGGTCGGCGTCCGGGGCGGAGCCTGATCGTCAACCTGCCCGGCAGCCCGCGCGGCGCGCTGCAGTCGCTGGCGTCGGTCGAGCCCGTCCTCGGGCACGCGCTCGAGACGCTCGGCGGCCCCTTCGATCACGACGGCCGGCCCGAACCCGGGGCCTGAGCGGTGACGGAGTCGCTCGCCCACGTCCCGTGGTATCCGCTCGTCTTCCCGCTCTTCTACGGGGCGCTCGCCGTCTTCGGCCTGCTCATGGCCCGCCACCTGCGCGTCGTTCGCGGCGGCCCGCCCGGTCCGCCCCTTCGCCGACGTGCGGCCGCCGGACCGCGGCGCTCGTCCGCTACGCCCTCGTCCAGACCCGGATGTTCCGCGACCCGCGGGCGGGGATCATGCACTACGCGATCTTCGCCGCCTTCGTCTTCCTGTCGCTCGGCGTGGCGAACGCCGCGACGCGGCGGCCTCGTCGAGGTCGATCCTGTCCGCGCCGCTGGACGGGGCCATCTGGGCCGCGGTCCTCTTCTGCCGGAACGTCGCCGCGGTCGCGGCCCTGGGCGCTCTTGCCTACGCCCTGGTCCGGCGCCTCGTCGTCCGGCCCGCGCGGCTGACCCTGGGTCGCTCGGGGATCGTGATCCTGCTCCTCATCGGCGGCATCGTCGCGGCGGAGCTCGGGGCGCTCTCCTACGAGGCCGCCCTCTACGGGCCGCTCCCCGGGGCGGTGATCACGAACGCCATCGGGGCGCCGCTCGACCGGCGTCGACCCGGCCCTCCTCGAGGTGCTCTTCGCCGTCCACTGGTGGGCGCACGTCGTCCTCGTGGCGGCGTTCCTCGTCTGGCTCCCGACGACGAAGCACCTCCACGTCGTGACGAGCTTCTTCAACGTCTACCTGCGCAAGCTGGAGCCGCGCGGGGCGCTGCCGCCCATGGACCTCGAGGCCGAGGACGCGACCTACGGCCTGCGGACGCTCGCCGACCTGGCCTGGAAGGACGTGCTGGACGGGTTCACCTGCACCGAGTGCGGCCGCTGCCAGGACGCCTGCCCGGCCCACCTCACGGGCAAGCCGCTCAACCCCAAGGAGCTCGTGATGGGCATCCGCCACGTGGCGGATGCGGCGGAGCACGGGCTGCCGGTGATCCCCAACTCGCCGGACGTGCGCGCGCGCGGCGGGGAGCTCGACGATCGCCTGGCACCCGCGACGATGGCGATCCCGCTGGTTCCCGGCGCCATCTCCGAGGAGGCGGTCTGGGACTGCGTCACCTGCGGGGCGTGCGTCGAGGCCTGCCCGGTGCTCATCGAGCACGTCGACAAGATCGTCGGGATCCGGCGCAGCCTGGTGCTCGAGGAGAGCCGCTTCCCGGCCGAGCTGACGCCGGCGTTCCGGGCCATGGAGTCCGCCCAGAACCCGTGGGGCCAGCCGCAAGAGCGCGCGCCTCGACTGGACGAAGGGGCTGCCGTTCACGGTGCCGGTCGCCGCCGACGTCGCGCGGGCGGGCGAGCTCGATCGGCTCGAGGTCCTCTACTGGGTGGGCTGCGCGGCCGCCTTCGACGAGCGCAGCCGGCGCGTGGCGCGGGCGTTCGCGACCTGTCTCGACGCGGCCGGGGTGTCGCTTCGCCGTTCTCGGCCAGGAGGAGGCCTGCACCGGCGATCCGGCCCGCCGGATGGGCAACGAGTACGTCTTCCAGCTGCTCGCCGCGGGCAACATCGAGACGCTCCGCGCGTACGGCCCGCCGCGCATCGTGACCGCCTGCCCGCACTGCTTCAACACGATCGCCAACGAGTACCCCCAGCTGGGCGGCACCTTCGAGGTGATCCATCACTCGGCCTTCCTGGCCGACCTCCTGCGCGATGGGCGCCTGGCCACGCTCGTCGGGTCCGGAGGGAGCCGCGGCCCGGCGCGTCACCTTCCACGACGCCTGCTACCTCGCCCGCTACAACGGGGTCGATCGCCGCCCCGCGGGACGTCCTGGGCGCGATCGACGGGCTCGAGCTCACCGAGATGGATCGCCACGGCCGGGATGCGTTCTGCTGCGGTGCGGGAGGCGGTCGGATGTGGATGGAGGAGAGGCGCGGGACGCGGATCAACGCGGAGCGGGCCCGGCAGGCGCTCGCGACCGGGGCGGATGCGGTGGCCGTCGGCTGCCCGTTCTGCCTGACGATGCTGGGCGACGGCCTCGCGGGAGACCCGACGAACCAGGCAGGCGTGACCACGCTGGATCTGGCCGAGATCCTGGCCCCGGTGGCGGCCCCCGGGCCGAGCGCGCGGCGGTCCGGGCGGGAGCTTCCGGTCCTGCAGTAGGCACGGCGGCTGGCCGGGCCGGGGCAACCTGGCAGGCCCGGGCCGGGGCAACCGCCGGCGGGTGCGCGACGCGGCGATCGCTTCGCCGCGGGGCTCCCTGTGTACACTCGGGAACGCCGGGCCGGGGCGGCGTGCCCACCGGCGCCAGAGGGAGGCAGCCTGCCCGTGCGGATCGTGGTCCTCGTCAAGCCGGTCCCCGACGCGACCGGCCAGGAGCGGCTGCGTCCCGACGGGCGCCTGGACCGCTCGGCCGCGGCCCCCGTCCTCAACGGGTCCGACGAGTACACGTTGGAGGCCGCGCTCCGCCTGGTCGACGCCCACGGCGGCGACGTGACCCTGGTCGCGATGGCGCCGGCTGACGGGCGCGACGCCCTGCGCAAGGGGCTCGCGATGGGTGCCGCGCGCGCCGTCCTCGTCACCGACGATCTCCTTGCCGGCTCGTGCGCGCTCTCGACGATGCAGGTCCTGGCCGCCGTCCTGCGGACGCTCGAGTTCGACCTGGTCCTCGCGGGCGCGGACAGCGCCGACGGTGGTGGTGGCGTCGTCGGGGCGGGCATCGCGACCCTGCTCGACCTGCCCCTGGTCTCCGGGGCGGCCGCCATCGAGGAGGTGGGCGAAGGCGTCATCCGGGTCCGCCGGATCGTCGGGTCGGGCGAGGAGACGGTCGAGGCTCCTCTGCCGGCCCTGGTCGTCGGCACGCAGCTGCTCGGCGAGCCGCGCTACCCCACGCTCAAGGGGATCATGGGTGCGCGGGCTAAGGAGATCGCCGTGCGCACCGCTGGCGGACCTGGGGCTGGCCGGCGTGCCGATCGGCGGAGCGTCGGCGACCACGGTCGTCCTGGCCCAGCGCCCCCCCGCCGCCCGCGCCACCGGCCGCGTCGTGCGGGAGGCGCCCGACGTTGCCGCACGCGAGATCGTCGAGCTTCCTCGTGGAGCGGAGGGCCGTGTCGTGAGCGGCCCGATCTGGGCGGTGGTCGAGCTTGGCCCCGACGGGCTGCCGACCCGGCTCTCGCTGGAGGCTGCCACCGCCGCCCGCACCCTCGCAGCCGCCGCGGGCACCACGTCGGCGGCGATCGTCGCCGCGGGCGATCCCGACGCGGCCGCCTCTGCGCTCGCCTCGTTCGTGGCCCGGGTGATCGTGCGTCCGCATGCCCGCCGAGATGGCCGGGTCCAGCGTGACCATCGCCGGTGTCATCGCGACCGTCGCCGGCGCCGAGGATCCGGACGTCCTGCTCGTCGGGGCCACGCCGGAGGGCCGCGAGACGGCCGGAATCCTGGCGGCCCGCCTGGGGCGAGGCGTGCTGGGCAACGCGACCGGCCTGGCCTGGAGTGGGGGAGGGGATGGCGCCCCGGCGGGACCGCGCGTCGAGATGAGCGTGCTGGGTGGCCGCGCCCTCACGACCTCGGCGTTCGCCGATGGGCGCGGGATCGTCACGCTGCGCCCCGGGGCCGTGACGGCCGACACCGGGGGATGCCGCCGGCACGATCGAGGAGGTCTCGATCCCGGCCGCTGCCCGCGACGGGCGTGCGCGTCGTCGGGCGCGCCGAGGCCACGACGCGCCTGGCGAGCATCGAGGAGGCGCCGATCGTCGTGACCGGGGGCCGCGGCCTCGGCGGCCCCGATGGCGTGGCCCTGCTCGAGGAGCTGGCCGGCGCGCTCGGCGGGGCGGTGGCGGCAACGCGGGCCGCCGTCGACGCGGGCTGGCTGCCCTTTGCCATCCAGGTCGGCCAGACGGGCAGGACCATCCGCCCCTCCGTCTACGTCGGGGTCGGCGTCTCGGGCGCGATCCAGCACCGGGTGGGCATGCAGGACGCCGAGACGATCATCGCGATCAACCGCGACCCGGATGCGCCGATCGCCGAGCACGCCGATCTCTACGTCGTGGGGGACCTGTTCGAGATCGTTCCCGCAGTCGTCGCGGCCCTCCGCGCCCGGGCAACCTGAGGGGCCGCGGACCGTGCCCGAGGCCCTCGTCGTTGCGTCGCTGGCGCTCTTCGTCGCCCTGGCTGATCGCCTTCGCCTCCGTGCTGCGCCGCGCCGCGCGGGTCGTGGCCGTCACCCGGGCGGACGATGCATTCCGCAGCGACGGGGCGGCGCTTGCGGAGCGAGCGGTTGTCACGATCACCTCCGGCGCGGAACGAATCGATCGCGTGCGCCGCCGCACCGACGCCCCGAACACGCTCGACGACGCGCTGCCGGATCTCATCGAGGCCCTCGGCGCGCTCCGCGTGGAGGCCGACGCGCTGGTTCCGCCCGGCTGCGCTGGCGCAGACGGCCACGCGCATCGCCGAGGAGCTCGACCGCGCCGGGCGGGCCGTCGAGACCGTCCGCCACGGCTGCGTGCTGCTCGGCGTGGAGTCCGGCCGGCCGCGCGAGCTGGAGGGCGAGACCTCGATCAAGCGCGGCTACCTGAACCTCCTCCACGCGCGCGAGGCGCTGGCATCGCTCGCCGAGGGTCTCCGCCAGGGTCGGGCCGAAGCGGGCGGCTGGTACAGCCACCGGCCGAAGGCCGGCTGAGGGGCGCCGTCCGGGGCACGCGAGGCAGCCTCGGACCACCGTATGTCGTGGTATCGTCCGCCGAGGCCACAAGATCTTGTGGTGCCGGCGGCGGGAGGACGGAATGCGCTGTCCGACGTGCGAGGAGCGCGACACGCGGGTCGTGGACTCGCGGGATCTCGAGGACGCGGCCACGATCCGCCGACGCCGCGAGTGCGTCTCGTGCGGGGCGCGGTTCACGACCTACGAGCGGATGGAGGCGGCCCGCCTCGTCGTGGTCAAGCGCGACGGCGTGCGCCAGGAGTTCGACCGCGACAAGCTCGCGGCGGGCATCCGCAAGTCCCTGACCCGCCGCCCGGTACCCGACGGCTCCGCCGACCGGGCCGCCGACGCGATCGAGGCGATCCTCCGGGCGGCCGGCGCCACCGAGGTCGAATCCTCGCGGATCGGCGAGCTGGCGATGGAGCAGCTGCGGGCGCTCGACCAGATCGCCTACATCCGCTTCGCCAGCGTCTACCAGTCGTTCGAGGACCTCGAGACCCTCAAGCGGGAGGTCGACTCGCTCTACGCCGAGCGCGAGCCGGCCCCGCGAGGCCGCGCGGCCATGAGCGTCCTCGCCGATCGCGACATCCGGGCCGAGCTCGAAGCCGGCCGGATCCGCATCGAGCCCTACGACCCGGCTGATCTCCAGCCCTCGTCGGTCGACCTCCACCTCGACCGCAGCTTCCGGGTCTTTCGCAACAACCGCTATGCATTCATCGACCCGCGCGAGGCCCAGCCGGACCTGACCGAGCTGCTGGCCGTGCGCGACGACGAGCCGTTCATCCTCCACCCCGGCGAGTTCGTCCTCGGCCAGACGATCGAGTGGGTGGAGCTGCCCACGGACCTCGTCGCCAGGCTGGAAGGTAAGTCGAGTCTTGGCCGCCTGGGCCTCCTGATTCACTCCACGGCCGGCTATGTCGATCCCGGCTGGAAGGGGACGCTGACGCTCGAGCTGAGCAACGTGGCCAACCTGCCCATCGCCCTGTACGCCGGGATGCGGATCGGGCAGATCAGCTTCTTCAGGATGTCGAGCCCGGTCGAGCGGCCGTACGGGACCGTCCGAGCTCGGCTCGAAGTACCAGGGCCAGAGCCAGCCGACCGCGTCGGCCTTCCACCGCGACTTCGACGCCCGGCGCCAGATCGCCCGGGAAGGGCTGACCGTCGTGGCGATCAACGACGCGGTCCACTGGTCGGCCGACCTCGGCGGGGGTACGAGAGTCGCGCTCGTCCAGGCCGGCACGTTCCGCTCGGACGCCGGGGCGATCTTCGGCCCGGCGCCGCGCGTCCTGTGGGGGAAGCTCGTCGCCGACGAGCTCGACGACCAGCACCGGCTCCTGCAGGCGCTGAACTGCCTTCTCGTGGAGACGCCTGCCGGCCGGGTTCTCGTGGAGACGGGGATCGGGGAGCGCCTCGACGAGCGCGGCCGGGCGTGGCGCGGGCCTCGGTGGGGAGCCCGATCGTCCCGACCCTCGAGCGGGCCGGCTTCGACCCGACGACCGTCGACATCGTCGCGCTGAGCCACCTGCACTACGACCACGCGGGCGGTCTCCTGCGCGCGGACGGGTCGCGGGCGTTCCCGCGGGCGCGGATCGTCGCCCAGCGGTCGGAGTGGGAGATGGCCCTCTCGGACAACCCGCGGATCGTGGCCTCTTACGACCAGCCGGAGCTGCGCCTCGTCCGCTCGTGGGGCGACGAGGGCGCCGCGGACGGTGAGGTCGAGCTGCTGCCGGGCGTGTCCGTCGTGCCGACCGGCGGCCACACGGCCGGCCACCAGGCGGTGGTGGTCCGGGCCGCGGGGCGCGACGCTGGCCTTCTTCGGCGACATCGCGATGCGCCCCTGGTCGGCCAACCCGCGCTGGATCCCGTCCTTCGACGACTTCCCGCTCGACTCGGTGGCCCGCAAGGCGACGCTCTTCGCGCGGGCGGCCGAGGAGCGGTGGACGGTCGTCCTGTCCCACGAGCTGCGCCACCCGGTCGGCCGCCTCGTCGCCGAGCGCGACCGCTTCGCATGGCAGCCGCTGGTCTAGGCGGTCTGCGCTTACGGAAGCGCGGCGCTTACGGCGCGAGCTCCAGGGACGCGGCCGGTGCGGCAGCCTGCGGCACCAGCCCGAGCAGCGCCAGGTTCGACGTCGCGCTCGCCGGCGTCACCGGTCCGTTGACGATGGATCGGATGACCCCGTTCTCGTCGAGGAAGTAGTGCGTGGGGAGCCCGAAGACGCGGTAGCGCCGGAAGACGTCCCCGGCGAGGTCGGCGGCGATCGTGTAGCCGAGCCCGTACTTCTCGGCGTAGGCCCGGACGTCGTCCTCGGTCGCCTCCTGGACGCTGATCCCGATGACCTCGAGGCCCTGGGGCGCGTACGCCGCGGCGATGTCGCGGATCGTGGGCGTCTCGGCCTGGCAGGGCGGGCACCAGCTGGCCCAGAAGTTGATCCAGACCGGCCGTCCGCGCAGGTCCGCGAGACGGACGGGGTTTCCGTCGAGGTCGACCAGGGGCAGCGGGGTCGCCGTCGGGACCGACGATCTCCAGCTCCGGGGCCAGGTCGCCGACGCGCAGGCCCTTCGCCGGCCGAGCCAACCAGGTACTGCGTGGCGCGCGGGTCGACCGGCGCCGGGCGTGGCGCCGGGCGTCACGAGCGGCTGGGTCGCCACGACGAGGACGAGGGCCGCCGCGAGCACGACGACGAGCGCCAGTCGCGAGCTGCCGGCCGGTGAACGGCCCGACGATGCCGCGGCGCGCTTCGGGCGGATCGGCGTGGGGAGGGGTCACGCGGCGCTAGATCCCGGGGGCCAGGCGCGAGAACCAGCTGAGCCAGTCCATGAGCATGAAGACGCCGATGAGGGCCACGAGGAGCCCGCCGACGAAGCTGACCACGCGTCCGTGGCGCACGAGCGGGCGCACCAGCGCCGGCGCCCGGTCGTAGACGACGCCGAGGAGGATGAACGGAACGCCGAGGCCCAGCGTGTAGGCGACGAGGAGCAGCCCGCCCTGCAGCGTCGTTCCCGATGACGCCGCCACGGTCAGGATGCCGCCGAGGATGATGCCGATGCACGGCGTCCAGCCGATGGCGAAGACGACGCCGAGCCCGAACGAGGCCAGATCCCGCCCCGGCCGCCCACGAGGCGCCCGCCCAGCCGCTCGCCGAGCCGCGGCCCCGCTCTCCGCGCCGGGCGTCGCGAACGCGACCGTGCCGGTCGTCTCCGCCAGCGCGCCCGCCGCGCCGGCCTCGAGCGGACGCCACGTCCGATCGAGCGCGGGGATGCGGCAGGATGCCGGCCAGGTTGAGGCCCAGGACGATCAGGAGCACGCCGCCGATCATGCGGAGGGCCGGCAGGTAGTCGGCGAGGGGCCCGCCGACGAAGGTCGCGGTGACGCCGAGGATCGTGAAGACGGCCCCGAAGCCCAGCACGTAGGCGATGGCGTGGCGGACGGCGAGCCAGCGCGACGGGATCGCGTTCGCCCGGCCGACGACGGCGACGACCGTGAGCTGGCCGATGTAGGCCGGCACGAGCGGCAGCACGCACGGCGACAGGAAGCTGAGGAGCCCCGGCGACGAAGGCGACGAGCAGGGTGAGGTCGGAGGCGTCCATCAGGCGATAGGCCGCGTCGAGGAACGCGCGGATGGGGCCGAGCCGGACGGCAAGCGGGAGGCGGCGGCCCGCGACCTCGAGGACCGGGACCTGCTCGAAGAGCTCGCGCTCGACTGCGGGGTCCTCGGCGATCCGGCGGACCACGAGCCGGGGCGCGGCGCGACCAGCCGCGGCGCGCTGCTCCAGGAGCTCCTCCACGAGCGCGGTCGTGTCCTCGCACAGGTGGCAGCCATCCGACCGCCAGAGCACGAGATCGGGGAGGGGAGTGGGGGCCCGGTCCATCGCCGGGGATTGTACGGTGGTTGCAGAGCGAGCCTGCCCAGCGCTATCCGGCAAGCGGCGTCGGTCAGCGCCAGCGGCGGGCCTGGACGAAGACCGGCCGGTCCCCGGTCGGTGGCGACCCACCCCGGCTCCATGCACCGAATCCCCGTTGAGCACGCTGCGTTCGAAGCCCGGAATGCTCCCAGGGCCCGAATTCGTCCCCGAGCGCAGCGTGGTGGGAGCCGAATCCTTCCACGGGGTTCTCCGTGGCTGGCCAGCACAGACGTGGGGATGCCCACCTGCGGCGCAGCGCCGGTCGCGGGCCTGGGTCACGACGGGTACGATGGAGTCCGCGCCCCCGTAGCTCAGTGGATAGAGCGCAGCCGTCCTAAGGCTGGCGTCGGCGGTTCGAATCCGTCCGGGGGCGCCAGTCTCGACCGGACCCATGAACATCTCCGGCGCGGTCTAGGATCCCAGTCCTGGACTGGCGGTTGGTCTCGCCTGGCCGCGGTGCCTGTGGTTCGGCAGAGCCGCGCGATCGAGCGTGTGTGGCCGCGGATCACAGCCCGCCCACTGTGGTCATGAAAGTCCGGTCAGGGACCATGGCTGGGCGGGGCGAGGTCCGGCCGAGCAAGCGCCTCCGGCGGGGGTGCACCACCTTCGCGGGCACCCGGGACCTGAGCGGATGGGGCGATGCGCGGCGACCGCATGAAGCGGCCGACTGTGTGCGGCTGGGCCGACTCCTCCGTGCCAGGCGACCAGGGGTCGTCCGACTCTCGACGTCTCGCCGCGTTCCGCTCCATCCTGACGCCGATCACCATGCACGGGAGGTGGCGGAGATGCAGGATGCCGATCTGTTGCTGGAGCTTGCCGCGATCGCGGGCGTGTTCGTCGGGTTCGGGGCGCTCATTGCCGTGCGGAGCGGCGGCGCGAGCGACGCGTTCGAGGTGGGGTGGATGCGCGGCGTCGTGTCCATTGGGCTGGTGGCTGTCTTCGCGGCCCTCGCCCCCGTGGTCATCAGCCGCTACGGCCTCACGGAGCACGAGGTCTGGGCGCTGAGCAGCGTCCTGTTTCTCGTCGGCTTCAGCGGGGTCTTCGCCATCATCAACCTGTCGCCGGAGGCGCGGATGGCGGAGGATCCAATCCCAAGGAGCATGAAGGTCGTCCGTTTCGCGGTCTGGTTGCCCTCCATGATCGTGCTCTTCCTCTCCCCGATCCTCATCGCGCTGGGCGTGGCACCGGTCCCCGAGGAGGCGCTCTACTTCACGCTCGTCGCGTTGGCCCTGTTCTGGAGCGGAATCTCCCTCCTGATGCTGGTCTTCACGGGGCGGGGCCCGGCGACGGCCTGAGGCGATCCCGCCGCAAACGGCAACTCTTCGGCTCCGCACCGGGCGCCCCGCGCTCCTCGGTGTGCGACGCGCGCCCAGCGTCCGGGGCCGTTTGCCTCTCGCCAGCCCGCCGTGTCGCGCCCATCGTGACGCCCATCAGGTAGCGCGGGAGGAGGCGGGACATGCAGGACGCCGATCTGTTCATGGAGCTGGCCGGAATCGCCGGCGTGTTCGTGGGGTTCGGGGCGTTGATCGCCGTGCGAAGCGGCGGGGCGAGCGGTCGCGAGGAGGTCGCGGGGGTGCGCGGCGTCGTCTCAATGGCGGCGCTCACGATCGTGGCTGCCCTCGCCCCAGTGACTCTCAGCCGCTATGAGCTCACAGAGCACCAGATCTGGGCGCTGAGCGCCATCCTCGTCCTCGTCGGCCTCGTCGTCATGATTGCCGCCATGGCCAGGACACCCGAGTACCGGGCGAGCTGGTCGGTGGAGATGGAGGCGGCACGAAAGGCCCAGCGCCCGCGATGGCTGGTGGCCGTCGAGGGCGCGGCCTATGTGCTCGGCATGCTCGCGTGGGTGGGCATCCCGATCATCGTCGTTCTGGGCGTGGCCCCCGACCTCGAAGGCGCGCTGTACTTCACGGTCGTCGTACTCAGCCTGGCCATGGCCGGGTGGACCCTGCTCGGCCTGGTGTACCTGCAGCGAGGACCGTCGGCGGAGCCCGACGGGGCGGCGCTGGCCACGGTGGGCGGCGCGAGCGCCTGATCCGAGTCATCGCGCTGCTGGTCATCGTGATCTCCGTCGTCGCCGGGTCGGCTCCCGCCCCACGAATCGATGAGGGCTACCTCCTCTGGCTGGCCGTGGTGGTGTTCGATGCGTACGTCATCGCGACCGTCGCAGCGGTCGTCAGCGCGGATCTGGTCCGCGGGTTCGAAGGCGACCTTCGGCAGATCCCGGATCCCCGCGCGAGTGGCAGGATCACGGGCATCGACCAGGAGGTGCCCATGATCTCCCCTGTCCGTCCGCTCCTTGTCTGCGGCCTCGCCGCCCCCGTGCTGTCCCTCGCCACCGACCTTCTCGGAATTGCGCGTGCGGCCGGCTATCAACCGATGAGGCAGTCGATCAGCGAGCTGACTGCTGTCGGGGCACCCACCCGCCCCCTCGTCACCGCTCTCAGCATCGCGCGCGACGGCCTGCTGGCGGCCTTCGCCACGGGCGTGACCGCGACCGCCGGCGACAGCCGCGCCCTCGCGGCCACGGGTGGTCTCGTTGCCGCCAACGCGGCCCTGGATGCCTTCGCGACTGCCGCCCTGCCCCGCGACTACGCCAGCCCGACGTGGGCTCCCCGAAACACGGCGAACACGGTGGTGATGGCTGCAGGCGTTGGCTGTTTCGTGGCAGCCATGGGAGCTGGGGCGGTCGCGGTTCGCGGCCCGTTCCGCGCCTTCTCGGTAGGCATTCCTCTCTCGTACGGGCTCTTGACGGTCCTCTCGCTGCTGCTGCGCTCAGGGGACGAGCCACCAGCCTCGACCGGTGCCCAGGAGCGAACGATGGCGTACTCGTACCACCTGTGGGTTGCCGTGCTGGCGAGCATGTGCCTGCGCAGGCGATCCCTGTCGCGATCGGCCGACCCGCCGTGAGGCGGTAGGGTCCCAGGGGCGGTCATTCGGACTCGGCGGCGCACCACGCGAGTGGGTCGATCTTCGCTTCGTGTGCCCGGGGTCCGTCCGGGGGCGCCAGACAGGTCACCGCGAGCGTCCGTGGGCGGAGTCGATCCTGGAGCGCCTGGCAGCGGAGGTGAAGCCGCCTAAGGCCGGCCAGCCCAATAGTCGATGACCAACGCTTTAGCCAAGTGAGGCTGGAGCTGCGCGACGAATGCCTGGTGGGCGGGATGAGCCAGGTAGGTATCGCGGTCGGGGAGGCTGCCGAAGGTGACCAGGAAGCAGTGCGTGTAGCCATCAGCCAGGTCTTCGACGCTCACATCGATGCCCCACTCGAAGCTCCTGATCTCGGTGATCTGGGACGGCAGGGCGGCAAAGGCCTGTTGGATGGCCTGGAGCTGGGTAGGGGTCGCCGCCTCTTTGAAGGCGAACAGGACGACGTGGCGCAGCACGCGGCGGGTTGGCTGGCTCATCACGACCTCGCTACGGGCCGAGCCTGGGAATGTTCGGTCCGGCTGGATGATGTCATCCTCGAGTCACCGCGTCGCGGACCAGGCGCGCGGGTCCAACGGGCTGCTTCTCACGCCGCGGCATCCATGCAGGGACCCCAGGAGCCGACTCCCCGCGGCGGGGGTCCACGGTCGCGCGGCCCGCTTCGACCCGTGCGATGCTAGCGGGCGTGGCCGATTCCCCGAGCAATGATGAGACCCGGGTCGACCGCTGGCTGTGCGCGGTTCGCCTCGTGAAGACCCGCCCAACGGCGACGCAGCTGTGTGATGCCGGCCACGTCCTCGTGAACGGAAACCCAGCGAAGCCGTCGTCGAAGGTCCGGGCCGGCGACCGGGTCGACGCGCTGATCGCCGGCCGCGAGCGCATCGTCGAGGTCGTGCGGCCGATCGAGTCGCGGGTCGGCGCCCCGGTCGCGGTGACCTGCTACGTGGATCACAGCCCGCCGCCGGTGGTGACCGAAGTCCGGCCGGGGATCATGGCTGTCCGGGGCGAGGGCCGGCCGAGCAAGCGCCTCCGGCGGGAGCTGGACCGCCTTCGCCGGGCACCCGGGGCCTGAGCGCGGACCCGCCGCGGGCGTCGAGCCGGAGACGTCGTCGCCGGCCAGGAGGTCGCAGTCGACTTCACGCCGCACGGGCGATCACGTGCCGGCCATGGCCTGCCCCGCGCGGGTCCGCGAAGGCGAGATCGAGCTGGGCGCCTGCTCGGCCCTCGAGGTGGGATGGGAGGAACCCCGCGCCCGAGCCGTTCAGCTCTGGGGGCCGTTCGCCTCTCGCCAGATCCGCGAGATGCACTCACGCTGTTAGGTCGGCGGGAGGCTCTGAACCGCGGCCCACACTCCGGCTGCCGGGACCGCGTCGAGCCATCGGCGAAACCGACCCGCGCAGGAGCGGAGGGTGCGGTGATGTGGCCGCGGCGCACGACACACGGGTCGCGGGTAGAGCGGGCAGAGGGCATGTCCCGCTACGCCAGGTGGGCTGAGAAGGAGCACAGCGAGTCCACGAGGATCGCGGTCCTGCTCCCCGTTGGCCCCGTCTTCCTCGTCTTGCTCCCACTCCTCGTGGCCGGGGTTGGCCCCCGCCTCGATCGCCGGCTCGGCCTGCCATCGCCCGGGGCCAGGAGCGTGACACTCATCTTCGGGGGGTTCCTGACGGTCCTGGGATTCTCCCTCGGCTTCTGGTCGGTCAACACCCAGCTGACGCGGGGCAGGGGCACGCCGCTGCCGGTGATGCCCACCCAGGATCTGTTGACCGAGGGTCCGTTCCGCTACTGCCGCAATCCGATGACGCTGGGGACGATCCTGGCCTACCTGGGCCTCGCCGTCGCGAGGGGGACGACCGCGGGCTTGGTCATGGTGCTGGCCCTGGGCGCCTCGCTGCTGACCTACCTCAAGCGCCTGGAGGAGAGGGAGCTGGCGGAGAGGTTCGGCGAGGCCTACCTGGCGTACAAGCGAGAGACGCCGTTCATCATTCCGCGGCTTCCGTAACTGCGGTGACCACGGCCGCGCCGCGCCGGTTCGGTCGGCTCTGGCTGTCGTCCGGCTGGCGGAGCATCGTCGCGGGCGACCAGAGGCTCTGACGCGCGGCCGTCTCCTCGGCCACCGGGTCCGCGTCGAGCCACGGGTAGCACCGGCTAGTATCCCAGTCTCTGCGGGCGAGCACGGTCGACGCTCAGCGTGCGGCAGGCCCCGGTTCCGGTAGCGGCTACGGCTTGCCCGGCCAGGAGCCGGCGAAGTCGCTGGCCCTGTAGTAGCCGCTGTCGATCAAGACCACCTGGACGTTGTCCCGGGTGACCGTGACAGGCGCCAGGAGCAGCGACGGGATGTCGATGGCGCCGTTGGCGAGCGTGGTGTTCACGGCCGGCGCGCCGCCCTCCAGGAAGGACGCCGCCGCGGCGACGACGGCCTCGACCCTTGTCCGGTGGTCCTTGAAGACGGTCATCCCCTGGCTTCCGTCGATGATCGCCTGGACGGACGCCTGATCCGCATCCTGGCCCGTCACGTGCGCCGTGGTCACGGCGCCATCGGCGGCGATCGCCCCGGCAATCGCGCGGGCGGTGGTGTCGTTGGGGGCGAGGACGAAGACCGTGCGCCTGTCGGCCGTCCGAGTGGATGCCAGGTTGCCCGCCGCCAGCGTCCGGGCTGTGCCGAAGTCCCACCTGGTGGTGACCTGGGCGATGATCCGGGCCAGCTCGGCCCGGCCGAGCGTTGGCTTGGCCGCCAGCTCGGTGGCCGCGCTCGAGTTCCGGATCACGAACGTGCCGTCGGCGATCTTCGGCTGGAGCCTGCGCCACGCTCCCTCGAGGATCTTGAAGGAGTTGTTGTCGGCGGCGTTGCCCGCGTAGAGGTAGAGGCTGTTGCCCGTGGTCGCGGCGGCCCGATCGACGAGGTACTGGCCCATGGCCGCGCCGACCTTGCTGTTGTCGAAGTCCACGTAGACGTCCACCGCAGCCGTGCCCAGGATCGGCCGGCCGCTCCCGATGACCCTGGCGCCTGCGGCCTTGGCTTCGTCCGCGGACCCAGCTGCCGCCGCGCTGTCCTGCGGGCAGAGGACGAGGACCCTGATGCCCTGCCTAAGCAGCGCCTGCACCTGTGACTTCTCCGTGGCGACGTCCGAGCTGATCAGGATCGTGCCAGCGTAGCCGGCGGCCGCGAGCGCGCTCTCGAACCGGGCCTGCTCGCCCGCGACCCAGCCCGACGGGATCACGATGCCGATCAGTGGCGCCGTGGGCGACGGAGCGGCCGGGCTCGGCGAGGCCGATGACGAAGCCGGCGGCGAACCTGACGGCGAGGGAGCGGGGGTCTGGGTCACAGGGGACGCGACGACGGCCGGTGGGCTCGCGAGCGATGCGGTCGGTGCCGGAGGCGTCGTCGGGGCTGGCTCGTGGCGGAGCGCGCCGGACGCGATCAGTCCCATCGCCATGAGTCCGAGAAGGCCGGCCACGATGAGGATCCAGGCGAAGCCGAGGCTCGGCAGCCTCCAGGCGGGCCGGGAAACCAGGCGCCGCACGCGCGGGACGTTCGTCGCGAGCGAGTCGGCCAGGCGGGCCGCGTCGATCCGCGTCGGCGCAGCCTCCACGAACTCGCGGACAGCCTTCTCGAGGCGCAGTTCGAAGACGTCGCGCTCACTCATGCTCGAGCTCCGCTCGCAGGCGATCGAGGAGCCGGTCGAGGCGACTGCGGACGCCCGACGCCGACATGCCCATCAGCGCGCCGATCTCGGCGGAGTCGAGGCCCGCGACATAACGCAGTCCAACGAGAGTCCGTTCCTCGGGCTTGAGCCGCGCGAGCACCTTGCGCATGTCAAGCGCGGCAGCCGACGCGAAGGGGTCGGGCCCAACGAGTCGCTCCTCCGCGAACTCGAGGTGGACAGCCACCATCTGGCGCTGATGGCGCAGCACCTGGCGCGCCTCGTTGGCGGTGACCGAGAGGAGCCAGGGCCGGACTCGGTCGTGATCCCGCAGCGTCGCGAGCCGGCTCCATGCGATTGCCCAGGCCGACTGCACGGCATCTTCAGCGAGCTCGCGGTTCCCGCCACAGACGAAGTAGGCGAGGCGCGCCATGTCGGCGTTGAACGTCTCGACGAGGCGCGTGAAGGCGGCCTTGTCACCGGCGGCGGCGAACGGGACGAGATCGACGATCGAGGCGTCGACGGGTGCTCGCGGGTCGGCCCCCGTGGCGCCCGGGCCCCTCAGCGACACGGGGCGAACGGCCGACGCCGCGCTGCCCGCGAGGACGTCCCAGGCAGGCCGGGCCATGGCTCCGACAGCACCGCCGTCGGGTGCGGCGACGTCGCGGGGACTCGCGAGGTCCCACGTGTGGCGCGGTTCGGGCGCACGGGCTTTCTCCCTGCCGGCTGATCGTCCGCAGTCGGCCGGCCGGGCAACAGGGCCGTTCAGCCCGTTCGCCGCGGAGGCGCACAGCGCTGCCGGCCCGCGACCTCCCATGGGCTCGCACGACCGGCCAGAAGGAGATGCCCCGCGGCGGGAGGACAGCCGCGCCCAGCATTCAACCGCTCCGAACAAGGCGCCACCAGGATTCGCCCCTCGGGGAGAGGGTTCGCAGACCAGATGCGGGTGCTTCTCGATCTGTCCCGTGCCCAGCCGGTTGCGCTACGCTCCTGGCGGAGGGCCGCGCATCCGGAGGGTTCGGTGGACGGTTCCGCGTCGGTCATCATCACGCTCGCGCTGGTCTTCTACACGATTGGCGTCTGGTCCGAGCGACTGCAGGGCCGCCTCAAGCCGTGGCACCTGGTCTTCTTCTGGCTGGGTCTCGTGTGCGACACCGTGGGCACCGGGATGATGTTCGACTTCGCAGGCGGCCTGACGCTCGACGTCCACGGGATCAGCGGCCTCGTCGCGATCCTGCTCATGCTCGTCCACGCCGTCTGGGCGACGATCGTCCTCCTGCGCCGCGACGAGCGGTGGATCGTGAAGTTCCACCGGTTCAGCATCGCCGTCTGGCTCATCTGGCTCATCCCGTACTTCAGCCCGCTGTTCTTCGCGATGGCGACCTGACCGGCCGTCGGCGCCGGCCACGCCCAAGCGGCATCCGCCGATGCTGCATGATGCTGTGATGCGAATCGGCGACTTCAGGATCGGGATCGCAGGTACCGGGACATGATCGCGGCCACGCGCGTGGACCTGGAGGTGAACGGCATCCCGCGCAGCGTTGATGCCCCTCCCCGCTGGCGGCTGCTGGAGCTTCTCCGCGAGGGCCTCGGGCTGATCGGGACGAAGCAAGGCTGCGACGACGGCACGTGCGGGACCTGCGTCGTCATGGTCGACGGGAAGGCGGTGCGCGCGTGCCGGACGCCCGCGCGCGCGGCGGCCGGAAGGCGCGTCATGACGATCGAAGGGCTGGGCTGCACAGAGAGCCCGCACGCTCTGCAGCAGGCGTTTGCCGCAGCCGACGCCGTCCAATGCGGGTTCTGCACCCCAGGGATGATCATGACGGCCGCGGCGCTGCTGGAGCGCAACCCCACGCCGACGCGAAGCGAGATCGCACGGGCGTTGGGCGGCAACCTCTGTCGCTGCACGGGCTACCAGGGCATCGTGGACGCGATCGCATGGGTGGCGAACGGGCAGCAGGGCCTGGTTCGGCGGTGGCCATCGGCGCCGTCGAATGGCCGGCATCGGGAGCCCCCGGACTCAGCCGGGCACGTGCGCCCAGATGCGCTCGACAAGGCGACGGGTCGCGCCCTCTACGCGGCGGACCTCACCGCTGAAGGGATGCTCCATGCTCGGGCGCTCCGGAGTCCCCATCCGCATGCCGAGATCGTGCGCATCGACACGGCGCGCGCGCGCCGGCTGCCGGGCGTGGAGGCGGTCCTGACCGCCGCGGACGTTCCGGGCGAGAACAGCTTTGGGCGCAAGGTGAAGGACCAGCCCGTCCTGGCGCAGGCCCGCGTGCGGCAGGTGGGCGATCCGGTCGCCCTCGTCGTCGCGACTTCTCCCGAGGTGGCGAACGCGGCGCTGGAGATGATCGACGTGGAATACCGGCTGCTCACCGCCGTGTTCAACCCCGATGACGCGCTCGCGGAAGGCGCCCCCCAGGTCGACCCCGCGGGCAACCTGCTGGCCGAGAACTGGCTTCGCTCGGGCAATGTGGCCGAAGGCTTCGCCCACGCCGACGTCGTCGTCGAAGACACCTACACGACGCCCTGGAACGAGCACGCCTACCTGGAGCCGGAGGCCGCCCTGGCCTTCTGGGACGGCGACACGCTCGTCGTGCGGACGTCCACGCAGTACACCCACTACCACCGGGCCGAGGTCGCGCGGACGCTCGGCCTGCCGGTCGAACGGGTCCGGGTCATTCCGACGGTCAGCGGCGGGGCGTTCGGCGGAAAGACGGACATCTCGTGCCAGTGCCTGGTGGCACTGGCTGCCCACCGGACTGGCCGGCCGGTGCGGATCGTCTACAGCCGCGCCGAGTCCTTCGTCTCGACGACCAAACGGCACCCGTACCGGATCCGTGTTCGCAGCGGCGCCACCCGTGCCGGCGACCTCACCGCCCTCCAGGTCGACATGCTCGCCGACACCGGCGCGTACGCCTCCTTCGGGCCCGGGCTCATGGTCAAGACATTCGCGTCGGCGACCGGTCCGTACCGCTGGCCGCACGTCGAGCTCCATGGCCGCGTGGTGTTCACGAACAACCCCACGGCCGGCTGCATGCGCGGCCCGGGGACGACGCAGGTTGCCTTCGCCATCGAGTCGCAGATGGACCAGCTCGCCGGGCAGCTGGGGATGGATCCACTCGAGCTCCGGCTCAGGAACGGCTTGCGGAAGGGCGACCGGCTCATGTCGGGCCAGGTGCTCGAGCGGGACTCGGCCTTCGCAGCGACCCTGGAGGCGATCCGGCCGCATTGGCTCGAAGCCCTGGAGCGGTGTGCGAAGTCCTCCGATCATCCGGGCTCGCGCCGGCGCGGGGTGGGCGTGGCGTCGATCTGGTACGGCATCGGGGGTGGGGGAGGTGGCCCGACTCCCGGCCAGGATCCGGCGCTCACCGTGGGGCGAGGCCCGGGACGCGCCGCGCTGGACCTTCTCCCGGACGGATCGATCATCCTGCGCACCGGCGCGGCCGACCTCGGCCAGGGGACTGCGACCGCCCTCGGTCTCATCGCCGCCGAGGAGCTCGGCATGCCGTTCGAGCGCGTGGCGGTTCAGCTGGGCGACACCGCGACATCCCCGGACGCCGGTCCCGCCGTTGGCAGCCGGGTCACGTTCTTCGTCGGCAACGCGGTCAGGAACGCCGCGGCGGACCTCCGCGAGGCGATCCTGGGCACCGCGAGCGGCTTGCTGGCACGGCCGATCGGCGAGCTCGATCTCCGCGACGGGCACGTCCATGTCCGCGGGGTCGCCGGGGGCGGCGCCGCGGTCGCGGAGATCGCCCGGGCCAGGGCTGGAGCGAAGCTCGTTAACATGTTCGAGGGCTACTTCGATGCCGACGTTCCGCCGTACAAGCTGAGCACTGAGCTGGGCGAGCCCTACGCGATGTACGTAACGGGAACGCAGATGGCGGAGGTCGAGGTCGACACAGCGACCGGCGTGGTCCGCGTCCTGCGGGTGGTTGCGGCCCACGACGTGGGCCGGCCCGCGTTCCTCGAGGGTGTCGTTGGACAGATCGAGGGCGGGATCGCGATGGGCGTGGGCTTTGCGCTGACCGAGGAGTTCGTCCCGGGCGAGACCGGAGGCTTCAAGCAGTACCGGATCCCACGAACGCGGGACGTGCCCGAGATGGTCACGATCCTCGTCGGAGGCGACATGGACGCCGGCGCACCGCCCGAGCTCCAGCTCAAGGGCGTGGCCGAGTGCTCGAACATGGTCGCCGCCCCGGCCATCGCGAACGCCGTCGCCCATGCGACGGGGCAACGTGTCGTGCAGCTCCCCGCTCGACCGCTGGTCACGTCGGGCATCAGCCCGCGTACAGGAGGCTGACGACGACGAACGCGACGAGCGTCGCGACGGTGGCGAGCGACAGGGTGCTCAGCGCATACGCGTGATCGGCAACCGTGGCGTCGTCGCCGTCGGCGGGCCGCCGCAGGTAGAGCGGGATGACGAACGGCGGCGGGAGCACGGCCATTGTCAGCACGGCCGCCTGGAAGAGGCGGTCGAGATGGAGCAGGCCATCGATGACGAGGGTGTTGAACGCGAGCGCGAGCACTACCCAGAGCGTCATCCGCACGATGACGGTGCGCAGCGGCGCACCGAGTGCGCCGCGTCGGAGCCGCGTGGCGTAGCCGATCACGATGCAGATCAGCGGGGTTGTCATCGCCGCCACCAGGCCGACGGTGGCAAGAACGGCCTCACCGATCGGCGACGCGTCGAGCGCCGTGCCGAGGCCGATCGCGCTGCCCGCGATCCCGGACGCGATCGCGAGGATGACCGGAGTGCGGCCGAAGGTCAGCGCCGTGTCGCGTAGCCGCGCCGCGCGGGCGCCCTCCCGCCGGGTGAGCCAGGTGACGAGAACGAAGAACACGAATGTGACCTGCCCGAGGTCAACGATCGCGAAGTGGTAGAGGTTCTCCGCGCCGAACACCGCGCCGTAGATCGCATACCCGACCATGCCGGCCTCGAACCCGGTCAGGAGGGCCGGCAGCAGACCCGACCGCACCCCGACGAACCGCCCGATGAACGGGCCCGCGGCCAGCACGGCGACGCACGCCGCGAACACGCTCACGACGATGACGGCGTACTCCGGCTGGAGCGTCACCCGGAGGAACGTCAGGAAGAGCGCTGCGGGCAGGGTGACGTTGATCACGAGCCGTCGGAGGTCGTCGATCGTCGCCGCGCGGAGGAGCTCTCGCCGACGAAGGAACGCGCCGAGGCCGAACAGGAGAAGGATCGGAAGCACCTTTGCGAAGGCGTCGACGGATGCCACCCATGATCCTTTCGAGCGGGGACCGAGCAGGAACGCGACGAATGATGCCCGGTGCGAGCCCGGGTCGTAGGTGGGTGGGTGGCCCGGGCGTGGGGCGCGATGATGCATTCGCCCCCGTGACGCAGGAGCCCGCCGCCTGCGGACGGCTCACGTGACATCCCGAATCGTGGTGCCAATCGGCACCACCTGTGAGCGGGGAAGGTCGGTCGGGCGGCAGCTCCCGAAACCTCTCAGGACTACGATGCCTCAGGAGAAGTGGACGAGCCCTCGTGCGCCTCCTGCACGGGATCGTCTCTCGAGGGGAGGATCGACATGAAGCGATCCGTGGCAATTGGCCTCACCGCCGCCGTGATGCTGGCCCTGGTGGGCACCGCGATGGTCAGCGCCGACAGCAACAGGCAGGATATGAAGGCGCGTCTCTCCGGCTTCCAGGAGGTCCCGGCGATCTCGACCCAGGGCTCGGGCAGCCTGCGACTCAGGGTCAACCAGGCAGCGACGTCCATCTCCTTCGAGCTGTCGTACGCGAACCTCGAGGGCGGGGCGGTCACGGCGGCGCACATCCACCTCGCCCAGCCGGGCGTCAACGGCGCACCGATTGCCTGGCTCTGCGGCGGCGGAACGAAGCCAGCCTGCCCGGCGGCGCCGGCGAAGGTCACCGGCACGATCGTCGCATCCGACATCATCGACGCATCGGCGCAGGGGATCGCCGCCGGTCAGCTCGGCGAGGCGCTCCGCGCCATGCGGGCGGGCGTGACCTACGTCAACGTCCACACGTCCGGCTTCCCGAACGGCGAGATCCGCGGCCTCATCGGGGGTTCGAAGGGTCGCTAGGGGCGACATCAGCGAGGCCGTCCCGACCTGGCGGCCGCCCAGGAACGGCTGAGGAACGAGCCCGACCAGCTGGTCGAAGGAGCCCGAGGTCTCCTGGGGGCCTGCGGTGCCGCGCTCTCCCTGCGTGCTCGTGAAGGAGGTTTCGGGTGATGGACATCGACCTGCTGCGAGCCGAGCTGCTGCAGTTGCTCGCGGGCGAAGGTGCCCGCATGCCGCTGGGCGAGGCGGTCGCCGACTTCCCTGAGAGTGCGCTGAACGTCCGTCCACCGAACGTCCCGTACACGCCGTGGCAGCTGCTCGAGCACGTCCGGATTGCCCAGTGGGACATCCTCGACTACATCCGCAACCGGGAGTACGTCGAGCCGAGCTGGCCGGAGGGCTACTGGCCGGCGCCCGATGCAACCGCGACGGCGGACGACTTCGCCGCGACGGTCGCCGCGCTCGCGGCGGACGGGCGTGCGCTCCACGATCTCGTCGCCGATCCGGCCACGGACCTGTTCGCGGTGATCCCCGGCACACCCGGTCACACGATCCTGCGCGAGGTGCGTGTCGTGGCCGATCACACCGCTTACCACGTCGGCGAGTTCGCGATCCTGCGGCAGGTCATGGGGACGTGGCCGGCGGGACGGGCCACCTAGATCGAGCCGTCGACCAACGGGCGCGCGCGCCGGCCCACCCGTAGAATCCGGGGCGTTGCGAGCGGCACCGCCGGTGCCGAGGGCGATCACCCGGTCTTCGTGAAGACCCGGAGGTACGGGCATGACAGATCAGCGCGCGGCCCTGCGCGCCGCCCTGGGGCCCGTCGGCGTCTGGAGTTTCGCCCTCCAGGGGCACGGCGCGGTCGCTGAGCGGGCCGCCATCGCGGAGTACGAGGCCCTCGGCTACCGCTCGACGTGGTTCCCCGAGAGCCTCGGGAGCAAGGAAGCCTTCGCCCACGCCGCGATCCTCCTCGCGGCGAGCTCCCGGATGATCGTCGGGACCGGGATCGCCAACACCTACGCCCGTGACGCGATGGCAATGGCGAATGGAGCCCGCACGCTCGCCGAGGCGTACCCCGGTCGCTTCATCCTCGGGATCGGCACGAGCCACGCCGCCTCGGTCGCGAGCAGGGGCAGCATCTACGAGCGGCCGATCGAGCGAATGAGCGCCTACCTGGACGCGATGGAGGCCGCCGCGTTCACTGCCCCGGCGCCGGCCCAGCGCGTGCCGCTCGTCCTCGCCGCCCTTGGGCCCCGGATGCTGGATCTGGCCGCGGCCCGCACGGACGGCGCGCATCCGTACTTCGTGCCTGTGCAGCACACGGCGATGGCGCGGGAGCGCCTCGGGCCTGAGCCGCTCCTCATCGTGGAGCAGGCCGCGGTGCTCGACGTCGACCCGGCCCACGCCCGCGAGACGGCCCGCGCGTTCGCCGCCCGCTACCTCGCGCACGAGAACTACGCGAACAACCTCCGTCGTCTCGGCTGGAACGAGGAAGACGTCGCCGGCGCCGGGAGCGACCGACTGCTCGATGCCGTGGTCGTGCAGGGCGACGTCGAGGCCATCGTCGCCCGGGTGGGTGAGCACCTCGACGCGGGCGCGGACCACGTCTGCGTCCAGCTCCGAGCCCCGGACCCCGGCGACCTCAGCCTCGCGGGCTACGGTGAGCTGCGCGCGGCGCTGGGAGACCTGCTGGACGATCCCGGCACGCCTGCCTGAGGGTCACGCGGGGAAGTGGACCCGAGCCATCCGGCCGGCTCTCGCGCGGCGATGTGCGCCGCCCCGCGGCGATGTGCGCCGCCCCGCGGTTATGGACCGCGCGTTCAGCCGCCGGCGTGATCCGCCAGGCGATGCCAGAGCGTATCGGCCTCGAGCACCTTGGCCGCGCGGGCGAGCCCCGCCTGCTGCGCGCGCCATGCCTTGCGGGCGCGGTCCGGCGTCTGGGCCTGGAACCGGACGACGTCCCCGGGTCGGAGCTGGCCGAGACGGGGCATCTCGGCGCGCGAGACGACCCCCAGCAGGGGATAGCCGCCCACGGTCGGTCCGTCGGCGAGCAGGACGAGGGGCTGCCCGCCGGAGGGCAGCTGGATGGCACCGGGCACGAGGGCATGGGAGACGATCTCGCGGCCGGCCGGCAGTGGCGTGCCCTCGAGGCGCAGGCCCATCCGGTCGCTGGCCCGGCCGATCTGCCAGGTCGCGGCGGTGAACGCGTCGACGACATCGATATTCAGGTGACGCAGGTCGGGGCCCGGCACGAAGAGGATCGGTCCGGGAGCGGTCGCCGGGTGCGGCGGCGCCTCTGCCGGCCAGGACATCCCTGCGCCGGCCAGGTCACCTCGCCGCATGGGTGTCAGGACGTCTCCGGCGCGCAGGGCCCGGCCGTCCACGCCGCCCAGTCCGGCGGTCGCGTAGGTCGAGGCAGATCCGAGGACGGGGTGCGCCACCAGGCCGCCGGCCAGCCCCAGGTAGGTCCGGAGGCCGCGCTGCGACCCGGCCAGACGGAGCCGCGCGCCGGCGGGGATCCGGTGGGCGGCGCCGGCCGCCAGGGTGAGCCCGTCGTCGCGCTCCGCCCCGAGGTCGGCGCCGCCGAGCGTTACGAGGCAGGTCTCGCGAACGAGGAGCTCCGCCCCGCCGAGCGTCGCTTCGACGACGGCCGCGCTGGCAGGCGCGCCGGCGAGGAGGTTCGCCACGGCCAGGCCCCATGCGTCGGCCGCACCAGAGACCGGGATGCCGAGGTGCGCCCAGCCGGGGCGCCCACGATCCTGGAGCGTGAGCAGGAATCCCGGATCAACGACTTCGAGCACGTTCAGGCAGGGACGAACCGGACGCGGTCGCCCGGCGCGAGGAGTGCCGGGGGGTCGCGTCGGGCATCCCAGACCGGCGCGTCGGTGCGGCCGAGGAGGTGCCAGCCGCCGGGGGTGGCGAATGGGTAGACGCCGGTCTGGCGCCCGGCGATGGCGACGCTCCCGGCCGGGACCTGGATGCGAGGGGTCGCGCGACGGGGAAGGGCGAGCTCCTCCGGAAGCATCCCGAGGTACGGGAACCCGGGCACGAACCCGACCAGGTAGACCCGGTACTCGTGCCCGGAATGGAGAGCGACGACGTCCGCTTCGGAGCGCCCCGTCCGTTCCGCTACCTCGGCCAGGTCGGGCCCGTCGGGACCTCCGTAGCACACCGGGATCTCGACCAGTTGGCCCGGCGCTGCCGACGGGCCGTCGAGTGCGCGGCTGAGGGCGGTCCGGATCGTCGCGCGGGCAGCCGCCTCCGACATCACGCCGGGGTCGAACGGCAGGAGGACGCTCGCGTAGGCGGGCACGGGGGTCCCGAGGCCCCCGGCGGCGGCCGGCGCCGCGAGCTCCGCGACGACGCGGTGCACGAGGTCGTTGACGTCCGGCGCGACCTCGTCGCCGAGGGTCAGCAGGAGGGCGGCGTCGCCCATCCGGTCGATGCGCGGACGAGAGGCCAGCCCCGCTCCATCAGGCATCGGGCGCGCGGACTGCGATCCCGGCGTCCCGGAGGGCGTCACGGATCGCGCGGGCGATCGCCGGCGCGCTCCGGTGTGTCGCCGTGGATGCAGAGCGTGTCGGCCTCGACGGGCAGGCGGGACCCGTCGCTCGCGACGACGTGCCCGTCACGGACGATCCCGATCGCCTGGGCGGCGGCCACCGCCGGCTCGGCGTGGACCGCGCCCGGCCGCGACCTGGCGCGCAGGTGCCCATCGGCTTCGTAGACGCGGTCGGCGAACGCCTCGCTGATCGTGCGCAGGCCGAGGCTGGCGGCCGCGGCGAGGAGGGCGGAACCGACCCGGGCCCACGACCCGAAGGCGATCGTCGATCTGGGCAACGGCGCCCGCCACGGCCGCCGCGACAGCGGGGTCGGCGGCCGCACGGTGGTAGAGGGCCCCGTGCGGCTTCACGTGGGCCAGGCGCCCGCCCTCGGCCCGAACGATGCCGTCCACGGCGCCGACCTGGTACAGGACCGCGGCTTCCAGCTCCTCTGGGTCGAGGTCCATCGCCCGCCGGCCGAAGCCGACCAGGTCTGGATAGCCGGGGTGGGCGCCGACCACGGCCCCGGCGTCGAGCGCGAGCCGGACCGTTCGCCGGATCGTCAGGGGATCACCGGCATGGAAGCCGCAGGCCACGTTGACGGACGTGACGAGCCGCACGAGCGCCGCGTCTTCGCCCA
Source organism: uncultured Chloroflexia bacterium (assembly GCA_963715085.1). Classification (GTDB taxonomy): domain Bacteria; phylum Chloroflexota; class Limnocylindria; order Limnocylindrales; family CSP1-4; genus CTSoil-043. The sequence goes on from CAVQQU010000006.1 coordinate 290,038, forward strand.
TCGGCCACGGGCCGAGGCTCTCGCCCACGTCGGCGTTCAGGTCGATGCGCGCTGCCACGACGTCATCGTACCCGCCGTCGGGACGACGGGCCGCCCGTCCCCAGCCTCGGCTGCCCCGTCCGGGGATCCGGCAGGCGCGTGGCTGCGCAACAACCGCGGCGGCTGCCGGAGCGGGCCGGTAGGTCGCCGGTGGTCGCCCGGACCGCTGCCGTCAGCGCCCGGCGCGCTCCGCAGCGCGGAATTCGACCAGCGCCTTCCACTCGGGATAGGCGCGGCTGGCTGCCCAGTCGAGGCGCTCGTCCGCCCGGTACTCGATCAGGCTCCGCTGCTGGGCGCTCATCGAGGCCCCCTGGTCCGACACCAGGCCCGGGATCACGAGCATGGCGCCGATCGCCAGCAGCAGGATCACGGCCGCCGCCGCGATCCAGCCGAAGACGTTGTGATGGACCTGGGGCGAGACGACGCCGCCCGGATGCGCAGGCGTGTGGATCGTCATGATGACGCTCCCCTTGTCGACACCTGCGGGCCGGGCTCGCCAGTGGCTCGACGTGAGCCCGGCGGCCGCCATTAGGCTCACGCGTCATCGCCTCCCGCGTGACGCCGCGATCGTCGATCCGCGCCCTGGATTCGGCAAGTGCCCTTCGACCCCATCGGCGCTAGCATCGGCGCGTGGACCATCACGACGGCGACTATGCGCTGCTCGACGCTGGCGATCTCCGGCGCCTCGAGTGCTTCGGGACATACGTGGTCGATCGACCGGCGCCGGCCGCCCGCGAAGCCCGGCGGGGCCCGGCAGCAGCGTGGGCGGCCGCCGACGCGCGCTATGAACGCGATCCCGCCGCCCGCGGTGGCCGGTGGGAGCCCGACGGCGCGCTTCCCCCGACGCTGGACGGCCACGTTCGAGGGTCTGCCCATGGAGCTCCGTCCCACGCCGGCCGGCCAGGTCGGCCTCTTCCCGGAGCACGCACCCGTGGCACGCTGGGCGGCCGGCGAAGCGGAGGCGATCCAGCACGCCCGCGGCCATCCCGCGACCGTGCTGAATCTCTTCGCCTACACGGGCCTGGCGAGCCTCGTCCTCGGGCGGGCGGGAGCCCGGGTCGTCCACGTCGACGCCTCGCGACCCGCCGTGGCGTGGGCTCGCCGGAACGCCGCTCTTGCCGGACTCGACGATCGGCCGATCCGCTGGCTCGTCGACGACGCGACGCGGTTCGTGGCCCGCGAGGCACGGCGCGGACGGCTCTACGACGGCATCCTCCTGGACCCGCCGACGTACGGTCACGGGCCGGGTGGGGGAGCGTGGCGCCTCGCCGACGACCTCGAGCCGCTCGTGCGGCAGGTCGCTTCGCTGCTGGCCCCGGAGCGGTGGTTCCTCGCCTGCACCGCGCATGCCACGGCGCTGGAGCCCGGGGACCTCGCGGGCATCGTCGGCGCCGCGCTGGGATGGGCCGCCGGAACGCCAAGGGTCATGGAGCTGGGCCTCGAGGCGGAGAGCGGCGTCCGGCTCGCGGCCGGCTGGGCCGCCCTGGCCACGTCTGGACGAGGGGAGGCGCACGCATGACCCCGCGACCGAACGGTGCTGACGCTCATCACCAGCGCGGCCAACCCGCGAGTGCGCGCGGCGCTCGCGCTGCGCGAGCGGCGGGGTCGCGACGAAGCCGGTCGGTTGCTCGTCGACGGTACGCGCGAGGTCCGGCGCGCCCTCGAAGCCGGCCTTGTCGTGCGCGACGCGTTCGTGGTGGATGGCGCACCGCTCGCACGAGGCGGCCGCGATCCTGGAGTGGCTGGCCGCCCTCGGCGTTCCGCGGGTCGCCGTGGCCGGCTCCGCGTGGTCGCGGCTCGCCTACGGGGAGCGCGGGCAGCGAGATCGTCGCGATCGTCGACGCGCCGCCGACCGACCTCGCCCGCCTCGACCCGATCCTGGCCGCCCGCGCGGACCCGCTGCTCATCGTGGTCGAGGACGCGGAGAAGCCGGGCAACCTCGGCGCCATCGCCCGGAGCGCGGACGGCGCCGGCGCGACGGCGCTCCTGGTGGCTGTTCACGAAGGATCGCCCGCGGATCCCTGGAACCCGAACGCCGTGCGGGCGAGCCTCGGCACCGTGTTCAGCCTGCCGATCGCGGTTGCCCCGACGGGGACGCTCCGGCCCTGGCTGCGGGAGCGCGCGATCCGCGTGGTGGCAGCCCGGGTGCAGGCAGCAACGGACTACCGCGCAGGTGGACCTGCGAGGCCCCGTCGCCATCGTCGTCGGCAGCGAGGCGATTGGCCTGAGCGCCGGACTGGCTTGCCGACGATGATCGAGGGCGTCCGCCTGCCGATGCTGGGCCGAGCCGACTCGCTGAACGTCTCCGCGGCTGCCGCCGTCCTTCTCTACGAAGCCCGTCGTCAGCGTGACGGCGTCGGTCCGGCGGAACCCTAACGGAACCGGCGGCGTCTCGTTCTCCATGTCAGAGGCCTTTCGCGCACGACATCGTTCCCCCGGCGGTGTGATCACGCGAAGGCCTCCTTCCGTGCCCGGTGGCCGGGGCGCCCGCATGGGCTCCGCTGCAGACCCGACCTATACTCCGAGCATGATCCCCCGCGCTACGCTGGCGCCCCTCCGCGCGCTCGACTCGAGGCGCGCCGGCCGTGGCCGCGCTCGTGGCCGTCGTGCTCGCGACGACCACGTTCGTCGCGGCACCGGCACGGGCGACGCCGGGAGCGGTCCGGGTCCTGATGGGCGAGCCGGCGACCCTCGATCCGGCGGCGGCCGGCGATGCCGGGAGCGCCGCCTTCATCGCCCAGCTGTTCGAGGGCCTCACCGCGATCGACCCGACGCGGACGCCCCGCCCGGCCCTCGCCGAGCGCTGGGAGCTTCGCGACGGCGGACGGACGGTCGTCTTCACCCTGCGGCCGGACCTCCAGTTCTCCGACGGCACGGCGCTCACCGCCGACGACGTGCGCCGCAGCTGGCTCCGTGTCATCGACCCACGGAGGCCGTCTCCGCTGGCGTCGCTGCTCTACGACGTGGAGGGAGCCCGCGACTACGCGGCCGGAACAGCGGGCGCCGACGAGGTCGGGATCATCGCCGCCGGGTCCACGGTGGAGGTCCGCCTGACACGCCCTGCCGGTGACTTCCCCGCGATCGCCGCCAGCCCGTCGCTGGCCGTTGTCCCGACCTCCGTCGGCCGCGACCCGTCCGCCCTGGAGCCCGGCCCAGGATTCGTCGGTTCGGGCGGCTACCTGCTCAGCGCCGCCGTGCCGGACGGCTACACGCTTCTCGCCAACGCCCGCTACTGGGCCGGGCCGCCCGCGATCGACGAGGTCACGGCCGTCTCCGACATCGGCGGCCGCAGCACGGTCGACGTCTTTGCGGCGGGCGAGCTGGACTGGGCGCCGGTCGGCGAGTCCGACGCGGCGTGGCTCGCCTACGATCCCGACCTCGGGTCCAGCCTGCGCCGGTGGTCCGACCTCACGGTCACCTACTACGGCTTCGAGACGCAGCGGCCCCCCTTCGACGACGCGCGCGTGCGGCGGGCCTTCGCGACGGGCGTGGACTGGCGGCGGATCGTCGAGCTCGCCGACGGCACCGCGGCGCTCCCGGCCACCTCGATGGTCCCGCCCGGGATCCCCGGCCGGAGCGACGCGTCGTTCGTCCCGGCCTACGATCCGGCCGAGGCCCGCCGGCTGCTCGCGGAGGCGGGGTATGCAGACCCGGCGACCTTCCCGGACGTGACCCTCGTCACCGCCGGCGCCGGCTACGACGAGGCGATTCTCGACCCAGCTCCAGGAGAACCTCGGGATCACGGTGCGCTTCGAGGCCCTGGACTTCGGGACGCTCTTCGAGCGCCTCGGCACCCAGGACTCGCCGGACCTGTGGGCTCTCTCGTGGATTGCCGACTACCCGTCGCCGAACGACTTCCTGGGCATCCTGCTCGGGACCGGCCAGCCGAACAACTACGGGAGCTGGTCGAATGCCGCGTTCGATGCCGCGATTGCGGCGGCGGTCGGCACCGACGATCCAGAGGCAGCGCGTGCCGGATACGACGCGGCCGAGTCGATCCTGCGCGACGAGGTGCCGACGATCCCGGTGACATACGCGGCGTCGGCAGCGCTCGCCCGCGAGGGACTCCTCGGCGCCGCTCCGAACGGTCTCGGCGTCCTGCGCCTCGCTGGCCTTGCCTGGGCCGGACAGTGAGGAGAGCGCTCTTCGCCGTCGTCGTCGCCCCCCTCGTGGCGTTCTTGATGACGGCGCCCGCGAGTGCCGCTTCGGCAACGTTCGGCCAGCCGAGCGCGACCTCGTCCTTCGGCGAGGAGATCGTCTTCAGGCAGGAGTTCGCCAGCCGATGTGCCCCTGGCGCGCGTGGAGATCCTCCTCGAGCACCCCGGAAGCATCGGGCCGTCCGTCACGCAAGTCGAGGGGGCCACAGCCGGCGGCAGTCGCACGCTGGTCTATCGGCTGAACCTCTCCGACGGCGGCCACGTCTATCCGAACTCGCCGATCACCGCCCGGTGGCGCCTGGTGCCCGCCGACCGCACGATCGAGCCGACGGTCGGCCCGCCGGTCACCGTCACGTATGCCGACACGCGCTTCGCCTGGAAGACGCTCGTGGGTGACATCGTGCGGGTCCACTGGTACGAGGGCTCGAACGCCTTCGGCCGGCGGGCGCTGGCAATCGGCGACAAGGCGGTTCGAGAAGCCTCCGCATTCCTTGGGGTGACCGAGACCGAGCCCATCGACTTCTACATCTACGCGGATGAGCCGTCCTTCTACGACGCCGTCGGGCCGTCCACCCGCGAGAACGTCGTGGGGACGGCGATCTCGGAGATCCGGACGATGTTCGGGCTCATCCCGCCCAACGAGGTCGCCACGGTCGAGGTCACCCGAACCGTGCCCCACGAGCTGACCCACCTCGTCTTCGACACGGCGGTCCGCAACCCGTACCACTACCCGCCGCGCTGGCTCAACGAGGGCGTGGCGACCTATCTCACCGAGGGCCTCTCGCCCTGGCTTCGGGCCTCCGTCGAGGCTGCGGCCGACGCGGGGCGCCTGATGCCGCTGACGGCGCTCTCGGTCCAGTTCCCCTCGACGTATGAGCGCTTCACCCTCGCCTATGCGGAGAGCACCTCGGCGGTCGACTACCTCGTGCGCGAGCAGGGAACGGACGCGCTCGTGGGCCTCGTCAACAGCTATGCCGGCGGCGTCACGGATGACGAGGCGTTCACGGCGGCAGTCGGGACCGATGTCGCGGGATTCGAGACCGCCTGGCTCGAGAGCCTCGGTGCCGATGCACCGACCCAGCTCGGCCCGCAACCTGCCCCGCCCGGCCCGCTGCCGTCGGGATGGGAGGCGGCTCCGAGCGCGACCCCGGGAGCCAGCACGCCGGTGCCGGGAGCGTCCGGGACCCCGGGCGCGTCCGATGAGCCGAGCGCCTCTCCGGCCCCCGGCGCCGGGGGCCTCGACGACGACGACGACGGGTCGCCGCTCCGTGACGGCCGGGTTCTGCTTGTGGCCGCGCTGGCTGGCCTTGTCGTGGGGGGCGGGATGGCGTACCTTCGCCGCCGCCGCGCCCCGACGGCCGGCAGGGAACTGACACCGTGACATCGCTGGGCTCCCGCCTCCGCTCCATCCCGACGTGGCAGGTCACACTGTTCGGGGCGCTGGTCGTCCTCGGCTTCCTCATCGCCGTCCAGGTGCGCGCCGAGGCCCCGCGGGTCCGGTACACGACCCAGGAGCGCGCGCCGCTCGTGGAGACCGTGGTTGCCCTGCAGGCCCAGCAGGAGGCGCTCAAGGACCGGATCCTCGACCTCCGCGCGAGGGTGACGTCGGCCGAGCAGGGTGCCGCCGGCAGCGGAGCCCTGGTGAGCGACCTCAACGACGCGCTCAGAACCGCTCGCATCGCCGCCGGCCTCGTCGCGCTGGAGGGCCCCGGGATCGTCCTCCAGCTCGAGGACTCGCAGGTGCCCGTTCCGCCGGGCGGGTCCGTCGCCGACTACCGGGTCGGCGCACTGGATCTGCGGCGGGTCGTCGAGGAGCTCTGGCTGGCCGGCGCCGAGGCAGTGTCCGTGAATGGCGAGCGGGTCGTGCCGACGACGGCCTTCGTCGACATCGGCGGAACGCTGCTGGTCAACTCCGCCTATCTCGCGCCGCCGTACCAGGTCGCCGCCATCGGGCCGCTGGACCTGTACGAGGTGCTGGTGACTGCCCCCCGGTTCGTGGAGCTGGTCCAGGCGCGCGCGGACCAGTACGGCATCCGGATCTCCTTCGCAGAGCCGGACCGGGTGACCGTGCCGGCCTACGCCGGTACAGTCACGCTCCGCTATGCGCGTCCGCCGGCGCCCGCCCAGCACGCCGGTGCCCTGACGATGCGCCGCCGAGGAAGCCAGGTCGCCCTCACCGCCATCGCCCTCCTGCTGGGGCTGCTGGTCGTGGTCCAGCTCCGCGCCCAGCAGGCTGGGACGGGGCTGGAGACCCAGTCGTCGCAGGACCTGACGCTCCTGATCGCGAACCTGACCACCCGCAACGACCAGCTGCGCGGCGAGGTCGCCGACATCCAGCGCCAGCTGGAGACGATCTCGGCCGCCAACGCCCGCGGCGAGACGTCGGTCGGCCAGCTGCGCAGCGAGCTCGAGCGGGCGCGTATCTGGTCCGGCGAGGACCCGGCAGCGGGGCCCGGGCGTCCGGATCGTCCTCTACGGTGGCGTCCCGGCGGAGGCGGTCTCCGACCTCGTGAACGAGCTGCGGAACGGCGGGGCGGAGGCGATCTCGATCGGCGGAGTACGCGTGGTCGGGCCGACGGTGGTCGCGGGGACGGTGGGCTCGCTCTCGCTCGAGAGCACAGAGCTCGGGCCGAGGGTCGAGGTCCTCGCGATCGGGAACCCCGCTGCGCTCACGGGTGGGCTCACGCGCGCGGGCGGGCTCGCGGCCCAGCTGCAGGCCCGCTATGCGGAGGTGGAGGTGGAGGTGACGCCTCTCGACGAAGTCAGCGTGCCGGCGGCGGATCGCTCGCTCGGCCCGGTCCTGGGGCTGCCGCGGCCCTGACGCTGGCCCGACTCGCGGCGCGGCCCCGGATGCTACCCTCGCATTCGATGCAGTGCCGCGATCGCTCGTGACCCAGCCCATCTCGTTCCGGATCGGCGACCGCCTGGAGCTCCGTCGCCGGCACCCGTGCGGCGGCGCCTCGTGGGACGTCGACCGGCTCGGTGCCGACATCGGCCTGCGATGCGTCACGTGCGGTCGCCATCGTGCTGCTCGAGCGACGCGCCGTGGAGCGGCGCCTGGTCGGCTTCGTCGCCCGGGGACCAGAGGTGGCGGTCGGATGAGCATGAGCGAGCTCTCTGTCACGACGCCCGAGCCGAGCAGCATCGCGGTCTTCCGCAATCGGCCGTTCCTGCTGCTCTGGCTCTCGCAGCTGGCCACCCAGGTCGGCGGGAACATGGTCCTCTACGGGCTGACGGTCCTCGTCCGCGACCTGACCTCCTCGAACAGTGCCGTCTCCATCCTCATCCTGACCTTCCTGGCCCCGGCCGTGATCTTCAGCGCGATCGCCGGCGTCTACGTCGACCGCTACGACCGGCGCAAGGTTCTCATCGTCACCAACCTGCTGCGGGCCGCCCTCTTCATCGGGCTCGCCCTGCTCGACGCCAACATCGCGGCCGTGTTCGTCCTGAACATGCTCGTCTCGATCGTGACGACGTTCTTCGCACCGGCCGAGCTCTCGATGATCCCCATCGTCGTCCCGCCCAGCCAGCTCACGGCAGCCAACGGCATCTTCACGCTGACCCTCAACGCCGCGTTCGCGATCGGCTTCACGGTGCTGGGTCCGCTCGTGGTGACGATCGCCAACCCCACCGTCCTCATCGTGTTCGTTGCGATCCTCTACCTCGTCGCAGGCGCGTTCTGCTGGACGCTCCCGCCAGCGCCACCCGGCACGATGCCGCACGGCTCCACGATCCACGAGACGGAGGAGGCCGTCGGCTCGTTCGTGGAGCAGTTCCGCGAAGGGATCAGGTACGTCCGGGAACACCCGGTCGTGCGCTGGTCGCTCCTCTATCTCGGGATCGCCGCGTCGATCGTCGGCGTCCTCGGCGTCCTGGGACCCGCGTTCGCGGAGGACGTGCTGGGTCTCCGCACCAAGGACTTCGTCATCGTCGTGCTGCCGCTCGGGATCGGCGTCGTCGTCGGCGTGGTCGCGGTCAACATCCTCCAGCCGCTCGTGTCCCGCCGTCGCCTCATCGAGTCCGGGATGCTGGTCCTGGGCACGAGCCTGGCCGCGATCACGATCGCCGGACCGATCGCCCAGTTCCTGCGCGACGTCGACGACCGGGTCCCCGGGCCCGACCTTTCGGCCTACATCAGCGTGCTGACGATCGTCGTCGTCATTGCCTTCGTCGCCGGCATCGGGTACGCGTTCACGGCGATCCCCGCCCAGACCGAGCTCCAGTCGGAGATCCCGCAGGCGGTTCGCGGACGCGTGTTCGGCATCCTGAACATGCTCGTCTCGGTGGCCAGCCTTCTGCCGATCATCATCGTGGGGCCGATCTCCGACGCCTTCGGGACGATGCCGGTCGTCCTGGTCGCGGCCGGCGTCATCGTCCTCGTCGGGATCGTGTCGCTCGTGGCGCGCGGTCGCGTCGCGATGGCCGAGGCTGACGCCGACGCGGCCGCCGACGCCGACGGTGAGCCGGGTGGGCCCCGGGGATGGCGCGTCGTGCCGGACGAGGCCGAGGCCCCGGCCGACCAGGGTGGATGCCGCGGCCGCCGGCCCCTCGCCCGAGGAGCCGTGAGCCTCCTGCCGCGCGTCGCGGTGATCTTCACGGGCGGAACCATCAGCATGACCGTCGACGCGGCGGCGGGTGGAGCGTGTGCCCACGCTCGGCGCCGCCGAGCTGCTGGCCTCGGTGCCCGGCCTCGCCCGGCGGGCGGACGTCGTCCCGATCGACCTCGGCCGCATGCCGGCCAGTCACTTCTCGTTCGCGGACGTGCTCCGCATCCGGCGCGTCATCGACGGCGCGCTCCCGGATCCGCGTGTCCGTGGTGTCGTGGTCGTCCAGGGCACCGACACGCTCGAGGAGACAGCCTTCGCCTGGGATCTCTGCCACCGTGACCCGCGTCCGGTCGTCGTCACCGGGGCGATGCGCAACGCCAGCGACCCGGGCTGGGACGGCCCGGCCAACCTGCTCGGAGCGGTGCGGGTCGCCGCTTCGGAGCGCGGCCCGGGGCGCCGGCGTGCTGGTCGTCCTGGGCGGCCGGGTCCACGCGGCGGACGCCGTGGCCAAGCGCCACGCCACGGCCCTGGACGCCTTCGCGACCCGGGATGGCCCGCCGCTCGGACGGGTAGGGGAGCGGCGGTGTCCGGATTCGACCCCGCGGACCTCGCCGCACCTTGCCGGCGTCTCCCGGGTCGGCCGCCATGCCCATCCCGATCATCGTGGCAGCCCTCGAGACGACGGGCGCCGCCCTGGATGCCGCCGTTCGCGACGGCGCGCGGGGCGTGGTCGTCGCGGCCACGGGCTCCGGGAACACGCACCCGGACCTCCTGCGGGCGGCCGTGGCCGCTCGCGACGCCGGCGTCGAGGTCGTGCTGGCTTCGCGGACAGGCGCCGGAGCGGTTGGCCCCGGCTACGCCTTCCCCGGCGGAGGGGCGACGTGGGTGCGCGCCGGCGTCCCCCTCGCCGGAAGCCTGACGCCCGTGCAGGCGCGGGTCGCGCTCGCCCTGGGCCTCGGCGCGGGGATGGCCGGTCCCGACCTGGCCGCCCTGCTGCGGGGCCCGGCCGATTCCTGATGAGCGGCTCGCAAGGCCACTATCCTTGGCCGCACCGCCCCGTCACGGAGGATCGCCGCTGTGTTGCCCCAGGATGCCCCCAAGCAGGACCTGAACAAGCGCCTCGAGACGGTCAGCTGGGGCCTCTTCCTGATCATGCTCGGCGGCTTCGCCCTGGCTGAAGGACGTCCCCGAGGGGACCTGGCTGATCGGCGCCGGCCTGATCATGCTCGGGCTCAACGCCGTGCGACTCCTGCTCGGCATTCGGGCGAGCTGGTTCACGATCATCCTCGGGCACGATCGCCCTGCTCTCGGGGCTCGGCAGCGTCTTCGGCATCGACATCCCGGTCGGCCCCGTGCTCATCATCCTCATCGGCCTCGCCATCGTGGTGCGCGCCCTCCAGCCGCGCTGGTAGGGAGGCCGCCGACGCCGGGCTCGTCCCATCGGGCGGTGCGACGAGCGGTCTGCACCCCGGCCCGATCGACGACACCGGCCGGGACCATCGAGTGGTGTCTGCCGGCGGTCCGCCAGGCCTAGTGTCGCGCGCATGTCGATGCGCTCGACGCTCGTCGCGACCACTGCGGGTTTTCCGCCACGAGCCCGCTGCGTCCGACGGCGCCGACGAGACGTCCGGCTCGGTCGAGGTTCCCACGGTCGGCCTGACCCTCTACACGGGCGACTCCGTGGCGTTCGGATACGTGCCCCTCTCGGCCGCGCGCGTGACGGACCTCATGAACGAGCACGAGGAGTTTGCGTTCGTCGACACGTACCTGGAGAGCCTCGAGGACGGGCACGAGCTGGCGGCCGGGTCCGTGCGTGGTCGCCCGCGACGAGATCTTCGTCGCCGCCGTGGCCGGACCGCGCGGCGATCCGAAGCGGCGGACGCGAACCCGCCCCATCCCGATCGAGATGCAGGTCGGGCCCTACTCCGTGTGGGGGAATCTCCACGTGGTTCCCGGAACCGACCCCCTCATGAGCTTCCGGAGCCGGCGCACGATGGTGCCGGTGACGGAGGCGACGGTCGAATGGGATTCACCGGACGGCCGGAGGCTGGCGCAGTGGCCGACCGTCGTCGTCAACCGGATGCTGGCCGACTGGATTGCCCCCGCACGACGGGATGTGCGGCCGCGTGACCTGCAGCTCGTTCCCGAGGGTGAGAGCAGCGCCGGAGCGGCGACTTCGTCTCGCGATCGTCCGCAGCTGAGGGGTCGCGCAGGACCGGGTCGCGCAGGGCCCCCGGTCGCCCGGTGCAGCGACCCGTTCGCGGGGGAGCGCGGAGCGGTGCGCGGCCGACGCTGCGCGATCCTGATGAACGGTTCTGAGCCGACGCTCGGGTCCGGCACTCTTCCCCAGGAGCGTAGGAACGTAGGGCTTCCGGATGGGTGGTGCGGTCGTCCCTGCGAAGGGGCAGGTCGCTCATGTCCTGCGCGGGCAACGTCTTCGTCCGACGAGGCCCCTGTGTTCGAGGTCATGCTCCGGGCGAAGTAGCCCAGTCGCGCGCGATGCAACGACCCCCGGACGCCGGTGCGATCCGATCCGGCGGGCGAGCGGACCGTCCGTCGTGCGGCAGCCGGGACCGAGCCCGGACCTCGCGCTCCCACGTCGCCTGGATGTCGACCCGGCGTCGCGCCGGCTCCTCGGCGGTCAGGCCTCTACCCGTCACGGCGGGTCCTTGCAGGGTGGTCGATGTGGCCGAGCCTCGTCGCTCGACGAAGCCTCGCGTCTTCCGGAGGCCACGATGTGCTCGGGGGAGGGTCCGATGCTGCCAGTAGTCCTGCATCAGCCCGAGGTTCATCTCGTGGACGATCGGTGCGACTCCCAGATCGAGACGCCCCAGCCGCCAGCGCGTTCGGGATGGCCAGCTCGATGCTCATCGCGAGGTAGTCGGCGTCTGGACGCGGTCGAGCATGCTCGGTCGTACTCGATCATGGCGTCGATGAACGTCTTCGTGTAGCCGCCGGCCATGATCGACGGCATGGTCGCCGTGGTTCGGGTAGATGCGGTCGACGTCGAGCTTCCGCATCCGGGCAAGCTCCGTGATGTGGGTGGGGACCCAGCCCGGATCGACCATGTAGGTGACCGTGTCCTCGAGCATGTCACCGGGATAGAGGGCCCGGTCGGACGGGATGACCATCGCCCAGCCGTCGCGGCTGTGGATGTTGTAGTTGCGGAACTCGACCTTGACGTCCCGACGGTGAGCTCGAGGGTCGTGCCCAGGCCGACCACGTTCGTGGGCATCACCACCGGGACGGCTGGCATGCCCCACAGCGTCCCCGCCTCGATCGCCTTCTTGTTGGCCCGCATGTAGGCGTTGGTCGCGGCGTTGGCGTAGATCGGGCTGTCGGCGAAGGCCTCGAGGCCGGCGATGTGGTCGAGATGCCAGTGCGAGAGCACGACGGTGAAGCGCTTGATCCCCAGCTCGTTCGTCAGGTAGTCGCGCTCCCACTGGCCCAGCGACGGCAGCGTCCCGGTGTCGTACAGGATCGCCTCGTCGCCGCTGTAGACGGCGTAGTTGATGCCGCCGAGGTCCCAGGACCCGTAGTTGACCCAGTTCTCCGGGTACAGCTCCTCCAGGCCCGACGGGCCGGTCAGCCCCGGCCGACGTAGAAGCCGACGACGTGGTCGTTGACGGGGATCACGTCGGCGGCGACGACGGCGGCAGGGGCTCCGCGCCCACGGCAGCGGCAGGGACCGCGCCGCCAGCAGGCCTGCGACCGCGAGCGCCACGCATCCTCTTCACTCGGTTGTCCTCCTTCAGTCCCGTTCACGGGCTGGGCACCCAAGGGATCCCGATCAGCACCGCCTTCACGCGGCCAGTCGCAGTCTGCCACATGGGACACTGCGAGCGGTCGGTCTCGCCAGTGGCTCGGCGCGGTCCCGGCGGCCGGGTTTGGGCCACGTGTATCGCCTCCCGTCGCTGACGCCAGTGTTGGGAAGGCAAGGTCCGGCCGGGGAGGGCCGTTCGGCTCAGTTCCGCCCGACCGCCGATCGGTCGTTGCTCGGCGAGGCGCATCCCCCCGAGCCGGAGGAGGCTGCGCCGGTTGGGGAAGACCCCGATGACGTCAGCCTGGCCGCGATCTCCGTGTTGGGCGGCTCCTGGGGTTGGTCGAACGGATCGGCTACGATAGGCTTCGGGGAACGTGACTTGGCGCGGAGGTCGTCCCCGACGCACCAGACGAGGAACGCCTGCACGCCGCGGTGGCGGTTGCGGGCGGTCAGGGAGCGCCGGGCCGCGAGGGAGCGGCGCCAGGACGCGACGAGCGCGCCGAGGTCGTCGGTTGCCGTAGAATGGGCGCCCATGGCGGGCTCGACTGGCATCGGTCGTGTTCCTCGTGCGGGTGTCCTCACGCTCACCCGCATGCGGCATTCGGAGCGACGTAGGTCAAGTCCCCGCCGTGAGAACACCGGGTACTGTGCTCTAGCTGAGCACGGAACATCGGGCGGTTAGCTCAGTTGGTTAGAGCGCATGCTTGACATGCATGAGGCCAGAGGTTCAAGTCCTCTACCGCCCACCAGATACCGAACGCGTCGAGCGGGACACGCCCGCCCCGGCGAGCCGCAAGAGAGCCGCGATCCAGGCTGAGAGTCGCGACGGGCCACCGGGACAGCGGCACCACCCGTGAGCGGCCGGCGAACCGGTCCGGGATCCGCCCGTTAGCGCGGCCACGAGAGCGCCTCGCCGGCACCCGCCGGGCGAGGCGAAGGCGGGTGGAACCGCGGGAGGCATCGGCCCCTCGTCCTGCACGGACGAGGGGTTTCGTATTCCCGGAGGAGGCAGGTCATGGGCGACGAACCGGCAGACGAGGTCCAGGAGGCTCTCGAGGCGCCCGAGCGCGGATCCGCCGACGAGCTGCTCGACGCCGGTGCGCACGCGCCGATCGACGCGATGCGCCACTCGGCCGCCCACGTCATGGCCGAGGCGGTCCTCGACCTCTTCCCGGGCGCGAAGCTCGGGATCGGTCCGGCCATCGACGACGGCTTCTACTACGACTTCGACCTGCCGCGCCCCCTGACGCCGGACGACCTCGCCGCGATCGAGGAGCGGATGCGGGCGAGCGTCGCGGCGGCCACCCGTTCGTCCGGCGCGGAGCTGCCGTTCGCGGAGGCCCGCGACCGCGGTCTGCCGGCGAGGGCCAGTCGTACAAGGTCGAGATCCTCGACGACCTGGCGGCCAAGGCGGCGGCGGCCGGCGAGGAGCCCCCGGTGACGAGCTTCTACGAGCACGGCCCGTTCGGCGACCTCTGCAAGGGTCCCCACGTCGCGACGACGGCGGCGATCGGCCCGTTCAAGCTGCTCTCCGTCGCCGGCGCGTACTGGCGCGGCGACGAGAAGCGACCGATGCTCCAGCGGATCTACGGGACGGTCTGGGAGACCCAGGACGAGCTGGACCAGTTCCTGTGGCGCCGCGAGGAGGCGAAGAAGCGCGACCACCGCAAGCTCGGTCTGGCGCTCGACCTCTTCAGCTTCCACGACGTCAGCCCGGGCTCGGCCTTCTGGCATCCCAAGGGCCAGCGGCTCTGGCGGACGCTCGAGGCGGCGATGCGCGAGCTCCAGGAGCGGCGCGGCTACCAGGAGATCAGCACGCCGATGGTCGTCCACGAGAAGCTCTGGCGGCAGTCGGGCCACTGGGACCTCTACCGCGACAACATGTTCCTCATCGAGTCCGAGGGCCAGACGTTCTCGCCTCAAGCCGATGAACTGCCCGGAGTCGACCTTCATCTACAAGACCCGGGTCCGCTCGTACCGCGACCTGCCGCTGCGCCTCTCCGAGTACGGGCGGCTCCATCGCAACGAACGGTCCGGGACGCTCTCGGGCCTGACCCGCGTTCGCCACTTCATCCAGGACGACAGCCACATCTTCGTCCGACCGGACCAGCTGGCCGACGAGATCGCGGCCCTCCTCGGCGAGGTCCGAGGAGGTCTACTGCCTGGTTCGGCCTCGAGCCACAGGTCAAGTTCGGCACGAAGCCCGACAAGGCCCTCGGCGACCCGGCGCTCTGGGAGAGGGCCGAGGCGCTGATCCGCGAGGCGCTCGATCGCTCCGGCCTCGTGGACCGTGTCAAGCCCAAGGACGGGGCCTTCTACGCCCCGAAGATCGACGTCCACGTCGAGGACGCCCTCGGACGCTCGTGGCAGACGGCGACGTTCCAGGTCGACCTCGTCATGCTGCCGGAGCGCTTCGACCTCGAGTACATCGACGCCGACGGCCAGCCGAAGCGCCCGATGGCGATCCACCGGGCGGTGTACGGCTCGCTCGAGCGGTTCATCGGGATCCTCATCGAGCACTTCGCGGGCGCGTTCCCGCTCTGGCTCGCGCCGGTCCAGGCCGTCGTGATCCCGATCGCCGACCGCCACTCTGGCCGCCGGCGAGCTGGCGACCGTGCTGCGCGGCGCCGGCCTGCGCGTCGAGGTCGACGCCTCCGACGCCCGGATGCAGAACAAGATCCGCCTGGCCCAGGAGCAGAAGGTCCCCTACATGCTCGTGCTCGGTGATCGCGAGGTGGAGGCGCGCACCGCTGCCCCGCGAACGCGCGCCGGCGAGCAGCAGCCGACCGAGGGTTGGGAGGCCCTGGCCGAGCGGCTCGCGTCCCAGGCGGCGGAACGGCGTCCCGACTGAAGGGACGCTCCGAGCGGGACCGTGCGCGCCTCCGCCAGCACGGTTGTGATATTCTCCGCCGGCGAACCGCGCCCGGTTCGCGCGTGCGCTCTGCACGCCGTGTGTGGGCGTCCAGTGAGCTCGAGAACGCGAAGGGGCCGACCATAAGCCGAGAGCTGCGTGTCAACCAGATGATCCGGATCCCTCAGGTTCGGGTGATCGACGAGGATGGGAACCAGATGGGCGTCATGTCCACCCTGGATGCCCTCCACCTGGCACAGGAGCGCGGCTACGACCTCGTGGAGGTGGCTCCGACGGCCTCGCCGCCCGTGACCCGTCTTCTCGACTACGGCCAGTACAAGTACGAGCTGGCCAAGCGCGACAAGGAGGCGAAGCGGAAGTCCCGGTCCGTCGAGTTCAAGGAGATCCGCCTGAAGCCGAAGATCGGCCAGGGCGACTTCGACACGAAGGTGCGCCGGGCAATCGAGTTCCTCGAGGAGGGTGACCGGATCAAGGTGGCCGTCCAGTTTCGCGGACGCGAGCTGACACACCCGCACCTCGGGCGGGAGCTCCTCAGCAAGTTCGCGGACCAGGTCAAGGACCATGGAGCCCTCGAGCGAGCACCGCTCCTCGAAGGCAAGTCGATGCACATCACGATCGCGTCGACCCACAAGCCGAAGCCGCGCGAGGCGGCCGCAGGGGATCGAGCCCCGGCGGCAGACGCCGAGGGCGCGAGGCGACGAGGTCGTGGATGCCGCTTCGGCGGTCGCGGTCGACGCAGCGGGCCCTGTGCCCGCAATCACGGGAGAGTGAGTCCGGCGTGCCGAAGATGAAGTCCCACAAGGGCAGCCAGAAGCGGATCGGGGTGACGGGGAGCGGCAAGCCCGATCCGCGTGAAGTCCTGGCGCGGCCACCACCTCGAGCTGAAGTCCTCGCGGCGCACCCGTCGCTACGCCGGCAAGGCGCTCATCGGGCCGGAGCACGCGGACCAGGTCGCGCGGCTTCTCCCGTACCTGAAGAAGGGCTGACCCCATGGCACGCGTCAAGCGGGGCGTAACCGCCCATCGCCGCCACAAGCGGCTTCTCAACGCGGCCGAGGGCCGCAAGGGGACTCGCAGCAGGCTCGTCAAGCCGGCGCGCGAGGCACTCCTCCACGCGCTCGCCTACGCGACCCGCGACCGCAAGGTCCGCAAGCGCAACATGCGCCAGCTCTGGATCCTGCGCATCAACGCCGGATCGCGCGCCCACGGGGTCCCGTACGCGCAGCTCATCGCCGGCCTGAAGAAGGCCGACATCGTGCTCGACCGGAAGATCCTGGCGGACCTCGCGGTGCGCGACGACGCGACGTTCGGCAAGATCGTCGAGGTCGCCCGCAGCGCCTGACGGCACGGTCGGGACGGTCCCGACCCGCGATCACGCAGCGGGACCCTCGCGCGCTCCGGCGCCGCGAGGGTCCGTGATTCCCGGCCCGGATGATGGAGGCGCCGCTCACCACCGTGGACCTCGCGACCCTCACCGCCCAGCTCCGCGCGCTTCGTGACGAGGCCCTGCCCCGCATCGCGGGGGCAGCCGACCTCGCGGCGCTCGACGAGCTCGACCTGCACTACCTCGGTCGCAAGGGCGGCGCGCTGTCCGGGCTCATGCGCGGGATCGGCGCGTTGCCGGTCGAGGATCGGCCGCGGGTCGGCGCGGCCGTCAACGAGGTGCGCGAGGCGGTCGAGTCGGCGCTCGGGGAGGCGCGCGGGCGGGCCGGCTCCGCGGCGCTCGAGGCGACGGCTGGCCGCGGAGACGGTCGACGTCACCGCGCCGGCCCGGGTCATCCCGCGCGGGACCCTCCATCCGATCGTCGAGACCGTCGGCGCGGATCACCGAGATCTTCGGGCAGTTCGGGTTCGTGACCTACGAGGGGCCCGAGATCGAGACCGACGTCACCAACTTCCAGATGCTCAACATCCCGCCCGACCACCCGGCCCGGGACCTGTGGGACACGATCTACGTCGACATCGACGGTGCGCTGCTGCGGACCCACACGTCTCCCGGCCAGATCGTCGTGATGCACGCCGAGGACCCGCCGATCCGCGCGCTCCTGCCGGGCCGTTGCTTCCGTTACGAGGCGATCGACGCCTCGCACGCGTCGGAGTTCTTCCAGGTCGAAGGGCTTGATGGTCGACGAGGGGACGAACCTGGCGGACCTCAAGGGCCAGCTCGTCGAGTTCGCCCACGCGATGTTCGGCGCGGGCACGCCCACGCGCTTCCGGCCCGGCTACTACCCCTTCACCGAGCCGTCGGTGGCCTTCGACATCGGCTGCCTCGTCTGCGGCGGGCCCGGCTGCCCGGCCTGCGGACGAACGGGCTGGATGACGATCCTGGGCGCGGGGATGGTCCACCCGGTCGTTCTCCAGTACGGCGGCATCGACCCGGAGCGGTACCAGGGCTTCGCGTTCGGGATGGGCGTCGAGCGGATCGCGATGCTGCGCCACGGGATCACCGACATCCGGGTCTTCCTCGACGGCGACCTGCGCTTCCTGGGGCAGTTCCGATGAGAGTCCCGCTCTCCTGGCTCCGGGACTACGTCGACGTCCAGCTCGATCCCGAGAAGCTCGCCGAGCGCCTCACGCTCCTCGGGATGGAGGTCAAGGGGATCGAGCGCTGGGGCGCGGACTGGCGCAACGTCGTCACCGGCGAGCTGCTGGAGGTCGCGCGGCATCCGCGCGCCGACCGTCTCTCGCTGACCCGCGTCCGGGTGGGCGACGAGGTGCTCGAGATCGTCTGCGGCGCCACGAACATCGCCGCGGGCCAGCGGATTCCCGTGGCCCTGCCCGGGGCCGTCCTGCCGGGCAACCGGCTCATCGAGCGGACCGAGAAGATGGGCGCCGTCAGCAACGGGATGCTCTGCTCCGGCGACGAGCTGCGCCTGACCGGCGACGCGGATGGGATCCTGATCCTGCCGGCGGACACGCCCCTCGGCGTCCCGCTCGTCGATCTCTACGGCGACGTCGTCCTGGACGTGGACGTCAAGCCGAACCGCGGCGACGCGCTCTGCCTCGTCGGGCTCGCGCGCGAGGTCGCGGCCGTGACCGGGGCCCCCGTGCGCCTCCCGGAGATCCACCTGGCGGAGGCGCCCGGCCCGTCCACCAGCGGATCGGCTCGCCGTGACGGTGGCCGACCCGAGCCTGTGCCCGCGCTTCGTCGGGCGTTGGGTCGGCGGCGTCACCGTCGGCACGCGCACCGGATCGCGTCCAGATGCGCCTCCTGGCGGCCGGCATGCGGCCGGTCAGCAACGTGGTGGACGCCACCAACTACGTGATGCTCGAGCTCGGCAAGCCAACCCACGCCTTCGACGCCGCCGCGATCGCGCGGGACGCGTCGGGACGTGCCGGGTTGGGCGTTCGCCTGGCGCGTCGAAGGCGAGCGCCTCGAGACGCTCGACCACGTCGTACGCGGCCTCACCCCGGACACCCTGCTCATCGCCGACGCCCGCGGCCCGCTCGCGATGGCCGGCGTCATGGGCGGCGCCGATTCCGAGGTCTCCGACGCGACCAGCGAGGTCGTCATCGAGTCGGCCGTCTTCGACCCGGTGAGCATTCGCCGGACAGCGTTCCGCCACGCGCTGCGCTCCGAGGCCAGCCTGCGCTTCGAGAAGGGCCAGGAGGCGAGGCTCGCCCGACTCGGTGCCGATCGCGTGGCGGAGCTCATCGCTGCCTGGGCGGGCGGCGCCGTCGCGGCCGGACGCGTGGACACCGCTCCCGTCGAGCCGAGCGAGGCGCCCGTGGCCTTCCGGCCGGGTCGCGTCAACCGGCTCCTCGGGACCACCTTCGAGCCAGGCGAGCAGGCGGCCCTGCTGGCGCGCGTGGGAATCGGCGTCGAGCCGGGCGCCAGCGGCACGACCATCCCGGTCGCGGCCGGCGAGAAGCCGCTCATGATCGCCAGCATGGAGCCGGCCATCGTGGCGATGGTCCCCACCTGGCGGCGCGACCTCCAGATCGAGGCCGACATCGCCGAGGAGATCGCGCGTGTTCGCGGCTACGACGCGGTGCCGACGAAGACACCCGACACGGCGATGCCGCACTTCCGGCCGGATCCGCTCGAGGTGCGCGGCGCGTTGCGCCACGCGCTGGCCGGCGCCGGTCTCAGCGAGGTCGTGACGCCGGCGCTCGTCCCGGAGGGCCAGGCCGCGCGCCTGCGCTGGCCGGTCGACGCCGCCAACGGCGTGTCCGGCGCCGATGCCGTCGCCGGCGCCCTGGTTCGTGCCCGCAACCCGCTCTCCGAGCGTCATGCCGTCCTCCGGTCGGGCCTGGTCGGCAGCCTCCTGGACGTGCTGGCCTTCAATGAGCGTCATGGCCATCGCGACGCCGCGATCTTCGAGATCGGCAAGGGCTACGCCCGCGGGACCGACGGATCGCCGGCGGAGTGGTGGCGCCTCGGCTTCCTGCTGGCGGGCGACGCGATCGCGCCGACGTGGAGCCTCCCGGGCCGGTCATGGGACGTGGAGGACGCAAAGGCGATCGCGGCCCTGGCTGCCCGGGTCATCGGCGCCGGCGTGCCGGTCTTCCGGGTCCACGCCGCCGGCGAGCCCCTCCATCCCGGCCGCGCGGCGCGCGTGGAGGCCCCTGGAGAGCTGCACGGGCTGGTCGGGGAGCTGCACCCGGCGACGCTCGCGGCGTGGGATCTGCGGGCCGAGCGGGTCCTCGTCGGCGAGCTCTCGATCGCGGGCCTCGATGGCGGCGGCCGCGCTGCCGTACGGGCTGGGCCGCCGGGGCGGCACGCGGGCGCGGAGCGCGACGTCGCGCTCGTCGTGGCCGACGACGTCCCCGCCGGAGCGGTGGCGGCGACGCTCCGCGAGGCCGGCGGCGATCTCCTGAGGTCCCTGGTCCTGTTCGACGTCTACCGCGGGGCCCCCCTGGCCGAGGCAGAGAAGAGCCTGGCGTGGCGGCTCACGATCCGGGCCGATGATCGCGCCCTCGAGGACCGCGAGATCGAGGCGCTCGTCGACCGCCTCGTGGCCGATGTGGCTGCCGCCCATGGGGGTCGCCTGCGAGCCTGATTCGATGCCCTCCCGGTGCGGGCACGCGCCGGAAGCGGTTGCGGCTACCTGAACGCGCAGCGTAGAGTGGCAGACGGTCGCCGGGGGACTACGGCGACACGCATGAAGGGACGCCGCGGGCGTTCGGAAGCGGAGGCTGCGTGGACGTCGTCGAGTTCATCCAGGGACTCAACCTCTTCGACATCCTGGTCGTCTTCTTCGTGGCGGCCTTCTTCGTGGTGGGCTACATCCAGGGTACCCTGCGTCGCGCGCTCGGGCTCGCGATCGCGCTGGTGTCGCTGCTGCTCGCGCTCAACCTGCGTGACCCCCTCGGCGCCTGGCTGGCCCAGTACTGGAGGCAGCTGCCGCAGGCCTACGTGTACATGCTCGCGCTCGGCGGGAGCTTCCTCGTGATCTACGTCCTCGGCTCCATCACCGTCCAGACCTTCTACCGGAAGACGGTCGTCTTCTCGAAGGCGACCGTGGTGGACGAGGCCCTCGGCGGGATCCTGGGCGCGGTCCAGGCGCTCCTGCTCGTGAGCGCGCTGATCATCACCCTGGACTCGTACTACGCCGCAACCGGGCGTCCTCACGAACCCCAACGAGCTGGGGATCCTGGGCGACATCTACACGTTCTACAACGCGTCCCAGGTGGTCGAGCTCTTCCGGGACTCGCTCATCCCGCTCTTCTTCACCCTGTTCGGCTGGATCGTCCCTCCGGACCTCGCCGAGATGTACACCTGACGCCCTCGGCCGACCTGGCCCTCCTTGCTCGCGGGTGACGTCGTCGAGGCAGCCCGCGGTCTGATCGGGGTTCTTCTGGTGCGCGAGCAGGGAGG
This sequence comes from uncultured Chloroflexia bacterium, assembly GCA_963715085.1. Lineage (GTDB taxonomy): Bacteria > Chloroflexota > Limnocylindria > Limnocylindrales > CSP1-4 > CTSoil-043. The sequence continues at coordinate 311,236 of CAVQQU010000006.1, forward strand.
GGAGCGCCGCACCGGCAGGATCGTCGAGGTGGAGGCCTACGCAGGCCCCGAGGACCGTGCCTCGCACGCCCGGTTCGGGCCCGGGTCGCGCGCCGCCACGATGTTCGGCCCGCCGGGCCATGCGTACGTGTACGGTGTCTACGGGATGCACCTCTGTCTCAACGTCGTCGTCGGGCCCGCCGGATCAGGGCGCCGCCGATCCTCCTTCGCGCCGTGGAGCCGCTCGCAGGGCATGCCGGCCATGCGGCTGGCGCGTCTTGCCGCCTCGGTGGCGCGACGTCGCGCCGCTGCCGCCGACCCCGAGACCGAGGCCGCCCGGATCGCGCGGCTCCCGGCCGAGCGCCTGGCCGCCGGCCCGGCGAACCTCGCCGCCGCCTTCGGCGTCGAGCGTCGTGACGACGGACGTCGACCTCCTCGACCCGGCCGGCCCCCTGCGCCTGGAGTCGGCCGCGTGCGGGCGACCCTGCGCGCGAGGTCGTGGCCACCGCTCGGGTCGGCGTGGGCTACGCCGGGCCGGGGTGGGCCGATCGTCCCGTGGCGGTTCGTCGCGGGCCGGGGCCGCGACCGGGGACCCTGCGCCCTGATGGACGCCAAGTCGATCGCCCTCTTGGAGTTCCCCCAGGTCCGCGAGCGCCTCGCCGCGGCCACGGGGTTCCCGCCCGGGCGGCGCCTCGCCGAGGCGCTCCTGCCGTCGGCGGACCCCGTGCTCGTCGAGATCGGCCTCGAGGAGACGTCGCAGGTGCGGGCCCTGCTTGCGGAACGGCCGAGCGCGGGCATCGGGGGCGCTCACGACATCGGCCCGGCCGTGGATCGCGCCGCCCGCGGCGGTCGGCTCGATGCGGTCCAGTTCGCCGCGATCGCCCAGACGCTCGAAGCGGCATCGCGCCTGCGCGACCTCCTGGCCGACGACCGCCGGTCGCTCCTCCACGAGCTGGCGCGCAGCCTCCATCCGCTGCCGGGCCTGCGCTCGACGCTGGAGCGGAGCTTCGACCCGACCGGGGAGCTGCTCGACACGGCGTCGCCGCGCCTGGGCGCCCTGCGCCGGGCGACGCGGCACGCCTACGAGCGCCTGCGGACCCGGCTCGAGCAGCTGGTCCACTCGAGCGACGTGGGCGGCGCCCTCCAGGACCCGATCGTCACCCTCCGCAACGGGCGCTACGTGATCCCGGTGCGAGCCGATGCCCGGAGCCGCGTCAAGGGGATCGTCCACGACGCGTCGGGCAGCGGGCAGACGCTCTTCGTCGAGCCGCTCGTGGCCGTCGAGCTCGGCAATGCCTGGCGCGAGGCACAGCTGGCCGAGGCCGCCGAGATCGAGCGGATCCTCGACGAGCTGTCGGCCCTCGTCGGCAGCCAGGCCGGCCTGCATCAGCGAGACGCTCGACGCCCTCGCCCGGTTCGACTTCTGGAGCGCGAAGGCGCGCCTGGCAGAGGAGATGGACGCGGTCCGGGCCGAGCCCTCCGACGCGCACCGAGATCGTCCTCGCGGGGTGCCCGCCACCCGGGACTCACGGGGCGGGTCGTCCCGATCGACGTCGAGCTGGGGACCGACTTCCGGGCCCTCATCGTGACCGGCCCCAACACCGGCGGGAAGACCGTGACGCTGCGGACCATCGGGCTCCTCGTCCTGATGCACCAGGCCGGCCTCCACGTGCCCGCGGATCCCGGCAGCCGCCTCCCGGTCCTGGTGGACCTGTTCGCCGACATCGGCGACGAGCAGAGCGTCGCCCAGAGCCTCTCGACCTTCTCGGGCCACCTGCGCTCGATCGTGCGGATCGCCGCCGCCGCCGGACCAGCCACCCTGGTCCTGCTCGACGAGCTCGGGGCCGGGACCGACCCGACGGAGGGCTCGGCCCTTGCCCAGGCCCTGCTCGACCACTTCCTGCGCACCGGCGCCCTGGTGGCCGCGACGACCCACTACGCCGAGCTGAAGGTCTACGCCCACACGACCCCCGACGTGCGCAACGCGTCGGTCGAGTTCGACCTCGAGACGCCTCTCGCCGACCTACCACCTCCGGATCGGCCTGCCCGGCGGAAGCCAGGCCTTCGCCATCGCCGAGCGGCTCGGCCTGCCCGCCTCGATCGTGGCCGACGCCCGCTCGCGCCTGAGCGAAGGGCAGCAGGCGTTCGAGGAGACTCTTGCCTCCATCCGCGCGGCCGACCTCGCCACGCGCGAGGCGCTGGACCGGGCGCGGGCCGCCGAGCAGCGGGCCGCCGAGTCGCAGCGGGTCGCCGACGAGGAGCGCCGGCGAGCCCGCCGCGAGCGCGATGAGTCGGTGGCCGCCGCACGCGCCGACGCCGAGCGCATCGTCGAGGATCTGCGCGCGGACGTGAGCGGGGCCCGCCGACGCCTCGAACGCGAGACGGTCACCGGGCCGGCGCTCGACGAGGTCGTCGAGCGCGCCGAGGCGCGCCTGGAGCGGCTCCCCGCCCCGGCCCCCGCTCCGGCACCGGTCCCGCAGGCTGCGCCCGTGGCCTGGCGTGTCGGCGGCTCGCGCGCGCAGCCGGTCGGGAGGCTGGGAGGGCCGGATCGTGGCGCTCGAGCGCGGGGGCAGGCGAGCGACGCTCGAGGTCGGCGGCATGCGCGTCTCAGCGGCCACCGCCGATCTCGAGCTGCCGGCAACCCCGGGCGGCGAGGCGTCCCGCCCATCGCGGTCGGATGGAGCGATGACGGAGGCGGCCTCCGGGATCAGCCGGCTCCGGCTCGATCGCGCGCGGACCGTCGCGTCGTCACTCGACGTGCGCGGGGCCCGGGTGGAAGAGGCGCTCGAGGTGGTGGAGCGCTACCTGGAGGACGCCTCCCTGGCCGGCCTCGAGCGGGCGATGATCATCCACGGCCTGGGCACAGGGGCCCTCCGCGATGCCGTCCGATCACTGGCGTCCGCGCATCCCCTGGTCCGGTCGGTCCGCGCGGGCGAGCGCGGCGAGGGCGGGGACGGCGCGACGGTCGTGACCCTCTAGGGCTGCGGCTGGGGGTTGCCACCGGGTCCGCCGGCGCCCTCACCGCTCCCGGGATCGGGAGGTGGCGTCTCGCCGGGGGGCAGGGATTCCCAGGGCAAGGGGGACTCGGACGGGAACGGCTCGGGCGTCGGGAGGGGGATCTCGCACAGCTCGGTCGGCGCGAACGGGGCGCCCCACGTCTTGCCGAACGGGTTCCAGACGCCGCTCTCGTAGAAGTACGTGGTGCGCGTCTTCTCCGGCCCGCCGGCATACCCGGAGCCCTTCGCGGCGCGCGCGATCCAGCCCTGGTTGTACTTCCCCCAGGCCGCGAACTCGGACTCGACACCGGAGAGGTTCAGGAAGCCCTTGACCTCCTTCGGGCCGGTGCAGCCCTCCTGCCAGAGGTTGCCCGTCGCCGTGTCGATCTCGATCGCCGACCTTCGTGTTGTCCACCTGGGTGGGCACGGTGCCCTCGATGAACCACTCCTTCACGGAACGCGTGGTGAACGGGCCGGGCCGCATGCCCGCTGAAGGCGTCCACGGATGCCTGCACCACGCCCGGCGGCCGGCTGAAGGTGGCGATCGGCGTGCCCTTGCTGGCCTGGGTCAGGAAGGATTGCCAGAGCGAGGCGGCCGATTCGAGGGCGACCACGCCCTTGGGCGGCTCGGAGTTGTCGCTGTTGCCCATCCAGGCGCCGACGACGAGGGCCGGGGCATCGGGATCCTCGGGCGGGGCCAGGAAGCCGACGGCCGTGAGGTCGATCGTGGAGTCCGTGGTCCCGGTCTTCAGCGCGGCGGGACGACGCGTCTTGCCGTCGTAGATCGCCCGCTTGCTCCAGAACGGGTTCTGGGCCGGGTCGGTGTTGGAGCTGAGGATGTCGCTCACGACGAAGGCGGCCTGGGGGCTGACCACCCGCTTGCCCGTGGGCGCTGCCGCCTGAAGCGGCCAGATCTTCTCGCCCCGCGTGTTGCGGACCTCGAGGATGGTCGTCCGGGGCATGAGCACGCCCCCGTTGGCGATCGCGCCGTAGGCACCGATCAGGTCGATCATGTGGACCTCGACGGTGCCGATCGCGATCGCCGCTCCGCCGGGGTTGGTGGGGCTCTGGTAGCGGATCCCGAAGTCCTTGGCGCGCTCATAGACGCGGTCGGGTCCGATCCGGATCGCGGCCTTGATGGCCGGGATGTTCAGCGACACCTGCAGGGCCTGCCGGAGCCGCAGGGGCCCGCGCTCCATGCGGTCGGCATCGACGGGCGTCCAGCCGCCGCCGAAGTCGGTGACGACGTCCATGAACATCGTCGCGGCGGTCAGCGTCCGGTCCTCGATCCCGATGACGTAGTTGATCGGCTTGAACGCGGACCCGGGCTGGCGCCAGCCGTCCTCGAGGACGTCGAACTGGGGCTGGAACTTCTTGTTGCCCTTCAGGTAGAAGCCGGCGCTCCCCGTGTAGGCATGCACCTGGCCGGTGCGGTAGTCGATGGCGGCCAGGGCGCCGTTGTGGACCCCGGTGCCCCGCATGTTCTTGATCCACGACTGGTAGGGGATCTTGAGCTTCTCGAGATACGCCGCCGTGTCCTTGGCGTTGGGCGCCCGGGCCCCGGCCTCGGTCCACTTCTCGGCCATCCGCTGCAGCCGCCAGTCCAGGGTCGTGATGACCGTGTACCCGCCCGAGTCGACCTGCGGGCAGTTGTCGGCGGCGTCGGGGCCGCACAGGATCCGACCGAGCTCGCTGCGCGCCTGGAGCACGAAGTGCGGCGCCAGGATCCGCCGGTTGGCGGGGGGAGTCAGGATGACCGGCTCCTCGATGGCGCGATCGTAGTCCTCGGCCGTGTAGACACCGGCGGTCAGCACGGAGCGGGTTCTCATCTGCTCGATGACCCGGTTGCGGCGAACCACCACCGGCGAGTCGGCCGGGACCACGAGCCGCGTCGTGCCGTCCGGCAGCTCTTCCTCGACCGCGTTGCGGATGAGGTCGTAGGTGCTCGGGGACTGCACCATCCCGGCGAGGATCGCGGCCTGGGCGAGGGTCAGCTTGTCGAGGCTGATGCCCCAGTAGCCGCGCGCGGCGGCCGCGATGCCGTAGCTGTTGTTGCCGAAGAAGTTGTCGTTCAGGTAGGCCGCGATGATCTTCTTCTTGCCCTCCTCGCCGGGGAAGGCCTGGGTCAGGCGGATCGACTGGATGATCTCGCGGATCTTCCGTTCGTAGGTGGTCGTGAAGGCGGACTCGGGCAGGAGCCGGTTGCGCACCAGCTGCTGGGTGATGGTGGAAGCCCCGCGGGCCCTGCCGGTGAGCGTGTCGAGCCCCGCCGAGATGATGCCGAGGGGATCGAAGCCGGCGTTCTCCCAGAAGGTCTTGTCCTCGATGGCCGTGGTCGCGTCAACCATCACCGCCGGGATCTGCTCGAAGGTCACGACGTCCCGCCGCTCGCGGGCGAAGGTCGCGAGGGTCACCTTCCCGGTGCGGTCGTAGACGCGCGTCTCCTCGTCGAACTTGATGTTGCCGAAGACCTCCGTCGGATCGGGAGGCCCTGGCTGTAGTACGAGAAGGCCGTGACGGCGCCGGCGAACCCGGTGGCGCCCACGACGAGGAGCGAGGCGAAGAGAAAGAGCGGGATGGCAATGGCGATGCCGGCGACGGTGCGCGTTCCGGACGAGGAGCGGTGGCCGGAGCCGTTCCGGCGACGGCGCTGCCGCCGCGCGAGGCTGGTCTGCATGTGGTCGGTCACGATAGCATAGAGGGCATGGATTCCCGTTCGGTGCCCCCGGGTCGTTTCGACGCGTGCAAGCGGCGGCGTGTGACGCCGTGAGCACGACCCGCCTCTCGACGTTGCTCGCCGACTTCCGCTGGCGCGGCCTCGTCCACGACATGACGGACGGCCTGGAGGCTCGCCTGGCCACGAACGAGCTGATCCGGGCGTACAACGGGTTCGATCCGACGTTCCGCTCGCTCCACGTGGGCCATCTCGTGCCCGTCTATGGCCTGATGCGGCTCCAGCGCGCCGGTGGCCAGCCGGTGGCAGTGGTCGGCGGGGCGACGGGGCTGATCGGAGACCCGTCGGGGCGGTCGAGCGAGCGACCGCTTCTCGATCGGCCGGCCGTCCAGGCGAACGTCCATGCCATTCGCGACCAGCTCGCGCGGTTCCTCGATTTCAGCCCCGGCGCCACCCAGGCCCTCGTGGTCAACAACCTCGACTGGCTGGGCGAGGTGCGGTTGCTCGACTTCCTGCGGGACGTGGGCAAGCACTTCACGATCCCCTACATGCTCGAGAAGGATTCGGTGCAGGCACGACTGGCGAAGGGACTCTCCTTCACCGAGTTCAGCTACATGCTTCTCCAGGCAGCCGACTTCGCCCACCTGCGTCGTTCGCACGGGGTCGAGCTGCAGTGCGGCGGTGCCGACCAGTGGGGCAACATCACGGCCGGCCTGGAGCTGATCCGACGGACGGCACGCCCCGAGCCCGGTGGGCGGGATGCGGCCCATGGCCTTGCCTACCCCCTCCTGCTCTCGCGATCCGGGACGAAGTTCGGCAAGAGCGATGCCGGAGAGTCGATCTGGCTCGACGCCTCGCTCACGTCGCCTTATCGCTTCTACCAGTACTGGGTCGACGCGGACGACCAGGACGTCGGCGTCTACCTCCGCTGGTTCACGATGCTCGACCGTGGCCGGATCGAGGAGCTCGAGGCTGAGCACGCCGCGGCGCCCGAGCGTCGCGTCTCCCAGCGCGCGCTGGCCCGCGACGTCACGGAGGTTGCCCATGGGCGGGGCGCGGCCGAACGCGTCGCCCGCGTGAGCGAGATCCTGTTCGGAGGGGACCCGACCCTTGCGGGAGCCCAGGCCCTGGCGGACCTTGCGGCCGAGATCCCGACCTCGCCCTGGCCGGAGGACGGTGCGTCGATGGACGTGCTGGCGATCCTCGTCGCGAGCGGAGCCGCCAGCTCGCGCGCGGACGCGCGCCGACTGGTCGAGCAGGGTGGCGTCCACGTCAACGGTGCGCTCGTCCGGGAGATCGCGGCCACGTTCGGACCCGACGACCTGCTGGCCGGCCGGTACCTGCTCGTCCGCCGCGGGAAGCGCGACCAGCGGATGATCGTCCGCGGACTCGGACGGGCATGAGGGTGGCAGCCCGCGGGCACGTCCAGGTCATCTCGGGATGCATGTTCAGCGGGAAGACCGATGAGCTGCTCCGTCTGCTCCGGCGCGCCGAGATCGCGCGGCGCCGGATTCTCCTCGTCCGGCCGGTGATCGACGACCGGACCGAGCTCGAGGTCGTGCGCAGCCGGTCCGGCGCCGCCTTCCAGTCGAAGGCCGTCGCAGACCCGTCGGAGATCGAGACGCTCGCCAAGGATGCCTGGGCGGACGTCATCGCGATCGAGGAGGCTCAGTTCTTCCCGGATTCGCTCGTCGATGTCGTCGAACGGCTGGCGGTTGCCGGTCGGACCGTCCTGTGCTGCGGCCTGAACACCGACTTCCGCGGTCGTCCATTCGGCCCGATGCCGCGCCTCCTCGCGATCGCTGACGATGTCCGGTCCCTGTCCGCGATCTGCACCGTCTGCGGCGAGGAGGCGACGCGGACGCAACGGCTCATCGACGGCCGGCCGGCCGGGTCCGATGAGCCGGTCGTCGTGGTCGGCGGCCTCGCCTCGGAGAGCCCGACGCCGCGCCGGGAGACGTACGAGGCGCGCTGCCGCGCCCATCACGAGCTGCCGTAGCGGCCCTGAAGCGCCGGCGATCCGGGCGATCCCGGGCGATCCGGGCGCCCGATCGGAGCGGGGTCGGCGCGCCGGACGGGCGCGGCGTCGAAGCGCGGGCCTGCGCTCAGCCCCCGTGGCGGGCGCGCAGCCGGTCGATCATCGCCGCGGGTGGGAGGCCACGTTCCGCGAGGAGCACGAGGGCGTGGTACACGAGGTCTGCGGCCTCTCCGGCGAGAGCATCGCGCGACGCGCTGCGGCCGCCACCGCTCGCCTCGGCGACGGCGTCGTCCTTGGCAGCCATCAGCAGCTCGGTCGCCTCCTCGACGACCTTGCGGGCGGGGCCGTCGACGCCCGCCCCGAGCAGGGAAGCCGTGTACGAGCCCTCCGGGCGACGAGCGGCCCGGTCGGCGATCGTCGCCCAGAGCTCCTCCAGCCAGGCGAACCCCTGGGCCGGGGCCTCGGGCAGGGGACCCGGTCGCTCGACGGCCGGGACCGGCGCGGCGGTCCCGTCGGGGTCGAAGCAGCTGCGCTCGCCGCGGTGGCAGGTCGGCCCGGTCGGCGTGACCCGGGCGAGGAGCGCGTCGCCGTCGCAGTCGAGGGCGAGGCCCACGAGCCGCAGGACGTTGCCGCTCGTCTCGCCCTTGCGCCACAGGGACTGCCGCGAGCGCGAGAAGAAGTGGACCTCACCCGTGGCGAGGGTGGCCGCGACTGCCTCCCCGTTGGCCCAGGCGAGCATGAGCACCCGCCCGTCGACGGCATCCTGCACGACCACCGGCACGAGGCCGTCGCGTCCGTAGTGGAGCGCGCCGTGGTCGCGAAGCGGGACCGGCGGGGGAGGGGAGAGAGCGACCGTTCATGAGCGGACCTCCGGGACTGGGCGCACCGGGATGCCGGCGACGGCCATCGCCGCTTTGACCGAGGCGATGGAGTGCAGGCGGTGGTGGAAGATGGAGGCGGCGAGGACGGCCGACGCGTGGCCCTCGACGACGGCAGCCACGAAGTCCGGTGGCCCCGCGGCACCCCCGGACGCCACGACGGGGACCGGGACGCGGTCCGCGATCGCCCGCAGCAGCGCGGTGTCGAAGCCCTGCCTGGTGCCATCGCGGTCGATCGAGGTGACGAGCAGCTCGCCGGCGCCCAGCTCCACGACCCGCTCCGCCCAGGTGATGGCGTCGAGGCCCGTGGCCTCGCGTCCGCCCTTGACGTCGACCTCCCATGCGGGTGGCTCCCCGGGATGCGCGGGCGACGGCGCGCGGCGCCGCGCGTCGATCGCGACGACGACGGCCTGCGACCCGAAGCGGCGGGCGCAGCGCCTGACGAGGTCGGGGGTCGCGACGGCGGCCGTGTTGAGTGACACCTTGTCGGCCCCGGCCCGCAGGACGTCGCGCATCTCGGCGGTGGTCCGGACGCCGCCGCCCACCGTCAGGGGCACGAAGGCCCGGCGCGCCGTCCGCTCGACGACGTCGCGCAGCGTCGCCCGGCCTTCGGGCGCCGCCGTGATGTCGAGGAAGACGATCTCGTCCGCGCCTTCGGCGGCATAGCGGCTCGGCGAGCTCCGCGGGATCGCCCGCGTCGACGAGATCCAGGAACCGCGTCCCCTTGACGACCCGCCCGCCGGCAACGTCAAGGCAGGGCACGACCCGCACGGTCAGCACCGGTCGGCCCTCACGAGGCGCCCGGCGACGCGAGGGACACGAAGTTGGCGAGGACGACGAGCCCGTCACGACCGCTGCGCTCGGGATGGAACTGGAGGCCGGCGAGATTGCCGGACGCCACGGCGCTCACGAACTCGCGCCCGTGCTCGGTCAGCGCCAGGGCGACATCCGCGGTGCGCGGGGCCGGCCGGGACGGGCGCATAGGAGTGGACGAAGTAGAAGGGAGCATCGGGCGCCACGCCGGCGAAGAGGGGGTGCTCCCGGCGTCGGCGCACGGCGTTCCAGCCGATGTGCGGCAGACGAGGGGCGTCGACGAGGCGGGCGGTCCGCCCGGCGAGCACGCCGAGCGTCCGCGCGCCGTCCTCGTCGCTGCCGTCGAACAGGAGCTGCATGCCCAGGCAGATGCCCAGGAAGGGGCGGTCGGCGGCGATCCAGCGCCGGATCGGCTCCACGAGCCCGCGCCGCCGCAGCCGTTCCATCGCGGGCCGGGCGGCACCGACACCGGGCACGACGAGGGCGTCGGCGCCCACCAGGTCCGCCTCCGCCCGCGCCAGCACGACCTCGGCGCCGGCCGCGCGCAGGGCTTCGTCGATGCTCACGAGGTTGCCGGCGCCGTAGTCGACGACGGCGATCCGGGTCACCCGAGGCTGCCCTTCGTGGACGCCACCCCGGCCCGCCGGGGGTCCGGGCGCGACCGCCACGCGGAGCGCACGACCGAGGGCCTTGAACGCGGCCTCGGCGACGTGATGGTCGTTGCGTCCCGTCGCCCGCAGGTGGAGCGTGGTTCCCGACGTCCGGGCGAACGCCTCGAGAGCGTGCTCCACGAGCTGCGTCGGCAGCGCCCCGATCCGCTCCCCGCGGAAGGGGACGTCGATGACGGCGTACGGCCGCCCGCCGACGTCGAGGACCGCGGTCGCGAGGGCTTCGTCCATCGGCACCGCCGCGTCGCCGAAGCGGCTGATCCCGGCTCGATCGCCGAGCGCCTCGGCCAGCGCGCTGCCCAGGACGAGGGCGACGTCCTCGACCGTGTGGTGCTCGTCCACCTCGAGGTCGCCCGCCACGCGGACGGCCAGGTCGAAGAGGCCGTGATGCGCGAATGCTCCGAGCATGTGGTCATAGAAGCCCACGCCGGTGTGGACGTCGGAGGCCCCGGTGCCGTCGAGGTCGAGCGTGAGCGTGATGTCGGTCTCGCGGGTGCGCCGGCTCAACGTGACGCGGCGCGCTTCGCGCCGATCGACGGAGAGAGCTGCCCAGGGGGGTGGTCATGGCTTCGGCTCCTCGGCTGGTGCTGGGTCGTCGACGATGGCGCGCGACCGTCGGGGCGAGCTCGGTGAAGGCGTCGATGAGCAGCCCGTCCTGGGCCTCGTCGCGGACGGTGAACCGGAGATGCCCGGCGAGGGGGTGGTCCGCCCCGAAGGTCCGCGGAACCAGCCCGCGGGCGAGGAGGCCACTCGCCATCGCCCGGGCCGCGCCGCCGTCCGCCGAGGTCGACCAGGAGGAAGTTGGTCACCGACGGACGGGCCGGGAACCCGCTCGCGGCGAAGGCGGCGGCAAGGCGGGCCCGCTCGCGCACGATGCGCGCGACGTTGGCGGCCGGCGCATCGGGGTCGCGCAGGGCAGCGGCGACGACCGCCACGGACGGGATGCTGACCGAACCCGGCGGACGGTACGGCTCGATCTCCGCGATGAGCTCCGGACGCGCAATCGCGAAGCCGACGCGCATCCCGGCGAGGGCGTAGGCCTTCGACGCCGTCCTCACCGTCGACGAGGCGCGGATAGGCGTCGCGCAGCGCGACGTGCGAGCGGCCGACGAACTCGGCGTACGCCTCGTCGAGGACGACGACGGGCGCGGTCCGCCGCTCGTCGTCGGCGTCGGCCAGCAGCCCCGCCAGGAGGTCGGCCAGCGCACCGTCCGGCTCCGGCAGCCCGGTCGGGTTGTTCGGGTCGCAGAGCCAGATCAGGGCGGCGTCGCCGGCGGCAGCGCGGATCGCGGCGGCGTCGAGGGCGTAGCCGCGACGGCCGAGCGCGCGGGACCAGGGCGGCCCGGGCGGGGCGCTGCTCGGTCAGCACGCGGTACATGGCGTAGGTGGGCGTCGGGATGACGGCGGCGGCGCCCGGTGGGAGGAACGCCTTCGCCAGCAGGTCGAGGATCTCGTCGGCGCCCGCCCCGACGAGGACGTCGCGCGCCCCGACGCCGTAGCGCGTCGGCCGCCGCCGCACGAGGTCCCGGTAGTCCGACGGCGCGTACTCGGAGATCGCGCGCCCGAAGTCGCCGGCCGCGCAGCAGGCGCAGGGCGAGGTCCGGCGGTGCCGGGGACGTGTTGAGGTCGAAGCGCACGATCCGCTCGAGCGGGACGCCGTAGCGCTCGGCGACCTGCTCGTCGGTCGCCTCCCAGGCGTACGCGGTCGGCGGCATCGGAATCGCGCGTCGTGCGCCGGAACCTGGCTCATGGGATGAGCTTCTCGATCGGCAGGACGAGGATCCCGGTGGCTCCGGCGCCCTTGAGGCGGGGCAGAAGGGTCCAGACGTCGTCGGCGCCGACAACGGCGTGGATGGCGATCATCCCGGCGTGGGCGAGGGGGATCACCGAGGGTCCGTCGAGGCCGGGCAGCAGCGCCTCGAGGTCGCCGAGCCGCTCCACCGGCGCGTTCATCATCAGGTACTTGCGGCGCCGGCCTTCCAGCACTGCTCCCAGCATCGTGCTCAGCCGGTCAACGTCCTCGGCGCGCTCTGCCAGGGCCAGCGGCGTTTCCCACCAGGAGCGCCTCCGAGGCGAGGAGGTCACCGATCGAGCGAAGCCCGTTGCGTGGCCATGGTCGTCCCGGTCGACACGAGGTCGACCACCGCCTCGGCGAGCCCGAGGCGTGGCGCAACCTCGACGGCGCCGGACAGCGAGATGACCTGTACCGGGATGGAGCGATCCGTCGAACCAGCGCCGGGTTGCCCGCGGGATGGGACGTGGCGATGCGGAGGCCCGCGAGATCCTCGACCCGTTGCGCGAGCGCATCCCGGGGCACCGCGGCCGATCAGGCGGCAGCGGCCGTAGCCGAGGCGGCGGACGATGGGGAGGTCCTCCTCGGATTCGGCCAGCAGGTCGGCACCGGTGATCCCCAGATCGGCGACGGCGTCGCGCACGAACTCGACGACGTCGTTCGTGCGGACGAAGAGGATGTCGAGGTCGACGTTCTCGACCCGGCTCACGAGGCTGCGATCGCGCTCCTCGAACTGGAGGCCGGCGTCGTGCAGCAGGCGCAGGGTGGGCTCGACCAGCCGGCCCTTGTTGGGAACCGCGAGGGTCATCCGCCGCTGGCTCATCGGTCGCGCATCCGCCGCGTGGACCGGCGCCTCCGGGTAGACCGGTGCGTCGTCGCGGCTGCGAGCCTTCGCGAGGGCGGCGCGGTAGCCACCCTCCCCGTGGTTGAGCCACGACGCGATCCGGGTGATCGTCGCCGTGCTCGCGCCCGTCCGCCGCGAGATGTCGGAGTAGTGGAGGCCCGTCGTCGAGCAGGCGGACCACGGCCCAGCGCTGGGCCAGGTCGCGGAGCTCGCCGAGCGTGCACAGGTCGCGCATGAAGGCCGCCGCCTCGGCCTCGCTCTCCAGGTCGAGGAGGGCATCGAGGAGCGCGTCAGTGTCGGGGCTGCGCCAGTCGTCCGGGCGGGGCTGCATCGGGTTCAGGGCCTCGTTGATGGTCTGGTGGCGTATTAGCGTGCTACAATGCTATCATAGCACCATGACTCAGCGCAAGCCCGCGATCCAGGCGTCGCTTCGACCTCCTGCCGGCCGTCGACCTGCACGCGCGGCGCGGTCGTGCGCCTCGTGCGCGGCGACTTCCGCGAGGTGACGGCCTACCGGGATGACCCCGTCGGCGGTGGCAGAGGCGCTTCGTCCGACGCGGGCGCGCGGTGGCTCCACGTGGTCGACCTCGACGGCGCCCGCGATCCGGCAGCGCGACAGGTGGAGGTGGTCGCCGCCGATCGTGGCCGGGGTGGGGGAGTCGGCCCGGGTCGAGGTCGCCGGGCGGGCTGCGCGACGACGACAGCGTGGCGGCGATGCTGGATGCGGGCGCGGCCCGCGTCGTGGTCGGGACGGCGGCCCTCGCGGACGCCGGCCTTCGTGCGGCGGCTCGTGGCCCGCCACGGGCGCGGACCGTGTCGCGGTGGCCCTCGACGTCCGCGAGCGGCTCGCGATCGGCCACGGATGGGTGCCGGGCTGCGCCGGGGGTGCCCGTGGAGGAGGCGTGCGATGCCCTCGCGGACTGCGGGCGTCGAGACCTTCGAGGTCACGGCGATCGAGCGCGACGGGACGATGGCCGGTCCCGACCTCGCGCTCCTCGGGCGCGTCGTGGAGATCGGGCGCGGCGCGATCATCGCCTCCGCCGGGATCGCGACAACGAACGACCTGCGGGCCGTGCGCGCGCTCGGCTGCGCCGGCGCGATCGTGGGCCGTGCCCTCTACGAAGGGCGCGTTCACGCTGCGAGGAGGCGCTGCGATCCCTCGAGGCGACTGAGCTGGACGGCGAGAGCGGCCGGTCAGTGGCCGGCGGCCTCGAGCTCCTTCTTGTGCGCCTCGATCACCTTCTCGGCGAGGTGGGCGGGAACGTCCTCGTAGTGGTCGAGCGTCGCGCTGAACGTGCCCCGCCCACCGGTGAGCGAGCGCAGCTCGGTGGCGTAGCTGAAGAGCTCGGCCTGGGGCACGGTCGCGGTGATCACCTGCATCCCGTCGCCGACGACGTCCATCCCCAGGACCCGGCCGCGGCGGCCGTTCAGGTCGCGGTTGACGTCGCCCATGAACCGCTCGGGAACGCGGATCTCCACGCTCATGATCGGCTCCTGGAGGACCGGCTTGCAGTCCATGACGCCCTTGCTGGAGGGCCATGGAGGCCGCGAGCTGGAACGAGAGGTCGTTGGAGTCGACGGTGTGGAACGAGCCGTCGTAGAGCGTCGCCTTGAAGTCGATGAGCGGATAGCCCGCCAGGATCCCCTCGGCCGCGGCGGCGCGGACACCCTTCTCCACGCCCGGGAAGAAGTTCTTGGGAACGGTCCCGCCGACGACCTTCTCGGCGAAGACGACCCCACCCTCGGGGTTGGGCTCGATGGTCAAGCCAGACATGACCGAACATGCCGTGGCCGCCGGTCTGCTTCTTGTACTTCCCCTCGACCTGGGTCGTGCCCCGGATCGTCTCCCGGTACGGAATCCGCGGGGTGTGGGTGGCGATCGCGGAGCCGAACTTGCGCTTGAGGCGCTCGGTGATGACCGCGATCTGGGTCTCGCCCATGGTGACCAGCAGCTGCTCGCCGGTGGCGCTGCGCTCGACGCGGGCCGACGGCTCCTCCTCGAGCATCCGCTGGAGGGCCGGCGCCCATCTTGTCGAGGTCGGCCTTGGTCTGGGGCTCGATGGCCACGACGAGCGTCGGTGTCGGGTACTCGGGGCGATCGAGGACGAAGGGCCGTTCCTTCGTGGAGAGGGTGTCGCCCGTGGCCGTCGTGGAGAGCTTGGCGACCGCGCCGATCTCGCCGGCCCTGAGCTCGCCGACCGGCTCCTGCTCCTTGCCGTGAAGCCGGAGGAGCTGGCCGACCCGCTCGTCCTCGCCCTTCTCGGCGTTCCAGGCGTGGGCCTGGCTGCGGAGCGTGCCCGAGAGGACGCGCATGTAGGTCAGCCGGCCGACGAACGGGTCGGCGGTCGTCTTGAAGACGCGCACCAGGAGGGGTCCGGCGGCATCGGGCGCGACCTCGACCGGATCGCCGCTCTTCGGATCGCGGGCGACGGTCGGCGGTTCCTCGGCCGGCGTCGGCAGGTAGCGGACGATCGCGTCGAGGAGTCCCCGCAGGCCGATCCCCTTGGTCGCGCTGGCGACGAGGACCGGCGCGAGGATCGAGTCGCGGACGCCGCGATGCAGGCAGGCATCGAGCTCCGCGTCGCGTGATCTCCTCGCCCTCGAGGTACTTCGTCAGGACGTCGTCGTCGGCCTCGGCGGCCGCCTCGAGGAGCTGGTCGCGGCGCAGTCGCGACCTCGGCCTCGAGCTCGGCCGGGATCGCGATCTCGACCTCCTGCTTGCCGTCCCAGCGGTAGGCCTTGCGATGGACGAGGTCGACGTAGCCGCTGAAGGCCTCGGCCTTGCCCATGGCGAGCTGGAGTGGCGCGATCTTGGTGCCGAAGGCGTCGCGCAGGGCGTCGAGGACGGCGGCCGGGTCGGCGTTCTCGCGGTCGCACTTGTTGACGACGAAGAGGGTCGCGGTCCGGTTGCGCCGCGCCAGGGCAACGGCGAGCTCCGTGCCGGCCTCCACCCCGCCGGTCGCGTCGACGCAGATCAGCGAGGAGTCCACGGCCTGGTACGCCGACACGACCTCGGCCGCGAAGTCCGGGTAGCCGGGCGTGTCGACGATCGTGACGAGGTTGCCCTCGTCGTCGAGCGAGGCGACGGCGAGCGAGAGCGACATGTGCCGCTTCTGCTCCTCGGGCTCGAAGTCGAGCGTGGTCGTGCCGTCCTCGACGCGACCCTGGCGCGAGATCGCCCCGGTCCGGTACAGCAGGGCTTCGGCCAGCGTCGTCTTGCCCGCGCCGGCGTGGCCGGCCAGGACGACGCTGCGGAGGTGGGCGGTGTCGACGCTCTTCGTGGTCATCGGTGCGATGGAACCTCGTGGTGCGGGCGGAGGCCCGTGGTGGACGTCGTCGTGCGGGACCCGGTGGCGCTGGAAGCCCGGCCGGGCCCGGCGTTCCGAGCATGATAGTCCGCTATACTCCGCCCCGATGTCCGGTCACTCGAAATGGTCCCAGATCAAGCGCGACAAGGGCGTCAACGACGTCAAGCGCGGCGCCATCTTCACCAAGATGGGGCGCGAGATCGCGCTCACGGCCCGGGCCGGCGGCGGCGATCCCGACGGCAACTTCCGGCTCCGCCTGGCGATCGAGAAGGCCCGCGCGGCCAACATGCCGCTCGACACGATCAAGCGCGCCATCGAGAAGGCGACCGGCGGGCGGCGAGGGCGTCCAGTACGAGGAGATCGTCTACGAGGGCTACGGCCCCGGGGGCGTCGCGGTCCTCGTCGAGGCGGCCACCGACAACCGGAACCGGACGGTCGCCGAGGTCCGCTCCATCTTCACCAAGGCCGGCGGCCAGCTGGCCGCGCTCGGGGCGGTCGCCTGGCAGTTCGAGCAGCGCGGCGTGATCTCCGTGGCGCGCGCGGGGTCCGACCCCGACGAGGTCGCGCTCCTCGCCATCGATGCCGGCGCGAGCGACGTCGAGACATCCACCGACCCCCTCGAGATCTACACCGAGCCGGGCGACCTCGAGGCGGTCCAGGCGGCCCTGGTGCGCGCCGGCGTCGCGATCGAGTCGGCCGAGGCGGCGATGATCGCGAAGCAGACCCATGGCCGTCGACGCGTCGCGCGCCCGCCAGAACCTGCGCCTCGTCGAGCACCTCGAGGACCTCGACGACGTCCAGCGGGTGACGAGCAACCTCGAGCTGACCGACGAGATCCTGGCCGAGGTCGCCGGGTGATCGTCCTCGGGATCGACCCGGGAACCGCCTCGCTGGGCTACGGCCTCGTCGAACGGACGGGGAGCCGGCTGCGGGCCGTCGACTTCGGGGTCTTCCACACCGGCGCGGACCTGCCGCTCGCCGAGCGGCTCCTCGCCATCCACCTGTTCCTCGAGGATCTCATCGAGCTGCACGGGCCCACGCTCGTCGGGGTGGAGCGGATCTTCCATTCCCGCAACGTCCAGACCGCGCTCGCCGTGGGCCATGCGCGCGGCGTCGTCCTGCTGGCCGCCGCGTCCCACGGGCTCGAGGTCCGCGAGGCGACGCCGTCCGAGGTGAAGATCGCCGTCACCGGGTACGGGGCGGCCGAGAAGGGCCAGGTCGGGCGGATGGTCCAGGTCATCCTCGGGCTCCCGGAGCCGCCCCAGCCGGACGATGCCGCCGACGCCCTCGCCATCGCGATCTGGACCGCCAACCGCGAGCGGCCGGGCGAGCGGATCAACGCCGGCATCCTCGACCGCGCGGCGGCCGCGCCCCGGCCGCTCGGGGGAGACGCCGTACGAGCGCGCCGTCCGTGACGCCCTGGACCGCGAGGAGCGGATGCTGGAGGAGTGGGACGGCACTGCCTGGAGCAGCGGGACCGCGCGGAACGCGCGCCCGCCCGCCCGGCGCTCCCGCAGCGCAGCCCGCCCCGACCGCGTCGGATGATCGCCTCGGTCGACGGGCCAGGTCGCGAGCGTCGCCGCCGACAGCCTCGTCCTCGAGGTCGGGGGGATCGGCTACCGGGTCTTCGCCGCGCCGGCGGTGCTCGCCGACCGCCGAGCCCGGGAAGCGGCTCAAGCTCCACACCCACCACCTCGTCCGGGAGGACCTGCAGGCCCTCTACGGGTTCCGGACGGCGGACGAGCTCGGGCTTCTTCGGGCTCCTCCTGACGGTGACCGGGGTCGGACCCAAGGTGGCGCTCGGGATCGTCGGCAGCCGCCCGGTGGCCGACCTGCAGCTCGCGATCCTCGCCGGCGACGAGGCCGTCCTGACCTCCATCAGCGGCGTGGGCAAGCGGCTCGCCGGGCCGGATCATCCTGGAGCTGCGCGAGAAGGTCGCCGCGGCCGGCACCGCAGCGACGGCGGCCGACGGGCCGCGCGGCGCCCACGGGCCGACCGAGGGCGAGGTCGTGGCCGCGCTGCAGGCGCTCGGCTACACGCTCGCCGAGGCCCGGGAGGCGGCGCGGGCGGCCAGTGCGGCCGCGCCCGGGGCGACGCTCGAGGACCGGGTCAAGGCCGCCCTCCGGGCCATCTCCGGTGGCACCGCCTGACGGGCGCGAGCCTGCCCGATGACGCGGTCGACGGGCGTTCGAACATCCGTGCGAAACATGGGCGTGTCCCGTGCTAGACTCGCGGCCGATGACCGACGGCTCCGGATTCCTCGCGGCCGACCTCGTCGACGAGACCGAGGTGGCGGTCGAGCGCTCGCTGCGGCCGCGCAGCCTCGACGAGTACCTGGGCCAGCGCGAGGTCAAGGCCGGCCTCTCGGTGCTCCTGACCGCAGCGCGCCAGCGCGGGCGAGGCGGCGGACCACGTCCTCCTGCACGGACCGCCCGGGCTCGGCAAGACGACGCTCGCCACGATCATCGCGCGCGAGCTCGGCGTGACGATCCGGTACACGTCGGGCCCGGCGATCGAGCGGGCAGGGGACCTGGCCGCGATCCTGACCTCGCTCGACGAGCGCGACGTCCTCTTCATCGACGAGATCCACCGGCTCAACCGGGCCGTGGAGGAGATCCTCTACCCGGCGATGGAGGACTACGCCCTCGACGTGATGATCGGCAAGGGGCCGTCGGCGCGGTCGCTCCGCCTGACGCTCCGGCCGTTCACGATCGTGGGCGCGACCACGCGCGCCGGGCGGATCAGCGGCCCGCTGCGGGACCGGTTCGGGGCCGTCTACCGCCTCGACTTCTACGCCGACGACGACCTCGTGGCGATCGTGCGGCGCTCGGCCCGGATCCTGGGCATCGAGGTGTCGGACGAGGCCGCCGTGGCCATCGCCGGCCGCGCCCGGGCCACCCCGCGCATCGTGAACCGGCTCCTGCGGCGCGTCCGCGACCACGCCGAGGTCCACGGCGACGGCCGGATCAGCCTGGCGTCGGTGGAGGAGGCGATGGGCGTCCTGGAGATCGACGCCCTCGGCCTCGACGCCACCGATCGCCGGCTCCTCGCGGCCATCATCCAGAAGTTCGGCGGCGGCCCCGTCGGGGTGGCGGCGCTCGGGGCGGTCCTGGCCGAGGAGACGAGACGGTCGAGGACGTCTACGAGCCGTTCCTGCTGCGGATCGGGTTCCTGGACCGGACGCCGCAGGGCCGGGTTGCCACGGACCGGGCCCGCGCCCACCTGGCGGCGCTGGGCTACGAGATCCCGCCGCGCCGCGCCGAGCGCGAGCCGTCGCTCTGGGAGGCGCCCGGCGCGGCTGACGGGCACCCCGGCCGGCGCACCAGGACGGCCCGGAGGGCGCGCTCGACGCGGCCCCGGCTGCCCCGGAGGCCTGAGCTCGCCCGTGCCGGGCGCCGCCAGGTTCGACGTCCTCGTTCCGCCGCCCGCCGACGGCTCCACCCGGGCGCGACTCGGCCGCCTGGAGCTGCCCGCACGGGGCCGTGGAGACGCCGACCTTCATGCCCGTCGGCACCAACGCCACGGTCAAGGCGCTCCACCCCGACGACCTGGAGGAGGCCGGCGCCGCGATCATCCTGGCCAACACGTACCACCTCTACCTGCGTCCGGGCCACGAGCGGATCGCGCGGCTCGGCGGCCTCCATCGCTTCATGGGCTGGGATCGACCGATCCTCACCGACTCGGGCGGCTTCCAGGTCGTCTCGCTCGGCGACCTCAACGCGATCGACGACGACGGGGTCACGTTCCGCAGCCACCACGACGGGTCGTGGCATCGCTTCACCCCGGAATCGTCGATCGCGATCCAGGAGGCGCTCGGGCCCGACGTCGCCGTCGCCTTCGACCAGCCGGTCCCGCCCGCGTCGACGGACCCGCGCGACGTGGCCGTCGCCACCGAGCGGACGCACCGCTGGGCCGAGCGATCGCTGGCCGCCCACCACCGCGAGGACCAGGCCCTCTTCGGCGTCATCCAGGGCGGCCTCGACCCGGACCTTCGCCGCGAGTCGACCGCGTTCATCGCCGGCCTCCCCTTCGACGGGCTCAACATCGGCGGCCTCGCCGGCGACGAGACGGCGGCGGAGCGCGAGGCGGTCCTCGACATCGTCGTGTCCGCCACTCGACGGCGATCCGCGGGTGCGCTACCTGATGGGCCTGGGCTCCCCGGCCGACATGCTCGAGGCGGTCCACCGGGGCGTCGACGTGTTCGACTCGGTCCTGCCGGCGCGGGTGGCCCGCAACGCCCAGCTGTGGGTCCCGGGAGGCCGCCTCAACCTGCGCAACGAACGCTTCCGCGACGATCCCCGGCCGATCCAGGAGGGCTGTCGCTGCCTCGCCTGCCGGCGCTTCTCGCGGGCGTACCTCGCCCACCTCTTCCGGGCCGGCGAGCTGCTCGCGTACCGCCTCGCGACTTGTCACAACCTGACCTTCACCCTAGACTTCATGGCCGGGATCCGGAGCGCGCTGCGCGACGGAACCTTTCCCCAGCGCCTTCCGGAGCTGCGCTCGCTGGCGAGCCGGCCAAGCCGCAGTGAAGCGGCAGTGCAGTCCCGGTGAAGGCCGTGCCGGTACCCTCGAGCTACGCGGAGGCGCTTCGACGATGGGCTCCCGAGACCGTCCTCATCGCGAAGCGAAGAAGAAGGCCAAGGCGGCCGATCCGAAGCCGACGCTGTCGCCGTATCTCGAGCCGCCGCAGAGCGTCGAGATCATCAAGCCGAAGCGGAAGCCGCGGACCGTCGTCGAGACGGACGAGAGCTGAGATCCGGGGCGGGCGTGCGTCGTCCGATCCGCCGGGGCCGTGGGCACGGACAGGAGCGTGACGAGATGGCGATGACGAGCGACCGGCGGGTCGAGCAGGCGACCGAGAAGGCGGCGGGCGAGCGGGGGAAGGCGGTCGAGGCCGCGATCCTCGCGATCGAGAAGCAGTTCGGGCGCGGCTCGATCATGCGCCTCGGCTCGGCCGAGCGGCAGCAGGTCGAGTCATCCCGTCGGGCTCGATCGCCCTCGACCTCGCCCTCGGCGTGGGCGGCATCCCGCGCGGCCGCGTCACCGAGATCTTCGGCCCGAGTCGTCCGGCAAGACCACGCTCTGCCAGCACATCATCGCCGAGGCGCAGAAGCGCGGCGGCGTCGCGGCCTTCATCGACGTCGAGCACGCCCTCGACCCGGGCTATGCCCGGGCCTGCGGCGTCAACGTCGACGAGCTGCTCGTCTCGCCAGCCCGACACGGGCGAGCAGGCCCTCGAGATCACCGAGACGCTCATCCGCTCGGGCGGGATCGACGTCGTCGTCGTCGACTCGGTCGCGGCGCTGGTGCCGCGCGCCGAGATCGAGGGCGAGATGGGCGACTCGTTCGTCGGCATCCAGGCTCGCCTCATGAGCCAGGCCCTGCGCAAGCTCACCGGCGCCGTGAGCCGCTCGAACACGTCGCTCATCTTCACCAACCAGCTCCGCGAGAAGATCGGGGTCATGTTCGGCAATCCGGAGGTGACACCCGGCGGCCGGGCCCTCAAGTTCTACGCCTCGGTCCGCCTCGAGATCCGGCGCGTCGAGACGATCAAGACCGGCACGGACGCCGTCGGCAACCGGGTCCGGGTCAAGGTCGTGAAGAACAAGGTCGCGCCGCCCTTCCGGGTCGCCGAGTTCGACGTCATGTACGGCGAGGGGATCAGCCGCGAGGGCGGCCTCCTCGACGTCGGCGTGGCGATGGACGTGGTCACCAAGACGGGCGCCTGGTTCACGTTCGGCGAGACGCGCCTCGGCCAGGGCCGGGAGGCAGCGAAGACGCTTCCTGCGCGACAACCCGCCGGTCGGCCGCCGAGATCGAGGGCCGGATCCGCTCCGGGATGTCCACGGCGGCGATCCCGGTCGAGGGGATCGAAGAGGCCGAGTAGACCGTCGTGGCCTCGTCCGCCGGCCACCGCGACGCCTACCGCCGCCGATTCCGCCGCGTTCGCCGGGTCTTCGTCACCGAGGACCCCGTCTTCCTGATCGAGGCGGGCGGCCGCACGGACGAGTACGACGCCGTCGTGCGCCGCATGCTCGGCCTGATCGACGCGCGAGCGCGGCGTCGAGATCCCGAAGCTGCTGCCGGCCGAGCTCGGAGGAGCGGTTCGGCGTGACACCCGATGCGGGACGCCTGGCACGCGTCCTCGAGGAGCTGGCCCGGGTCGGGCCGTACCGGGCGTGACGCGCCGGCGGGAGACGCCAGCCGAGGGTCGCGCCCGGCGCGGCGCGCGTCGACGACGCGGCGGTCGTCCTCGAGGCCGCCGCGCGGTTCCTCGAGGTTCGCCCGCGCTCCGTCGACGAGGTCCGGCGGAGGCTGTGCGACGCCGGCTACCGGCCCGAGCTCGTCGACGGTGGCGATCGAGCGCCTCACGGATCTCGGGATGCTCGACGACGAGGCGTTCGCCCGCGCCTGGGTCGAGTCGCGGGACCGCGCCCGGCCGCGCGGCGAGCGGGCGCTGCGCGCCGAGCTGCGCCAGAAGGGCGTCGCCGATCGAGCGATGGCAGCGGCGCTTGCCGAGCGCGAGCTGGCGCCGATGGATGCGGCGCCGGAGGCACCCGCGATCGGTCACGTCGGAGACGGCCGACGAGGTTGCCGCGGCCGCGCTGCTCGCTCGCCGCGGAGGGGCGGCCTGCGCGAGCCGGATCTCCGCAAGCGCAGAGCGAAGGCCTACGCGCTCCTCGCCCGCAACGGGTTCGACCCCGATGTGGCGGGCCGTGCGGTGGCGGCCTGGCTGGCAGCCGCGGGCGGGGAGGCCCACCGGTAAGGGCCGGTCGCCCCGGCGACGAGGGCCGTTTGACCCTCCCGCGCCCCGGCCGTACCCTGTGCGCAACCCGGCCGCGTCCCCGGCCGGTGGTAATGCATCTTTCACCCGGCGAGCCCACGCCGGCCTGCCGGCCCGCGAAGCCCACTGGGGCGCTGCGGCCGGTCCGGCGATCGCCAATTCCGCGACAGACTCGACGGCCGCGCCCCGGCCGGACGGGAGGCGAGAGCACATCATGGATAACCCCATCGTCGTGGTGGTGGCCCTGCTGGCGGCCATCGGCGGCGGCCTTGCCATTGGATTCCTCGCCCGAGGTCGCTGGGCCAGCCAGGCCATGCGAGCGGCCCAGGAGAAGGCCGGCCGCATCGTCGCCGAGGCGCGCACCCAGCAGAAGGAGCTGATCCTCGAGGCCAAGGACGAGAAGCTCCGTCTGCAGCGCGAGGCTGAGGACGAGGCGCGCCAGAAGCGCTCCGAGCTCTCCTCCCTGGAGCGCCGCCTCCTCACCCGGGACGAGCAGCTGGACCAGCGCACGGACATGCTGGAGGAGCGCGATCGGAAGCTCCTCGAGAAGGAGCGGGAGCTGGACCGGTCCCGCGAGGAGCTCGCCCAGGCCCGCAGCGAGCAGGTCGCCGCCCTGGAGCAGATCTCATCGATGACGGCCGACGAAGCCAAGGCGCAGCTCCTCGAGGCGGTGCGCGCCGAGGCGGAGAACGACGCCGTCCGGCTGGCCCGCGCGATCGAGCGCAAGGCTCGCGACGATGCCCAGGAGAAGGCCCGCGACGTCATCGTGACGGCCATCCAGCGCGTCGCCGCGGACCACACCGCCGAGCACACGGTCTCGGTCGTGCACCTGCCGTCGGACGAGATGAAGGGCCGGATCATCGGCCGCGAGGGCCGCAACATCCGGGCGCTCGAGCAGGCGACCGGGATCGACCTGATCATCGACGACACCCCGGAGACCGTGGTGCTGTCCGGCTTCGACCCGGTGCGCCGAGAGGTGGCCCGGATCGCCCTCACGAAGCTCATGGCCGACGGGCGGATCCACCCGGGCCGCATCGAGGAGGTCGTCGCCAAGGCCCGCGCGGAGGTCGAGCTCGTCATCCGCGAGGCGGGCGAGGCGGCCGCCTACGACGCGGGCGTCCCGGGCCTCCCGATGGAGATCCTGCGCCTGCTCGGACGCCTGAAGTTCCGCACCAGCTACGGCCAGAACGTCCTGAACCACGTCGTCGAGACGAGCCGCCTCGCCGCCGTGATCGCGGCCGAGCTCGGCGCCGACGTCCAGGCGGCGAAGACGGGCGGCCTGCTCCACGACATCGGCAAGGCGATCGACCACGAGACCGAGGGTCCGCACGCCGCGATCGGCGCCCAGGTTGCCCAGCGCCACGGTCTCTCCTTCAAGGTGATCAACGGCATTGCGGCGCACCACCAGGAGGTCGAGTACGCCTGCGTCGAGGCGCCGATCGTCCAGGTGGCGGACGCGATCAGCGCCTCGCGGCCGGGCGCCCGGGGCGAGTCGGTCGAGATGTACGTCAAGCGCCTCGAGGACCTCCAGGCGATCGCCGGCAGCTTCCCCGGCGTCGATCGCACGTTCGCCGTCCAGGCCGGTCGCGAGGTCCGGATCCTCGTCCGGCCCGAGGAGATCGACGACCTTTCCGCGACCCGTCTCGCCCGCGACGTCGTGCGCAAGATCGAGGAGACCCTCTCGTATCCGGGCCAGATCAAGGTGACGGTCATCCGCGAGACGCGGTCCGTCGAGTACGCGAAGTAGGGGAGGGGTGACCACGCCCCGCACGCCCCGCGCGTGCCGGATCCTGATGATCGGCGATGTCATCGGGAAGCCCGGCCGCGAGACGATCGAGCGGATCCTGCCGGAGCTGCGGGCCACCGACGGGATCGACTTCGTCACCGCCAACGGCGAGAACCTGGCCGGAGGGATGGGCCTCACCGCCGGGACCGCGTCGAGCCTCTTCGCGGCCGGGGTCGACGTGATCACGTCGGGCAATCACATCTGGGACAAACGCGAGATCTACCCGGCCCTCGAAGCGGACGAGCGGATCCTGCGGCCCCACAACTACGGGACCGACGGCGGTTCCCGGGCGCGGCTGGGGCGTGTTCGAGGCGGCCGACGGGACGGACGTCGCCGTGATGAACTTCCAGGGCCGAACCTACATGATCCCGATCGAGAATCCCTTCACGGATGTCGATCGTCTCCTCGACGAGGGCGCCGACGCACTGCCGCCTGTACGTCTCGTCGACTTCCACTGCGAGGTCACGAGCGAGAAGAACGCCTTCGGGCTTCATCTCGACGGGCGCGTCAGCGCGGTCGTCGGCACCCACACGCACGTGCCAACCGCCGATGAGCGGATCCTGCCCAAGGGCACCGCCTACCAGAGCGACCTCGGGATGACCGGTCCTCTCCACTCGGTCATCGGGTTCGATCCGGCCACGGTCCTGCCCCGGTTCATCAACGGCCTCCCCACCCGGTTCGAGGTCGGCGGCTGGCCGGTGGTGTTCAACGCGCTTCGGCTCGACGTGGAACCGGCGACGGGGCGCGCCCTCGCCGTCGAGCGGCTGCAACGGACCGTGGAGCACGCCTGATGCCGCGCGACCGCCGCGCGCCGGCCAGTGGTCGCCTCATCCCGCCGAGCCCGTCGAGGGCCGACTTCCACGCCCATTCGCTCCGGTCCGACGGCCTGCTGACCCCGGAGGAGCTCGTCGCCGCGGCCGCAGCCGCCGGGGTGCGGACCCTCGCCCTGACCGACCACGACACGCTGGCCGGGTACCGCGAGCTGACCGCGCAGGGGGCGCGGCCGCTCCCCGCCGGCTTCACCCTGCTCCCGGGCGTGGAGATCAACGCCACGGTCCCCGACGCGGTGGACCTCCCGGACGGCGAGCTGCACCTGGTCGGCCTGGGCGTGGATCCCGACGCCGAGGTGTTCGAGGGACTCCTGGAGCGCCAGCGGGGGGCGCGCCGGCGGCGGTTCGAACGCATGCTCGCGCGGCTGCGCGAGCGCCGAGATGCCGGTGGACGCGCAGCTCGCCGACCTGGATCGCCGCGACGAGGAGTCGCTCGGCCGGCCGACCATCGCCCGGGCTCTCGTGGCGGCAGGGTTCGCCCGCGACGTCCAGGACGCCTTCGACCGGGTCGTCGGGCCCGGCGGGCCCGGGTACGTCCGGCGCGAGGCGCTCGGCCCGATCGACGCCCTGGCCGCGATCCGCGGCGCCGGGGGCCTGCCGGTCCTTGCCCACTTCGCGTCGGCGCCCGAGCGCCCGGCCCTGATCCGTGAGCTCATCGAGGCGGGGCTCGGCGGGATCGAGGTCCACCACCGCAGCTTCGACGCCGCGACCGTCGAGCGGATGCGCACCGTGGCGACCGCCCACCGGCTGGTCCCGTCGGGCGGCACGGACTTCCACGGCGACGAGGGCAGCTATGCCGACGCCATCGGGGAGACCTGGATCCCCGACGACGTGGCCGACGGAGATGCGGGCGGCCCTCGGCGACCCGGCGCCCGCCGTCGGCGGCGGCCGCCCGATGAGGACGCGAGAGCTCCCGGTCCTCGAGATCGGCCCTCCGCGGGCGTCGGCCGGCGCCGGCCTGAGCGCGGTGCGAGCTCGTCGACGGTCGCGTGGCCGAGTTCCGGCCGGAGGACCAGGCCCTGCCCCGGTTCTGGGTCTGGACGCTCGGGTGCCAGATGAACCGGAGCGACTCCGAGGAGATGGCGGGACGCCTCCTGGCCGCGGGCTGCGCTGAGGCGTCGTCGATGGAGGCGGCCGACCTGGTGGTCATCAACACGTGCGCGATCCGCGAGGCGGCCGAGGCCAAGGTGATCGGGCGCCAGGGGGTTCTGCGGACGCTCAAGGCGGCGAACCCGGGAATGCGGGTCGTCCTGACCGGCTGCGCCGTCCGCGAGCGGGACCGGGGCGGACTGGCACGACGCTTCCCGGCCGTCGACGTCTTCCTGCGCCCCGACGAGGAGCCGGAGCTCGTGGACCGGCTCGGCCTGTCCTCGGCCCAGGGGCCGGTGGGGCTCGCCCCGGCAACCGCCGCGACCACGTTCGTCAACGGCACTCCGGTCTCGGCAGCCGACCATCTCCCCGGCTCGCGGGCGGCCGCCGTCGCGGCGGGGGCCCTCCGGCGTGACTCGTCCGTCGCGGCGTGGATCCCGATCATCTACGGCTGCGACAAGACCTGCACCTACTGCATCGTCCCCTTCAGCCGTGGTCCGGAACGGAGCCGCCCGTTCGACGAGATCCTCGCGGAGGCGCGGGCGCTGGCCGCGGCCGGGTATCGCGAGATCACGCTCCTCGGCCAGAACGTCAACAGCTACGGTCACGACCTGCCCGCCGAGACGAGGTTCGGCCATGCCGCCGAGGAGCGCTGGGCGGGCCGCCGGATCGACCGGACCGGCCGTCCTGACCTCGCCGAGCTGATCCGGGCCATCGACGCGCTTCGCGGCGACGACGGACGCCCGGCGATCCCGCGCCTGCGCTTCATCACGTCACACCCGTGGGACCTCTCCGACCGGCTGATCGCCGCGATGGCCGAGTGCCCGTCCGTCTGCGAGGCGCTCCACCTGCCGGTCCAGTCGGGCGACGATGCCGTCCTGCGGCGGATGGGGCGTCAGTACTCGATCGCGCACTACCGGGAGCGCCTGGAGCGGATCCGGACGGCCGTTCCCGGGATCGCGATCAGCACGGACGTCATCGTCGGCTTCTGCGGCGAGACGCGATGAGCAGTTCGAGGCGACGCTCGCGCTCCTTCGGGAAGCTCGGTACGACCAGGTCTTCGCGGCAGCGTACTCGCCGCGCCCGGGAACGCCGGCCACGCGCCTCGCCGACGACGTCCCGGCGGCCGTGAAGCGCGAGCGGCTGAATGCGCTGCTCGGCGTCCAGGAGGAGATCGGCTTCGAGCGCAACCGGGAGCGCGTCGGGAGCCGAGCCTCGGTGCTCGTGGACGCGGTCGCCCGGCCACGCCCCCACGACCACGACGAGGAGGCCCCCGAGGAACGTCGGTCGGTCGCCCTCACACTGGCCGGGGAGGACCCCTTCGCCGGGCCCCTGCCCGCCGGTGTCGTGCGCCTGTTCGGCCGCTCGCGCGAGAACAAGCTCGTCCACCTGCCCGGATCGCCGGACCTCGTCGGGCAGATCGTGGAGACGCGGATCGTGGGCGCCGGACCGTACAGCCTGCGCGGCGTTCTTGCGTAGGGCGGGGGAGGGGAGCGCCATGTCGGCGTCGCCCGCGGATGCGCTGGCCTCGCGCACCGGCCGGTCCTCGGAGCGACGGCCGCCCCTCGTCGTCGTTGCCGGCCCCACCGCGACCGGCAAGACGGACCTCGCGATCGAGATCGCCCTCGCCGATCCGGGCGCCCGGGCGGCCGGCGGACATCATCTCGGCCGACTCCCGCCAGGTCTACCGCGGCATGGACGTCGGCACGGCCAAGCCGACCATGAGGAGCGCCGCGGCGTGCCTCACCACGGCCTCGATCTGGCGGAGCCGGACCAGCCGTTCTCCGTCGCCGACTTCGTCGAGCACGCCACCGGCGTGCTGGCCGGCGCTCGCCGACGCGGAGGGGGTCGCGATCCTGGCGGGCGGCACCGGCTTCTGGATCGCGGCCGTCGCGGGCGGCCTTCCGGTCGAGCAGCTGCCCTGGGACCCGGAGGTGCGGGCCACGCTCGAGGCGGACCTGGCCCGCGACGGGCTGCCGTCGCTGGTCGACGCGCCTCCGGGGACTGGCACCCGCGCTCGCCGGCCGGACCGACCTGCGCAACCCGCGGCGCGTCGTCCGGGCGCTCGAGATCGCCACTCTTGCCGGCGATGCCGCCCTGCCCGACGCCGCGCGGCTACCCGGGGCCCATCCTGCGCATCGACCTCGACGTGCGCCGACCACGCACCGCCATCGCGCGTGGATCGCACGCGCGCGCCGAGGCGCAGCTCGATGGCGGCATCCTCCCCGAGGCGGAGGCGCTCCGCGCGCGCTTCGACCCGGGCCTGCCCGCCTTCTCCGCCATCGGCTACCGCGAGGCGTGGGACCTCCTGGACGGTCGTCTCGACCGGGGCGGCTACCTTGCCGTCAACGTCCGCCGCAACGTCGCCTTCGCTCGCCGCCAGCGGACGTGGTTCCGCCGGGAGCGGGCTGACCTCGCGATCGACGCCACCGAGGCGGACGCGCGGCGGCGCGCGATCGACGCGGCGGTCGACTTCGCGGAGGGCTGAGACGCTGGCGCGGCGCCTGACGGGGCGCCGATCGGCTCGATCGCGCCGTCACGGCGCGTCGAGGCCGGTGCGAGAATCGCAGGGGCGCCCCGGCTCCGGCTCGCCATCCGCGGCTGCACGCCCCGCACGAGCGCAGACGCGAGGAGGTCGGCAACGATGCCCACGTTCGAGCTCCAGGAGCGCGGAGCCCCAGCCCGTCCTCGGGATCCGGCTCCACTCGCCGGTCGCCGAGATCCCGGCCCAGTTCGCCGTCGCCCTGCCGGAGGTCTGGCACGCCGCGGAGGCGATGGGCCTGCACGCCGTCCGGGCCGCCCTTCGGCCGCTAC
This sequence comes from uncultured Chloroflexia bacterium, assembly GCA_963715085.1. GTDB lineage: Bacteria > Chloroflexota > Limnocylindria > Limnocylindrales > CSP1-4 > CTSoil-043. The sequence continues at coordinate 340,470 of CAVQQU010000006.1, forward strand.
CTGTCCGACTTCGCGGCCGAGCTCGACTACGAGGCCGGTGTCCCGCTGCCGGCTCCCGCGCCGGCGTCGCACGGGCGGGCTGAGCCGGTCGAGCTGCCCGGCGGCACGCTCGCCGTGGGCTGGCACGTGGGGCCGTACGAGACGCTGGGCGAGACGTACGGGGCGCTCATGGGCTGGATCGCCGGCCAGGGACGCGCGGTCGCGGGGCCGATGTGGGAGGTCTACTGGACGGATCCGGAGACGGAGCCGGATCCGTCGCGCTGGCGGACCGAGGTCGTCATTCCGGTCGCCTGAGGTCGACGCGTCGTCGGCCGAGGCCGCCGGCTCGTCGGCCCGAGGCCGCCGCCCGTCGCGTCGGCTATGCTCGCGGCCATGCCCCGAGCCACCACGATCGATCTCGCCCCGCCCATCGAGAAGGTGTTCCTCGTCGCCGTCGACACCGGCGACGACCCCGGCTGGCACGCCGAGGACAGCCTTGCCGAGCTGGCCTCCCTCGCCGAGACCGCCGGCGCCGAGGTGGTGGGCGCCGAGTGGCAGAACCGGCGCCACGTCGACCCCAACTGGTACGTGGGGAAGGGCAAGGCAGAGGAGCTGCTCGCGGCGAAGGCGGAGACCGGCTTCAGCGTCCTCGTCGCCGACGACGAGCTGTCGCCCGGCCAGCAGCGCGCCCTCGAGGAGCTCCTCGAAGGTCAAGGTCATCGACCGGAGCCGCCTGATCCTCGACATCTTCGCCCAGCACGCCCGGACCCACGAGGGGCGCCTCCAGGTGGAGCTGGCCCAGCTCGAGTACCAGCTGCCGCGGCTCACCCGCATGTGGACCCACCTGTCGCGGACGGGCGGCGGGATCGGAACGCGCGGCCCCGGCGAGACGCAGCTGGAGACCGACCGGCGGATCATCCGCGAGCGGATCAAGAAGATGAAGGAGCGGGTCGAGGACGTCCGCCAGCAGCGGGCGACGGCCGCCCGGGGCCGCGACCGGAGACTCGTCCCCACCGTCTCGATCGTGGGCTACACGAACGCCGGCAAGTCGACGCTGCTCAACGCCCTCGTGGGCAGCGAGGTGACCCTGGCCGAGGACAAGCTCTTCGCCACGCTCGACCCGACCAGTCGCCAGGTCAAGCTCGGCGATGGGCAGACGGCGATCATCACCGACACGGTCGGCTTCATCCACAAGCTGCCGCACCAGCTCGTCGACGCCTTCCGGGCCACGCTCGAGGAGGTGACCCGGGCCGACGTCCTCATCGAGATCGTCGACGCCTCCGACGGCCACTTCGCCGAGCACCGGGCCACCGTCCAGACGGTCCTCGACGAGCTCGGGGCAGGGGAGAAGCCGCGCCTCGTGGCCTTCAACAAGGCCGACCTGCTGGGGGCGACCGGCGGGCCGGCCGATGCCCCGATCGTCGCGGGCAGCGTCCTCATCTCGGCACGCACCGGCTTCGGCCTCGACGCCCTCCGGGTCGAGCTGGCCGCGGTCCTCGCGTCGCTGGGGGTCGACGTCGACGTTGCGGTGCCCTATGCCGCCGGCGAGCTCCTCGCGCGCGTCCGGGAGCGTGGCGCGATCGAGCTCGAGTACCGGGATCGCGACGTGCGGGTGCGCGGCCGGGTCGCGCCCGCCCTGGCCGGCGAGCTGACGCCGCCGCCGCCCGCTGGGCCGGAGACGCTCCGGGAGGCACCGGCGCCGTGACCTGCCGGCCGGAGGCGCTCGACCTGCGCCTGCCGGGCCCCTTCCGGCCGCTGGCCGTCCCGCGCCGCGTCGTCGTCGTGAAGCGCAAGCACGGCGAGCGTCGAGACCGCTGGCAGTGGGACGGCGACCTCGTCGGCACCGCCGGTCGCGGCTGGCGCGTCGTGCGCCACGTGCGAGGGCGCGACGAGCGGACGCCTCCTCGCCCCCGGCGGCGCCGAGCAGCCGGCGAGCGTGACCCTGCGCTGGCTCGGCACCCGCGCCCCGGCGACGATCCTGGTGAAGCTGGACGAGGCCGGCGGCTGCTCGAGGTGAAGGTGGATGCCGCACTCCCGGTGCACCTTCGCGGGGCGGCCGTCTCGTCTTCGTCGACCTCGACGTCGACGTGGTGCGCGATGCCGCGGGACGGTCGTGACCGTCCGCGACTGGGACATCTTCGAGAGCCGCGTCGAGCTCCTGGGCTACACCGACGCCTCGCGGGCGGTCGCCAGGGCAGGGGAGACCTTCGGGCTGGCACTCCTGGCCGCCTGGGAGCCCACGCTCGACGCGGACGTGGCGGCGATCCTCGCGGCGACCGGCACCGCGGCGGACCACGTCAAGCGCCGAGGCTACGTCGACAGGGACCTGGCGTCCGCCTGGAGTAGCAGCCGCCGACCGCGCCACGGTTGACCAGGACTGCTATCATCGCTATCAGAGGTGACGACGTGAGTCAGTTGATCGTCCGCAATGTGGGGCAGGAGATCGTGGGCGCGCTCAAGCGGCGCGCGGTCCGGCACGGCCGCTCCGCTGAAGCCGAGCACCGCGAGATCCTGCGCGCCGCCCTCACCGAGGAGTTGGAGCGCGGATCGTTCAAGGCGGCGCTCGCCTCGATGCCCGACGTTGGCGCCGACGAGGACTTCGAGTTCGAGCGCGACATGCCTCGGGCATCCATGTGAGCTGGCTGGTCGACACCAACGTCCTCTCGGAGCTCCGCAAGGGTGTCCGGGCGCACGCTGGGATCCAGGCCTGGTTCGCCGAAGCGCGGGAGGCCGAGCTGTTCACCAGCGTCCTGGTGCTCGGCGAGATCCGGCGGGGAATTGCGTCGATCCGCCGCCGCGATGCGCCGTCAGGCCTCGCGCTCGAACAATGGCTGGACCGGCTGGCGAGCGACTTCGCCGAGCGGGCGCTGCCCGTTGACGCACGCGTGGCCGACCGGTGGGGCAGCCTGAACGTCCCGGATCCGATCCCGACCGTGGACGGCCTGCTGGCGGCCACCGCCCTCGAGCACGACCTCGTTCTCGTCACGCGAAACGTCCGCGATGTCGAGCGCACGGGCGTCCGGGTCCTCGATCCGACTGCGACTCGCTGACGGCGTCGCTACGCAGGCTGCGACCCCACCTCGTGCGTCCCACGCTACTTCCGATAATACTAGTTATGTTTGTTGAGAGACGACTCTCCAATGCTGCCACGAGTGCGTCGACGGGTCCGCGCATCGCTGCATTCAGAACGGCCGCTCCCCTGCGTGCCGCGAGTCTTGGCTGGATCAGCTGGCGCGCGAGCTCCGGACGGCCCCGCTCACGCCCGCCATCGCTGCCGCTGCCGTGGCGCTTCCGCCGTCGTTCCCGCGTGACCCGGCGGACAGGCTGATCTTCGCGACCGCCCTCGAGCACGGCTGGCGCCTCATCACCAAGGACGACCGTCTGCTGGCCCACGATCCAGTGCGGGGCGTCGCGCTCTGGTAGCCGCTCGTCACCCGGGCGCCACCGCTTCATGTGCTCGGTAGCTGGCCCCGCGCGTTGGGCAGCGACAGGACATCGACGCTCACTGCCCACGCAGCGGCCGCCAGCGGAGCGTCGGACGTCGCGAGCGGCTCGCCCAGCGACATCGCGGTCGCGAGGGCGACGCAATCCGCCCTGGAGACGCGGCTCGTCCGCCGATCGTAGAAGCGGGCGTGGAGTCGGCCCGCCTCCACGCCGATGTCGCGGTCGACCGGGATGGTCCCCAGGCCGCCGGCTTCGAGCAGCTCGAGCGCCGCTCGCACCTCGTCCGCGGCTGCCCGAACACCCGTGCCGTCACGTCGACGTTCTCCGCGAGGTTGATTGCGGAGATCCATGAGCGGCGGGCAGGATCGGCGCAGCTCGGCCTCGACCGCTCCCGCGGCCGGCCCGTCCAGCAGGAGCGCGATCATCGCCTTGCGCATCGAAGACGGTCAGCGGTCCGTCCCTCGGGGCCTCGGTCGTGCCGCCGCCTCTTCCTCGCGCGACCGTGCCCGAGCGGCGTCATCCGAGCTCCATCGTGGCCGGGCCGGAGCGCCGGGCGAGCGAGCCGCGTGCGGCGGCGATCGGATCGTCCGGGATGGGGCGGAGGACCAGCTCGCCCCCCCGGTCGTCGATGAGCAGCCGCTTCGTCCGCCATCGATGGCGCACCTCGGCCGGGATCGACACCTGCCCGCCCTTCGAGATGGTCGACGTGCTTCATGAACGCCATGCTCTCGCATGAGAAGGGGGTGTCAAGCATGGATCTCGTGGCGTCACCATGATCTCGCCGGCCGGCTGACGCGGGTCGTCGCCGGCTAGGCTCCTCCGCCGCGTCGCCTCAGCCGTGCCCGACCAGCTACGATCCCGATCACCCACGCGGCCAGGGAGCCGCGCGTTCGACCCACATTCGAAGCAGGGGAGGTCCATGGCTGGTGCCGACGGCGAGTTCGACCTGGAGCGGTACCTCCAGCGGATCGGGGTGCGCTCGACGCCTGAGCCGACACTCGCGTTCCTGACCGAGATGGCCCGAGCGCAGCTCACCGCCATCCCCTTCGAGAACCTCGACCCCCTGGCCGGGGTGCGCGTCTCGCTGGACCGCGAGTCCCTGTGGCGCAAGCTCGTCCTCGGCCGGCGCGGCGGCGACCGCTTCGAGCTCAACCTCCTCTTCGGGGGAGCCATGGGCGCGGTCGGCTTCGAGCCCAGGATGCTCCTCGCCCGGGTCATCATGGGGCGCCCGGAGCGCGGGCCGCGGGGCCACCTGCTCTACTCCGTGGACGTGGACGGCGGGACGTACATCGTCGACGTCGGCTTCGGCGGACCGGGATTGTCGAGCCGATGCCTCTCCAGACCGGCGTTGTCTTCGAGCAGGAGGGCTCGAGCTTCCAGCTCGTCGAGTCCGACTGGGGCGCGTACGTCCTGCAGCTCATGACGGGCCGGGGCTGGTTCGATGTCCTGGGCTTCGACCTCACCTGGGTCAGCCCGATCGACGTGGAGATGGCCAACTACTTCTACTCGACCCACCCTGGGGTCCCGTTCACCAACCAGCTGATGTGCATGCTCAAGACCCCCGGGGGGCTGACCGGGTTCCGGGAGGGGGCGCTGATGCGCTTCGGTCCGGATCTCTCCATCAGGGAGCGGACCGAGCTTCGGGACCTCGAGCAGCTCCGCGCCATCCTCACCGGGGAGTTCGGCCTGCCCCTCGGGGACGACCTGCTGGACAAGGTGTGGGCGAAGCTGTCGAAGTCCCGTCCCGGAAGCAGGGCCTGACCGGCTGGATCCCGGTCCCGGCCCTCCCCGACCGGTGGGCGGCCCAGCGCAACCGGCGCCGTGGCCTCGACCCGGACGGCAACCCGATCCCCGTCGACCAGCACCGCTGAGGATCATTGACGTCGCCCCGCCGCAGCCGGCCGTTCCCGTGCCTCCGCGCACCGCGCGGCTCGTCCCCCCCGGCGGCGCGGGCGGGTCGCTTGACAGCCGTCATACAACCGTATGGTTGTATGTATGCAGATCGCCGCCCGACTTCGACCGCATGTTCGGCGCCCTCGCCGACGCCACCCGGCGCGACATCGTCCGCCGGGCGATCGACGGCGAGGAGGGCGTCGCCGAGCTGGCCAGCCACTACCCGATGAGCTTCGCGGCGGTGCAGAAGCACGTCGCGATCCTCGAGCGGGCCGGCCTGGTCACGAAGGAGCGCATCGGGCGCCGCAAGGTCGTCCGCACCAACCTCGAGGGGCTGCGCGTCGCGCGCGCGCCTGCTCGACCAGTACGAGGAGCTGTGGCGCGGGCGGATCGACCGCATGACCGACCTCGTCGCCGACAGCGAAGGAGGACCGACCGATGACCGTGACCGCCGTCCGCAAGGACCCGGAGGCCCTGACGCATGACCCTCGACGCCGAGTTCGACGCCTCGCCCGAGCGCGTCTGGCAGCTGTGGGCCGATCCGCGCCAGCTCGAGCGCTGGTGGGGCCCGCCGACCTACCCCGCCACGTTCACCGCGCACGACCTGCGGCCCGGCGGCCGCGTCGAGTACCACATGACCGGCCCGGAGGGCGACCAGCCGCGCGGCTACTGGGAGATCGTCGAGGTCGACCCGCCGCGCCGGCTCGTCTTCCGCGACGGCTTCGCCAACGACGACGGCACGCCGAACACGGACATGCCGCTGAACGAGGTCCGCGTGACGATCGAGCCGATCGGCGCCGGCCGGACGCGGATGTCGATCGAGAGCACCTTCCCCGAGCACCGAGGCGATGGAGCAGCTCCTGGCCATGGGCATGGAGGAGGGCCTGACGCAGGCCGTCGGCCAGATCGACGCGATCCTCGCGGAAGGAGCACGACGGCGACAGTGAGCTGCCCGCAGACCACGAGACCCACGACCACGACACGCGACCCCGACGACACCGCTGGGCGCGCCACGCTCACCTACGACGTCCGGCGGCCGACGCCAGCACCGAGCCGCTCCTGATGCTCATCGGCTCACCGATGGGCGCTGCCGGCTTCGGCACCCTGGCCGGCCACTTCGCCGACCGCACGGTCGTCACCTACGACCCGCGCGGCGCGAGCGCAGCAAGGCCGACCGGCACCAGCCCGGTGCACGCCCGAGCTCCACGCCGACGACCTCCATCGCGTCATCGAGGCGATCGGCGGCGGGCCCGGTCGACCTGTTCGCGAGCAGCGGCGGCGCCGTCAACGCGCTCGCGCTCGTGGCGACGCACCCCGGCGACGTGCGGACGCTCGTCGCCCACGAGCCGCCGCTCGGCCGTCGCTCCTGCCCGATCGCGAGCGCGCGCTGGCGGCTGCCCGGGGCGGTCACGCGACACCTACCAGCGCGCGGCTCGGGCCCGGCATGGCCCACTTCATCGCCGTCGTGAGCCACCACGGCCCGTTCACGGCCGCGGACGCTCGAGCCAGCCCGCGCCGGATCCCGCGCATGTTCGGCATGCCGACCGAGGACGACGGCACGCGGACCGACCCGATGCTCGCCCAGAACATCGTCACCATGCACGCACTACGAGCCCGACTTCGACGCCCTCCGGGCGGCCGCCGACGCGGATCGTCGTCGCCGTCGGCGCGGAGTCGGAGGGCGAGCTGGCGAACCGCGGCGGCGATCGCCGTCGCCGAGCGCCTCGGCACCGAGCCGGTCACGCTTCCCGAGCGACCACGGTGGCTTCCTCGGCGGCGAGTACGGCCAGACCGGCGAGCCGGACGCGTTCGCCGCGAAGCTGCGCGACGTCCTCGCCGAGGCTTGAGCGCGCTCTCGCGGATCCGGTGGATCGCCCCGGCGCCCGTCAGGGCCGGCGCACGTCGAACGACAGGGTCCAGGCCGCCTCAGCCTTCGAGGCCTTCATCTGGATCTCACCGTGGATCGCCGTCTCGTCGCCGACTGCGCTCCACGGGATCTTCGCCATCGTCTGGGGTTCGCTCGCCCGGATGTTGGCGCCGGTGTCCTCGCAACCACGGACCGTCGACGTCGTCTTGATCGTGGCCGTTCCCTCGAAGCTGGCGGTGCCCTTCGTCCCGGCCAGGACCTGTTTGCCCTTCATCGTGCCGACGAGCTTCGTCGTGGCAGAGCAGTCCCGCCCAGGACGGGGGCATCGGATCGGCAGGACCACCACCAAGGGCCTGCCCGATGCCCGTCTGGACACCCCACAGGAACTCGGGCTAGAGAACGATCGTGAGCACGAACTCACCGGTGGCGCTGGCCGGGGCGGCTGCGGCCTTGTCCCCCTGCTCGATCGTCAGCGAGATGCGGTTCTCGGACACGAGCTTCTCGAACGCTTCAACCGCCTGAGGGTCGACGCCGGGCATGCTCGTGAGGTCGAGCTCGCCCTCCATCGAGTTGCAGGGGCGTGCCGTCACGGGTGACTCGCGGCCCGCTGCACGGGCCGTGACGTGCTCGTACAGGGCGCGGCCGAAGGTGACGCCCTGGAGGTCGACGGCGTACTCGGTCACGTCCGAGAAGATGTCGCCGGAGACCCACGCCTCCTCGAGCCGCACGGTCGACTCTGGAGCGGGGGCCGCGAACGACGCACCGGCCACCCGCATTCTGGCCAGCAGGTCCATGTCGACGGAGTGTTCCGCGGCCAGCTTCGCCACGAGGTCCTTCTGGTGCGCGTAGACGAAGCTGTAGATCGCAGCGCCGAAGTAGTGGTACCGGGCGCCGTCCTCGTCGTCGCCGTCGCCACGAAGCAGAGCCAACGCATCCTGGAACTCGTTGCTCATCTGCCAGCGCGATCACCACGAGGTCGTCCCCCACGTCGCCAACCAGGCTTCCGGGGAGGTTGACCTCGATCGGCACGTCGAACGCCAGTCCATCCGGTCCAAGCTCCAGCCCCGGTCCCACCAGCCGCGCCGCGCCGAGAGCCAGGAACGGCGTATAGACGGGATGGGCGGTGCCCGCTGGCAGGCTGGCCAGGAGCGAGTCGGCGAACCCGAAGAAGAAGGCCGGATCTGCCTCCGCCAGCGAGGCCACGTCCGGCGTCGCCTGACCGACCGAGATCGTCCAGCCCGGTCTCGTCTGCCAACGCGCCAGGCGGGATCACAATGCGGACGCCCGCAAGATCGCGATCGGTCGCGGGGACCTGGAACTGTGTGCCCTGGGGCGTCGTGGCGAACCGGTGGATGGTCGGCGGGGTCGCTGTGGCGGTGGAGGCCGCACTCGGCTCCGTGGCCTGGGGCGCCGATCCGCTGGACTGGGGCGCCGGCGCGGGCGCGCTCTCGCAGCCCGCGAGCGCGAGCACGGCAACGAGGCCGGCCAGACGGGTGCCCGTGATCCGAGGGCCACTGGCCGGAGTCAGCGAACGTGGCACGGCGCGATCTCCCCGGGGACGCGCGCGGGGTCCTGTCCATGGAGCGGCACCGGTGGGCCGGGCGCGACGCGGGCACCGTTGCTCGTTGCAGCATCGCCTCGGCCCTACCACGCGCGTCCAGAGGCATTCGGCGCGAAACGGCCTCCTGTTTGTCCGCCGATCAGCGCAGCGTCGCGAGGAAGCGAAAGACCGGCATCGCCGCCGCGTAGCCGTCGGCGAGCAGGTCCGGCAGCCCGGGCGAGCAGACCTCGGCGTCGGACAGCCGCCGCCCGAAGACGACGTCCTTCCAGCGGAACATGTCCGCCAGCGGGTGGTCCGGCGGGTAGCCCGGCGGGATCCGCTTGAAGGACTCGTGGGTCTCGCACGTCCTGCCGAACCAGGCGACGAAGCCCGGCTCCTCGATCGCCTCCCGCACGCTGTCGGGCCGCTCGACGAGGGCCCGCCGCAGCGCGTCGAGGCGCGGCTTCTCGGCCCGCCACATCCCGCCGCCGGCGTACATCTCGCCCGGCTGGAAGTGGAAGTAGCCACCGTTTCCGTGGGCGCCGGCGTCGACCGACTCGCCTGCCCCGTCGGCCGCCGCGATCCACGGGAAGCTCGCCCCCACGTTCGTCTTGTAGGGCGACTTGTCCTTGCTGAAGCGGGTGTCCCGGTAGATCCGGAAGGGCGAGCGCTTCGGGTCGGCCTGCGAGCGGGATGCCCACGCGCGGCGAAGCGCTCGGCCGAGCGCCGCGCAGAGCGCCTCCAGCGGCTCCTTCAGCAGCCGCTCGTACTCGTCCTTGCGCGGCTGGAACCAGGCGCGGTCGTTGTTCGCGGCGAGGTCGGTCAGGAACTGGATCGCGCCGGGCGTGAAGCCGGCAAATGAGTGCGGAGCGGCCATCGCGAACCTCCAACGGTCACAGCCGGCCGGGGCGCCGGCCAGGCTCGAGCCCGGTCCTCCCGGCCCAGCATGACGTTGCCGGCGACACGTCGTTGGCCCGGTTCAGGGAGCCGGCCGAGAGGGTTCGAAACCTCCGTCACGGGGCTGCGCGGAGCGTGAGGCCCGTGGCCCCGGCGTCGAGCCGGAGCATACCCGCCTCGATCGAGTACGGAACGTCGCCTGACAGCACCTCCGAGACGAGCCGCTCGACCTCCGTGGCGTCCCCCTCGCAGGCCATCTTGGTGAGAGCGATCGGCCCGAAGGTCAGCGTCGCGTCGGTCGCGGATACCGCTCCCCCACCCCGATTGCACCCGGCCTCGACATCGACGCGCCCGGCCGAGAACGTCAGGGCAGCCACGACGCCGGCCGGCACGCTGGAGACCGCGTCACGCTCCACGAGGCCGTCCACGACCCAGCGCGTGCCGATCAGGGGGCGGTCCGGGTCGGCGACCTCGCGGTCCAGCAGCGAGAGCCGGTCCCCGTCCTTCGCCAGCGTCAGCGTGTCTCCGGCCAGCCCGACGAGCGCCCCGTCAAGGAGCGCGGCCAGCCACTGGTCCTGTGCCATGAGCGCCGGCTCGCAGGCCATCTCGGTCGTCATCATCTGCTCGACCGCCAACCGGTCGCCGTCGATGACGTAGGAGCCGCCCATCGAGTTGCAGCCGCCGCTCGCGCCCAGCCGGCCATCCACGAACGAGAGGCGCACGGTGGAGCCGGGAACGAGGAGGTGGCCGATCGCTGCTGTCGCCAGGAAGGTTCGGCCATCGAGGCCCTGGCCAAGCGGCCGATCCGGTGGGTCACCGTCGGGAGACGTGCTGGCCGAGCCCCCGGCGCCGGCACCGGTGCAGGCCGCAAGGAGCAGGCTCGTGGAGATCCAGAGGGGAAGAAGTGTTCGTCGCATGGCACCCAGACGGGATCCGCTCCGGATGGGTTCCGCCGGGACTGCTCGGCCCGGGCGTGGTGCGCTAGCATCACCGAAACGACGGCTCGTCCGCTCGCCAACCACCCGGCCGTCAGCCGCCCACCGCGAGGGAGTCCTGCGATGCCCACGATCATTCCGCGCTGGGAGTGGCGCGCCTTTGGGCAGCGCTTCGGGAGCGCCGACGCGGCGTTCGCGGCTCTGACGCCAACCGGGGTCCAGGAAAGCGACGAGCTCTACCTCCTGTCCGGGGCCGGCGACAACGTGAAGGTCCGCGCCGACCTCATGGACATCAAGATCCTCGTCGAGGTGAACCCGGACGGCCTCGAGCAGTGGAGGCCGGTGATGAAGGCCGACTTCCCCCTGCCGGCCTCCGACGTGGCCACGGTCTTCGCGTCTCTTCGCCTGCCCACGCCTCCGCTCGACCGGGAGGCGTACACCCTCGACCAGTTCGTCGCCGAGCTCGCGGGACCGAGCGGCCGGATGCGTGCCGTGAACGTCCACAAGCGCCGAGTCCGCTACGTGGTGGGCGGCTGCACGGCCGAAGTCTCCGAGGTGGTGGCGGACGGTCGGCCGACGCGAACGGTCGCGATCGAGTCCGAGGACGCCGCAGCCGTTGTCGCCGCGGTCCGGTCGGTGGGCCTGGGCGGCTTCGTCAACACGAGCTACCCGCGGGGCCTGGCGGCGCTCGTCGAGGATGAGCCGGCCCGCTATGCGGTGATCGACGTGGGAACGAACTCCGTCAAGTTCCACGTGGGCGAGCGGGCCGCGGGCGGAACCTGGCGCGCGATCGTCGACCGGGCCGAGCTGACGCGGCTCGGCGAAGGGCTCGAGGAGCGCGGGACGATCAGCGCCGAGGCACTCGAGCGCACGGCTCTCGCGATCGGCGGGATGGTCGATGAGGCGAGGCGCAACGGCGCCCTGGCCATCGCGGCGGTGGGGACGGCCGGTCTGCGGATCGCCGGCAACAGCGCCGCGGTGATTGCCGCGATCGCCGATCGGACCGGCGTGACCGTCGAGGTCATCCCTGGCGAAGAGGAGAGCCGTCTGGCCTATCTCGCGGTCAAGGCGGGTCTCGGCCTGGCCGAGGGTGCCCTCGTCGTCTTCGACACCGGCGGCGGGAGTACGCAGTTCACCTTCGGACAGGGCTCGCGGGTCGACGAGCGCTTCAGCGTGGACGTTGGCGCGGTCCGCTACACCGAGCGCTTCGGGCTCTCCGGCGTCGTGACGCCGGAGGTGCTGGCCGAGGCCCGCGCCGCGATGACGGCCGACCTTTCCCGGATCGCCGGCCGGCCGACGCCCGCTGCCCTCGTGGCGATGGGCGGCGCGGTGACGAACATCACCGCCGTCAAGCACAGCCTGGCGACGTACGACCCCGACGTCGTGCAGGGGACGGTTCTCGACCGCGCCGAGATCGACCGCCAGATCGAGCTGTATCGGTCGCAAGATCTCGAGAGGCGACGCTCGATCGTGGGCCTCCAGCCGAAGCGGGCCGACGTCATCCTTGCCGGCGCCTGCATCGTCCGGACGGTGATGGAGCTGCTGGGCCAGGAGACCCTGACCGTGAGTGACCGCGGCCTCCGCCACGGCCTGCTGGTGGAGCGCTTCGGGAGCTGAGACGGGGCCGCCCGCCGTGGCCGCGTCGCTGGAGGCGGTCCCGATCAGTCGTTGGCCGCGTCGCTCTCGACTCGGGCCGGAGCCGGTGCCGCCAGCCCCTCCACGACAGTTGCGTTGCCGATCGTGCGCAGGATCGTCGCGGGAGCGAGCACCTTCCAGGAGCGGCTGCCCCCGCCGAGCACGATCCGCTCGCGCGTCATGACAGCAGCGTCGATCCAGACCGGCAGCGCGTCCGGCAGCCCGAAGACGGTCACGCCCCCGATCTCGTGACCGGTGACGGCTCGCGTCTCCTCGGGTGACGCGAACGACGCCTTCCTCGTCCCCAGCAGCTTCCGGACGACCCGGTTGACGTCCAGGCGATGGGTAGCAAGGACCACGCACGCGCCGTGGACCGGTGGATCGGCCTTCCCGGCGACGAGGATCGTGTTCGCCGAATCCTCGAGCGCGAAGCCATACGCGGCGCAGAACACGGCTGTGTCGGCGAGGGCAGGGTCGCAGGCAAGGAGCTCGTACGGGCCTCGACCCTCGAGGGCTGCCTCGAGAGCGGCACGATCAGGATCGGTCGCCATGGCCGCGAACGGTAGCCGATCCGCCCGGGTCGCGCGACCGGTCGACGGTCAGCCCGCCGCGACGGGCTCGGCCGCGCGAGGCTCCTTGGCTCCGGCCGGGGACTCCCCGCCGAGCTCAGGCTCGAGGTCCCCGGGGCGCTCACCGAACCGGTGGACGACGAGGTACTTCCATCCGAGCCGCTCGCCGATCCAGGCGACCGGCGCCGCGACGTCCGGGACCTCGGTCGGGTCGAGGAGCACCGGCTCGTCGAGCTCGTACACGATGTCGTGGAGCTGCATGCGGCAGTGACCGGCGGCGAGCACGTTGCGGGCCCACTCCGAGCGATCCCCGAGCGGCACGGCGAAGCGGAAGCCTTCGGGGGACGGGATGGCGTGGAGCGGGGTGAGGCGGCGGGTCCCCGTTCGACGCCCGAAGTGCTCGAGCGTGCCGAGCTCAGACGCACCGGAGCCCGAGATGCCCCGCTGGACGAGGTACGGGTTGACGACGTCGTTCGCGAACCCTGCGCCGATCCGCGTGTAACGCATGCATGCGGCGACGAGGGCGACGAACCCCGTGACGCCGAGCACGAGAACGAGCAGCTTCCGCATGGGCGAGGACCTCCTTGGCGGGCCATCGTCACGGCCCCGTCGGAGTCCCGCCAGTGCCGAACAGGCCGCGTCACCCGGGGCCGTCCGTCCCCCGCCTCCCTGGTGCAGGCCCGGTCTTGCGCGTCCGGTCAGGTCGCGGCGCGCGCCGCCAGGTTCGCCGCCAGCCGGTCCGCGATCACGTAGCTGCGTCCGCCGCCCATCACGAGCACGACGTCGCCGGGCTCGACGCGTCCAGTCAGCCACTCGGCCGTCTCCTCGACCGTCCCGGGCGCCCAGGCAGGCGTCCCCCGCCGGGCCACGGCGTCAGCGAGCGTGGCGGCGGAGGTGATCGTGGTGTCGGGGTCGCGCCCGGCATGGATCTCGGCGATCACGACCTGGTCAGCCGTCGCCAGGACGGCGGCGAACTCCTCGAGCATGGCGGCGGTGCGGTGGTAGGTCAGCGGCTCGTAGACGGCCCACAGGCGCCGCCCAGGGTGCTGCCCGCGGACCGTCGCGAACGTTGCCGTCATCGCGGTCGGGTGGTGACCGTAGTCGTCGAGCACGACGACGCCACCCGCGTCGCCTTTCAGCTCGAGCCGGCGGCCCACCCCCGGGTACGAGGCAAGGCTGCGGACGATCGCGCCGGAAGTGGCACCGGCCGCCGACGCCACCCCCGCGGCCACCAGCCCGTTCTCGGCGTTGTGACGCCCCGGCAGCGCGAGGCTCACCGCCACGGAAGCTCTCTGGTCGAGGCCGTGGATCTCGAGGCCGCCCTCGCCCGACGGCCCGCGCCGGCACGCGACGATGGGCTGTGCCGGCCCGAGTGCGGTGGTGTGCGCCTGCGCGAGGGCAGCGCGCACGGTGCGGCGGGTCCTCTGGGCCATCGGTCACCAGCACGACCACGAGGCGTCCTGCCCAGTCGCGCAGATCGGCAAGCACCTCGCGGACGCCGGCATCGCCGACGTTGGCAACGAGGAGCGGATGATCCCCTCCCCCGTCGAAGCCCCGCACCCAGCCGGCGAACGCCGCGACAACGGCGGCCCGGTCGGCAAAGACGTCGGGGTGATCCCAGTCCGCGTTGGTCAGGCCACCGATCGACGGGTCGATACGCGTCGAAGTTGCCGGCGTACTCGTCGGCTTCGACGACGAAATGGCGGCCCCGGCCGACGCGGACGGTCGAGGGGTCGGGGCCGTCCACGAGCGCGGCCGGCATGAGCGCACCGACGAACGCCGACGGATCCAGGCCTCCTTCGACGAGCATCTGGACGACCCAGCCGGTGGTCGTGGACTTACCGTGCGTACCCGCTAACCCAACGAGCGCGCTGGCGGTGGGTCTCCGCCGCGTCGGCGATCAGCTGCTGCACGCTGGTGATGGGAATGCCCCGTCCGCGCGCCGCCAGCGAGCTCGGGATGATCCGGAGCGACGGCGGTCAGCGCCTTGGTGACGGCGAGGCGGTCGACCAGGATGTCGTCGCCGGCGACGATGTGCGATGGCGCGTGCTCCCAGGCGAGGGGGATGCCGACGCGCTCGAGTGGTCGGGTGTACGGCGATGGACCACCGGTGTCGCACCCCGATACGAGCGCGCCGGCGTGGTGCGCGTGGAGGGCGGCTGCGGCGGCCGCGGCGCCGCCCGCGCCGACGACGTGGATCCGTTCGCCGGGGCGCAGCGGCACGGCGGCGCGGACAGGATCGAGGCCGGCACCGATCTCGCCTGCGCGACGACTCACGCCTCGGCCGGGGCCTCCGGGCCTCGCCCTCCGAGGTGGCGCCGTCGGCCGGCTCGAGGGCCTCTGCGGGCTCCGTCTCGGGTACGGCCCCGTCCTCCGGGCGCGGCATCCGTCCCTGGGGCGGCGTCGACTTCGGGCGCAGCCTCCCCTTCGAGGTCCGGTGTGCGCCCCGGCTCCGCGCCTCGTCGGCGGCCACCGGCTCCCGCGGTTCACGGCGATCCGGCGCCGCGTCGTCGAGGCGGTCGACGCTCACCCAGCGCCGGTCGACGACGAGGTGGAGCACGGTCGGCCGGCGTGACGCGAGCGCTGCCCGCAGCGCCGGCTCGAGATCGCTCGTCGGTCTCGACACGCACGCCGGTCGCCCCGTACCCCTCGGCGACCATCGCCCAGTCGACGGGCCCGAGGTCCGTGGCGACCGGGTCCAGGCCGCGCCGGGCCTGGTGGTCGTGGATCGTCCCGTACCGCGCGTTGTCGAAGACCAGGACCACCGGCCGGGCACCTTCACGCACCGCCGTCTCGAGCTCGGCCCCGGTCATGCCCATGCCACCGTCGCCGACGAGCGCGACGACCGGACGGCCGGGCGAGGCAAGGGACGCGGCGACGGCTGCCGGCAGGCCGAAGCCCATCGCCCCGGCGGTCGAGCCGAGATACGTGCCCGGCCGGCGGACCCACAGGCCCCGGGCGGCCCAGCCGCCGAAGTGGCCGGCGTCGGTCGTCACGATGGCGTCTGGCGGCAGCGTCCGCTCGAGCGTCGCGATCACGCGGCCCGGGTGGACGCCCGGCCCGTCCCAGGGCGTCGCGTCGACGACGCGTGCCTCGAGGTAGGCGGCCCGGTCGGCCGCGTTCGACTCCCTCCGCCGTTCCAGGGAGGCCATCTCCAGGACGGTGCCTCCGAGGACGCGACGGGCCTCGCGGACGAACGTCCGGGCATCGCAGGCAAGGGCGACGGTGGGGGCGCCCAGGCCGGCGCGAGCGCCCAGGGGCTCGAGGTCGACGTGAGCCCAGCGGGTGCCGGGTGCCGGCACGCTCCAGCCGTGGGACGCCACCTCGTTGAGGCGGCACCCGAGAACGAGGAGCGCATCGGCCCCGCGCAGGCGTGGGGCGACGGTGGACGCGGAGAAGTAGCCGCTCATCCCGAGGTAGAGGGCGTGGTCGTTGGGGAAGACGTCCGGGCGACGCCACGCCGCGATCACGGGCAGATCCAGCATCTCGGCGAAGCGGACCAGGTCCGCCGTCGCCCGCGAGCGGAGGACGCCGGCACCGGCCAGGATCACCGGGCGCTCCGCGTCGAGAAGCAGGTGCATGATCCGTCGAATCGTGATCGGGTCGGGCTCGGGCACACGTGACGGACCAAGGACGGTGGCCGTGGCCATCCGGCCCGCGTCGGCCGGGGCCGGCTCGTCGAGGAGGTCCTCGGGCAGGCTCAGGAGCACCGGTCCAGGGCGGCCGGTCGTCGCCTTGCGGAACGCCTCGTCGAGCGCCCCGGGGAGTGCGGCGACGTCGCGCACCTCGCGGGCCCAGCGACAGAGCCCGCCGAACGCGGCCACGAGGTCGACCTCCTGGAACGCCTCGCGCCCGCGGGACGGCCGGTCCACCTGGCCCACGATCGCGATCAACGGCGCCGAGTCCGCGTGGGCCGCGTGGAGGGCGATGGCAAGGTTCGCCGCGCCCACGGCCCGCGTGACGATGACGGCCGCCGGCCGGCCCGTGAGCGCTCCGTGGGCGGCCGCCATGAACCCGGCGCCGCCCTCGTGCCGAGCGGCGACGACGCGGATGCCCGCCACGACCAGCCCATCGAGCAGCGGGAGGAAGCTCTCACCGGGCACCGTGTACGCGACCCGGACCCCGGCTCCGGCCAGGGCGTCGGCGATGAAGCGGCCGGCGTCGCGCCTGGATTCGCTCATCTCAGCTCGCCGGCGATGGGAACGAGCTCACGATGAGCCCCATGACCATGAAGATCACGACCAGCACGATGATGAGCCGCATGATCGGCGAGCGGGTCGACACCGCAGCCTTCCTTCCCCTATCGGTAGTTCTGGAACTGGAGCGGGACGCGCTCGTCGAGCTCGCGCAGCCGGATGATCACCTTCTGCAGGTCGTCCTTGCTCTTGGCCGAGACGCGAACGGCGTCCCCCTGGACCTGGCTCTTGACCTTCGGGAACTCGTCCCGGATCATCTTCGTGATCTTGCGCGACAGGTCGTCACCGAGGCCCCGCCGCAGCTCGACCCTCTGCCGGACGGTCATCCCGCCGGCCGGCTCGATCGCCCCCCAGTCGAAGATCTTGAGTGAGAGGTTGCGTCGGATCGCCTTCGACTCCACGAGGTCGCGGATCGCCTTCGCCCGGAGCTCGCTGTCGGTGTGGATCGTGAGCGCATCCTTCTCCTGGATGATCTCCGCGAGGGCACCCTTGAAGTCGAAGCGCGTGGCGATCTCGCGGCGAGCCTGGTCGAGAGCGTTGCGGAGCTCCTGGGCGTCGAAATCGGAGACTACGTCGAACGAGAACTCGCCTGCCATGCGTCCTCCATGCGGGCCCGGCGGGCCATCCTGCCTCGAGCCCAAGTATGGCGCTCGATGCGCCCGTTCGTCGCGCGGTGCCTCAGCGGGGCTCCGAGGGCTGCGCGTGTGCGGTCGCACGCTCCAGGAGCAGCTCGAGGGCCGCGCGCGCGCTGTCGGCCTTGTTCGCCTCGCGATCACCAGGCCACGTGAAGCGCCGCACCGTCGCCCCGCTGGAATCCGCCACGGCGACGTAGGTGAGGCCGACGGGCTTGGCAGCGCGTGCCCCGCCCGGACCCGCGACTCCCGTGACGGCTGCGGCGAGGTCTGCCGCGAAGCGAGCCCGGGCTCCCTCCGCCATCGCAACCGCCACCTGGGCGCTGACCGCCCCGTGGGCCGCGAGCGTCGCGCGTGGGACTCCGAGCAGCGCCTCCTTCGCCGCGTCTTCGTACGCGACGATCCCGCCGACCACGTAGCCCGACGAGCCGGCGACGTCCGTCAGGGCGTCCCCGACCCGCCCGCCCGTGCAGGACTCGGCGAAGGCCACGCGCAGCCCCCGCTCGAGGCAGACGGCCTGGAGGCGCTCAGCGAGGGCACGCAACGCGACGTCGGCCACGGCAGGATCAGTCGACCGCCTGCGGCGGCTTGCCCGGTTCCAGGCGGAAGGTGCCGGGGTTGGCCGTGGTGCCGAGCGCGCCGAAGGACGTGCCGTTCACGGTCACGAATGTCGTGCTCATCTTGCCGGTCCGGAGCTCCACCACGGACTCGCCGCGGAAGGTCACCGTCTTGCCCGCCGCGTAGACCTTGCCGCCCGCCCCCGTCTGGGGCGAGACGACCCCGTCCACCGAGACGCGCAACCACGTCCGCTGCTCGCGAATCTCCACGACGACCGAGATCCCCTGGTAGACCACGGTCACGTTGCGGGTGAGGGTGGTGGACTTGCCCTCTTCGCCCGCGGCGGTCACCGTGATGGTCCAGCGACCCTCCGTCAGGTCGATCGAGGTCGCGAAGCTCCCGTCGTCCGCCAGCTCGACCGCGGTCGGCGGTATGGCGGCAGGCGTGGTCTCCGGCGCGGCTGCCTGGCCCGGGGCCGGTCCGACGTAGGCTGCCGACATGCTGACCGACGTCGCGTCGGTCGTCGTCCCGCTGACGGGAATCGCGCCGTTGGCCACGCTCAGGCCGTCCTCGGGCGAGGTGAGCTCGAGGGTCGGCGCGGCCACCTGGGCGAAGGGAACGGTGATCACGATCTCGACCGGCGACTCTGCCTCCTTGCCCGTGGTGGGGTCGGCGGCGGTCACGACGAAACGGTTCTCGCCCCGGCGCAGGTCGACGACCGTTCGCCACACACCGTCGCCTCCGGCGAGGACGCGCAGGTCCTCGCGGCCGGGCGCCTTGATGGTCACCTCTCCGTTCGGCACCGTCGTGCCCCGGAGCGTGTACGACGTGGTGCCCTCGGCGACCTCGGTCACCGCGGTGGGTGGGTCGGTCACGACGAGGGGCGGTGGCTCGGAGAAGCGCAGCAGCTGGAACCCCATGTAGGAGATGATCGCCAGGGCCGCCAGGGAGACGAGGGCGGCGACGATGATCCCCGGGCCCATCACGAACCCGCGGCGCGGCGCGGTGATGGGGCGCGGAACGACGATCGCGGGCTCGACCGGGACCTCGCCCCGCTCGCGGCTCCAGGCGGCGAGGACCTCGTCCGGCGTCGAGGCCGAGGTAGATCGCGTAGTTGCGCAGGAACCCGCGGGCGTAGACGCCCGCCGGAAGCTCCTCCCATGCTCCGCGCTCCATCGCCGCGAGGTACTGGCGGCGGATCTTCGTCTCACGCTCCGCCCGCAGGAGGTCGACGCCCCTCGCCTCGCGCGCCGCCAGCAGGCGGTCGGCCACGCGCTCGCCGGGCGGCACGGTCCGCGGCTCCTGGGCGCGCGCACCGTCTCCGCCCCTGCCCGGTGGACCCAGCGGCCGAGCGTGCTCGCGGGTCATCCCTCGTCGTCCTCGTCGGTGCCGGTCGCCTCCCGGACGACGCTCGGGTCCGCCGACGTCGCGCCGGAGCACCGGCCGAGCGTTCGAGCCGTCGAACGCCCCGATGTAGCCACGCGCCTCGAGCTGGTCGATGATCCGCGCCGCCCGTGCGTAGCCGATCTTGAGGCGTCGCTGGAGCAGCGACGCCGAGGCGCGATCGTACTCCTGGATGACGCCGACGGCGTCCGGGAGGAGCCGGTCTGCGTCGTCGTCGGCCAGGTCGTCGACCGATCCGCTCGACTCCTCTTCGTCCTCGATGATCGCGAGGTCGTAGTGCGGCTCGGCCTCGGCTCGCCAGTGGGCAGTCACGGCCCGGACCTCGCGGTCGGAGACGAAGACACCCTGGAGGCGGATCGGCCGCGGCAGGTCCGAGGGCTGGAAGAGCATGTCGCCCCGCCCGATCAGGTCCTCCGCGCCGGGCGCGTCGATGATCGTGCGCGAGTCGATCTGGGAGGCCATCGCGAAGGCGATCCGGCTCGGGAAGTTCGCCTTGATCAGGCCGGTCACGACGTTCACCGAGGGCCGCTGGGTGGCGAGGACGAGGTGGATCCCGGTGGCGCGCGCCTTCTGGGCGAGGCGCACGATCGGGTCCTCGACGGTCCGGCCGTCGCGCATCATCAGGTCGGCGAGCTCGTCGATGATGATGACGATGTACGGCATGCGGTCGGCCGGGTCGACCCGCGTCTCGTTGAAGGCCGTGATGTTGCGGGCCGTGGCGCCGGCGAAGCGCCGGTAGCGGGTCTCCATCTCCGCGACCGCCCACTTGAGGGCTGCCCGGGCGCGGTCCGACTCGGTGATGACCGGGACCAGCAGGTGCGGCACCCCGTTGTAGTCGGCGAGCTCGACCCGCTTGGGATCCACGAGGATGAGCCGGACCTCGTCGGGCGTGGCCCGGATGAGCAGGCTCGCGATCAGCGCATTGACCATGACGCTCTTGCCCGAGCCGGTCGCCCCGGCGATCAGGAGGTGCGGCATCTTCGCGAGGTCGGCGGCCCGCGCGTGGCCGGCCACGTCGCGACCGAGCGCGAAGGCGATGCGCGACGGGATCGCGGCGACGTCGGGGTCCTCCAGGATCCGCCGGATGGCCACGACGTTGAAGTCCATGTTCGGGATCTCGATCCCCACGACCGACTTGCCGGGGATGGGGGCCTCGATCCGGATGGTCCGTGCGGCGAGCGCCATCGCCAGGTCGTCGGCGAGCCCCTCGATCCGGCTCACCTTGACCGACGGATCGGGCTCGACCTCGTACTGGGTCACGACCGGACCCGCGTTCCACTTCACGACCCGGCTCGGCATGTTGAAGCTGGCCAGCTTGCCGACGATGATCGCCGCGTTGCGTTCGTGGTCCATGCCGCGATCCGAGCTGCGGGCCGCGACGTCCTCGAGGAGCGTCAGGGGGGGCAGGCGGTACTCGCGCGGCTCGCGAGGCGAAGGTGCATCGCTGCCGTCGGTGACATCGTCGCCCGCATCCAGGGGCGGGACGGGAGCCCGGGCGGGCTGGTCGTCGAGCGACGGATCGGCGGTCGCCACCGCCGCCGCGGCTGCCGCCGCTCAGCGCCACGCCGCCGCCGGCGAAGACGGAGGAGACCTGCGCGGGTCCCTGGATGGGCGTCGGGATCTCGGGACGTGCGGCCGCCTCGCGGGCTCCGTTCGCGTTGCGCATCGAACCTCCCTTCGCGGCGGCCGACGCGGGCTCTCGCTCTCGCCGCGTCGCGTCGGTGGCGCGCGCGGCCGCATCGGCCGCCGGGGCGGCGACCGCGGACGCGATCCCGCGCGCGGACCGGCCGATGGGAGCCATGAGCTCGCGCACGGGACGGTCGAGGGCGATGACGAAGCCCACCACGAGGAGGCCGGCCAGGACGACGAACGCGCCGGGATCGCTGAAGAGGTTGCTCAGGGGATCCGCGATGAGACGCCCGAGGCGTCCTCCACTTCCCTCCTTGAGGAAGCCGGCGTCGGCCAGGAGCGTGATCATGGCCAGCAGGGCGAGGTACGCGATGGTGAGGCCGACCACGGTTCGCGCCCATCCGGCCCGGGGGCCACGGGCCCGCTCGAGGTGGATGCCCGAGGCCGATGAACAGGAATGGCAGGAGCCACCGTCCCGCCCCGAACCAGGGAGCGACCACCTGCAGGATCCAGTCCGTGAGGGCGCCCTTCCCGGGAAGCAGCAGGCCCACGAGGATGACGATGCCCAGCGACCAGGAAGACGATGGCGACGATCGAGCGGATCGACGTCCGGGTTGACGCGGACGAGCGGCGCGCCGATCTGCCGGGCGTGCGGCGAGGCCTCGGCGGCGGGCGTCCGGCGGCGCGTCGCCACCTAGACCTCCACCACGACCGGGAAGACCATCGGGCGACGCTTCGTCTGCTCGTACAGGTAGCGCGAGACGCCGTCCTTGATCTGGCTCTTGAGGAGGCCGATCTCGCTGATGTGGCTTGCCCGGATTGTCGATCGAGGCCACGACGCGGCGCACCGCCTCCTCCATGATCGGGTCCTTCTCGTTGAGGTGGACGAAGCCGCGGGTGACGATCTCCGGCTGCCCGATGATCGTGCCCGTCTGCTTGTCGACCGTGACGACGACCATGAACATGCCGTCGTTGGCCAGGGCCCGCCGGTCGCGCAGGACGATCTCGCCGACGTCGCCCACGGACAGACCGTCGACGTAGACGTAGCCGGCGGTGACGGGCGTGCCGCGCCGCGCCGAGCCGTCGGCGAGGATCTCGATCGGCATCCCGTTCTCGATGATGAAGACGTTCTCCGGGGCGACCCCGGTCTCGATCGCCAGGCGCCCGTGCTGGACCTGCATGCGGAACTCGCCGTGCATCGGGATGAAGTAGCGCGGCTTGGTCAGGCCGAGCATCAGCTTCAGCTCTTCCTGGCTGGCGTGCCCGGAGACGTGGGCGCGCTTGATCGTGTGGTAGAAGACGTTCGCGCCGGCCTTGAAGAGGTTGTCGATGGTCCGGGCGACGTATTCCTCGTTGCCCGGGATGGGGCTGGCCGAGACGATCACCGTGTCGCCCGGCTGGATCTCGACGAAGCGGTGGTCGCGGTTGGCCATCCGGGCGAGGCCGGCCATCGGCTCGCCCTGGGAGCCGGTGGTGCAGATGACGAGCTTGTCGGCGGCGATGTCGCCGATCCGGTCCTTGGCCACGATCCGGTCGGCGTCGTAGGTCAGGTAGCCGAGGTCGCTCGCGACCCGGAAGTTCTGCTCCATGGAGCGACCGATGACGGCCACCTTCCGGTCGAAGCTGGCGGCTGCGTCGAGGACCTGCTGGACGCGGGCGATGTTGCTGGCGAAGGTCGCCACGATGACCCGGCCGTCGAGCGGCTCCATGATCTCGCGGAACGCTTCGCCGACGGTCCGCTCGGACGGCGTGTAGCCCGGGTTCTCGGCCCGCGTCGAGTCCGACAGGAGGCAGACACGCCCTCTTCGCCGAGCTTGGCGAGGATGTGGAAGTCCGACAGCCTGCCGTCGACCGGCGTGTGGTCGAACTTGAAGTCGCCGGTGTGGACGACGGTGCCGACCGGCGTCCGGAGGGCGATGCCCATCGCGTCGGGGATGGAATGCCCGATCCGGAAGGGCACGACGGTGAACGGCCCGATCGTGCAGCTCGTCGCCGGGCTCGAGCCCGATGAGCGGGTTGTTGTGGAGCTTGTGCTCCTTGATCTTGTTGCCCAGGAGGCCGCGCGCGAGGATGGAGGCGTAGACGGGCACGCCGGGGAACTCCGGGAGCACGTAGGGCAGGGCTCCGACGTGATCCTCGTGGGCATGGGTGATCAGGAACGCCCGGACGTTGGCGCGGCGCTCCTTGAGGTAGCTGATGTCGGGGATGACGAGGTCGATGCCGTACATCTCCTCGTCGGGGAACATCAGGCCGCAGTCGATCACGACGATGTCGTCGCCGTACTCGAAGACGTACATGTTCTTGCCGATCTCCCCCACCCCGCCGAGCGGGATGATGCGGAGCGGCGTGTCGTTGGTGGCGGGGCGGGGAGTGCGTCATGGGGTCACCGGAAGAGGGTCAGCTGGTCCAGCGCCGGCGGCTCCGGCGTGGGGTGGTCGGTCGCGGGGCGCGTCGCGGACGCGGGAGGGGCGACCATCCGCGCGCGGCGGCGGGCGCGTCGTCGGGCACGATGGTGGCGGAGGCTGGCCCGCCGGGCCCGGGCGTCGTCGAGCACGGCCGGCACGAGGCCGATGTCGGCATAGCTCGCCTGCTCGACGGCCGGGTGCGCAGGGCCGCGGCCGGGTGGTACAGCGCCATGACCATCGCGTCGCCGGGCGCCCGTCGCCGGATCGGCCGGCGCGACCGG
Source organism: uncultured Chloroflexia bacterium (assembly GCA_963715085.1). Lineage (GTDB taxonomy): Bacteria > Chloroflexota > Limnocylindria > Limnocylindrales > CSP1-4 > CTSoil-043. The sequence continues at coordinate 364,334 of CAVQQU010000006.1, forward strand.
TGCCGTGGGCGCGACTGATCGTCGTGCCCGGGCATGAAGCGGGCCATCGAGTGGCGACCCAGGGTCACGATGAGCGACGGATCCAGGATCTCGAGCTGGCGCCGCAGGAACGGGGCGCAGGCGGCCACCTCGTCGGGCTCGGGGTCGCGGTTCTCCGGCGGGCGGCACTTCACGACGTTCGTGATGAAGACGTCCTCGCGCCGCCAGCCGATCGAGCCCAGGCAGGCGGACGAGGAGGTCACCGGCCCGGCCCACGAACGGGCGGCCCTCGCGATCCTCGTTCATCCCGGGACCCTCTCCCACGAAGACCACCTCCGTGCTGGGATGCCCCTCGCCGGGGACGGCGCGTGTCCGGCCGCTCGTGGAGCCGGCAGCCGGTGCAGGCCCGGACCTCCGCCGCGATCGCCTCGAGCGCCGCGCGACGTTCGGCCTCGGTCACGCCGGCGGAGCCTCCGAGGACGCGCCGCGACGCCGCCGGGACCCACCCGCGCGCGACGAGGACCTCGGCGATCTCCACGGCGTTCGTGGCCGCGCCCTTGCGGATGTTGTCCGAGACGACCCAGAAGGCGAGGCCGCGACCGTCGGGGATCGACGGGTCGGTCCGGACCCGGCCGACGTAGATCTCGTCGCTCCCCGCCGCCTCGGTGGCGAGCGGGTAGATGTGCGCGGCCGGGTCGTCACGGACGACGACGCCGGGCACGGCGGCGAACAGCTCGCGGGCGCGGGCGGGGCTGATCGGCTCTCGCGTCTCCACGTGAACCGCCTCGGAGTGGCTCATGAAGACGGGTACCCGAACGGCGGTGCAGGAGACGCGGAGGTCAGGCAGGTGGAGGATCTTCCGGGACTCGGTGACGACCTTCCACTCCTCCTTCGTGTACCCGTTCTCCAGGAAGACGTCGATCTCGGGCAGGGCGTTGAAGGCGATCGGATGCGGGTAGACCCGCGCCTCCTTCGGCTCGCCGGCGACGTGGGCGCGAATCTGCGTCTCCAGCTCGGCGATCGCCTTGCCGCCCGTTCCCGAGACCGGCCTGGTAGGTGTCGACGACGACGCGCTCGAGGCCGACCGCGTCCCGGAGCGCCATGAGCGGCGGCACCAGCTGCATGGTGGAGCAGTTCGGGTTGGCGATGATCCCCTCGTGGGCCGCGAGGTCGTCCGGGTTGACCTGGCTCACCACCAGCGGGATGCCGGGCTCCATCCGCCAGGCGCTGGAGTTGTCGATGACGGTGCAGCCGCGGGCGGCCGCGTGCGGCGCCAGGTCGCGCGAGGTGCCTCCGCCGGCGGAGAAGAGGGCGAGGTCGATCGCCGTCGAAGGCCTCGGGCGTGGCCTCCTCCACCTCGACCTGGCGGCCGCCGAACGGCAGCGTGCTGCCGACCGAGCGCGCCGAGGCGAGGAAGCGGATCTCGCCGACCGGGAAGTCGCGCTCGAGGAGCACCTGGGCCATCGTGCGTCCGACGACGCCGGTGGCACCGACGACGGCGACGGTGAGGAGGTCGGGGGGAGTGTCCGGACATGGCTCCGCTTTCAGCGTGCGAGAAGATCGACGGGCACCGTTCGAGTATAGCAGCGCCTCCGGGGATCCCCGGAGGCGCGCCCGGTGCGGATCTCGGCCACGCGGCCGGCCGAGCCGGCCGGCTGGCCGGTCTCCCCTACCCCTTGGCGAGGTGCCGCTGCATGGCGGCCTTGCGGGAGAGGTTGACGCGACCCTGGCGGTCGACCTCGGTGACGACGACCATCACCTCGTCGCCGACGGAGACGACGTCCTCGACGGACGGGACGTGGTAGTCGGCCAGCTCGCCGATCCGGACGAGCCCTTCCTTGCCCGGGAGGATCTCCACGAAGGCGCCGAAGGTCATGATCCGGGTGACGGTGCCGAGATAGAGGGCTCCGATCTCGACCTCGCGGGTGAGGCTCTCGATCCAGTGGATCGCCTTGCGGGCGTTCTCACCCTGCACGGCCGCGATCTCGACGGTGCCGTCGTCCTCGACGTTGATCTCGGTGCCGGTCTCCTCCTGGATCTTGCGGATCATGGAGCCGCCCTTGCCGATGATGTCGCGGATCTTCTCGGGGTTGATCTTGATCTTGGTGATCCGCGGCGCGAAGTCGCTCATCGTGTCGCGGGCGGACGGCAGGACCTCGGTCATCGCGTCGAGGATCGACATGCGCGCGGCGTGGGCCTTGGCCAGCCCCTCGCGGATGATCGCCTCGCTGATGCCCTTGACCTTGATGTCCATCTGGAGGGCGGTGATCCCGTCACGGGTCCCGGTGACCTTGAAGTCCATGTCGCCGAAGGCATCCTCCTTGCCGAGGATGTCGGTGAGGACCGTGAAGGTGCCGTCGGGCTCCGACATGAGGCCCATCGCCGCGCCGGCGACCGGGGCCGAGATCGGCACGCCGGCGTCCATGAGCGCGAGCGTCGAGCCGCAGGTCGACGCCATCGACGTCGAGCCGTTGGAGGTGACGCACTCCGAGACGAGCCGGATGACGTACGGGAAGTCGTCCTTCGAGGGAAGCACGGGGATGAGCGCCCGCTCGGCGAGGTGGCCGTGGCCGATCTCGCGCCGGCCGGGGCCACGCATGAACTTGTTCTCGCCGGTGGAGTACGGCGGCATGTTGTAGTGGTGGAGGTACCGCTTCTCGAGCTCCGGGCTGATCGTGTCGATCCGCTGGACGTCCGAGGACGGGCCCAGGGTGGCGACGGTCAGCGCCTGGGTCTCGCCGCGGGTGAAGAGGCCGGAGCCGTGGGCGCGCGGCACCAGGCCGACCTCCACGGTGATCGGGCGGATCTCGTCGACGCCACGGCCGTCGATCCGGATCCCCTCGGACATGGTCAGCTTGCGGGCGGTCTTCTTGTGGACCAGCCCGAACAGGCCCTTGCTCACGCGGGCGGCCCGGCGGGCGGCCTCGAGCTTCGCCTTGGCCTCGTCCTTCGACGAGCGCTGGGCGCGGATGGAGTCGGCGATCCCCTCGACCAGGGCGTCGAGGCGGCCCGGCAGCTCCCTGGCCATCGTGACGAGCAGCTCCGCCGTCGCCTCCGCGTCCGGCAGGGCGCGGTGGGCCTGCTTGAGCTCGATCCCGAAGAACTTCGAGAGCTCGCCGAGCGTGTAGCTGGCGAGGTCGGGGTAGCCATCCCGCGCGAGGGTCAGGGTGTCGAGGTAGCGACCGCTCTCGATCCGCGTCCCGTCGCCGAGCGCCGCCTCGAGGAACGCGATGTCGAAGCCGACCGAGTGGCCGACGATGGTGGCGTCGCCGACGAAGGCGAGGGCCTTCCGGGCGGCCTCCGCCGGGCTCGGCGCACCCTTGACGTCCTTGTCGGTGATGCCGTGCATCTGGTTGCCGAAGATCGTGCGGCCCGGGTTCACGAAGGTCGACCAGCGATCGACGATCTTGTCACCCTTCACGCGCACCGCGGCGATCTCGACAAGGTCGGCCATCTCGGCGTTCGTCCCGGTGGTCTCCACGTCGACGACGACGAACTCGGCGCCGGCCTTGGCCTTCGCGACGAAGTCGAGAACCGACTCGGTGCCGGGGTCGAGGAACGGGAGGCGCTTCGCCTTGCCGACGGCCTTCTGCAGCTCCAGCTGCAGGTCGATGAGCGGCTCCAGCGCGCGATGGGCGAAGAGGATCGCCTCGGCCATCACGTCCTCGGGGAGGATCTTCGCGCCGGCCTCGACCATCATGATCGCGTCGCGCGTCCCGGAGACGACGAGGTCGAGCTCGCTGTCCTCGAGCTGCGGCATCGTCGGGTTGATGACGAACTCACCGTCGATGCGGCCGAGGCGGACTGCCGCGATCGGCCCCTGGAACGGGATCTCGCTGATCGTCAGCGCGGCCGATGCGGCGATCGTGCCGAGGATGTCGGGGTTGTTCTCCTGGTCGGTGGAGAGGACCGTGATGACGCACTGGACGTCGTCCTTGTACCCCGCCGGGAAGAGGGGCCGGATCGGGCGGTCCGTCAGGCGGCAGGCGAGGATGGCGGCCTCGGACGGGCGCGACTCGCGCTTGATGAAGCCGCCCGGGATCTTGCCGGCCGCGTACATCCGCTCCTCGAAGTCGATCGTGAGCGGGAAGAAGTCGAGGCCGGGGCGCGGGTCCGCACGGTTGGCGGTTCCGAGCACGACGGTGTCGCCGTAGCGCACGGTGACGGCGCCACCGGCGAGCCGGGCCATGCGGCCGGTCTCGATGGTCAGCGTGCGACCACCGAACTCGACGGAGAGGGAATGAGACACGAGCTACTCCTTGCTCGCGTCGGCGCGGGACCGAGGGCCGAGCATGGTTGACGCCCGGGCCGAATGCACGAGACCCGGGGTTCGTCCCCGGGTCCTCGCTGCGGGTGTGCTAGCGGCGCAGCCCCAGGCGGGCGATGACGGCCCGGTACCGGGAGGCGTCCTTCTTCACGAGGTACGCAAGAAGGCGCCGGCGCTGCCCGACAAGCTTGAGGAGGCCGCGGCGGGAGTGGTTGTCCCTGGGGAACTGCTTCAGGTGCCCCGTGAGGTCCCGGATCCGCTCTGTCAGCAGCGCGATCTGGACTTCCGGGGAGCCGGTGTCACCGGGCTTGACGGCGAACTCGCCGACGATCCGGTCCTTGGTTTCCCGCACGAGCGGCACTCGGTCCTCCGACACGATTGACTGATACGACCATTACTTCAACCCGCGGAGAGTAGCAGGGCACCGGGATCCGTGCAAACGCGACGTTCGATCGGGTGACTCGGCGCCTCGGGAGCGCGCGGGAGACCGACGTCAATCACTGGTGGGCCCCACTTGGTAGGCTCCGCGCGTGAGTGACCCCGCCCGGCTGCCGGCCCGCGTCCTGGCCCTGATCCCCGCCCATGACGAGGAGCCGCGGATCGCGGCCGTCGTTCGAGCAGCCGCCGAGCATCTTCCCGTCCTCGTGGTGGACGACGGCTCCTCCGATGCCACCGCCCGCGTGGCGCGCGAGGCCGGCGCCGAGGTCCTCGAGCAGCGCCCGAACGCGGGGAAGGGCGCGGCCCTGCGCGCCGGCTTCCGTCATGCGCTCGCCGCCGGCTACGACGGAGCTCTCACCCTCGACGGCGACGGCCAGCACGACCCGGCGGAGATCCCGCCCTTCCTCGCGGCCTTCGGCGCGCCGGGGCGCCGACGCGGCGCCGGCGGCCCGATGGCCACCGGGCAGCTCCCGGACCTCGTCGTCGGCCGGCGCGACTTCTCCCACATGCCCCTCGCGCGGCGGCTCGCCAACACGCTGGGCGGCCGCGCCTTCTCCTGGGCGGTCGGGACGCACGTGCCGGACAACCAGTCCGGGTATCGCCTCGTCGGGCGGCGGCTCATGGAGACCTCGCTCGAGAGCACGGAGCACGGCTTCGAGTTCGAGGTGGAGATCCTCGCGACCTGCATCGCCCGCGGCTGGCCGGTCGCGTGGGTGCCGATCCGCACGATCTACACCGGCGGGCCCAGCCACATCCGGCCCGCGGCGCACGTCCGCCACTTCTTCCGGGCGGTCACGGCCGCCCGGCGCACGGTGCGGGAGGCGCGAGGCCCGCGCGCCTGACGAGCGCCGGAGTCCGGGCGCGCCGCGCGCCGAGCACCCGTCAGCCGAGGAAGGCGACGCGCAGGCGGTCGTGGCGGAGCGCCTCGGGGTGCGCCCGGACGACCAGCGATCCGTCCGCCTGGACCGTCGCCGTCGCCCGCCGGGCCGGGCCCGGGCGCAGGCCCGGTGCCCAGGCCGCAGACAGCTCGGCGCGGTGAGCGCCCAGCGGGGGCAGGGCGACGGGCAGCGGGAAGCGCAGCAGCGCCTCTCGACGGTCGGGGCTCGTTCGGACACGACCCCGGTTACGGCCACCCGGCGCCCGAGCAGCGCGCGCGCGCCGGCCAGCTCTCCCGCGGCGATCGCCCGTCGGATCTCGGAGCTTCGGACCGGGTGCCCTGCGAGGTCGAACGGGGGAACGACCACGACCGTGAACCCCACGCTCTCGCCGAGCATCGCGAGCGTCGTCGGGCGTGCCCTGCCGTTCGTGGCCGAAGGCCGCGTCGGGCGTCATGAGGAAGCCCGTCAGCCCGCGTCCGCGCCCGGATGCTCGCGACGAAGGCGTCGTAGGGCGTCCGGCGCAGCGCCTCGTCGAAGTGCTCCACGACCGTGACGGCGACGCCGTCGCGCTCGAGCCGTGCCAGCCGCTCCTCCGGGTCGCACAGGAGCGGCGGCGCGGCCCCGGCCAGGATCTCGTCCGGGTGGTGGTCGAAGGTCAGGACGGCGGGTCGGGCGTGCAGCCGGATCGCGGCCCGCCGCAGCTCGCGGAGCAGGTAGAGGTGGCCGCGGTGGAGCCCGTCGAAGACACCGACGACCACGAGGAGCGGCCCGTCCGCCGGGCCGCAGGGCATCGATGCCCGGCAGTGCGTCACGCATCGAGTGTCCGCCGGGGTCGGGCGCCACCGTGTCGGTCCCGCGGCGACGCGTCGGCGCACGCTGCCGTCGTCGAGCGTCGCCTTCCCGTCGTCGGGCGCCGCGCCGCCGTCACGCGCCGTCGCGCCACGATCGAGCAGCACCTTGTCGGTCACCAGGCGGCCGCCGTCGCGCCACCCGGGCGATGGCGGCCAGCGAGCCATCGGGCGCGAGGAGCCGCACCGCGCTGCCCACGACCATCCCCTCCCCCGCCGCCCCGAGGCGCTCGACCCGCCCGGTCCAGCCGCCGTGGGCCACGACGCGCCGTTCCGCTCCGGCCAGGGTCACGGCCGGCAGGTCGTCGAGGCCGGCTCCGGGCGACAGCAGGAGGTCGGCCAGCCGCTCCTCGGCCGCCGCCGCACGCACGTCGTCGAGGGCGTGGGCGTCGGCCAGGGTGAACGGGCCCGACGCGGTGCGGCGCAGCGCCCCGAGATACCCCGCGCTGCCGACGGCCTGCCCGAGATCGCGGGCGAGCGCCCGGACGTACGTGCCGGCCGAGCATGCCACGTCGACGCACCGCGGTCGGGTGCTCCGCGTCCGTCTCGTCCCACCCGACGAGCGCGAGCTCGTGGAAGGTCACGGTGCGGGGCTTCAGCTCGGGCGTCTCGCCCCGCCGCGCGAGGGCATAGGCCCGACGCCCACCGACCTTGCGCGCCGAGAACGCCGGCGGCCGCTGCTCCTGCACGCCGACGAAAGCCGCCCAGGGCCGCCTCGACGGCGTCGCGCGTGGGTGGACCGCCCTCGGCAGGCGTGATCTCGCCCTCGAGATCGTCGGTCGTGGAGCTGCCCCCGAAGACGACGGTGGCGCGGTAGGCCTTGCGCGCGCCGCAGGTGGAACTCCACGACCCGGGTGCCCGACGCCCAGGTAGAGCGGCAGCACGCCCGAGGCGAACGGGTCCAGCGTGCCGCCGTGACCGATCCTGCGCGTGCCGGCCAGGCGCCGCACGAGCGCCACGACGTCGTGGGAGGTCGGCCCGACGGGCTTGTCGACGACGAGGATCCCGTCGACCCGGGCGTCCTCCCGCTTCACCGGACCACGGCCCTGGCCAGGCGCTCGGCGACGGGCAGCACCGCGGCCCTGGCCTCGGCCAGCGGCAGGGGCAGCGATGCGCCGGCGGCCCGGGCGTGCCCGCCGCCGCCCCAGGTCGCGCACAGGACGGTGGCATCGACGCCGCCCGGCTTCGTCCGCACCGACAGGCGCGTCTCGGCGCCCTTCTCCTTGAGGACGAGGGCGACCTCGGCGCTCTCGGACTGGGCGAGGAGGTCGATGATCCCCTCGGAGTGGTCGGAGCGTGCACCGGTCGCGACCAGGTCGGCGAGCTCGATCGCCGAGGCGATCACGAGCCCGTCGGCGTGCCGCTCGAGCCGGGCCAGCACGCGGCCGAAGAGGGCGAGCTGGGCGTCGGGCTTCGTGCGGTAGAGCCGCCGGCTGATGTCGGACAGGGGTGCGCCGGCCTCGACGAGCGCGGCCGCGACCCGCAACGTGCGGGGGGTCGCGTTCGGGTGGGCGAAGGTCGCGGTGTCCATCACGATGCCGGCGGCCAGGGCCGCGGCGAGGTCTCCGTCGCCGAGGGCGAGCGGGAGCCCGAGACGGACGGCGAGGAGGGCGACCATCTCGCAGGTGGCGGCGGCATCCGGGGTCGATCCAGGCGAGGTCGCCGGACCCGTCGTTGCTGGCGTGGTGGTCGATGGTCAGGAGGGGCGTGGCGGCGAAGAGCGCCGCGTTGCGCTCTCGGATGGGCCCGGCGCGCGAGAGGTCGCCGCAGTCGCACAGGACCACGAGGTCGTACGCCATGTCGGGCTCCGGGTCGGTGCGGACGCTGGCGACCCCGGGAAGGAAGGCGTACAGGGCCGGCGCGCCGTCGCTGACCGCGACCGCGGCATGGCCGCCACGCGCCTCCACGAGCATGGCGATCGCGAGCGCGGCACCCAGCGCGTCTGCATCGGGGTTCTCGTGCCCGACCGCCAGCACCGAGCGGGCCGCCCGCAACCGCTCGACGACGGCGTCCGGGACGGCCGCGGCGAGCCCGGCGAGGTCCGACCCCGCCGTCATCAGTCGGCCGCCGCGTTCAATGGTCGCCCCGGCGCGGCTGCGATCGACGTCCCCGCGGCTTCGGATCGTGACGGCCGGGGCGTCGCGCCGGAGGCCGCCCGCCCACCGCATCGGGAGCGGCCGCTGCCGGCGCGCATCGGCGCCGCCTCGCCCGCGCTCGCCGGCTCCGCGCTCTCGCTCGCCTCCGCGTCACCTTCGCGATGCCGTCGTGGGACCGGCGTCGGGAGCGTCTCCGAGCGCGGGGCGTCGGCGAGCGCCTCGCCCGCCGAGTCGTGACCCTGGCCCAGCTCCTCGATGATCCGCAGCACGCGGGTCCCCCGCGCCGCGGAATCGTCGAGGGAGACGTGGAGCGCCGGGATCCGCTTGATGCGGAGCCGGACGCCGAGCTCGTGGCGCACGAACCCCATGGCCCGCTCCAGGGCCGCGAGCGTCTCGGCCCGCTCGGGCGCGCCGCCGATGACGCTGACCCAGACCCGCGCATGGCGCAGGTCCGGCGTCGTCTCGACGTCGGTCACGGTCGCGAAGCCGATGTGCGGGTCCTGGACCTCCTTCGCCAGGATCCTGCCGATCTCCTGGCGCAGGAGCTCGTCGACCCGGTCGGTGCGCTGGCTCATGGCCGCGGGTCAGCGCGCGCGAGGCGCGGCTCATCGCCTGCTGGGTGAACGCCTCGATGACGTCGCCCTCCACCAGGTCGTGGTAGCCGGCGAGCCCGATGCCGCACTCGTAGCCCTGGGCCACCTCGCGGACGTCGTCCCGGAAGCGGCGCAGCGAGTCGATCCGGTCGGTGGTGATGACCTTGCCGCCGCGGTAGACGCGGGCGCCCGCGTTCCGGACGATCCGGCCGTCGGTCACCGAGCAGCCGGCGATGACCGTGCTCTTCCCGACGCGGAAGATCTGGCGCACCTCGGCCCGGCCCTCGACCACCTCGACGATCTCCGGCTCGAGCATCCCCTTGAGGGCGGCCTCGATGTCGTCGGTCAGCTTGTAGATGATGTCGTAGAGGCGGACGTCGACCTTCTCCGCCTCCGCCGTCCGGCGCGCCTGCGGGTCGAGCTTGGTGCTGAAGCCGACCACGATCGCGTTCGACGCCGAGGCCAGCAGGATGTCGGTGTCCGTGATGTCGCCGGTCCCCTCGTGGAGGACGCTGATCCGGACCTCGTCGGACTGGATCTGCCCGAGGGCGTGGGTGATGGCGCCGAGCGACCCCGAGACATCCGCCTTCAGGATGATCCGGAGCTCCTTGGCCTGGCCTTCCTTGAACTGCTGGAAGAGGTCCTCGAGGGTCGCCTTCTGGCTGGTTCCCGGCGGCTGGAGGTGGCCGCGGCGCGGGCGCTCTCCGAGATCGGCTCGGGCGGTCTTCTCGTCGGCGACGACGCGAAGGATGTCGCCGGCCTCCGGGACGTCGTCGAGGCCGAGGACGACCGCGGCCGACGAGGGGCCCACCTTCTGGGTGCGCTTGCCGACCGCGTTCTCGAGGGCCTTCACCTTGCCGTAGGTCTTGCCGACGACGACGACGTCGCCGATCCGGAGCGTGCCGGTCTGCACCACGACCGTGGCCACCGGGCCCCGGCCCTTGTCCATCTCGGCCTCGATGATCGTGCCGACGGCGGGCCGCTTCGGGTTGGCGACCAGCTCCTGGAGGTCCGCGACGAGCAGGATCATCTCGAGGAGCTCCTCGAGGCCGATCCGCGACTTCGCGCTGACGGGCACCATCGGGACGTCGCCGCCGTACTCCTCGACGACCACGTTGGCCCCGGCGAGCTCGGTCTTGACCCGGTCCTGGTCGGCATCGGGCTTGTCGATCTTGTTGAGGGCGATGATGATCGGGACCTTGGCCGCGCGCGCGTGGCTGATCGCCTCGAGCGTCTGGGGCATGACCCCGTCGTCGGCGGCGACGACGATCACCGCGATGTCGGTGACCCGCGCGCCGCGCGCCCGCATCGCGGTGAACGCCTCGTGACCCGGCGTGTCGAGGAAGACGACCTTCTTGCCGTCCTTCGTCACCTCGGAGGCGCCGATGTGCTGGGTGATCCCGCCCCGCTCGCCGGACGCGACGGTCGTGCTGCGGATCGCGTCGAGGAGGCTCGTCTTGCCGTGGTCGACGTGGCCCATCACGGTGACGATCGGCGGGCGCGGCACCAGGAGGGCCGGGTCGTCGTCGCCCAGCAGGCCCGGATCCTTCGTGGCGGGCGCGGCGACCTCGGCGGCCGTCTCCGCGACCTCGGCGGCGGCCTCCTCGGGCTCGGCCACCTCGTACCCGAGCTCCGTCGCCACGAGGGACGCGGTGTCGCGGTCGATGAGCTGGTTGATCGTCGCGAAGATGCCGCTCTTGATCAGCTCGCGGATGACGTCCGCGGGGTTCACGTCGAGGAGCTCCGCGAGCTCCTTGACCGTGATCGTGGGCGGCAGCGTGACCGCTGCCCTGTCGCGCGGCTCGGCGACGGCGGTCGGCGAGAAGCCGCCCTCCCGCCGCGGTGGCTTGCGGGGGCCGCGGCGTCCGCGGGTCCCGCTCCTGCTCCTGGCCATCAGGACCCTCCTTCGTGGTCGGTGACGAAGTCGTCGGCGGATGCCCCCGGCGCCGGCGGCGGTCCGAAGAGACCGGCCGGGATCGGGGCGTCGAGGGCCCGGCGAAGGGTCCCCCGCGTGATCGCGTTGAGCTGACAGGCTGCATCGAGGCAGACGTACGCGCCGCGCCCGGCGGCCTTGCCGCTCGGATCGACGGCGACCACGCCGGCTCGGGTCGCGGACGACGCGCAGGAGCTCGCGCTTCTGCCGGGCGGTCCGGCACGCGACGCAGGTCCTGGTCGGGAACCGCCGCTCCGGCAGCCCGCCGCTCGCGCCGCGGCCTACGACGCCACCTCCCCCGTGTCGCCCACATCGCCAGCTGGCGCGGCGGCGACCGAGGCGGCGGCGGGCGGCGGTGGCGGGAGCGGCGGCGGGCTCGTGGCCCTGGACGTCGCTCCGGATGTTGATGCGCCAGCCCGTGAGCTTCGCCGCCAGGCTCGCGTTCTGCCCCCGCGGCCGATCGCGAGCGAGAGCATCCTCTCCGGGACCGTGACGTTGGCGACGCGGTTCTCCTCGTCGATGAGGACGCCGTCGACCTGGGCGGGCGAGAGGGCCTTGGCGACGAAGACCGCCGGGTCTTCGTGCCACTCGATGACGTCGATCTTCTCGCCGGCGAGCTCGGCCACGACGGCCTGGACCCGCGCCCCGCGCTGGCCCACCGTCGCGCCCACCGGGTCGAGGCCCTCCTGGCGCGACGCGACGGCGACCTTGCTCCGGCTGCCCGGGTCCCGCGAGATCGCCTTGATCTCGACCGTGCCGGCGTGGATCTCCGGTACCTCCAGCTCGAACAGGCGGCGCAGGAAGCCCTTGTGGGTCCGGCTGACCAGGACCTGGGGGCCCTTGGGCGCGCGACGCACCTCGAGGACGAAGGCCTTGACGTTCTGGCCGATCCGGTAGTGCTCGACCGGGGACTGCTCGGTCGTGGCGAGGATGGCCTCGGCCTTGCCGAGGTCGAGGATGATCGCGCGCGGCTCGACGCGGTTGACGGTCCCGGTGATGAGGTCGCCCTCGCGGCTGGCGAACTGGTCGAAGACGACGTCGCGCTCCGCCTCGCGGAGGCGCTGCAGCACGACCTGCTTGGCGGTCTGGGCGCCGATCCGGCCGAAGGCGTCCTGCCCGAGCTGCTCGGTCACCACGACGTCGCCGGGCGATCGGCGTCGTCCTTGAAGGCGGCGGCGCATCGCCGACCGTGATCTGGGTCAGCTCGTCCTCGATCTCCTCGACGACGAGCCGCTCGCGGGTCACCATCATCTCGCCCCGCTCGGGGTCGATGCGGACGCGGACGTCCTCGTTGCCGGGGATCCGGCGATAGGCCGACTCGATGGCGTCCTCGATCGTGCGGATCAGGTGCTCGCGCGGAACGCCCTTCTCCGCGTTGAGCTGGAGGAGGGCGCCGACGAAGTCCCGGCTCATGCGCGCACCTCCGTGTTCGTGCTCTTCATCGTCCGACGCCCGCCGCCCCGTCGGACCGAAAGAAAAACGTGGCGGTCAGCCACGTCATGGGGCGGCGCGGTCGTGTTGGTGGGCAGTATAGCGCGCCCGGAGATACCCGGGATCAGCGTCCCCCGGTCCGGGCGGATCGCGCGTCGCGCTGCCGGGGTCGGGAAGCGGCGAGCCACGTACTCCTCGAGGAGGGCCACGAAGCGCTCCACGATGTCGTCGCCGCGGAACGTGTCGTACAGCGTGCCGTCGACGAAGACCGGGGCGACCGGGTCCTCGAACGTCCCGGGCAGGCTGATCCCGATGTCGGCGTGCTTGCTCTCGCCGGGCCCATTCACCACGCAGCCCATGACCGCGACGGTGAGCTCCTCGACACCCGGGTGGGTGACGCTCCAGTCGGGCATCCGTTCCTTCAGGTACTGCTGGATGTCGCGCGCCATCTCCTGGAAGAAGACGGAGGTGGTGCGGCCGCAGCCCGGGCAGGCGGTCACCTGGGGCACGAAGCTGCGCAGGCCGAGCGACTGAAGGACCTGCCGGGCGACCTCGACCTCCAGCTCGCGGCCAGCGCCCGGCTCGGGCGTAAGCGAGACCCTGATCGTGTCCCCGATCCCCTCGTTCAGCAGGATGGCGAGCCCGGCCGTCGACGCCACGATCCCCTTCATCGCCATCCCCGCTTCGGTCAGGCCGAGGTGGAGCGGGTAGTCACATCGGGCGGCGAGCAGCCGGTAGACGTCCACCAGGTCGCGGACGCCGGACACCTTCGCGCTCACGATGATCCGGTCGTGCGGGAGGCCGGTCTCCTCGGCCAGCTCGGCCGACCGCAGGGCCGACGTGAGCATCGCCTCGATCATCACCTCCCGTGCCGTCCGCGGCGTGGCCAGACGCGCGTTGGCCTCCATCAGGGACGTGAGCAGGGCCGCGTCCAGGGATCCCCAGTTCACGCCGATCCGGACGGGCCGGTCGTGCTCGAGGGCCACGCGCACGATGGTCTGGAAGTTCTCGTCGCGCCGCCGGGAGCCGACGTTGCCGGGGTTGATCCGGTACTTCGCGAGCGCCCGTGCCGCTTCCGGGTAGCGCGACCAGCAGGAGGTGGCCGTTGTAGTGGAAGTCGCCCACGATCGGCGTCTCGAAGCCAAGCCCGCGCACCTTGCGCACGATCTCGGGGACCGCCGCCGCGGCGGCCTCGTTGTTGACCGTGACACGCACGAGCTGCGATCCGGCCCGGGCCAGCGCGACCACCTGGAGGGCCGTGGCGTCCGCGTCCGCCGTGTCCGTGTTCGTCATCGACTGGACCACGACCGGGTGGGCGCTCCCCACGAGCACCCCCCCGACGTCCACCGTGGGCGTCGGGCGGCGGGAAGGCTGCGCCTCCCCCGGCTGCGCTCACGGCGCGCCGCCGCCGACCTGCCGCACGATGTCGAAGTAGGTGATCCAGATGAGGAAGCCGAAGAGGAAGACGAAACCCACCAGGTAGGTCAGCCGCTCGGCCGACAGTGTCGTCGCTGCCGACGGCCCGTTGACGCGGATCCCGACCGTCCGCAGGGCGCGCCCGCCGCCGGAGAGGACAGCCTTGAGCACCAGCAGGAGCATGCGGCCGCCGTCGAGCGGCGGGAAGGGCAGGATGTTCACGAGGGCCAGGTTCGCCGAGAGCAGCGCCGCCAGGTAGAGGGTGAAGATCGGTCCGAGCTGCCAGAAGACGTCGCCCACCTGGGCGGCGATCCCGACCGGGCCCGACACCGGCGGCGCCTGGCCCGGGTTCGAGACGATCGAGCCCAGCAGGTTGGCGAGCCCGTCCAGGATGAGCGTGAATGCGGCTGCCGTCCAGGCGAGGCCGGCCTCGATCGCCGAGACGATGTCGCGCCCCTGGTACTCACCGGTGAAGACGAGCTGCGCTCCGCGGATCCCGAGGGCGCCCTTGTCGACGGCCGCGGCGGGCGGCCGCAGCGTCACCGGGACCTCGCGCACGGTGCCGTCCTCGCCCTCCACCGTGAGGGTCACGGTCTCGCCCGCGTGCTCGCGGAGCGCCTCGACCGCGGCCCGGCCGGCGTCGGGGCTCGGAAAGAGGTCGAAGGTCTCCCCGTTGATGGCCACGATCGTGTCGCCCGCGACAAGGCCCGCGGCCTCGGCCGGCGAGCCCGCCGTCACCTCGGCGAACGAAAGGCCCCCCTGCGGCGTGGCCAGCCAGGCGATGCCGAAGAAGATGACGAAGGCGAGGAGCAGGTTCATCGCAACCCCGGCGACCAGGACGACGAGCTTCTTCCAGAGGCGCTGCACCGCGAACGAGTGCGGGTCCTCCGAGTCGCCGTCCTCGCCCTCGAGGCGGACAAAGCCGCCGATCGGCAGCCAGTTGAGCGTGTAGAGCGTCTCGCCCCGCTGTCGGAGCGCTTTCGCACGCGGCGGGAAGCCGATCCCGAACTCCAGGACGCGGATCCGATAGAAGCGCGCCACGGCGAAGTGGCCAACCTCGTGGATGAGCACGAGGCCGCCGAGGATCAGGAAGAAGAGGACGATCGTGATCGCGCCCTGGACGATGGCCATGGTCTCCCTTACGCTGCCGGGCCTGTTCCGGTTCCATCGCCGGGGCGCGGGCGGGCGAAGGCCCTGCGGATCTCCCGATCGAGATCCACCAGCTCGTCGACGCCGGGCGCCTGGTCGGGCCCAGGCCCATAGCGTGCCACGACTTGCTCGAGGAGGCGCGAGATGCCCGGGAAGTCGAGCGTTCCTTCCAGGAAGCGGGTGACCGCCACGTCGTCCGCGGCAATGAGCGCCGCTGTCGCCCGGGGCCCGATGGCTCCCGCCTCGCGGGCGATGCGGAGAGCCGGGAAGCGGCGTTCGTCGGGCGCCCGGAACTCGAGCCGGCCGGCCGCGATGAGGTCCGGTGGCGCCGCCGCCGACGGGAGCCGCCGCGGATGGGTGAGCGCGTACTGGATCGGCACCCGCATGTCCGGCGTCCCGAGCTGAGCCTTGAGCGACCCGTCGCGGTAGAGGACCGCCGAGTGGACGAGTGACTGTGGGTGGATCACCACCTCGATCCGGTCGTAGGGCATGCCGTAGAGCCAGTGGGCCTCCACGATTTCGAGGCCCTTGTTGGCCAGCGTCGCGGAGTCGACCGTGATCTTCGCGCCCATCGTCCAGATCGGATGGCGCAGCGCCGCCGCGGGAGTGATCGCGCGGAATGCCTCGAGCGGCGTGTCGAGAAACGGCCCGCCCGACGCCGTCAGGACCAGGCGGTCGACGTCGTCCATCGCCTCGCCGGCCAGGCACTGCCAGATCGCCGAGTGCTCCGAGTCGATCGGCCGAAGCCAACCCAGCGGCGCGGCAAGGGGATCGCGGGGGTCGAGACCCGCCCGTTCGGAGGCCCGCGCTTCGGCCTCCGCCATCACCAGGTGGCCGCCGGCAACGAGCGTCTCCTTGTTGGCGGTCGCGACGATCTTGCCGGCGCGGAGCGCGGCGAGGACCGGCCGCAGGCTCACGACCCCGCCGGTCGCAACCACCACGAGATCCACGTCGGCAGCCGTGGCGAACGCCTCGAGCGTCCCCGGCCCACGCACCTGGGCGCAGCCCGCCGGGAGGTCGAGGGGAACGTCGGAGCTGATCGCGGCCAGGCGGGGGCGCAGGCGCCGGACCTGCTCCTCGAGCAGGGCGGCCTGCGAGCCCGTCGCGATCGCGACGACCTTCCAGCTGGGCGCGAGGGCGGTGAGGACGTCGACCGCCTGCGTCCCGATCGAACCACCCGAGCCAAGGAGAGCGACGCGGATCGGCGGGCGCGTCCCTCGAGGCTCAGCCATGCACGATGACGACCCAGGCTGCCAGGACGGGAGCCGCGAACAGGATCGAGTCCACGCGGTCCAGGATCCCGCCGTGCCCCGGCAGGAGCGTACCGGAATCCTTGACCCCCGCGGCGCGCTTGAGGAGCGATTCCGCAAGATCGCCAGACTGCGCCACCACGCCCAGCAGGGGCCCGAGGATCAGGGCCTCCAGCGGCGCGCTGCCGCTGATCCACAGGACGAGCGCCACGACCACCGTGGCCACGACGAGGCCGCCAAGGACCCCCTCCAGTGTCTTCTTCGGGGAGATCCAGGGCAGGAATGGGCGCCGCCCGATGGCACGCCCGACGAGGTAGGCGCCTGTGTCGAAGCTCCAGACCCCGGCCAGGAGGACGAGGATCCAGCGCCGCTCCGGCCAGAATGCCCCCTCGAACGACGCCGGATCGGTCCATTGGGTGGTGAGGATCGCGACCGCGCCGAGAAGGCTCACGTAGAGAGCGCCGAACACCGTCGACGACCAGGCGGCGAACCCATCCGCAGGGTCGCGCCGGGCGAAGGCGATCATGGCCAGGACGACCGCCACGACGCCCACGAGGACGACGCCGTCGATGGCGCCAACCCGGGCCGCGAGCTCCAGCGCCGCGGGCTGCTCCCCGAGGAGCTTGCTGCCGAGGATGGCCGGGACCGCCGCCGACGCCACGAGCACGAGTGCGCCACCAAGGACGCCATTGCGGATGACCGGGCGCCCCGCCAGCGGGAGCAGGCGCTCCGCCTCGCGGCCCGCGAGGGCCGCCAGGAGGAGGACGAGGATGCCGATCCCGACGCCGCCCGCGGCAATCGCAACGACGACGACCGGGATGATCAGCAGGGCGCTGAGAGCGCGCTCACGCACGTGTGCCTCCTGGGATCCGCCTACGTTCCGTAGCGCCGCGAGCGCCGGGCGAACGCATCGAGTGCAGCGTCATAGGCCGCCTCGTCGAAGTCCGGCCAGAGGAGGTCGCAGGACCAGAACTCGGCATAGGCGCTCTGCCAGATGAGGAAGTTCGAGAGCCGCTGCTCGCCGCCCGTCCGGATCACGAGGTCGGGATCGGGCATGCCGACGGTGTAGAGGCGCGCCGCCACGGCAGCTTCGTCGATGGCGTCCACTGCGAGGCCTTCGCCGACGATCGTCCGGACGGCGTCGACGAGCTCCGTGCGGCCCGCATAGTTGAAGGCCACAGCCAGGGTGAGCCGGTCGCCCTGCGCAGTCGCCGCGAGCGCGTCATCGATGGAACAGCGCAGCTCGTTCGGGAGCTCGTCGAGCCGGCCCAGCAGACGCACCCGCACGCCCTGCCGCACCAGCTCGGGCGTCTCGGCGCGGATCGCCTGCTCGAGGAGCCGGAAGAGCCCGACGACCTCGTCATCGGATCGGCCCCAGTTCTCGCGGCTGAAGGCGTAGAGCGAGAGGACGGCGATCCCGCGGCGCAGGGTGTGCTCCACCAGCCAGCGGATCTTCTCGACGCCGGCAGCGTGCCCCTCGAGCTCGGATCGGCCGTGTTCCCGGGCCCAGCGTCGGTTGCCATCCATGATGATGGCCACGTGGGCCGGGCGGACGCAAGCATCGGCATCGCCGTCGCTCGGCTCTCGGGAGGCGACCTCCATCGGCCGGGCCGCAGGCGGCACGTCCATCGGGCGCGCAAGCGGGGCGCGCGCCACTAGACCTCCATCACCTCGTGCTCCTTGGCGCCCCCCACCGTGTCGACGTCCGCGACGTGGCGATCGGTCACCCTCTGGAGCTGCTCGAGCTCACGGTGTGCCTCGTCCGTGCCGATGACACCGTCACGCTCCTCGTGCTTGATGGCCTCCGCGGCCTCGCGGCGAAGGTTCCGGATCTCGACCTTCGCCTCCTCCATGCGCCGGTGGACCACCTTGACCAGGTCCCGTCGGCGCTCTTCGGTGAGCGGCGGGATGTTGAGCCGGACGACCGTGCCGTCCACGTTGGGCGTGAGGCCGATGTCGCTCTTGAGGATCGCCTTCTCGATGGCCCCCAGCACGCCGCGGTCCCACGGCTGGATGACGATCTGGTGGGGCTCGGGAACGCTGATGCCGGCGAGCTGATTGAGAGCCGTGGGCGTCCCGTAGTACTCCACGTGGATGCGCTCGACGAGCGCCGTGGACGCGCGTCCCGTCCGGACGCCCTGGAGGTCGCGCTCCATCACCTCGACGGCGCGGGCCATCTTCGGCTCGATGGTCGCGAGGACCTGGCTGGTCATGCGGGGGATCCTCCGGAGATGCGAGTCCCGACCTGCTCCCCCATCGCCGCCCGCCGGACGTTGTCCGGGTGGTTCAGGTCGAAGACGATGATGGGGAGATCATTCTCCATGCACAGTGACACGGCCGTCGCGTCGAGGACGCCGAGCCGTTCGCCCAGGACGTCTGCGTAGGTCAGCTCCGTGTACCGCCTTGCGTCGGGATGGACGAGGGGGTCGGCGTCGTACACGCCGTCGACGCGGGTGGCCTTGAGCAGGACGCCGGCGCCGATCTCGACGGCCCGCAGGGCGGCGGCGGTGTCGGTCGTGAAGTACGGGTTGCCGGTGCCCGCCACGAAGAGCGTCACCCGGCCCTTCTCGAGGTGGCGGATCGCGCGGCGCCGAATGTACGGCTCCGCGACCTCGTTCATGGCGATCGCGGTCATCACCCGGGTCGGGACGCCGACGCGCTCGAGGGCATCCTGGAGCGCGAGGCCGTTCATGACGGTCGCCAGCATGCCCATGTAGTCACCGGTGGCCCGGTCCATGCCCCGCGCGGCGGCGGCGAGGCCACGAAAGATGTTCCCGCCGCCGACGACGAGGCCGACCTGGACGCCCGCCCCCACTGCCGCCGCGACCTGGGTCGCCACGAAGGTGCAGAACGCCGGATCGACGCCGTAGGGGCGATCGCCGAGGAGCGCCTCGCCGGAGATCTTCAGCAGGATGCGCCCATAGCGGACCGCCGGCGTCGCGCCGGTGCCGTCGGCCGCCGGGCCGGAGTCGCTCACAGCTCCTCGCCGAGCCCGTAGCGCGTGAAGCGCCGGACGCGGATGTTCTCGCCGATCGTGGCGATGGCGCCGGTGACGAGATCGCGGACGGTCTGGTCGGTGTCGCGGAACGGCTGCTCGAGGAGGCAGACCTCGGTGTACCACTTCTTCAGCTGGCCCTCGACGATCTGGGCCCGCAGGTGTTCCGGCTTCTTCTGGATGGACTCGTCACCGAGCAGGGCGGCCTTCTTCGCCGCGAGCTCGTTCTCGGGAATGCGGTCCACGTCCACGTAGATCGGAGCGAGGCCCGCGACCTGCATCGCGAGGTCGCGGACCAGCTTCTGGAACTGGTCGGTCCGGGCCACGAAGTCGGTCTCGCAATTGACCTCGATGAGCACGCCGACACGACCGCCCGGGTGGATGTAGCTGGCCACGACTCCCTCGCGGGCGTCGCGTCCGGCCCGCTTCGCAGCCGCAGCAAGGCCGCGCTCGCGCAGGATCGCGACAGCTGCCTCGACGTCGCCGTCCGTCTCTTCGAGAGCGCGCTTGCAGTCCATCATGCCGGCACCGGTGCGCTCGCGCAGGACCTTGACGTCGCCGGCCGAGAAGTTAGCCATGGGTGGGTGCGTCTCCTGTCGTCCGCCCGGTCATTGCCGGGGGCTCGCGTGCGCCGGCCCGCGCCGCCGCACGATGGGTGAGCTGGTCAGGCGGTCTCGGCCTCCACGACCGATGACTCGGGGAGGAGCTCCTCCTCCGCATCCGGCTCGAAGGTGAGGGCCCCGCCGGCGGCGAGCTGGGCCACGAGGTCGTCCGCCGAGGCGATCTCATCGCTGGCGAAGGCCTCCACGAACTCCGGCTCCGGCTCCGGCTCGCGCTCCGAGCGGGACGCACGCTCGCGGCTGCCCTCGATCGCCGCATCCGCCACGAGCGAGCAGAGGAGGCGGATCGCGCGGATCGCGTCGTCGTTGGCCGGGATGATGTAGTCGATCTCGTCGGGGTCGACATTCGTGTCGCCGGTCGCGACGATCGGGATCTCGAGCTTGCGCGCCTCGGCGACCGTGATCCGCTCGCGCGCCGGGTCCACGATGAAGATCATCCCCGGGACACGCTTCATCTTGCGAATGCCACCGAGGGTGAGGCGGAGCTTACGGAGCTGCTCCATGTGGCGCGCGGCTTCCTTCTTGGGCATGCGCTCGAAGTCGCCGTTCGCAAGGCGCGCCTCGAGCTGCTCGAGGAGGCCGAGCCGCTTCTTGATCGTGACGAAGTTCGTGAGCATGCCGCCGAGCCAGCGCTGGTTCACGTACGGCTGGCCGGCCCGGTCCGCCTCCTGGGAGATCGGCTCCTGGGCCTGCTTCTTGGTGCCGACGAAGAGGACCGATTCGCCGCGGGCGGTCGTCTCACGGACGGCGGCGAGGGCGACGTCGAGCAGCTGGACGGTCTGGGCGAGGTCGATGATGTGGATCCCGTTGCGCTCCGCGAAGATGAAGGGGCGCATCTTGGGATTCCAGCGGCGAGTCTGGTGGCCGAAGTGGACGCCGGCCTCGAGCAGCTGCCGCATGGAGACGGTGGGCACGCGTGGTCCTCCTGTTCGGTTCGATCCTCCGCGGGCCCCGACCCGGACCGGGCAGCTCGAGCATCATGCTCGGCTCCCCGGCACCACCCGGAGTTCGGTTGCGGCACCGCGTGTGAGCTCATCGACGCGCGAGCGTCGACGGTGGCTGGCGAGACGGTCGACAGCCGCGGCGGAGTCTATCACGGGTCATGCCTGCCCCACCTCGCCGATGGCCCGGTGGTGGCGCAGCCGGAGGCGCCCCGACGTGGCCGCGGGCTCGACCGCCACGAGGTCCAGGCGGAGCGGAAGGGCCGGGAGCCGGGTGCCATCGGGCATCCTGCAGCCTGACGCCAATCCACCAGCCGCCCGACGCAGGTGCCCCAGCTTCCGGCGATCGGCGGTCTCCTCGGGCAGGCCGAAGGCCCGCGAGCGGCGCCATCGCACCTCGACGACGACGAGCTCGGACGGCGGACCCGGGTCGATCGCGACGATGTCCAGCTCCAACCGCCCGACCCGCACGCGCCGTCCGAGGATCCGCCAGCCGGCTCGCACCAGGGTGTCCGCCACGACGTCCTCCGCTGCGTCGCCGGCCCGCTGAGCCGTCGTCCGTGTCATCGTCGGCCCCGCCACTCATCTCCGAAGGCTACCGGGCGGGACTGATCTCGGGCTTACCCGGCACTCATCTCGGGCTCATCGCAGGCCCGGCCATCGTCGCCCCGGGATCCGCCGGCGCGGCCTCCGGCGTCGCCAGGAGGTCAAACCCCAGCTGCTCCACCCCCTCGATCGCGCGGCGCGTCGTGATGAACGAGCGGCGGTGGAAGGGCGTCACCCCCAGGTCGGCCATCGCGGCGCGATGCTCGGCGGTCGCGTAGCCGGCATTGTGCTCCCAGCCGTAGCCCGGGTAGCGGGCGGCCAGGCGCGCCATCAGCCGGTCGCGCACGACCTTGGCCACGATCGACGCACAGGCGATGGAGTAGACGAGTGCGTCGCCGTTGACGATCGCGTCGTACGGGCCGACCTCGTCCTCGAACCCGGCGATTGCCATCCCGTCGACGAGGACGTGGTCATGTCCCCCCAGCCGCGCCAGGGCGCGCCGCATCGCGAGGTGAGTCGCGTGGTAGATGTTGAGGCGGTCGATCTCGATGACCGACGCGGCACCGACGCCGACCGCGACGGCGCGCCGGCGCACCTCGGGAGCCAGGGCCTCGCGCTGGGCGGCGGAGAGTGTCTTGGAGTCGCGCACGCCGGTGATCCGACGCGAGTTGGGACGGACGATGACGGCCGCGGCCACGACGGGTCCGCTCGCGGGGGCCACGCCAACCTCGTCGACGCCGGCCACGCGGCTGACGCCGGCACGCCACAGGGCGCGCTCGCGGACGAGCGTCGGGGCAGGACGGGACATCGGGCGAAGCGTACCGGGAATCAGCACGGCCCCGCCGCGCGGCGGGGCCGTCGTGGGGGCGATGGGCCGGTGCGAACCGGCCCGCGTCCTAGCTCGGCCGCCGCTCGCGCAGCGTCGCCGACTTGCCCACCCGCTTGCGCAGGAAGTAGAGCTTCGCGCGACGGGCCACGCCGTGGCGCACGACCTCGATCCTGTCGATGCGCGGGCTGTTCACCTTGAACGTCCGCTCCACCCCGACGCCGGAAGCGATGCGACGGACGGTCACGGAACGGGTGATCCCGCCGCCGGTGAGGCGGAGCACCGTCCCCTCGAAGACCTGGATCCGCTCCCGGGTTCCCTCGACGACCTTGGCGGCAACCTTCACGGTGTCGCCCGGCGCGAGCTCCGGGATGTCGGTGCGTAGCTGGTCCTTGACGATCTCGTCGAGCACGTTCACGGAAGTCCCCTGCGTTCTCTGGGAGCGGCCGGGTTGTTCCGCGTGCCGCGTCGTGGGCGTCGGGAGAGGGCCGTGGGGGCACGACCGACGGCGGAGTATAGCACGTGGCCGCCGCGACCCAGCCAGGGTGTCCAGCAGGGTCCGCCTCGGCTTCGGCGAGCTCCGCCCGCACCTCGCCGAGCAGGCGCTCCTCCTCCGTGCTCCACGCGCGCGTCCCGAGGAGGTCGGGCCGCCGTTCGAGCGTCCTCCGGATCGACTCCCGGAGCCGCCACCGACGCACCGCGCCGTGGTCGCCCGAGACCAGCACGTCGGGGACGCCGCTGCCGTCGAAGACGGCCGGGCGGGTGTACTGCGGGTACTCGAGCAGCCCCCGCGCGAACGATTCGTCGTCGAGCGAACCCGCCTCGATCGCGCCCGGCAGCAGGCGCAGGACCGCGTCGACCACGACGAGCGCCGCCAGCTCGCCGCCGGTCAGCACGTAGTCCCCGATCGAGAGCTGCAGGTCCACGAGCGACCGGATCCGCTCGTCGACGCCTTCGTAGCGGGGACACAGGAAGATGAGATGGGTGGCCTTCGCCAGACCCTCGGCGCGCGCCTGGCGGAAGGGTTCGCCCACGGGATCGAGCAGGATGACCATGGAGTCGGCGCGGCGCAGCGCCGCCAGGGCACCCGCGACGGGCTCCGGGCGCAGGATCATCCCGGCCCCACCGCCGTAGGGCGCGTCGTCCACGCTCCGGTGGCGGCCGAGGCCCCAGGTGCGCAGGTCGTGGACCCGGACCGTGGCCAGCCCCTGCTCCTGGATCCGGCCGGGGATGCTCGACGCGAGCGGGCCCGCGACCATCTCCGGGAAGAGCGTGACGATCTCGATCTCGAGGGCCACTGGTCAGCCCTCGGCGACCGGAGCTGCGGGCGGCTCGTCCGACGCAGCGGGATCGTCCGGCGCGGCGGCTCGTCCGAGCGCGGGCGGCGCGGCCGCCGGAACCGCCGGGCGACGGCGCGTGGCTCGCCGGGGCCGGGGCGGCCTGGGCGGCGCCGGGGGGCGTATCTCGTCCATGGCCGGCAGGTCGAGCGCCTCGGGATCGGCGACGATCTCGCCGCGGCGCGGCGCCAGGATCCGCACGAACGGCCGGACGATGGGGAGGTCGAAGTCGCCGCGCGGCCCGCCGACGACCTCGAGGACGTCGGCGCCGCCCGTGCGGTAGACGTCGCGCACGGTGCCGAGAGCGCCGCCAGCCGGGTCGCGAACCTCCACCCCGATCATCTCGTGCCAGAAGTACGCGCCGCGGGGCAGGACGTCGGCCGGGCCAGCCTCCACCTCGAGATAGACGAGCCGCAGGCCGTCGGCGGCTTCGCGCGTGAGCACCTCGCCGAAACGCAGGATCCAGCCTGGGTTGGCCGGCCGCGCCTCGACGATCGTGAGCGCGTCCGCTGACCCTTCCCGATGAAGGCGCGCACCCACGGTGAAGCGCTCGGCGGGTCGGTCGGTCAGGACCTCCACGCGCACCGCGCCGTGGATCCCGTGGAGGCCCCGGACCTGCGCGACGACGAGCCGTCCGGTCGGAGCGCCCTCGGCCTCGATCAGACGATCTCCAGCTGGAACTGCTCGCCGTCACGAGCGGAAACGACCTTGAGCAGGGTTCGCAGGGCCTTGGCGACACTGCCGTTCCGGCCGATCACCTTGCCCATGTCGTCTTCGGCGACGCGCAGCTCGATGACCGTGGCGCCACCCTCGTGGCTGACCGTGATCTCGACCTGCTCCGGGTGGTCGACGAGCGACTTGGCGACGTATTCGACGAGCTGCGGGGCTGCCATGGCACTCCCCTACTTCGCTGCCGGCAGGACGCCGGCGGCGCGCAGCAGGCGTTCGACCGTCTCGGTCGGCAGGGCGCCCTTGGCGAGCCAGGCCTTCGTCTTCTCGACGTCGACCACGAACTCGACCGGCTCCGACCGCGGGCTGTAGTGCCCGAGGATCTCGATGGCGCGGCCGTCGCGGGGCTGGCGGCTGTCGGCGACGACCACGCGGTAGGTCGGCTGCTTCGTGGCGCCGACGCGGGTGAGGCGGATGCGTGCTGCCATCTGGTGCGGGTTCCTCCTACTTGATGAACGTGATGACGGCGCGCGACTCGGTCGTCGCGCCGGGGGCCTCGATC
The DNA here is from genome assembly GCA_963715085.1 of uncultured Chloroflexia bacterium. Taxonomy (GTDB): domain Bacteria; phylum Chloroflexota; class Limnocylindria; order Limnocylindrales; family CSP1-4; genus CTSoil-043. Next base: position 389,108 of record CAVQQU010000006.1, read on the forward strand.
ACCGAGGCGAACGCCTCGAACGGCTCGAGGAAGGGCTTGATCTCGGTCTCGTACTGGCTCTTCTCGTCCGCCGGCAGCATCGCCTCGACGCCGACCAGGAGGCCGGCGACGTCGACGAACGCGTCGCTCATCCCGTCGCCGCCCGCGAGGGCCATGGCCCGTTCGTAGACCGGGTCCTTGGCGAGCGATCCAGCGGCGTCCGTGTCCACCACGGCCTTGACGAACTCGATGGTCCCGAGGGCGAAGACACCGCGCTGGACGGTCGCGGCGATCTCGGGAGCCGGGGCATCGAGGGCGACCACATCGGATGGGAGGGTGATCACCAGGAGTGTCCCATCGCCATACGCCTCCTCGCGCGAGGTGATGCCGGCCCCGGCGCCCGCGAGGGCGAGGAGCGCCTTCACCTGGTCGAGGGTCGCGGAGGCCGCCGTTTCGTCGGTCACGGTGGCGGCCAGGCCGCCGCCCAGCGTCGTGCCGTCGATCGTCGCAGCGACCGCCGTGTCGTCGGCCCACCCGATGACCGTCTCGGCACCTCCGACCGCCGCCAGCGCCTGGTCGAGCTGGTCGATCGCGTCGGCCATCGACGGGTCGCAGGCAAGCGTCGTCTTGAGGCCGTCGAGGGCGGCCACGAGCCCGGCCCCCAGGTCCCGGACCTCGATCGCGGCGACCGTCGACGCCGGCAGGTGCGCCGCGATGGCACTGGCCGTGTTCTGCCCCGTTGACGTCGCGCCGGGCGTGGAGACCGTGGCGGTCATCGCGAGCGCGTCGTCCTCGGCGCGCACGAAGCCGGCGCCCCAGTCAGGGAGCTTGTCCGTGACCGCGTCCAGGCACGCCGCGGGCAGGTTCGCCTGGTCGCCGGCCGTCGCAAGTGACGCCTCCGCCAGGGCCTCGAGGTCCGCGTAGCCGAACCCGAGGTAGGCGGTGGGAGCAGTGTCGAGAGCCGCCTTGAACGACTCGGACGAAGCAACGGCGCTGGACCCGGCCGTGTCGAGAGACGCCCTGACGGTCTTCTCGGGACCAAGGATCAGGACGTCATCGCGGACGGCGAACGCCATGGTGCTCGTCAGTGGTCCGCTCACGATCGTGATGTCGCCGCCGGCATATGTCTCGGTCGTCTGCGTGCCCCCGAGCTCCTTCGAGATCCAGGCCGTGGCGGCGGCGGCGTCCTTCACCGCGATGAGCGCCACGGCGCCGTCATCGGGCGCCGCTGCCCCGGTCCGGACCGTCGAGCGGCGAGCCCAGGTCCGGCATCTTGGCAACGTCGAAGGCGGCGGCTGTGACCGCGAGACCGACCTCGCCGCCGAGCCACGGCTTGACATCGGTCGTCCAGTTGACGCCCGTCTGCTCGAGGAGCCGTTCGAGCGCCTCGTCGACCTTCGCATCCAGGGATGCCTGGTCCGCGAAGCCGGGGAACTTGGCCAGGATGTCGCCGACCTTCGCCCGCTGATCTCCGGGCAGGTCGGCCCGGAGCTCCAGGTAGGCCACGGTGTCGTTGGGGAGCCAGCCCTGGACGACGGACGTGGACGGCGCCCGCCGCGAGGAGCGCAGCGGCCACGGAGACTGCCCCGACCAGCACCGCCACGCCCAGCAGGGCGACTCCCCAGCGCACGAGGCCCTTGGGGCGGGCTGCCACCGGCGTCGGCGGCTGGCCCACGGCCGGAGGTGTCTCGTCACCCGTCGCGGCGGTCCCGCCGACTGGCTCCGTCGCGACCGGCGCCGGGCGCGCCCGGCGCGGCCTCGGCCGGCGCGGCGCCGCTCCCGGAGATCGGCTCGATCTCGGCCATCTCGATACCTCCCGGCCTCAGCGGCCGAACATCCCGGGGATCCGACGACCCCCGCGGAGCTGCTTCATGACCTTCTGCATGTCGGTGAACTGCTTGACGAGCCGATTGACCTCGGCGATCGAGGTCCCGGACCCGGCGGCAATCCGACGGCGCCGGCTCGCGTTGAGGACGTCGGGGTCGCGTCGCTCGCGGGGCGTCATCGACCGGATGATCGCCTCGGTCCGCTTCAGGTCACCGCGATCGACCGACGCTTGAGCCTCCTTGGCCATGCCGCCCATGCCGGGCAGCATCTCGATCACCTGGCTGAGGGGCCCCATCTTCTTGACCTGCTGAAGCTGCTCGAGCATGTCCTCGAGGGTGAAGGTCCCGGTCTGGAGTCGGGCCGCGGTCTTCTCCGCTCCTTCTGGTCGAACGCCTCCTGGGCTCGCTCCACCAGGGTCAGCACGTCGCCCATGCCGAGGATCCGCCCCGCGAGGCGGTCGGCATGGAAGGGCTCCAGGGCGTCCGTCTTCTCGCCGGTTCCCAGGAACTTCACCGGCAGGCCGGTGACGGCACTGATGGAGAGCGCCGCACCGCCCCGGGCGTCGCCGTCGATCTTGGCCAGGACCAGGCCCGTCAGGGGGACCGCCGCCGCGAATGCCTGGGCCACGCCGACCGCCTCCTGTCCGACCATGGCGTCGACCACCAGGAGCGTCTCGACAGGTCGCACGACCCGCATGAGCTCCGTGATCTCGGCCATCAGGACCTCGTCGAGGGTCAGCCGGCCGGCCGTGTCGAGGATGATCGTGTCGCGCACCTCGCGGCGAGCCGCCTCGATCCCCAGCCGCCCGATCTCGGGGACGGCCGTGCCCGGTGGCGCCGAGAAGACGGGGATGTCGAGGCTCTTCCCGAGCGTCTGCAGCTGCTCGACGGCGGCCGGCCGGTAGGGGTCTGCGGCCACGAGCATCGGCCGGCGTCCGAGCTTGACGACGTGGCGCGCGAGCTTGGCCGCCGAGGTGGTCTTGCCCGAGCCCTGAAGGCCGACGACGGCCACGACCGCCGGGCTCCCGGACAGGTGGAACGTTCGGTCGCCCGCGGACAGGAGCGCCGTGAGCTCCTCGTTGACGATCTTGACGACCTGCTGGCCCGCGTTGAGCGACTCCAGCACCTCCGCTCCCACGGCCCGTTCCCGCACCCGCGCCGTGAAGTCCTTCACCACCTTGAAGTTGACGTCGGCCTCGAGGAGCGCCAGGCGCACCTCGCGCATGGCCGCGTCGACGTCGGCCTCGCTCACGCGGCCGCGCCCGGTGAGGGTGCTGAGGGTCTTGCGCAGGCGGTCGGAGAGGGCGTCGAACATGCGGGGCCTGGGGCTCCTGTGGACCGGATCCGGCGGAACGGGACGTCGTTCCGAGGGTGGTGCGCGGGTTCTGGCGACACCGAGGTGACACGAGTCTAGCGCAAAGCAGTCCTCGCGCCCCCGGACAAGAGTCCCGACGAGCACGTCGATCGGCTGACGCGACGCCGCACCACGGCGGTCCGCGCTCAGGCGAAGAGCGCCGCCACGAAGGCATCGGGGTCGAACGGCAGAAGGTCTCCCACCTTCTCGCCCACCCCCACGTACCGGACCGGCACGGAGAGAGCATGCTCGATGGCAAAGACGATGCCACCTTTGGCGGTCGAGTCGAGCTTCGTGAGGACGATCCCGGTGAGGCCCGTGGCCTCGTGGAACGCCCGGGCCTGGGCCAGCCCGTTCTGACCGGTCGTGGCATCGAGGACGAAGAGCACCTCCGGCCGGCAGCCGGGCAGGCGGCGATCGATGACCCGGCGCATCTTGGCGAGCTCGTCCATCAGGTTCGACTTCGTGTGGAGACGGCCGGCGGTGTCGGCAATGACGATATCGACATTCCGCGCGACGGCGGCGTCGAGGGCGTCATAGATGACCGCGGAAGGGTCGGCACCCGGGGCGTGAGCCACGACCGCCGCGCCGGCACGCTGGCCCCACATCCGCAGCTGCTCGATCGCTGCGGCCCGGAACGTGTCGCCGGCCGCAAGCAGGACCGTGCAGCCGGCCGCGCGCTCGCGGGCGGCGATCTTGCCGATGGTGGTCGTCTTGCCGGTCCCGTTGACCCCCACGACCAGCAGCACTACGGGTTGGCCGGGCTCGGCTGGCTGAAAGCTCCAACCCGGCTCGCGCGGCGCCAGCAGGGCCGCCAGCTCTTCGCGGACGGCGGCTTCCGGGCCCGCGGGATGACGCCGGGTGCGCGCCCGCTCGACGATCTCGATCGCGAGCGAAGCGCCCACGTCGCCGGCGATCAGTGTTTCCTCGACCTCCTCCCACGTCGCCGCGCCGGCATCGCCGAGGCGGAGGATCCCGCGCAGGCGGGCCATGAAGCCGCCCCGGCTCCGCTCCACGCCAGCCTCGAGATCGCCGTCCACGATCGGCTCCGGCTCGGCGTCGACGTCTGGCTCATCACCAGGTTCGATGGCCATCCCGAGGCTCGGTGCGGGGGCTGGCTCGCGCGGCGACTCGGCTACCTCGTCGACCTCGGCTACCCCGTCGACCTCGGCTGCCGCGAGCTCGGCGTCGAGCTGTGCTTCGATCTCGGCGTTGCTGACCGGCGCCTCGCCCTCGGGCGTGTCGATCGCATCCGGGTTCGAATCCTCGCTCGCCTTGCGTCGCCAGAACATGCGTCCTCCGTGTCGGTGGGGCGTAGGTCAGCCGACCAGCCGCGTGCCCGGCTCGCCGTCGCCGTGACGCCCGGCCCGCACGCGCTCGGCGATCGAACGCGCCTCCTCGAGCCGGAGGCTGATCACTCGGCTGACGGCATCATCACCGACCGTCACCCCGTAGAGAGCATCCGCCGCCTCGATCGTCCCGCGATTGTGGGTGATGACGATGAACTGGATGGTCTCGGCGAGGCCTCGAAGTGCCTCGACGAAGCGGCCGACGTTCGCCTCGTCGAGGGCCGCGTCCACCTCGTCGAGGACGCAGAACGGGACGGGCCGCACCTCCAGCATGGCGAAGAGGAGGGCGACCGCGGTGAGGGCCCGCTCGCCACCGGAGAGCATCGCAAGCGCCTGGGCCTTCTTGCCCGGTGGCCGGGCGACGATCTCGACCCCCGTCTGCGAGAGGTCCCCGGGGTCGGTCAGGCTGAGACGAGCGTACCCGCCCCCGAACAGCTGCTGGAACCGTCGGTCGAAGGCCGTCTCGAGCGCCGCGAACGTCGCCCGGAACTGGCGGGTGATCAGGGCATCCAGCTCGCTGATGAGCGAACGCGTCTTTGTGATGGCAGCGAGCAGGTCGGTCCGCTGGCCGTCGAGGCCGTCCACACGGGAGCGCAGCTCGGCGTGCTCTTCGGCGGCGAACGGGTTGGACACCCCGAGCTCGTGGAAGCGACGGCGCAGCGTCGCCAGCCGCGCAGGGCTGGCCGGCTCGCCCACCGGGGGCTCCGCCGCCCACCGGGCACCGGCCGCCACCAGCGCCGCCGCGAGCGCGGCGCCCTCGTCATCCAGCGTTGCGACATCGGCGGCCGGGTCCAGCGCCCGGAGCCCAACCTCGCCGAGCCCGGCAAACTCCACCAGGGCCTGCTCACGCACCGAATCGAGGCTGAGGCGCGTCTCCATCTCGTGGACCTCGGCCGCGCGGTGTGCGTCCTCGGCCCGGCGCAGCACGTCGCGGGCGGCCGCCACGTCCGCCTCTGCCCGACGGAGCCGGTCCCTCCCGGCGGCGTCCGCGGTCCGCACGGCCTCGAGGGCCGCACGCGCCGAGGTCTCGCGGGCGACGGCCTCGGCCCGCGCGACGTCGCGGGCCGCACGGGCAGTCTCCAGGTCGCTACCCCGCCTCTCGAGGAGCGCTGCTTCCGCGTCCGCGCGCCCGATGCGCTCCTCCGCGGTCTGGGCGGACGCCTCAACCCGGGCGCGGCGAGCTTCTGCGGCTCGACGCTCGGCGTCGCGCACTGCCCGGGACGCGGCCAGGGCCTCGCGTCGCCCGGCCAGCTCTGCCGCCCGGCTCTCCCACGTCGCCAGGGCGCCGGCAACCGCCCGGCGAGGGGAGGCCCCGCTCTCGGCGAGGGTGAGGTCCCCGATCTCGGACAGCGGGTCAGGCGCTTCGAGACTGGTGAGCCTCTCGCGGAGGGGGCGCATCTCCTCTTCCAGCGTGCCCACCCGTGCCGTGCTCCAAGCGGCCTCTCGGGCGGCATGCTCGGCGCTGCGACCGGCCTGACGCTCGGTCTCGTCGGCCGCCCGGCAGTGCGCGGTCGTCTCCGCCTCCGCGCGACGGGCTGCCTCTGCCTCGGCCCGGGCGCCGGTGACGTCGTCTTCGGCCGCGACGAGGCGCTCGGCGAATGCGCCATCCTCCCCTTCCGCGGTCGCCAGGTCCGCTGCGATCGAGTCGAGCTCCACGCGGCGTTCAAGAGGCGCATCGGTCGCGCCGATCGCGACGACGCCGTCGGAGCCGGCAAGCCCTCCGGCAAGAGCAGCGACGCGCCATCCGGCCGGAAGGGCCGCGGCAAGGTCGACCGCATCCCCGAGCGTGGGCGCCCAGGCCCAGCGGGCGAGCAGTCTCCGCACGATTCCCGTCGGGTCGGCGCGTACCCCGTCGGCCAGCAAGCCACCGCCGCGGCCCGCCGCGCCAGTCCGCGCCGCGTCCAGCTCCGCGACGCTCGGGGGCCGGGTGCCGGGCCCGTGGAGACCGTCAAGGACGACGAGGCCCCGCTCGCCCGCGAGGCGTGGCAGGGCCTCCTGCGGGACCACGAAGCTCCGCCCCAGCTCGCCGAGGGCTGCGGCCACCGCAGGTCGGAGAGCAGGCTCGACGTCGAGATCGCCAGCGACTGCCCGCCCACCCGCGCGCCGCGCCGCAGGCGCGATCCCACGCCCGTCGTCGGCTGCCAGTCGAGCACGCAACGCCTCGACCCGGCCGCGCAGTGTCGCAACCCGGGCCCGCACCACGGCCTGCGCCTCGGCGGCGGACTGACGGGCAGCCTCCGCATCCGCCAGGGCGAGGCGCGCTGCCTCCCGCCGTTCCCGACTCGCATCGTCGGCGGCATGGGCGTCCCGGGCAGCACCGCGGGCCGCCTCGAGCACCGCGGCCGTCGCGGCCGCCCGCGCGTGCGCGGCCAGCGCGGCGTCGCCGGCAGCCGCCCGCACAGCCTCCGCAGCCGCGAGGCGGCGGTGGAGGGCTGCAATCTCGTCCGATCGGGCGGCCGCCGCCCGACGCAGGGCGCCCTCCGCCTCCGACCGCCGGACCGTCGCGGCGCGCAGCGCACCCGCCTCGGCCCGGGCCTCTGCCAGCGCACGATCGGCTTCGGCCAGCTCCCCGTCAATGGCCGGATCCAGGGCTGGGATCGGGAGTGCCAGCTCCCGGCGGCGCTCGGCCAGCTCCGCCTCGGCCGCGACCCGTTCCGCGGCCAGGCGGTCGCGATCACGCTGGATCCCGGCCGTCTCGGCCGCTGCAGTCGCCAGCTCGAGATCGATCGTCGCGAGGGCCGTCCGGGTGACTTCGTGCGCAGCGCGGCGCTCAGCCTCCGCCGCGGCATGGGACGCCAGCTCGTCGGCCGCCGCGGCGGCGCGGTTCTCGCACTCCTGGAGCGTCTCGAGCGCCGTCGCAGCCGCGCGTCGGGCGCCGCCGAGCCGTTCAACCGCGACCTGCGCGCTCCCGGCCGCGTCGTGCCAGCGGGCACCGAGCGCGGTGACCAGCGCCGCCGCCAGCTCATCGCCCGCGCGCGACCGAGACTCCTGCTGCGCGGCCTGGGCGGCCAGGCGGCGGACCTGCGGACGCAGCTCGGCGAGGATGTCCTCGACGCGGGCCAGGTTCGCGGACGCGTCCTCGAGCTGCGCCTCGGCACGGCGGCGGCGGCGCTCGTGGCGACGGACTCCGGCTACCTCCTCGAAGAGCGGGCGGCGCTCCTCCGGTCGCAGGGCGAGGGCCTGGTCCACCATCCCCTGGCCGATGAACAGGAACGCGTTGTCTGCGAGGTTCGCCGCGTCCAGGAGCTCGACAACATCCTTGAGACGGACCCGCTGGCGATTGACGAGGTAGTCGTTCTCCCCGGACCGGAACAGCCGACGACCGACCTCGAGGACGGCGAAGTCCACTGGCACCAGGCCGTCCGCGTTATCCAGCACGAGCGTCACGTCGGCCATGCCGAGCGCCGCCCTGCGGTCGGAGCCCGCGAAGACGACGTCCTCCGCGCGGCGCGAGCGCAGGGCGCGGCCCTGCTCGCCGAGGGCCCACCGGAGCGCGTCGGCCAGGTTGCTCTTTCCCGAACCGTTCGGACCGATGACGGCATTGATCCCCGGCACGAACTCGACGGTCGTCCGCTCCGCGAACGACTTGAACCCCTGCAGGCGCAGAGCCTGGAGTCGCGCGGCCCGGGTCATTCGAACAGTTCCGAGGCGCTCACCGGTCGGCGGGCGCCGGGCGATCCGAAGGGGCGGGGGCGGCCGACGGCCCGGCGAGCGGGGTGTCGGGCTGCCCGGCGGCGAGGGTCCTGAGCGCGGCGGCAGCAGCGGCTGTCTCGGCACTGCGCCGGGAGCCTCCAGCGCCTGTGCCCGCGATCCGGCCGCCGACTGCCACCTCCACGACGAATCGCTTCTCGTGGTCGGGACCGGACACCTCCGCGAGCCGGTAGTCGGGCCGCTCGCCGGAGCTCCGCTGGGTCAGCTCCTGGAGGCGGCTCTTGGGGCTCTTGAGGAGCCCGAGCGGGGCATCGGCCGACAGCTCGGGCTCCGCCAGCGTGCAGAGCCAGGCACGCGCCGCCTCCCATCCCTGGTCGAGGAAGAGGGCAGCGGCGACGGCTTCGAGGGCGGATGCCAGCAGGATGGGCCGGGCGCGACCGCCCCGCTGCTCCTCCCCCTCGCCCAGGAGCAGGTAGTCGCCGAGGTGGATCCGGCGGGCCAGCCGCGCGAGGCCGCTGGTGCTCACGATGGCCGCCCGGCGCGCCGAAAGGACGCCCTCGTCGTCATCGGGGTGGCGGCCGTGGAGCGCCTCGGAGACCACGAGATTCACCACGGCGTCGCCGAGAAACTCCAGGCGTTCGTTGTGGCCACCGTGGTCATCCGGGTGCTCGTGCTGCCACGACCCGTGAACGAGAGCGCGAGACAGGAGCGAGGAGTCGCGGAACTGGAGCCCGAGCCCCTCAGCGGCCTCGGGTGCCTGCCGCGGCGTGCGAGCGGCCTCCCCCGGCCGTGACCGGGGCGCGATCAGCTGGCGTGCTCGTCGATGTAGTCGGCGGCGTCCTGGACGGTGCGGATCTTCTCGGCCTCTTCGTCCGAGATCTCCATTCCGAACTCTTCCTCGAGGCTCATGATGAGCTCCACGAGGTCGAGCGAATCGGCGTTGAGATCATCGACGAACGAAGCCTCGGGGTTCACCTCGGCCTCGTCGACGCCGAGCTGCTCGACGACGATCTTCTTCAACCGCTCGTACGTGGTCGCCACTGGCCCCTTCCTCCTCGGGTGTCATTCCTGCACGTGAGGGACTGCTGTGCTGCGCGGTCCCGGATGAGACTCCAGCGTCTCGGCCCCAACATCCCTGGCCACACGGCCGAGGACCCCGTTGACGAGGCGCCTGGCGGGGTCCCCTCCATAGACCCGCGCGAACTCGACCCACTCGGCAATTGCCACCCGGGCCGGCGTCGCCGGGGAGTGTAGCACCTCGCAGATGCCCGCACGGAGCAACACGCGGTCCATGCGGGCCAGAGTCGCCACCGGATACTGGGGCGCCGCGACCGCAATCCGGGCATCGATCTGATCGCGATGGGCCTCGGCAGCCTCCACCAGGAGGCGGGCGTGGCGGGCCGTCTCCGGGTCCCCCTCCGTCTCCGCGAGGTGTCGCTCCAGGATGACCGGCGCGGTCCGCTGGCCGAACTCCGCCTCGAACAGCGACGCGAGCACGAGACGACGGGCGGCGCGCCGCGAGCGGACAAGGTCGCTCCCGGCCCCCGCGGATCGACCCCGCGCCCGATCAGCCCCCGCTGCCATCGATCCGGACCGTGACCTGGCCAAGCTCCATGCCGAGCAGGCGCTCGATGGCGGCGGAGACAGCGGACCCGACATCGGCGGCCAGTGGCCCGAGCGCCTGGCCGGGACGGGCGATGACGACGACGCGTGCGTCGACGACGCCCTGGCGCACCCGGATGGAGATCGGCTGTCCGGAGAAGAGGTGCCGCCACGGAGGGCCGGCCCAGCCCACGCGGAGGACGCCCGGGACCTCGAGCGCCGCCAGGCTGACGAGGCCGCGGATCACCGACCGGCTCACGGCAAGCTCGGACTCGTTCACGGAGCCTCCTCCGACGCGGGCTCGGACGCCCCTGGTGCCACGCCATCGGTGGCGGGGTCGTCCGCGGAACGGAACGCCTCGCCGATCAGCTCGGGGAGCCGGGCCCTCGCGGATGCGGCACCCACCCCAACGGCGTACTTGATCATCCGTCGCTTCGCTCGGCCGTGGGTGATGATGACCGTGCCCCGGACCCCGAGCAGCGGCGATCCGCCGAGCACCTCGTAGTCGAAGGTCCGACGGATCCGCCCGATGCCGGGGCGCATGAGGAGGTAGGCAAGCCGGCCGCGCAGGGAGCCCCGGAACTCCTGCGCCCACTGGTCGAAGATGAACGTGGCCAGGCCCTCGAAGAACTTGATCGTGACGTTCCCGAGCACCGCGTCGCAGACCACCACGTCCGCCGGATGGTGGACAAGGTCCTTGCCCTCGACGTTGCCCGTGAAGTTCAAGCCCGAGGCGTCGAGGAGCTCGGTCGCCTGCTGGATCCGGAGGTCGCCCTTGCCCTTCTCCTCCCCGATCGACAGGAGAGCCACCCGCGGCCGCTCGATCCCCAGTGCGCGCTCCGCGAAGAGCGAGCCCATCTGGGCGTACTGGGCGAGGTTCCCGGCGGTAGAGTCGGGGTTGGCCCCGATGTCGAGCAGGACCAGCGGCCCCATCTCGGTGACCATCTGGATCGCGAGGGCGGGTCGATCCACCCCGCGGATGCGGCCCAGGCGCAGGACCGCGGCCGCCATCCCGGCACCCGTGTGCCCGGCCGTGATCACCGCGTCGGCCCGGCCGCGCTTGACAAGGTCGCAGGCGACGAGGATGGAGGCATCCTTCTTCTCGCGGAGCGCCATGGCTGGATGCTCGTGCATCTCGATGACCTGGCCGGCCGCCTCGACGGTCACATTGGGCGGGAAGCCGGGTCCGGACAGCGCGTCGATCCGCTCCGGGATGCCGACGAGGATGACCTCGTCGTCCGGGTTCGCCGCGGCGTAGAGGAGTGCGCCCGCCACGACCTCATCCGGAGCGTGGTCACCACCCATCGCGTCGACTGCCAGGCGGACCCGGCGGCCGTGCTCAATGCCCCGGACGGTCGCGAGGTCCATGGGCAAGGGCTCCGTGCTCCGGCGGTGCGGTCCGCGGTCAGGAGGCCGCTTCGCCGCCCTTCTTCTTCAGCTCGACCGTCTGCCGGCCGTTGTAGTAGCCGCAGCTGGGGCAGACGTGATGCGAACGCTTCATCGCGTGGCAGTGGCTGCACTCGACCAGGCTGGGCAGGCTCAGGGCGAGATGCGAGCGTCGCTCGCCCTGCCGGGCGTGGGAGACCTTCCGCTTCGGGAGAGCCATCGGGGTTGCAGCTCCTGTCGTCTGCTTCTCGGCACTGCGCGAGCGCGCGGAGCCGCGATCATTTCTGCACGGGGCATGACGACGCGGCGGCGCCATCTGGCCGAAGGCGGAGTGTAGCCGGTTTCAGCCCTCTTCGTCGATCCGGAAGTCCAGGAGCCCGGCCAGCCTCGGATCAACTCGAGCTTCCCCGTGGTCGTGGGTCCCGGCGTTGAGATCGAGGCCGCACTCCACGCAGAGGCCTCGGCAGCCTGGACGGCAGACCGGGGCGATCGGAGCCGCGAGCTGGATGGCCTCGCGCGCGAGCGGCTCGAGGTCGAGCTCGTGGTGGTCGGTGAGGCGGACGACCTCCGGTTCGGCGGTCGTGTCGAGCCGGAGCCCGGACTGCAGGTCGATGAGGGGGAGGACTTCCTCGTCGATCGGGGCATCGATCGGGATCCGCAGGGGTGCCAGGCACCGCGCGCAGGCGTCCGCGAGGGAGGTCAGGACGCGGCCGGACACGATCAAACCTCGATTGGTCCGGGCAACCCGAGCGACGATGTTCAACGGCGCGGCCTGCATGAGATCCTCGCCGAGATCGAGCACGGCAACATCAACCGCGACGTCTCGCCGTGATCCCGGGGCCTCGCCCAGGAGGCCGGCCACATTGACGATGAGGGCGTCGCCCGAGGGGGATGTCATCCCGCGGTCGGGGCGGCGGGCTCCTCCGTCTCATCCCCCTCCGCGGGGCCGGCGTCGTCGCGGACCCCGAGCGCGTCGATCCCGCGCTCGATCTGTCCAAGCACGCGCGACACCTCCGCCTCGAGGCGGAGCAGGACGTCGGCGGCGTAGTCATCGGCACCCTGGCGCGTCTCGCCCGCGTCGACCTCGGCTTGGGCGACGAGGCGCCGACTCTCCATCTGGGCGGCTTCGGTGAGGCCCTGCTCGTCGATCAGCTGAGCCGCCTGCTCCTGGGCGCGGGCGACGATCCGCTCGGCCTCCTGGTTTGCCCGCTCGAGGATCCGCTCACCCTCGGCGTTGATCCGGCGGGCCGACTGCACCTCCTCGGGGATCGCGTGCCGGAGCTCGTCGATGAGCTCGAGGGCCGCGGCCTGATCGACCACGACGCTGGATGTCAACGGCAGCTTCTTGCCGTTCGCGAGCATCCCTTCCAGGCGCTCGACGAAGAACATGATGTCGATGGGACGGCCCTCCTCGGCGCCCGGGGCGATGGTGCGGCGATTATAGCCGCGGGCTCCCCTCCGCCGATGCACGCAGGCGAGCGGCCACGCCGGCGGGAACCATGGCCGAAACGTCGCCGCCGAGACCGGCGATCTCCTTCACCAGGCTCGACGACAGGTAGCCATACTCCATGGCGGTCATGAAGAAGACGGTGTCGATATCGGGCGCCAGCCGGTGGTTCATGTGAGCCATCTGCAGCTCGGCCTCGAAGTCCGAGACTGCTCGCAGCCCGCGCACGATGTGCCGGGCTCCGCTCGCCCGGCAGGCATCGACCGTCAGTCCGTCGAAGACGTGGACCTCGATCCGGCTGGCGAGGTCCGGGAGCGCCTCGGCCACGGCCTCCACGATCGCCGCTACCCGGTCGTCCGCTCCCGCCACGGGTGCCTTGCGCGGGTTTGCGAGCACGGCAACGACGACCCGGTCGAAGACGCCCGCAGCGCGGCCGAGGACGTCGAGGTGCCCCAGGGTGATCGGGTCGAACGATCCGGGGTAGACCGCGGTGCGCATCCCGCCTCCGATCAGTCCGCGGCCGCGACACGACCCTGGTCCCGGCGGTACAGGGTGATCACGGTTTCTCCGAAGCGGCGGACCCGCGAAGATCGTAGCAGTCCCACCTCGTCGCGCGGCGTCTCGCGCCAGTGGGCGGTGACGATCACGGTGGCTTCCTCGCGGAGGGGCCCGTCGGGCGCGCCGAGGAGGGCGAGGATGGCATCGCGCAGGGCAGTCTCCGCGTAGGGCGGGTCGACGATCGCAAGGTCGAAGCGATCGGCGCGCAGGTCAGGATCGCGCAGAGCTGCGAGGACCTCGCGGCGGACGACGGTCGCCTTCGGGGCAAGGCCGGTGCGTCGCAGGTTCTCGCGGATGACCGCGACGGCGGCGTCGTCGCGTTCCACGAGAACGGCTCGCGCGGCGCCCCGCGAGAGCGCCTCGATGGCCGCCGCCCCCGAACCGGCGCAGAGGTCGAGGACGGCCGACCCGGGCAGGAGCGGCTCCAGCGACCCGAAGATCGCCTGCTTGACCCGGTCGGCCAGGGGCCGCGTGGCGGGGCCGGCCGCGGCGAGCTGGATCCCACGCGCGCTCCCCGCCACGACGCGGCCCGAGCCAGCCACCCGTCAGGCCCCCGAGGCGGGCTCGCCCGCGAAGACGCGCACCAGCCAGCCTTCCATCAGCTCGCGGGCGAGTGGCGCGCCGGCTGCCCGCAGATCGCCCGCATCGTCGAGCGCCTCTTCCGCGTGCCGGCGGGCGGCCACCGCCAGCTCCCGGTGCTCGGGCTTGGCGAGAGTGGCGACGCGCAGACGCGGTAGGCCGCTCTGGGCGAGGCCGAGCACGTCGCCCTCGCGGCGGAGGGCGAAGTCGGTCTCCGCCAGCTCGAAGCCGTCGGTCGTGCGGGCGACGGTCCGAAGCCGTTCCATGGCGATCGAGTCGTCCGCCGCGTCGCTGACGAGGACGCAGAACGAAGCGGCCACTCCGCGACCCACGCGTCCGCGGAGCTGGTGCAGCTGGGCCAGGCCGAATCGGTCGGCGCTCTCGACGACCATCATCGATGCCTCCGGGACGTCAACGCCCACCTCGACGACCGTGGTCCCCACCAGGACGTCGAGCTCCCCATCGCGGAATCGCGCCATCTCGCGATCTCGATCGATCGCCTTGAGCCCGCCGTGGACCAGGCCCACCCGGAGTGGCGCCAGCAGCGCCCCGAGGCGTTCCAGCTCCGCCTTCGCCCCGACCACGTTCTCTCCGTCTTCCTCGCTGCCGTCCTCGATCCGCGGGACGACAACAAAGGTCCGCCTGCCGTCGGCTGCCTCTCTTCGCACCTGGGCCCAGGTGCCCTCGAGGTCGTCCGGTCGTCGGATCCCGGTGCAAATCGGCACGCGTCCTGCCGGCACGGTCCGCAGGTTCGAGACGTCGAGGTCCGCGTAGACCACCTGGCCAACGGTCCGCGGAATCGGTGTTGCGGTCATGAGCAGGACATGGGCAGCTCCCCGCGACGTCTTCGCCTCCAGGGCGCCGCGCTGCTCGACCCCGAACCGATGCTGCTCGTCGACAACGACGAGGCCGAGGTTCGCGTAGCGGACCCGCTCCGAGAAGAGCGCGTGCGTGCCGACCACAGCGGCGGCCCGCCCGTCGGCGATCGTCGCGAGGGCGCCCGCGGCACCTGGCGCCGAAAGTGAGCCGGTGAGCAGGGTGACCGGGATGCCGAGCGGCGCGAGGAGGTCGCCGAGGGTGGCAGCATGCTGGCGGGCCAGCAGATCCGTCGGCGCCAGCAGCGCGCCCTGGATTCCCGCCTCCGCGGCCAGGGCCAGCGCATAGGCGGCCACGGCCGTCTTACCGGATCCGACGTCGCCCTGCAGCAGGCGGAGCATGGGGTGCGAGCCCGCCATGTCGCCGCGGACAGCGGCCATGGCGGCGGCCTGGTCGACGGTCAGCTCGACGCCCGGTCCGACTCGCGCCGCCAGGGCGTCGACAAGCGCCGCGCGGATCGCTCGGTCCTGTTCGTCGGAGGTCGGCACGCTCACCGCGGCCGCCACGACCCGCTGCCGACGGCGGGCGACCATGCCCACCTGGAGGGCCAGGAGCTCATCGAAGGCAAGGCGTCGGAGGGCGGCAGCGCAGCGCGCCGGATCGTCGGGGAAGTGGGCCTGCTCCAATGCAGCGGCGATCCCCATCAACCCCTCCGCCCGCAGGAGGGGGGCCGGGAGGTATTCCCCGTACGGCGGCAGGCGGTCGAGCGCGGCCCGGATCGCGGAGCGCAGCGGCTTCAGGGCCAGCCCCGCCGTGAGCGCGTAGACCGGCACGATCCGGCCGACGTGCAGCAGCTCGTCGTCGGGCGCCTGGAAGGCCGGGCCCTCGAGGATCACCGTGAAGCCGCGCTTCTTGAGCTTGCCCGAGAAGATGTACTCGGCCCCGGGGATCAGCCGACGCTCCACGAACTGGCGGCCATACCATTGCGCCTCCGCCGTGCCGGTCGCGTCGTGAAGCGCAACCGTCGCGACCTGGGTCCCGCGGCGCGCGGTCCGGCCGAGCCGCACGGCGCCGACATGGGCACGCGTGCTCACGACGTCACCGTCGCCGAACGCTGCGAGCTCACGCAGCGTGTGGACCTCGCGCAGGTCGTCGTAGCGTCGAGGCAACCAGACGAGCAGGTCGCGAACCGTGCGGAGGCCGATCCGCCCACCGACCCGGCCCAGAGCCGCCGCGCCGGGCAGGCGGCTCGCCCGGAGCGGGGTCGCGAAGACATCCGCCGGCGGCGGCCCATCACGGCCTGGGCGCGCCCCCGCGGAAGCCACGACCGCCCCCCTACTCCACGCTGACGAGATACCGGTAGTGCGGCTGGCCCCCGTGCCGGACCTCGACCTCCTCGACCGCCGGCCAGGCATCCTGCACGAGGCGCGCCAGGCGTTCGGCTTCGTCGAGGTCCGCGCCGTCGCCGTACCACAGCGTGACGAGGCTGAACCCGGGTTCGAGGGCCGCGAGACCGGCCAGCACGGCCCGCCCGTCGTCGTCGTCGGCCGCGAGGAGCCCATCGTCCGGATCGAGGGCCATGATCTGGCCGCGCCTGACCTTCCTCCCGGAGACCACGGCGTCGCGCACGGCTTCGGTCACCAGGAGCGTCTGGATCGCCCGTCCCGCGCCGAGCATCGGCTCCGCGTTGCCGCTCGCGCCGATCCCCGGATCCACCTCGAGGAGCGCCGCGATCCCTTCCGCGGCGTTTCTCGTGGGAACGACGCGAACCGGCCGATCGGCCATCTCGGCCGCCTGGCCGGCCGCGAGCTTCACGTTCGGGTTGTTCGGGAGGACGACGACCTCCTCGCCGGGCGAGGCGATGATGGCCGCCAGGATCTCTCCGGCGCTCGGGTTCTCGGCCTGCCCGCCGCGCACGATGGAGACGTGCAGCCGCTCGTCCGCGATGCCGAAGGCGGCGAGCGCCTCAGCCAGGCCATCGCCCGACGCGACTGCCACGATCCCAAGAGCCACGCGCGGCCGGCCTGTGCCGGCCGACGGCGGGGCGTCGGCCGCATCGACGACGGGCGTGGGGACGTGCGCCGCGGCCGGCGGACCCTCCCGCGCCTCGCGCACCTCCGCTGTCTGGTGGTCGAGGTCGGTGATCGTCGCGTTGACGATCCGTCCCAGCTGCAGGGCCTGGCGCAGGACGAGGTCCGGCCGTCCGTTGTGAACGTGGATCTTGGCGGCCTTCGGGTCGCCGGCGACGTTGACCGACTCGCCGGTTCGGACGAGATAGGCGCGGATCCGGTCCAGGTCCAGGAGCTGCCCCGCGAACGGGTGGATGAGGTAGACCGTCTCGTAGCCGTGGCCCGTCTCGACGTGGACGAACTCCGCCGGCATGGGACTCGGTATCGGGGGAGCGCGAACGGGGGCGGGAGCAGGAGCGGTCACGTCGCCGCGGAGGTAGGCCAGCGCCCCCTCGAAGAGGCGCAGCAGGCCCGCGCCGCCCGAATCGACCACCCCCGCTTCGCGCAGGACGGGCAGGAGGCTGGGCGTCTTGTCGAGCGCGCGCGCCGCGGCATGGGTCGCTGCCCAGAGGACCGCCTCGAGATCGTTCGAACGCTCGGCCGTCTCCACCGCGACCGCGGAGGCCTCCCGGATGACGGTGAGCATCGTGCCTTCGACCGGCCGCGGGACTGCCCCGTAGGCTGCCGTCGATGCGAGCGCGAGGGCGTGGGCCAGGTCGAGACCGTTGAAGCGGCGCTTGCCCGCGAAGCCCTCGGCCATCCCGCGCACGACCTGGCTGAGGATGACCCCCGAGTTGCCACGGGCGCCGAAGAGGGCTCCCTCGCGCAACCGCTCGGTGATCACCTCCACGCTCGTGTCGTCCCGCACGTAGCCGAGCATCTCGCGACAGGTGGCCGCCATGTTCGATCCCGTGTCGCCATCCGGCACGGGGAACACGTTGAGCGCATTGATCTCGTCGACGTGCGCTTCGAGGTTCGCGACGGCGGCCCTGACCGCCTCGAGGAGCCCGATGCCGTCACAGGCGAGGCGGACCACCTACCGCTCGTCCCCGCGATGGCGCGCGGCGGTCGTCTCGACGTCGGCGGCGCCCGGGCCGCCACCGTCACCCGGGGTCGCGAACGGCCCGGAGGCGAGCCCGGCGACGTGGATTCGAACAGCACCGATCTCCCGGTCGAGCGCTCGTCGAAGCGCGTAGCGGATCGCCGAGTCGACCTGGCGCGCGACCTCCGCCACCGGAAGCCCGGCGGCGATCGTGAGGCGCACGTCGACGGCGATCTCAGGCCCAGGCGCACGCGGATTGCCCGCTCTCCGAGGCGGAGTCGGCGCAGGAACGGCTCGGCGAGGCCCGTGACACCGTAGCTGCCGAGCACGGCAGCCCGCACGATGTCCTCCAGGGCGTGCCGCGTCACGAGGCTCCGACCCGGCGCGGCAGGTCGTTGCGGGGCGGCGGGCATGCGAGGTCCACCTCCAAGGCAGGGCGGGCACGGAACGATGTGCTAGCATACAGCCTCCCCGGAGCCGGACCGGCGGCGCCTCGGTGCCTCGGATCCCGGACGGACGGGCCTGGCCTGCCCCGGTCCGCAAGCACTGCATCCAGAGGAACCCGATGGCCCGTAGTTGCGCGATCTGCGGCAAGGTTGCGATGAGCGGCTTCAACCAGCAGTCGAGCGGCATGAACCGCGTCCGTGCCCACCGGCGCCTTCAGCCGAACCTTCAGAAGCTCACCGTCGTCGAGGGTGGCGTGGTGACCAGCAAGCTCGTGTGCACGCGCTGCAGGCGCACCCAGGCGAAGAAGTCCCGCTGAGCTGAGCCGGGTCGCGACTCGGAATCCTCCTCCCGGCCCGGTCCGTCCGACGCGACCGGGCCAATTCGTGTCCGCCCCTACCTGTCGACCGTGTCCAGCCAGAGCGTGAACGGGCCGTCGTTCACCAGCTCGACCTCCATGGCCGCCCCGAAACGTCCCCGTTCGGTGGGCACGCCCAGCTCCTCGAACGCGGCGCAGAAGCCCTCGTAGATCTCGGCTGCGTGGGCCGGCTGGGCGGCTCCCGTGAAGCCGGGGCGGCGCCCGCGACGGGTGTCCGCGTAGAGGGTGAACTGGCTCACGACCAAGGCCGCCCCACCGACCTCCGCGAGGGCCAGGTTCGTCCGTCCCTCGGCGTCCGCGTGGATCCGCTGCTCCACCACGCGACGGGCAAGTCCGCGTGCCGTGACGGCGTCATCCTCCGGGGCCACGCCGAGCAGGACCAGGATGCCGCGGCCGATCGCCCCGACCACCTCTCCCTCCACGCGCACCTCGGCCCGCGCCACGCGCTGGACCAGGGCGCGCACCTAGGCGTTCTCCAGGCCCGGCGCTCCCGGCTCTGGCGATGCCGGGGCCGCCGCGGCGCGCGCCGCCGCCGCCTCCGCCTGGAGGGCATCACGGCGTGCGCCGAAGCGGGCCTCGACCCAGGCAGCGGAAACGCGGGGAATGAAGAGGTCGACGTCGCGGACTCCGTCGGGACCCAACAGGCCGCTCCCGCGGAGCATCAGGACGGGCACGCCGCCCTCCTCGATCGCATCCCGCAGCGGTTCTCCGAGTGCCCGGGGAAGGCTCGCCAGCTGCACCATCTGCTCGCGGGGAGCGGGCGGGACGCCGTCGTTGAGCTCGATCGCATAGCCCTCGTCCGCGAGGGCCCGCATCAGGCGGACCTCGCGTCCCGGGTTGCGCCCCTTCGCGAACAGGGCCGTGCCGGCGATGAGGACGTCCGCCCCGAGGCCGCCGACAAGCTCCGCCGTCTCCCGGTTCACGCCACCGTCGACATGGATCTCGCCGCCCCACGGCTTCTCCGCCAGCAGCTGCCGGGCCTCGGGGATCTTGCGGATCGCCACGTCGCGCATGAAGGCCTGGCCGCCGAACCCAGGCTCAACGGTCATCACCATCACGATGTCGAGCAGGCTCCGGTACGGCTCCAGCGCGGCGATCGGCGTCCCCGGCCGCACCGCCAGGCCCGCTGCGCGCCCCGCCGCCTTGATCCGCCGCAGGAGAGGCTCGATGGGCTCCTCCACCTCGACGTGAAACGTGATCGAATCGCAGCCTGCCGAGAGGAAGCCGTCCAGCCAGCGCCCCGGCTCCGCGATCATCAGGTGGGCGTCGAAGGGGGCCTTCGTGGCCGGACGGAGATGCGCGATGGTCGTCCACCCGAAGGTGAGATTCGGGACGAAGCGCGCGTCCATCACGTCGAGGTGGATGCGGTCGGCTCCGGCCTTGACGACGCGCCTGACCTCGCGGGCAAGGTTGGCCAGGTCGGCGTTGAGGATGCTCGCTGCGACGAGGGCCCGCCCGGAGCCCATCAGCGGCTCCCGGGTGGTGTCACGCGGCGGCGGGGTGCGGCGGCCGGTCGGCGGACAGCCGGGCGCGCGGAGCCGGGACCGAAGGGCCGTCTCGCCGGCTGGCGCGCAGGGCCGAGACCCTCCGGGGCGGGCTCGGCGCTGCGCTCGCCCCGGAGGGCGGCGGCAGACGCGGCCACGAGGAGCTCCCGCCGCCGAGCCACCGTCGACGCCGGCGGCTCGCCGGCCTGCTCGGCCGCCAGCTGGCCGCAGGCCGCGCCGACCTCCTGGCCGCGGTTGCGCCGCACGGTCACTCCCAGGCCGCCCGCCCGCAACCGGTCGGCGAACGCGGAGATGCGGGCCGGAGCACTGGCCCGCCATGGCGTGTGCGCCACCGGGTTCATCGGGATGCAGTTCACGTGGGCACCCGAGCCTCGCAGGAGCCGTACCAGCGCGTCCGCGTCGGCCGGCGTGTCGTTGATGCCGTCGATCATCACGTATTCATAGCTCACGCGGCGCCCGGTTGCCTCCCCGTAGGCACGGGCTGCTGCAACGACCTCCGCCACGGGCCAGCGACGGTTGAGCGGGACCAGGAGGTCGCGCAGAGGATCGCGGGCAGCGTGCAGGCTGATCGCGAGGGTCCACTGCGGCCGCAGCCGGGTCAGCCGCTCGATGCCCGGCACCACGCCGGACGTGGAGATCGTGACGTGCCGCGCCCCCAGCCCGAAGCGGGCCGGGTCCGTCAGGGCGTCAACCGCGGCAAGGACCGCGTCGAGGACCAGGAGCGGCTCGCCCATCCCCATGAACACCACGTTCGTCAGGTGGCGCTCGGCCGCGGCCATGCGCCGCCGCGCGTGGCGCGCCTGGTCGACGATCTCGGCCACCTCCAGGTCGCGCTCGAAGCCGAGCTCGCCGGTCGCGCAGAACGGGCAGCCGACAGCGCACCCAGCCTGGCTGCTGATGCACAGGGTGTTCCGTTCCCGCCTGCCTGCACCCCCGGGGTAGTGCATGAGGACCGACTCGACCAGCCGCCCGTCGGAGAGGCCGTGGAGCGCCTTCTCGGTTGTGTCACCATCCGTCGCCCGGATGGTCGTGGCGGCCACGGTGTCGAAGCGGAATCGTTCGGCAAGCACCGCGCGGAACGGGCGGGCGAGAGTCGTCACCTGGTCCCAGTCCGCGGCCCCGGAGCGCCACACCGCGTCTGCAACCTGGCGCGCGCGGAAGGCCGGTTCGCCGAGCTCGCCCACCAGGGCCGCGATCTCCCCGCCGGTCAGGCCGGCGATTCCGGCACGCGGGTCGCGACCGGCCACCGTGACCGGAAGCGCGCGAGCGGCAGGCATGGGCGCGGCTGGGTCGATCATCGGGCTCACGTCATCCCACCCGCGACCCGACGCTGGCGGGGTGCCCCCGCCGGAAGGCCGCGCCGTCCATCGCGCGGCCACCGGCGAGCCGGACCTCGAGGAGCACGAGCCGGCCGCTCGCGGTCGCAAGGGCCAGGCCGGGACCGTCGGCCACCAGCGTGCCCGGGACGTCGCCCTCACAAGGGCCGGACACGGCGGCGCGGAGAACGGCCAGGCGCCCCGCAGCCAGCGCCACGAAGCTGCCCGGCCAGGGCCGCAGGGCGCGCACGCGGCGCTCGAGGACGGCGGCAGGGAGCATCGGGTCGAGCCGGCCATCCTCGCGCGCGAGGGGCCGTGTAACCGTGATCCCCTCCTCCGGTTGCGGCCGAGGGTCAGCCTCGCCGCGCAGGTAGGGGCCGATGGAGCGGGCGACCAGCGCGGCAGCCAGCCCGGCGAGGCGCTCCTCGAGGGCAGGGGCGTCCTCGGCCGGGTCGAGCGAGGTCGACGCGACGGCGACCAGTGGACCGGTGTCCATCCCGGGATCCATCCGGAAGAGCGAGACACCGGTCGTGGCGTCGCCCGCCAGGATCGCCGCGGGTATCGGCGTGGCCCCCCGGTGGCGGGGCAGCAGTGACGGGTGCACGTTGAGGATGCCGTGCGGCACGAGGTCCAGCAGTGCCGCGGGGAGGATCTTCCCGTAGTCGGCGAGGATGCCGACGACGGGAGTGATCGACGTGAACGCGGCGAGGAACGCAGGATCGCGCAGACGCTCCGGGGTCAGGATCGGCAGGCCGAGCGCCGCTGCGGCGACCCCGACCGGCGTGGCGGTGAGCTCGGCCCGTCGGCCGGCCGGCCGGGGAGGGGCGGTCACGACGGCCTCGAGGGACAGCTCGGGTGCCGCGGCGACGGCCGCGAGCACCGGGACGGCGAACGCGCCGGACCCGAGGAAGACCGTTCTGGCGCGCGCCACGTCAGCCGCGGGAGGCCGCCTTCGCCTTGGCGGGATCGACGCCGCGCCGTTCGAGCTCGGCATCGATGTCGTCATCAGCGTCGTCGTCCCCGCCGTGGCCGACCGGGAGGAGCTCGTCGGGTGACGCAAGGTAGTCGATGTAGAGCTTCCCCTGGAGGTGATCGAGCTCGTGCTGGAGCGCGCGCCCCAGGAGGCCCGCTCCGGCGACCTTGTACGTGCGGCCGACTCGGTTCTGGGCCACGACCCAGACCTGCTCTCGCCGGGTCACGTAGGCCACGAACCCCGGGATGGAGAGGCATCCCTCGAGGTCTCGGTCGTCGCCCTCGGCTCGCACGATCCGCGGGTTCACGAGCTCGAGGAGCCGATCGCCGACCTCGACGACCGCCACGTTGAGCGCCTCGCCGAGCTGGGGGGCCGCGAGGCCCACGCCGGGGGCATGGCGCATCGTGTCGGTGAGGTCGTCGATCAGGTGGTGAAGAAGCTTGCCGAAGCTCTCCACGGGCTCGCCCTTGAGGCGCAGGCGCGGGTCGCCGAGCGTGAGGATCGGGAGAACGCTCATGGCGCGAGTATACGAGACGGCCCCGGGCGCGCCCGTCGGGCAGCGCGCGTGGCTGGGCTCAGGACGACGCTTCGTCCTCGACGCCCGGTGCGGGCGGCGCCTCGGGCGCGGCAGGCGGAGCGGGCGGGGCGTCTCCCGGGGCATCGGGCGGCAGTCCGCCCTCGGCGGCCCGGTGGCGCATCTCATCGGCGAAGCGCCGCGATCGTTCGGCCACGCGAGTCCCGACGTCGCCCGTCGCGTCGGCGGCACGACGGGCATACGGCCCGGCCTTCTCGCCGGCCACCGCGGCGAGCTCGGCTGCCTTCACCGCCACGTCGCGGGCGACGGGCCGGGCCTCGGCGGCCACCCGGTCGATCATCTCCTGGAGCTGGGCCAGCCATTCGCGACCCCGCGCGCCCTGTCCCTCGTCGCCGGCCGAAGGACTGTCGTCGCTCCCGGCCGGGTCGTTGGCCGGCGCCGGGTTGGTGTTGTCGGTCATGGGTCGGCTCCTCGTGCGGACCACTATTGTCGCCGACTCGGTCAACGCGAGCCTGGGCGCACGTGCACCGCAGCGGCTCGCTGGCGGACCACTACAGGAGGCTCTCCGGGTCCACGTCGACCGTCCAGGGCGGCCCAGGATCTCCGTCCAGCACCGCGAGCGGCTCCGCGCCGCGGATCACGAGGTTGAACCGCCAGCGCCCGCCCCGGCGCGGCACGTAGGCCGGGGCCGGGCCTGCGATCGACACCGACAGGCCGCGCTCGGCCGCCCGGCGCCGCAGGCGATCGCCCATCTCGCGCCCGGCGGCCCGCGCCGTGTCCCGGTCCTCGTCGCGGACCGTGAGCTTCACGGTCGCTCCGAACGGGGGCGCCCCGAACTGCTCGCGCGTCGCCAGCTCGGCGTCGTAGAAGGCCTCGCCGTCACCCCCCGCAGCCGCCCGGATCGCCGGGTGCTCGGGCTGGTAGGTCTGGACGATCGCGCGTCCGGGACGTTCGCCGCGACCTGCCCGGCCGATCGCCTGCACGAGGAGCTGGAACGTCCGCTCCGCGGCGCGCTCGTCGGGGAGCGTGAGCGCGACGTCGGCCGATACGACGCCGACCAGCGTGACCTCCGGGATGTCGAGCCCCTTGGCAACGAGGCTTGTCCCGACGAGGACATCCAGGCGACCATCCGTGAAGGCATCCACGACGCGGGCGGCGGCCCCACGCCGCTCCACGACGTCCCGGTCGAGCCGGCCGACCCGCAGGAGCGGGAAGCGCTGCCGCACCTCCGCCTCCAGGCGCTCCGTGCCTCCCCCGAGGTAGCGGATGCGCGGCGACCCGCAGCCCGGGCAGCGCGACGCCAGCGGAGCGGCGCCGCCGCAATGATGGCAGCGGAGCGTCATCCCGGCCTGGTGGTAGACGAGCGGTTTCGTGCACTCGGGGCACGCCTGCACATGCCCGCAGTCGCGACAGAGGACGGCCGACGCCGCCCCGCGCCGGTTGATGACGAGGATCGCGCGGTCGCCGGCCACCGGGTCGAGGGTCGCGAGGAGCGCTGCCAGCCGCCGCGAGACGAGACCCCGGTTCCCGGCCGCCAGCTCCTCCCGGAGGTCGACGATCTCGACCTCGGGCGGCGCTCCAGAGGCCCGCTCCGGGAGCGTGAGGCGGCGATGGAGCCCGAGCCTGGCCCGACCCATCGTCTCCACCGACGGCGTTGCGCTCCCGAGCACGACCGCGGCCCCGGCGAAGGCACCGAGACGGAGCGCGACATCACGGGCCTGGAACCGGGGCGTCCGATCGCTCTTGTAGGTCGCCTCCTGCTCCTCGTCGACGATCACCACGCCCACGTCGCCCAGCGGCGCCAGGACCGCCGTCCGCGTTCCCGACGACGACGTCGACAGCCCCGGCCCGGATCCGTCGCCAGGCATCGGCCCGCTCGCCTTCCCCCAGCCCCGAGTGGACGACGGCGACTTCCGCTCCCAGGTCTGCGCGCAGCCGGTCGACGAGCGGCAGGGCGAGGGCGATCTCGGGCACGAGGACGAGGGCCGGGCGTCCTGCCGCGAGCGACGCCGCGATCGCCTCCGCGTAGACCGCGCTCTTGCCCGCCCCCGTCGGACCGTCGACGAGGAGCGGCGTGGGGTCGCGGCCGTCCAGCGCCTCCACGATCATCCCGACCGCGGCCGCCTGGGCCGGCGAGAGTGCCGAGTCTGCCGGACGCGTGCCCCGCGCCCCGACCGCCCGCGTGCCCAGGAGGTCGCGGGGCCGCTCGCGCGTCACGATCTCGACGAGGCCGCGGCGGGCGAGCCCGGCCAGGCTCGTCGCACCGTGGCGCGCGGCGAGTGGGGGCGCCGGTGCGTCGCCATCGCCCTGGGCAGCCAGCTCGGCGAGCAGCGCTCGCTGGCGCGGGCCGACCGGCCGGCCGTCGACCGGCCGCGATCCCGCGGCAACCGCCCGCCCGGCCGCGGTGGCGGCCACCCGGCGCTCGTACCGCGGGAGGGCACCGGCCGCCCCGATCGTCCACTCCAGGTGGACGCGCCCCGCGCGCTCGAGGACCCGCAGGCGTCGGAGCACGGCGGGCCGGCTCTCCACGGTCGGCAGCGCCCGCACCGGGACGCGGCCCCATGGCGAGGGCGTCGAGAAGGGCCGCTGTCTCGCGGTCGTCTCCACCACTCGTCCCATCGGAGGCCGTCGCCACCAGGTCGAGGCGCTCCAGGAGACCGGGCGGGAGCATCGCCCGGATCGCGAGGGCCGGCGGCGCGAGGTAGTGCGCGGCGATCCACCCCGCGAGGGCGAGTGACAGGGGCGGGAGGAGCGGACCGTCAGCCCGGACCCGCGCCGCGAGCGGCTTGGCGGCCACGCCGTCCGGCGGCGGCGCATCGCCCAGCACGATCCCGATCGCCCGGCGCCGACCCCACTCCACGATGACCGCCTCGCCGGCCTCGATCCCGGCGAGCGCATCGGGGACGAGATAGGTCCACGTTCGATCGCCGGCGACGCCGGGTGCGTCGACCGCCACCTCGACATGACGCGGACCCGCGTCCGGGCCTGTCGGTCCGCCCGGGTCGCCCGGGTCGCCCGCGCGCGGACCCTGGGGTCTCGTCCGGGCGCACGGCCGTCAGACGACGACCCGGCGATCCGGGTGGCGCACTCGCTCGGCCCGGATGATCGCGTCGATCCGCTCCGCCGTCCGCTCGACGAGGCCATCCTCGTTCAGCACCACGTGGTCGTAGTCGCCGGCCCGGGCCAGCTCGATCGCGGCGTTCCGCTGGCGAAGCTCCAGCTGTTCGGCGGTCTCGGTGGCCCGTGTGCGCAGTCGACGGAAGAGCGTCTCGAGCGAGGGCGGCACGACGAAGACGAGGAGGGCGTCCGGGATCAATGCCTTCACCGCCGCCGCGCCCTGGACGTCGATCTTGAGGATCACATCGCGGCCGCCGGCGAGAGCCCGGCGCACCTCGGCTCGCGGGGTGGCGTAGCAGTTGCCGTGGACCTCGGCCCACTCGAGGAATGCGCCGGCGTCCCGGAGCGCGGTGAACCGCTCCAGGCTCAGAAAGTGGTAGCTGATCCCGTCGACCTCGCCCGGCCGCGGGGGGCGGGTCGTGCAGGTCACCACGTAGTGGTACTCCGCGGCGGCCGATCGCGCCCGCAGGGCGTCGATGATCGTGTCCTTGCCCACCCCGGACGGGCCTGAGACGACCACGAGCAGCGCGCCCGGAGCCCCGGCGCTCGGGGCGCCCGAGAGCGGGTCGTCGGGGGCCGGCGCCGCGCCGAGGGGCTGCTCGCTCATCGCTCGCTCATCGCTGGCTCATGGCTCGTCCCCGCCAGGGTCCGACACCCTCGGGCGCGGGGGCGCGCCGGGGGCCGCGTCGCGCAGCCCGGCAACAGCGGTCTCGAGGGCGATTGGCAGCGGGGCCTCCAGACGAACCAGCTCGCCCGTTGCCGGAGAGGCGAAGACCACCCGCCACGCATGGAGGAAGAGGCGCTCGAGGCCCTCGGGTCCACGTCGCGACGTCCCCGTCCCGTAGACCGGGTCGCATGCCACCGGGTGGCCCAGGGCGGCGAGATGGACGCGGATCTGGTGCGTGCGGCCGGTGACCAGGTCAACCTCGAGCAGGGTCCAACCCGCGAACCGTTCGCGGACCCGGTAGCCCGTGACCGATGGCCGCCCGTCGGGGACCACGGCCATCCGCATCCGGTTCTTCGGGTCGCGCCCGACCGGCGCCTCGATCCGCCCGACGGCCGCCTGCACACTGCCCAGGACCAGGGCCAGGTAGGTCTTCTTCACGCGGCGCGCCTTGAGCTGGGCCATGATGCTGGCCTGGGCCGCGTCGGTCTTGGCCACGATGAGCAGCCCCGACGTGTCCCGATCGAGCCGGTGGACGATCCCCGGGCGCTCCACGCCGGCGATCCCCCCGTAGACGGTGTCCCGCGCAAGGAGGGCGTTGACCAGCGTTCCGGACCAGTGGCCCGGGCTCGGATGGACCACCAACCCGGCCGGCTTGTCCACGACGAGCACCTCGTCGTCCTCGTAGACCACGTCGAGCGGAATCGCCTCGGGCTCGATCCCGGCGGACACGACCGGCGGGACGTCGATGACGAGCACGGCACCGGGCGGCACCACGGTGTTCGCCTTGACCGGGTTCCCGTCGGCCGTGACGCGTCCCTCCGTGATGAGGTGCTGGATCCGGCTCCGCGACAGGCCGGAGAGGTCGGCGGCGAAGCGGTCGACGCGGCCGCCCCCGCCGGCCGGAACCACGAGCCGCAGCGCCGTCATCCCGCAGCGGCCTCGCGGCGGAGAGGCGGGAGGATCGCCATCAGCAGGAGGAGCAGGATGGAGATGGTGATCGCCGCGTCGGCCACGTTCCAGGTGTAGAACCGCCAGCCCCCCGGGAACCCCATGTCCACGAAATCGACGACGTGGCCGAGCCGCGCCCGGTCGATGAAGTTGCCGACCGCCCCGCCGAGGAGCAGGCCGAGCGCGACCGTGGCGAGCCAGCCACTCCCGGCGACGGCCCGGCCGTGGTACCAGACGATCAGCGCCATCACGCCGAGGCTGAGGGCGCCGAAGAGGAGCGCCTGGTCGCGAAACAGCCCGAACAGGGCGCCGGAGTTGGCCACATACCAGATCCGCAGCCACTCCCCGATGACCTCGACCGGCTCGCCGAACGGGAATTCCGCCACGATCCAGGCCTTGCTGAGCTGGTCGGCGATGATGACCGCGGCGGCGATGCCGAAGAAGGCAATCCAGTGGCGGCTCACGGTCGTCCGCTCACGACGCGCCGTCGCCGCGGCGGCGCAGCGCGATCGCGGCCTCCCCGCCGCCCAACGCCACGGTCGCGTGCGCCCAGCCGTCCGGCAAGGATCCCTCCGCGACGGCGTCGGCCAGGGTCTCGGCAGCCACGCGCCGGGAGGTGCGGGCGGACGCTCGCCGCTCCATCGGGGAGCGCCACGACGAGGTCGATCCGGTCGTCCAGCTCCAGGCCCACGTCGCGCCGCAGGTCCTGGATCGCGCGCTGCAGCTCGCGGGCGTCGCCCTCGGCCCGCAGCGCGTCGGTCAGCTCGGTGTCGATCACGACCACGAGCCCGTCGTCGTGAGCCACGGCCGTGCCCGGTCGGGGCGCGGCGAGGATCTCCACCTCGTCGGGCGCGAGCACCACGCCGCCCAGGGCCACGGAACCGTCGGCCAGGATCTCGAACCGGCCGTCGCGGGCCGCGGCCATGACCGCCGGGATGGCGGGGCCGAGCTTCTTGCCGATCTTCGGCAGGAGCGGCTTGACGCGCCGTTCAACGAGCGCCGATTCGTCGCCGATCCGCACGACCTCGTGCACGTTGACCTCGTCCGCGACCAGGTCCAGCAGCGCGTCGAGCTCCGAGCCGGTCGCCGCCGGGCAGGGCGATCCAGAGCCGGGCGAGCGGCTGGCGCGTGCGGATGCCGGCCTGCGACCGGAGCGTGCGGGCCAGCTCGACGGCGCGCTGGGCCGTCTCCATGGCGCCCTCGAGGGCCACGTCCCGGTACCCGGCGAGCTCCGTCGTCGGCCAGCGGGTCAGGTGGACGCTGTCCGGCGCCGCCATCCCTCCCCGCACCACCAGGTTCTGGTGGATGGCCTCGGAGAGGAACGGCAGGAGCGGGGCCGTGACCCGGACCAGGCCGGTGAGGACCGCGTGGAGCGTCGCGAACGCAGCCGTCCGGTCCGGGCCCTCGCTCGCCCGCGAGAAACGGCGGCGGGTCCGGCGCAGGTACCAGGTGGAGAGCTCGT
This sequence comes from uncultured Chloroflexia bacterium, assembly GCA_963715085.1. Taxonomy (GTDB): domain Bacteria; phylum Chloroflexota; class Limnocylindria; order Limnocylindrales; family CSP1-4; genus CTSoil-043. The sequence continues at coordinate 418,052 of CAVQQU010000006.1, forward strand.
CGATGAAACCAGAGACGGCAGACGCAGCCGCATCGGGGTCGTAGTCGCCGAGGCGATCCTCGACTCGGGCGGCCAGGCCGGCCAGGCGTGAGAGCATCCAGCGGTCGAGCGTCGGGCGCTCCCCCACTGGCGGCGCCTCGTCGGTGGGCTGCCACCCGCTCAGTCGGGCGTAGGTGACGAAGAAGCTGTAGACGTTCCACAGGACGAGCAGCTCGCGCCGCGCCTCGTCCGCGGCATGCCAGCCGAACAGGATGTTGTCCTGGGGCCGCGCGTTGGCGTACATCCAGCGCATGACGTCCACGCCCATCCGTTCGGCGGCCTCGTCGAACTCGATCGCGTTGCCCCAGCTCTTGTGCATGGGGCGGCCGTCCTCGCCGAACAGGGTCGCGTAGCCGAAGATCGCCTTGAAGGGCGCCTCGCGGCGCAGGACCGTGCTCATGGCGAGCATCGAGTAGAACCAGTTGCGGAACTGGCCCGGGAAGCTCTCGGTGATGAAGTCGGCCGGGAACCAGTCAGCCCAGTGGGCCGGATCCTCGCGGTAGTGGAGCGTCGAGAAGGGCACGATCCCCGCGTCGAGCCAGGGGTTCCCCACGTCGGGGATTCGCTCCACCGGCGCGCCACAGCCCCGGCACGCGATCCGGACCGCGTCCACGTGAGGGCGGTGCGGCGTGTGACCCTCCAGCTCCTCCCAACCGGCGACCGCTCGCTCCCGGAGCTCCTCTCGTCCTCCGACCACGTCGAAGGTGCCGCAGGCCGCGCAGTCGTAGATCGGCAGCGCCAGCCCCCAGTAGCGCTTCTTGCTGATCATCCAGTCGTGCATGTTCAGGAGCCAGTCGAGCTCCCGCTCGTACCCGAACCCGGGAATCCACCGGATCCGGTCGACCACCTCCATGATCTGGTACCGCAGGCTCGCGTCGACCTCGGCCGGCGTCAGCTCCTCGCGCGGCCGGTCGTAGACGGGGCCCATGCTGATGAACCACTCGTCGACCAGCCGGAAGACGAGGGGGGTCCCGCAGCGCCAGCAGTGCGGGTAGCGATGGACGTACGGCTCCAGGCGGTGGAAGAAGCCGTGGTGCTTCAGGTGCTCCACCACCGGGTCCGCGGAGTCGCGCACGTCGCGGCCGACGAGGAACCCGAAACCGTCGATGAAGATGCCACCCTCGTCGAGGGGCGCCAGCATCGGCAGGCCGAGCTGCTTCCCGAGGGCGAAGTCCTCGGCGCCGCACCCGGGCGCGATGTGGACGATCCCGGTCCCCTCCTCCTCGCCGACCTGGTCCCAGGCGACGACGCGGTGCTCGTACGGGCGCCCGTCCGGCCCGCCGGTGGCGAACGCCGCTCGGACCGCGGGCAGGTCGTCGAATGGGCCCCGGTAGCGCCACCCGACCAGCTCGCTGCCGGCGACCTCCTCGAGGATCTCGAACGGGCCCACGAGGGCCTGGCGGAGAGTTCCCCGGCCCAGCCAGCTCACGACCTCGCCCTGGCGAACCTTGGCGTAGCGCAGGTCCGACCCGACGGCGGCGGCCACGTTGCTGGTGAGCGTCCAGGGCGTCGTGGTCCAGACGAGCAGCGACTCGCCCGGCCGGTCGACCAGCGGGAACCGCACCGTCAGCCCGGGGTCGGTCCGATCCGCGTAGCCCTCGGTCATCTCGTGCTGGCTGATCCCGGTACCGCAGCGGGCGCACCACGGCATCGTGTCGTGGCCCTTGTAGAGCCAGCCCCGGCGATGGCACTCGGCGATGAAGGCCCAGATCAGGTCGTTGTTCTCGTTGCTGAATGTGAAGTACGAGCCGCCCAGCTCGGGCATCCCGAGGCGCCCGACGAGCATCTCGACGCTGTCGGTCACGGGACCATTCGGACCCTGCAGGGTCATGACCCGTGTCGGGTCGGCGGCAAGCTGGTCGCGGAGGTGGCGGAGCTCGTCCGGGTCGTTCCAGTCCATCCAGTACCCGAGCCGGATCGACTGCTCGGTCTGGCGGGCGGCAAAGGTGAGCACGCGCTGCTTGCACAGGCTCACGAACTCCGCGATGCCGTGCTCCTCGATGTCGCGCTTCGAGGTGAAGCCGAGGTCTTTCTCGACGTTGACCTCCACCCAGAGCCCCTGGCAGTCGAACCCGTTCTGCCAGCGTTGGTCCTGGCCGAGCATGGCGTGGAAGCGCTGGAAGACGTCCTTGTATGCCCGTCCCCAGGCATGGTGGACGCCCATCGGGTTGTTGGCCGTGATCGGCCCGTCCAGGAAGCTCCAGCGCGGCCCACCCGCGTTCTGGGCACGCAGGCGCGCGAACGTGCGCCGCTCACGCCAGAGGGCAAGGATCTCGTGCTCCTGCGCGACGAGGTCGGGCTTGCTGCGTACGGAGTCGAACATCGGGCCTCGGCTGCGGATCGTGAGGGGCGGGCAGCGGGCGTGCCTGCGTCACGCGGCGACGCCCGCACGCGTCAGAGCACTCCGGACACGCTTCACGGAGGTTCCTTCTATCCTACCCGCGATGACCCGCCCGCAGGAGCCGCGCCTCCGCGCCCGCTCCGCCTTCACGGCCGCCTTCCTGTCGCTGATCTTCCCGGGACTGGGCCACGCGTACGCCGGTGCATGGCACCGGGCTCTCGGCTTCGCCTCGGTGCCGTTCCTCTTCCTTGCCCTGATGCTGGGCATCGTCGGCAGCTACCGCCTGGAGCTGGTCGGCGTCGTCCTCCAGCCGGTGGTCCTCGTGGCGATCCTGGCGGGCAATGTCGTGGCACTCCTCTACCGGGCGATCGCGGCCATTGACGCCTATCGGGTCACCGTCTTTCTCAACCGCTGGGACCAGGGCGCGGGTCGTCTCGGTCCGTCCCGCTCGGTGCTGGCCCCCGTCTCGGTCGCCGGCCTGCTGGCCGTGCTGCTCGTGATGAGCGGCGGTCACGCCGCGGTCGCCTACTACGACCTCCAGGCGCTGGACCTGGTCCAGGGCGTCTTCAGTCCCGGAGACGAGGACGATCCTTCCCCGGATCCCTCCGCGAGCCCGGAGGCGTCCAGCGTCGTGGCGAACCCGTCCGAGGCCCCGGTCTCCACTCCTCCCCCGGGCGCCACGGCCGTGCCCGCCGAGCCTTCGGCCCAGCCGTGGGACGGCACCGGACGGCTCAACGTCCTCCTGATCGGCTCCGACCGGCGGCCCGGGGACGGCTCGTACAACACGGACACCCTCATCGTGGCCAGCGTCGACCCGGCCAGCGGCCAGGTCGCCATGTTCAGCCTTCCCCGCGACACGACCGGCATCCCGCTGGCCGGCCCGGCGCGCTCGTTCTTCGGCACGACCTGGAACCGCAAGGTCAACGCCCTCTTCCAGCAGGCGCGGGCCCGGCCCGACATCTTTCCGGGCGGCAAGCAGAGCGGCTACCAGGCGCTCAAGGACACCCTGGGCGGCCTCTACGGGGTCGACATCCAGTACTTCGTCGAGGTCGACTTCGGCGGCTTCACCCAGGTGGTCGACGCGCTCGGCGGGGTGACGGTCAACGTGCAGCTGCCCGTCGTGGACGACTACTACCCCGGCGAGAAGGGGGCGCTGCGCGTCTATATCCCGACCGGCGTCCAGCACATGACGGGGGCGGAGGCGCTCGTCTATGCCCGGTCGCGCCACGGCTCGACCGACTTCGATCGCGCGTCACGCCAGCAGCGGGTGCTCCTCTCGCTCCGCCAGCAGGCGGACTTCGCGACGCTCCTGCAACGGCTCCCGGACCTCGTGAAGAGCACGAAGAAGGCGGTCAAGACCGACTTCCCGGTCGACAGGCTTCCCCAGCTCATCGACCTCGCCAGCCGGATCGACGTGGCCAACGTGCGCTCGTACGTCTTCACCCCGCCCCGCTACGGGAGCGAGGGGATGGTCAACGGTCAGTATGTGCTCCAGGCCGACGTGGCCGCGATCCGGGCGGCCGCCGCCAACGCCTTCACCTTCGATCCTCGGGAAGAGGCCGCCCGCCAGGCCATCGCCGAGGAGGGCGCCCGGGTCTGGGTCGTCACCAGCACCGGCGAGCCCGGCAGGGCCACGGACCTGGCTGGCTATCTCGAGTACCAGGGCTTTGCCGCGTCGGCGCCCCGGGGGCGCAATCCCGAGACGGTCGAGCCGACAACGGCCGTGATTGCCTACAACGGGGCGGAGACCCGCTTCCCCGAGACGATCGCCGCGCTGGAGGCCCGCTTCAAGGTCATCGCCACGCCCGTGGCGGACGCCAAGGCGGGCACGGACATCCTCGTCGTGCAGGGCACGAAGACGCCGACCTACCGCGCCCCCTGACCGCTGATCGGCGCGCGGCGCTCAGCCGACGTGGACGGGCGTCACCCAGTGTGCGTAGGCCGGCACGTTGCCGCGAACGATGTCGAAGTAGCGGTCCTTGATCCGCTTGGTGACCGGGCCCACCGCTCCGCCCCCGATCGCGCGGCGATCCACCTCGATGATCGGGCTGATCTGGGCGCCGGTGCCGCAGAAGAAGGCCTCGTCCGCGATGTAGATCTCGGAACGGTCGATGGAGCGCTCCACCACCCGCAGGCCCAGCTCGGCGCAGATCTCCATGATCCCGGCTCGGGTGATCCCCTCCAGGATGTCATCGGTCACGGGCGGCGTCAGGACCACCCCGTCACGCACCACGAAGATGTTCTCGGCCGACCCCTCCGAGATATGGCCGTCCTCGGTGAGGACGAGGGCTTCGTCGTATCCGTTGAGCATCGCCTCGGACTTGCTGAAGGCGGGGTTGACGTAGCTGCCCACGATCTTGGCCCGCGACGGAATGGCGGTGTCCCCGGTCCGGCGCCAGGAGACGGTCGCGATCTTCACGCCGATCGTGGTGTCGACGTAGTCGCCGAATGGCAGCGCGAGGATGTAGTAGCGATGCTCCAGGCCATGGAGCTTCACGCCGATCGCCTGGGTGCTCTTGTAGAAGGACGGCCGGACGTAGGCGTCCTCGCGGAAGCCGTTGCGACGGAGGACCTCGAGCGCCTCGCCGACCAGCTGGTCGACCGAGGGCAGGTCCTCCATCAGGAGGATTCGCGCCGAGTTGCGGATTCGTTCCATGTGCTCGCGCACCTTGAGCGCGTAGAGCTGGCCCTGCTCCGCGTTCCAGTAGGCGCGGATGCCCTCGAAGACTGCCGTCCCGTACATGAAGGCGTGGGTCATGATGCTGACGTTGGCCTCGCTGAGGGCGACGTAGCGACCCTCGAACAGACAGGTCAGCGATGCCGTATCGAGCGGGGCTCCGGCGGGGCGGGACGCGCCCTCGGCAGCGGGCTTCTTGGTGAGCATCCGGGCAGCTCCTTCGCGTGGCCGCGGCAGATCGGCGAACCCGCCGCCGGGCCCTTCGAGTATAGACCGGGCACCGGTGCCGGCCCGTGTCGCGCTCTCCGCGCCGATCGCGCCCTCAGCCGCGCTCGGCCCACGATGAGGATCAGGTCGGCCGTGGCTCAGCCGGCCACCAGGCCAGCCACGATCGCGAGAGCGATCACGACGAGGACGGCCGCGCCGAGCGCGGCCATGCGCGACTCCCCGGCCCGTCCGAAGCTCCATGTCGAGGCCGCCACACGCACGAGCGGTGTTGCGATCGTCACGATGAGGCCGAGCCAGAGGTAGGCCGCCGGCTCCAGGGCGACAAGACCAGCAGGCAGGGACGCCACGTCAAGCGGCGGCCAGCCGTCCGCCAAGGGCGACGTCCCTCCGACAACCAGGAGAACGCTCCCGATCCCCAGGAGGGCCACGGCGATGCGCGTCCCGCCCGCCAGGATCCAGGCGATCCGGGCGTCGATGCTCTTCACCCGATCGCCCGCAGGCCCATCTGGGCCGCCGTCAGGGCCAGGACGCCCACGAAGAGCAGCCGCAGGATCCGGACATCGATCCGGGCCGCCAGGCGCGAGCCGACCATGGCGCCCGCGAAGACGCCGATCGCCGTGGGCCCGGCGATGTACGGGTCGATTCCGCCCCGCACGAGGTAGACGACCGCCGACGCGGCGGCAGTCACGCCGATCATGAGGTTGCTGGTGGCCGTGGCCACCTTGAGCGGCACACCCATGACGAGGTGCATGAGCGGCACCTTGACGATGCCGCCGCCGACCCCGAGGAGGGCCGACAGCATCCCGGCCCCCAGGCTCCCGCCGGCGCCGGCGCCCAGGCGCCGCACACCGTACCCGGGTCCGGCAACCTCGTCGGCAAGGCTGCGTGACGCGGGGCGGTGGTCGCCCTGATCTGCAGCGGCCGCCCCGGGTCCCGCGACCTGGTCCATGGGAACCGCTTCCTCAGTCGCCGCCGCCTGGACCTGGCCCCGGCGCAGCATCGAGAACGCCGTCCAGGCCAGGAGCGCGGCAAACAGCCCGGCCAGGACCCGCTCCGGCAGCGCGAAAGCGACCAGGCCGCCCACGAGCGCACCCGTTGCGGTGAACACCTCGAGGAGCATGCCGAGCCGCAGGTTCGCGGCGTGGCGTTCGAGATACACCGCGGCGGAAGCGCTGCTGGTCACGATGACGCAGACCAGGCTGATCCCGACCGCCTCGCGGAACGGCACGCCGAAGCCGACGGTGAGGAGCGGGATGATGAGGATCCCGCCCCCCAGCCCCAGGAGCGAGCCGAAGACGCCGGCGCCGAATCCGCCGGCGGCGAGGAGCAGCAGCTGGCCGACGATCACCCTGTGCTCGGCCGGTGAGCGGGCAGGCCCCGATCAGGGGCGCAGGTGCTGCGGCGCGTACGGCAGGAGCGCCACGACCCGTGCCCGCTTCAGGGCGACGGCCAGCTCGCGCTGGTGGGCGGCGCAGGTGCCGGTCTTGCGCCGCGGCTCGATCTTGGCCCGCTCGGAGAGGTAGCGGCGAAGGCGGCTGACCTCCTTGTAGTCGATCGTCGGGGACTTGTCGGCGCAGAAGGCACAGACCTTGCGGCGCCGGCGATCGCGGTAGTAGTCGTCGCGCTTCTTGGATCGGGCGGGAGGCATGGGTCGAAGGGCTCCTTGAGGGATTCGTCAGAAGGGAAGGTCGTCGAGATCGGACGGCACGTCCTCGGCAGGGGCGTCACGGCGCACCGGCGAGGACGATCGGGCGAGCGTCGGCCGGGAAGGCCGGTGCGTAGCCGCCCTCGCCTTCCTCGCGTCCGCCGCGTTCGAGGCTGATGACATTGTCGGCGGTGATCTCCAGCGACAGGCGCTTCTGACCGTCCCGGGCTTCGTACTCGCGGGTGCGGAAGCGGCCCTCGACGAACACCTTGTTCCCCTTGCGGAACTGCTCCGCCGCACGCTCGCCGCGCTCGCCCCAGATCGTGACCCGGTACCAGTCGGTCCCCTGGTCCACCCACTCGCCGGACTGCGCGTCCTTGCCACGGTGCGAGACCGCGACACTGAACTCGGTGACGGGTCGGCCCGAGGGCGTGTAGCGCATCTCGGGATCGCGTCCCAGGTTGCCGATGATCATCAGCTTGGCGAAGGCCATCGGACGGTCCTCCTAGTCGATCGCCGCCGGAGCGGCTTCGCTCTCGGACTCGTCGATCCGCTCGCCCTGCGGCTCCTCGTCCTCCTCGTCGTCCGGAGCCAGGCTGAGGTCGCCGTCGTCGTCCTTGCCCCGCGCGGCGCGGACCGGGCGATCCACGCGCACGACGAGGTGCCGAAGGACCTCCTCGGTGATCAGGAGGGTGCGCTCGAGGTCCACGATCGACTCGGGCGTGGCGTCGAAGTGGAGGATGTGGTACGAGCCTTCGCGGTACCGGTCGATCTGGTACGCGAGGCGACGACGGCCCCATGGGGCCGTCTTGACGATCTGGCCGCCCGTCTCCGTGACGTGGCGGGTCGTCTTCTCCAGGATCGCCTGGATCCTGTCCTCCGGCGCGTCGGGCCGAAGGACGAGCATGAGCTCATAGCGGCGCATGGCCGTGTCCGCTCCTTCCTGTGGGGTATGCCCCGCTCAGCGCGGCCGGAACCCGGCCCGTCCCCTGGCGGAGCAGAAAGGACCAGCTCGAGCATAGCACGGGGCGGCCGGCGAGCCTCCCGGTCGGCCTGCCGCCACGTTCATCGACATGCCTCGGGCGCTGACGCAGGCGACGGGACGACGCCGCGTGTATCCTTCGCCCCGTTCAGAGCATGGCATCGGGGGACGCACAGCATCGTGACGACCACGTCGATCCTTCTCCTCTCTGCGGTCGCCGAAGCCGCCGAGCCGATGGTCGCCGCGCTGCGCGCGGCAGGCCACGAGGTCACCACGGTCGCCGACGCCGACGAGGCGATCAGGCGAGCCGGTGAGTTCAACCTCGTCACGATCGATGCCGTCCAGCCCCCTCGCAGCGCCACCGAGGTCTGCGGGGAGATCCGGCGTTCGCCCGCCTTGTCGGCGGTTCCGGTCCTGTGCGTGTCCCAGGAGGACGACGTGGAGGAGCGCGTCCGCTTCCTCGAGGCCGGCGCCGACGATGTCATCGCCCGCCCCTTCGACCCCCGCGAGCTCCAGGCCCGCGTCGAGGGACTCCTCGTCCGGTTCACGCGCTCCCGTGACCTCACGCCCCAGACCGGCGGCGAGGTTCGGGTCGCCGGCCGGCGGCGCCTCATCGCCTGCTTCAGCCCCAAGGGCGGCGTCGGAACCACGACGATCGCGGTCAACGTCGCGATGGCACTCGCCCGACAGGCGCCCCAACAGGTCGCCACCATCGACCTCGACGTCGACTTCGGCCAGGTGGCGACCCACCTGAACGTCAAGTCGCGCCTGACGGTCGCGGACCTCGCAGCCGACGACGGGGGGATGCTGGAGCCGGAGTCTGCTCCGGACGTACGCCGAGAAGGTCGAGCCCGGGCTGCACGTCATCGCGGCGCCCGCAACCCCCGAGACCGGGCGCCTCATCACGGCCGAGCCTGTGGCGCAGATCCTCGCGACGGCGGCCCGCGCGTACGGGATCGTGGTCGTGGACGCTGGCTCGACCCTCGACGAGCGGTCGCTGACGATCCTGGATTGGGCCGAGGCCGTGGTCGTGCCCATCTCTCCCGAGATCGGGGCACTCAAGGCGCTGCACGGCTTCCTGGAGTATCTGACCGAAGAAGGCGCAGTCCCGGCCAAGTCCACCTTCGTCCTGAACCACCTGTTCGCCCGCGACATGCTCTCCATGAAGCAGATCGAGAGCTCGATCGCGGCGACGGTCGACGCAGAGCTGCCCTACGACACCGGCCTCTATCTGAAGGCGGTGAACGAGGGCATCCCGGTCATCGTCGGCGCCCCGGGCTCTGCGCCCGGCCGCGCGTTCGCCCGCCTGGCCGCGCTGGTCTCCGGCTTCGACGAGCTGGCCGACAGTCGGGCAGGACGCGAAGCGCGGTGGGCTCTTCGGCGGGCTCCGCCGGCGCTGACAGGCCAGGCGGTCACCTTCAGCGCGTCGGCCGCACCGATCGCGGTCGAGCTGCCCCTCGCGTTGAAGCAGGCTCGGGCGCCTCGCCCGCCCGGCCGGCTCGCCGCGACCAGCCACGCAGTGCGGGGGTGTGCCGAGGCAGGGATTCGAACCCTGACGACCTTTCGGCCAGCCGATTTTAAGTCGGCCGCGTCTGCCCTTTCGCCACCTCGGCGCCGTGTCGCCCGTGAATCGTAACGCCCGCCTCGCAGGCGGGCGTCGGATCGGCGAGTGTTGGAGGCGACGATCGGATTCGAACCGATGAATAAGGGTTTTGCAGACCCCCGCGTTAGGCCACTTCGCCACGTCGCCACGAATTGCTGGCTGGCCCTCGAGGGTTCGAACCTCGGTTAACGGATCCAAAGTCCGCTGTCCTACCACTAGACGAAGGGCCAGCGGGTGGGGCCAGCGCAGGTCCCAGACAGAAGAATGGAGCGGAAGACGGGACTCGAACCCGCGACCCTCACCTTGGCAAGGTGATGCTCTACCAACTGAGCCACTTCCGCTCGAAGCGCCACCCGGAGCTGATGGTGCCGAGAGCCAGATTCGAACTGGCGACACCGCGATTTTCAGTCGCGTGCTCTACCAACTGAGCTATCTCGGCCCGTAGGCCCCGCTGGACGTCACCGCCCGTCGGCGGCCGAAACCGTACCACGAAGGGCCCTCCAGCCGCAACGACGCCCCGCCCGCCAGTGGCGCAGCCGTCAGCTCAGGCCCCGGAGCTGCGGGAGGTCGCTGTCGACGATCGGTGCTTCGCCGGCCATCGCCCGAAGACGGTTGATCCGGTCCAGGATGGGCGGGTGCGTCGAGAAGAGCCCCTTGGAGCGCTCCTCGAACTTGTGGATCGGGTTTCGGAAGTAGAGGTGCTGCGTGGCCCGGTTGGCCACCTCCAGGACCTCCCGGTCGTCAGCCAGAACGGCCAGTGCACGCTCCAGCCCCATCGGGTTCCGGGTCAGCTCGACCGAGCTCGCGTCGGCGAGGTACTCGCGCTGGCGGCTCACGGCCAGCTGGACGAGCCGCCCGAAGAAGGGAGCGAGGATGGCAAGCAGGATGGCGATCATGAAGATGAGCGCCTGGAGGCCACCTCCGCCCCGATCGCTCGACGATGAGCGCCGGCCCATCCCGCCCCAGAAGGTCATCCGCAGGAAGACGTCGGCAACCAGGGCGATCGTGCCCACCAGGACGCCGACGAGCATCGCGTAGCGGATGTCGTAGTTGCGCACGTGCGAGAGCTCGTGGCCGATCACGCCTTGGAGCTCCTCCCGGTCCAGGCGTTCCAGCAACCCGGTCGTCACCGCGATCGACGCGTGCGCCGGGTCGCGCCCGGTAGCGAAAGCATTGAGCGCCGTGTCGTCGATCAGGTAGACCGCCGGCATCGGCAAGCCCGCCGCGAGGGTCAGCTCGCGGACGACGTTCAGCAGCTGGGGCGCCTGAGCCTCGGTGACGGGGCGCGCCTTCGATGCCGCGAGGACGACGCGGTCGCCCGAGAAGTAGCCGGCCAGCGAGGCCACGATCGCGATGATCCCGAAGATGCCGAGCCAGCCGATCGCGCCCTCGGGGGCGCCCGTCGTCCCGTAGCCGATCGCGGCACCCAGTACCGTCAGCAGCGCGACGATGACGAGCACGAGCAGGAACGACTTCCGCCGGTTCGCCGCAGCCTGGCTGTAGAACGAGGCAGCCATCGCGACCTCAGCGACGGGGCGAGCTCGACCGCACGTACGTCAGCGCAGTGCGACGACCGGGACCTGGTCGGCCTCGGGCTCCGCGTCGAAGAACTCGCGCTTCGTGAATCCCAGGGGTCCGGCAACGAGGACCGAGGGGATGGTCTGGATCGTCGTGTTGTACTCGTTGACGGTGGCGTTGTAATGCTGGCGTGAGAAGCTGATCTGGTTCTCCGTCGTGGTCAGCTGCTCCTGCAGGGCGAGGACGTTTTCGTTCGCCTTCAGCACGGGATAGTTCTCCGCCACGGCGAACAACGAGCGCAGCGCGCCGCTCAACGCGTTCTCCGCCTGCACCTGCTGCTGGGTCACGGTTCCCTGGGCGCCCGCAGCGACGGCGTTGGCGCGGGCCTCGGTGACCCGGGTCAGGACTTCCTGCTCGAAGCCCATGTAGTCCTTGACCGCGGCCACGAGGTTCGGGACCAGATCGTGGCGCCGCTTGAGCTGCACCTCGATCTGCCCGACGGCCTCATCGACCCGGTTCCGCTTCGTCACGAGCCCGTTGTAGATGAGCACGCCGACCACGGCGATGACGACGACGATGACGAGGAGGATGACGCCGAGCTCCATGATCCCTCCGGTTCCGGACCGGCGGCGAGGGCCGCCCCGGCGAGTGTACGCGACGTTTCGACGAGTGGTGGGCGGTGGAGGGCTCGAACCTCCGGCCTCCTCGGTGTAAGCGAGGCGCTCTGACCGACTGAGCTAACCGCCCCCGGAGCCGTGCCTCCGTCCCGGAGACAGGAAAGGCGGCTCCATGCGGAGCCGCCCCATCCCGGTACGCGACTGTGGTGCCCAGGCCGGGACTTGAACCCGGATGAGTTGCCTCATACGCCCCTCAAACGTACGCGTATACCAATTCCGCCACCTGGGCAGGTGCTGCGTCTCCCGCCGACGCGTGGTACCGAGGAAGGGATTTGAACCCATACGCCCTTGCGGACACTAGCTCCTGAAGCTAGCGCGTCTACCAGTTCCGCCACCTCGGCAGGGGTCAACAAAGCCGAGCGGAGAGGGTCACCGCCCGACGGTCGTCCATCGTACCACGTCCCAGAAGCGGCCGCCCGGATCGGCCAGGGGCCGTGCGGCGGGCCCGGCCAGGTCACCACCGACCACGAACACCGTGTCGCGGAAGAAGAGCGTCGGCATCGGTTGGAGCGTCGCGAGCAGCGTCTGGAGGGCCGCATAGGCCTTCACGCGCTTCGCCATGGTGCTGGGAGCTCGGGCCGCCACGAGCGCTTTGTCCAGGGCGGCGTCCTGGATCCCGGAGACGTTCGCGCCGCCGGCGCGGGCCTGGCTGGACGCGAGGATGGGATAGGGATCCGGGTCCAGGCCCATGTTGACGTCGATGACCCCTACCGTGAAGTCGGCCGCGCTGAGCCGTGCCACGAGCTCGCCGGGTGGAAGTGCCTCGACCGTGGTCGCCAGGCCGAGCGATGTCCATGCAGCGGCGACGCGGGTCGCCGCGTTGTGGGCGATCGCGTTCGCCGACGCCTCCGGGGCGAGGATGGTGACCTTCAGCGGCCTCGACGCGCGGGGCGGGATCCACGCCTTGTCGACGCGTCGCCAGCCGGCCTCACGGAGTCCCTTGGATGCAGCGCCCCGGTCGTAGACGATCTCCGGGGCGGCCTTCGCGTCGAACGCCCACGAGGAAGGCGGGATGGGGGTCGCCGATAGGCTGCCGGCACCGCCCAGGATGTCGGTGACGAGGTCCGCCCGATCGATCGCGGCCACGAGGGCGCGTCGCGTTCGCGCATCCGCGAACGGACCGCCCAGCGTCCGCAGGTTGAAGGCGAGGGCCGTCAGGGTCGTCGACGGATAGCGAATGACGCGCGCGTCCGGTGTCGACGTCGCAAGAGTGACTGCGGCGGCCGGCGGAAGGTCCCCCACGCTGGCAACTTCCCCACCGGCGAAGGCCGCGGCCAGATCAGCCGGTGCATCGTAGAAGCGGAGCTCCAGCCGGGGCAGGCGCGGAATCCTGGTCGCGATCTCGCCGGTCACGGGGTTGTCCAGCGCAGCGATCCCCCCCTTGACCTGCGGCAGCACCGGCTCCAGGACGGCCCTGTCCGCGGTCATCTCGACGAGGGCGAACGCCCCATTGCCGAGGGGTTCGCGCGCGAACGGGTCATCGGCCAGGGCTGCGACGGGCACGCCGGCAAGGATGTGGGCGGGCAGGAGCGGGAGCACGGCGGCCTGCAGGAACCCGCCGACGGGATCGGCGAGGTCGAACTGAACGGTGCGCTCGTCGATCGCCGTCGCCTGGATCTCGGCCCAGGCAGAGGCCATCGGCCCGGCGTAGTCCGGGTGGTGGAGGACGTCCACGGTGTACACGACGTCGCGGCTCGTCACCGGCACGCCGTCGTGCCAGATCGCGTCCGGCCGCAGGTGGAACGTCCAGCGAGCACCCTTCTCGCTCACCGTCCACCGCGCAGCGAGGTCCGGCAGGATCGCGTTGCCGGGACCGAGCCGGACCAGGCCGCGGAACAGGAGCGCCACCAGGTCGCGGTCCGCCTGCGTTCGGGCCGTCAGCGGCGTGATCGAAGAGGGGCGGCCGAGGACGCCCTGCACGTGACCAAGCTCGGGAGCAGGCGTGGGTGCCGGAGCAGACGCCGAAGCGGGCTGGTACGCCGGCATCGCGACCGCCACCGCGAGGAGGGCCAGGACGGCCACGAGCGAGAGGGCGACGCCACTGTCGCGCCGGCTCACCACGCGGGCGCCACGGCTGTCGTCGGCCAGCTCAGGACCCCGCGGGCGCGAAGAGATAGCTCGCCAGCGAGAAGACCGCGAAGAGGACCGCAAGCACGATCGTGAACTGCCACAGCCGTCGCTCGATGCCGCGCCGACTGCGGTAGACCGCGGAATCGCCGCCGAAGGCGCCGGACAGGCCGGTCCCGCGCGCCTGCATGAGAATGGCGGTCATGAGGGCGATGCTGACGATGATCTGGCCGATGGCCAGGAGCGGGTTCACTCTGCCGGGTTCCTCGTAGCGGTGGGCCGCGCGGGATCGTAGCACATGGCGCCGGATCACCCCAGGCGGAGGCCGGCACGCCCATCGAAGGTGCTGGGCGTCAGGCGGGCCTGGCACTCCCCTGGGCCGCGACCGCGGCCGCCGCGGCAGCAACCTGCTCGGCGTCCCCGAGATACCGGTGGCCGAGCGGGCGGAGGTTGTCGTCGAGCTCGTAGACGAGCGGCACGCCGGTCGGGATGTTGAGGCCCACGATGTCTGCATCCGAGACGTCGTCAAGGTACTTCACGATGGCCCGGATGCTGTTCCCATGGGCCGCCACGAGGACGCGGCTGCCGTCCCGGAGCGACGGCGCGATGGTTTCGTGCCAGAAGGGCAAGAAGCGGGCCACCGTGTCCTTGAGCGACTCGCAGCGCGGGATGTCGGCGTCTGCGAGGCCGGCATAGCGCGGGTCGCGCCCCGGGAAGCGCTCGTCGTCCTCGGTGAGCGCAGGCGGTGGAACGTCGTAGCTGCGGCGCCAGATCCGGACCTGCTCGTCGCCGAACTTCTCGGCCATCTCGGCTTTGTTGAGACCCTGAAGGGCGCCGTAGTGACGCTCATTGAGGCGCCACGTGCCCACGGTGGGCAGCCACATCTGGTCCATCTCTTCGAGGCAGATCCAGAGCGTCCGAATCGCCCGCCGCAGGACCGACGTGTAGGCGATGTCGAAGGTGAAGCCCTCGGCGCGGAGAACGCGCCCAGCCTCGTGGGCCTCGACAACACCCGTCTCCGAGAGGTCGACGTCCGTCCAGCCGGTGAAGCGGTTCTCCTTGTTCCACGTGCTCTCGCCGTGGCGGAGGAGGACGAGGGTGGGCATCGTGCGGCTCCTGCAGCGAGTGTCGGCGAACGCGCCGAGGGTCAGCCGCCAGCGGCGCGGCGGGCGGCAGCCGTGATGGCGGCACGACCGACCATCCCGGCCATCTCGTCGGGCTTGAGCGAAGCGCCGCCGACCAGCGCGCCGTCGATGCCCGGCTCGGCCAGGAACTCGGCGATGTTGGCGCTCGTGGCGCTGCCGCCGTAGAGAACCGGGACCTCGTCCGCGGCACTCCCCCACCCAGCGTCGCGCAGGGCCGAGCGGATCGCGTCCGCCATCGCCCCGGCATCGGCGCCAGACGCCGTGCGACCCGTCCCGATGGCCCAGACCGGCTCGTAGGCGATCACGAGGCCCGCGCCGCGCAGCGCCGCCGGGTCGTGGCCGTCGAGGGCGCCAGCCAGCTGAGTCCGCACCACGTCGGTCGCGCGGCCGGCCTCGCGGTCGGCGAGCAGCTCGCCAACACAGAGGATGGGACGGAACCCGGCCTCGACCGCCCGGCCGAGCTTCCGGCCGATCAGGGCGTCCGTCTCGCCGGCATCCCGGCGGCGCTCCGAGTGGCCGAGGATGACCCAGGTGACGAGCCCGGCCAGCATCGGTGCGCTGACTTCGCCGGTGTAGGCCCCGGCAAGCTCGTGGTGGAGGTTCTGGGCTCCGACGCCGATCCCCTCCCCTGCGACGGCGTCGCGGACGGCTGCGAGGCAGACCGAAGGCGGGCAGATGACCCGGGTGACGTCCGGCTCGCGCGTCCGCCCAGCGATGGTGCGGGCAAGCTCGCCGGCGTCGGCGGGCGTGGTGTTCATCTTCCAGTTGGCGGCAATGATCAGAGGTCTCATGTCGCGATGATGCCACGGCCGGCCTGCGTCAGACCGATGCGGCCGGCCCGTCGTGCCCGTGCCGTTCGGCCCGCGATGCGCGGGGATCGGTGGCAGCCGGATCGGGGACGCCATCGTCGCCGTGCAGGGCGGCCGACTCAATTCGCTCGAGGGCGCGCTGGACCCGGCCACGCGGGATCGCCAGCTCGGCGGCCAGCTCAGCGAGGGACGCCTCCGGGATCGCACGTCGCGCAACGGCCACCTCGCGCACCTGGGCGGGCATCGAGGCCAGCCGGCCGTCGGCATCGAGCGCGTCGATGGCCTCCAGCTGACGCGCGGAGGCGGCCGCTACCCGCTCCAGGTTCGCGGATTCGGCGTTGAGCAGCCGGTTGAGGTCACCCCGGACGGCCCGGCCCACCTGGCGGGACTCGAGCTCGAGGAGCGAGGACCCCGCGCCAACCCAGCGCAGGAAGGTCCCGATCTCGTCGGCGCCCTTCCAGGTCACGACGCCGCGTCCGCGCCGGATCCGGATGCCCGCCGGGAGCCCGATCGAGGCGAGCCGGGCACCAAGCTGGACGGATTCCTCGGGCGCGACGACGAACTCCAGGTGGAGCCGCCCGTGGGCCACCGAGAGAGAACCCCGGGCGAGGAACCTGCCGCGCAGCCAGGCGGCGCGGCAGTGGTCGGCCGCACTCTCCCAGCTGAACGGGCCAGGCGCAGTCACACCGTCCCTGAGGAGTCGCACCATGAGCCTGCCCAGGGCGGGACGGTCGCCCCTGATGGCGCCCGTGCCCAGGCCGGCGACCTCGGCCGCCCGGTCGCAGAGCCGGCTCGGCTCGATCGCCGCCAGCTCGGCGCGCAGCGCCGCAACGAGGGCCCGGTCCCCGTCGGCCACGGGCTACGCGGTCCGCGCGATCCCGCCGCGCCGGCTCCCTGCCTCGCGGCCGAAGAGCCGGAGCAGGGCCGCCGCGAGCAGCTCCGGGTCGTGGTAGTGCGGATCGGAGGGATCGAGGACGTCGTCGAGGACGAGGCGGGGCCGCCGCGACGCGCCGGCGGGGGGCCAGCGCAGCTTCACCGGGAGTCCCAGCTCGGCGTCCGGCCCGGCGGCGATCTGGCTGTTGGCCACCACCACGTCGACGAGGTCGCCGATGCCGTGCGCCGCGAGCGCCTCCACGTGGTCGGCCAGGTCGTAGCCCTCGGTCTCGCCGGCCTGGGTGGCGACGTTCGCGACGTAGACCCGCAGGGCGAGCGTCGTCGCCAGGGCGGCCCGCAGGTCCGGCAGGAGGATCGTGGCCAGCACGCTCGTGTAGAGGCTGCCGGGCCCGAGCACCACCAGGTCGGCATCGGCGATCGCGGCCAGCGCGTCGCGGCTCGCGCGCACGTCGGCGGGCTCCAGCCAGACGCGCTCGATCCCCCGCGCTCGCGCCACGCGCGACTGGCCGGCGACCTCGGACCCGTCGCGGAGCCGGGCGTGCACCGACAGCGCCGTCCCCGATGCCGGCACGACGTTCCCGCGCACGGCCAGGACGCGGTTCATCTGGCGCACGGCCGCCTCGAAGTCCCCGCCACCGATGGCATTCATCGCGGCGATCAGCAGGTTCCCGACGGCGTGGCCCGACAGGCTCCCCTCGTCGTCGCCGAAGCGGTACTGGAGCAGCTCCCCCATCGCCGGCTCCGTCTCGGCCATGGCGACGAGGCAGTTGCGGATGTCGCCCACGGCCGGGATCCCGAACTGCTCCCGGAGCCGTCCCGTGGAGCCCCCGTCGTCCGCGACCGATACGATCGCAGTCAGGTTGGCGGTGTGGGTCTTGAGGCCGCGAAGCAGGGTCGCAAGCCCGGTGCCGCCACCGATGGCCACGATGCGGGGGCCACGGGCCAGGAGGCGACGCCGGAACACGAGGTCCACGAGGGGTTCCTCGGCGCTTTCCGTGAACGGCCCCAGGAGCGCCCGGACGACCCGGTAGGATCCGTACCCGAAGAGGACGGCGCCCAGTCCCAGGAGCACCGCCGCCCGCACCCAGTAGGGCAGGAACTGGAGGGTGAGGACGTAGATGCAGGGCCTGCACGGGGCCGTCGACATCGACCTCACGGTAGAGCTGCCGGAGGGCCAGCGCGCCGGCGAGAGCCAGGGCCATCAGCCCGACGAACGCGACGCCGAGCCAGCGCTTCACCCCGATCCCGGGGCGCAGCCAGCGCCGCAGGCTCATCGGGTCACCGGCGTTCCAGCTCGCGATGGAAGACGCTGACCGGGCCGTAGTTCCGCTCGGCCAGCCATGCGCCCAGCTCCTCCGCGAGGGCGATGGAGCGGTGGTAGCCGCCCGTGCAGCCGATGGCGATCGTCAGGCGCGTCTTCCCCTCGTCGACGTACGCCGGGATCGTCAGCTCCAGCAGGTCCTGGACCTCGTCCAGGAATCGGCGCGCGAGCGGCTGGTCCAGGACGTGGGACCGCACGCCGTCGGTCAGGCCGGAGAGTCGGCGCAGCTCGGGCACGTAGTACGGGTTCTGCAGGAACCGGACGTCGAAGACGAGGTCTGCCTCCAGCGGGATCCCGAACTTGTACCCGAAGCTCACGAGCTGAATGGACAGCTGGTCGGGCGCCACGACGCGCCAGAGCTGGGTGAAGATGCGTTCGCGCAGCTCGCGCAGGGACATCTCGGACGTGTCGAGGATGACGTCCGAGTCGGCCCGGACCGCCGCGAGGATCCGGTGCTCCTCGCGCGATGCCGGCCGCGACGCCAGACGAGCCTTCGAGCGGGTGCCGGTGACGGGTCTCCGAGTAGCGCCGGATCAGGACCTCGTCGCGAGCTTCGAGGAAGAACACCTGGGGTCGGATGCCGCGTCCCTCGAGCGCGCCACGCATCGCCGCGAAGACGACCGGCACGTCACCGGCGCGCGCGTCAAGGACGACCGCCACGCGCTCGAAGCGCTCAGGCTCACGCGCGATCAGGTCGGCCAGGTCTGGCAGCAGCTCGCCGGGCAGGTTGTCGACACAGACGTAGCCCAGGTCCTCGAAGAGCTTCGTCGCCGCGGTCTTGCCCGACCCGGACAGGCCGGAGAGGATCACGACGTGCTGCGCGCCGTCCTCGCCACCCCGGTCGTCCGCGCCGTGGGACTGCGTCCCGCTCGGCCGTCTCGTTGGGCCCATGCGTGGAGTCTACCGCGCGCTCAGTGCCCGCCGGCCCTGACGAGGACGATCGAGAGCTCGTAGAGGGCATACATCGTCAGGCCCAGGACGAACGGGCTGATGATGTCGCCCCCCGGCGTGGCGATGGCGGCGACGATCGCGAAGACGATGACCACGTAGCGCCGCGACGACTTGAGTCGGGCGCTCGTCACGATCCCCACCTTCGAGAGCAGGACGAGCACGATCGGGTACTCCATCACCAGCCCGAACCCGAGGAACATCGTGGCCACGAAGCCGAAGTAGCCCTCGGCCGTCCAGGCGTTCTCGAGCGGGAGGTCGCCGGTCCCGAAGCTCGACAGGAAGCCGATGGCAAAGGGCAGCACGAAGTAGGCGACGGCGACGCCGGCCACGAAGAAGACCAGCGCGAGGGGCACCCACGGGCGGGCCATCCGACGCTCATCGGTCGTGAGGCCGGGCGAGACAAATCGCCACAGCTGGAAGAGGATGATCGGCATGGCCAGGACGATCCCCACGACGATCGAGATCTTCAGCGAGATGAAGAACCCCTCGCCCGGGGCGAGCAGGAGCAGGGGCGCGTCGCCGTAGGGCGCCTTCAGCACCTCGATGATCTGCTGGCCGAACGCAAAGCCCGCAATCGACCCGACGGCGACGGCGAGGAGGCGAGATCGCGATCCGACGGCGCAGCTCGGCAAGGTGGTCGAAGAGCGGCATGACGGCCGCCTCCGACGCGGGCGGTGGCTCGCCCGCGACCGGTGACGGAAGGGTGATGGCCAGAAGACGGGATCGGGGGCGCGGCCCCGCCGCCGAGGGGCAGGTCGGCGTCGGCCATGACGGGCGGGACCGGCGGCGTCAGGCCGGGTTCTCGGGGCTCGCGGCGGTGGCCTCGGGGGCGGGGGCGGCAGCGACGACGGGCTCCGGCGCGGGCGCGGGGGCGGCTGGGACGGGCTCGGCGACCGTCTCGGGCCTGGCCGCGAGCGGGCGCGACGGACTCGCGGCGGGATCGACGGCCGGCGCGACCAGCGTGTTCGGCAGGGTGGCGTCGGCGAGCGTGTTCGGCGCCGCGGCGATCGGCGGCCGCGACCGAGGGCGTGGCCGCGGGTGTCTCGGCTGCCACGGGTGCCGCCGGTGCAGCGGGTGCCGCCGGTGGAGCGTCGAGCTTCACGGAGTCCTGGACGTCGGTGGCCGCCTTGCGGAACTCACGGATGCTCTTCCCGAGGGCGGAACCCACGTCCGGAAGACGACCGGGGCCCAGGATGAGGAGGGCGATCACGAGGATGATGATCAGCTCGACCGGGCCGATGTTCGGCATGGAATTCGACCTCAGGGTGGCGGTTGACGCAGCCTCGTCGCGGGCGCCGGCGACCTCGCGGGGCCGGGCTACGATAGCACAGGGAGGGTGGCCGCCCAGCGGCGCGCCGCCTCCGCGAGGCGCTCCCCGGGGTCCCCCGGAGCACCCTCCGGCCCGCTCCGGGCGGCGGCGGAGATGCCCCGTGAGACGTTGACGAGAAGCCCGCCGCCGGCACCCGATCCGGCCGGGCCCATGGTCGCTGGGCCTGCGGCCAGGACCGGCGCAGCGTCGCCGCCCTGCGCGCCAACGCCGGGAACGAGGAAGCCGAGGTTCGGCACCAGCTCCCGGATCCCGGCCAGCTCCGCCGGCGCCGTTGCACCCACGACCAGGCCGGCGCGTTCCTCGAGGCCCGCTGCGGCGACGACGGCGCGCCACCCGCCGATGGAGCGCCTCGGCGGGCGCGCCGAGCTCCGCGTCCGCGCCGACGACGAGGTCCTGCAGCTCACCCGCGCCCGGGTTCGAGGTCCGGCACAGGACGTAGGCGTAGCGATCGGTCCGCTCGACGAACGCCTCCAGGGCGCCGAGCCCGAGGTACGGGTTGACGGTCACGGCATCCGCTCCAAGGGCGTCGAACAGGGCGGCGGCCTGCCGGGCGACGGTCGTCTCCACGTCACCCCGCTTCGCGTCCGCCACGACCAGGACCCCTGCGGGGACCGCTGCCAGAACCCGTTCCAGCGCGGCCACGCCGGTGCTGCCGTAGGCCTCGAAGAAGGCGAGGTTCGGCTTGACGGCCGCCGCGTACGGGGCTGCCGCCTCCACGACCAGGCGCGCCAGGCGCTCGATCCCGGCGAGGCCCGTCGGCCAGCCGTCGGGCAGCATCTCAGCGGTCGGGTCGATCCCGACGCAGAGGACGGTCCCGACATCGCGCGAGCGCCGCGCGAGGCGGGCGAGGTAGGGCTCGGTCACGGAAGCGTGCTCGGCGACGCTGCCGGCGATGCCGAGGGCTCCGGCGAGGGTCGCGGGCCCCACCACGCCGGCCGGCTCTTGGCGTCGAGCCCGCTGAACTCGGTGAGTGGTTCCGTCTCCTTCACCGCCAGCCCGCCACCGGTCGCGCGCTCGATCGTCGCGACGTACAGGTCGACGGTGGCCCCCGCCAGCCGCAGAAAGGCGATCTGCGTGCCGTCCGGCGACCACGCGCCGCCCCACGACTGGCCGTTCGTGGTCACGCGCAGGAGCTCATTGCCGTTGCGGGCATCGAGGACGACGATGTCCGTGCCCAGGCTCGTGGTCTTGGTGGCCACGATCCGCCGCCCGTCCGGGGAGTAGGACGGGTGGGTGTAGCCCGGCCCCGTCAGCGGAACGGTCTTGTCAGACGCGACCTGGTAACGCCAGAGCGTCGGCAGCCCGCGGTCGGCCTGTCGACCGTTCTTGACGTAGAGGATGAACCTGCCATCCGGGCTCCAGGTCGGGTTCTGGTGACCCAGCGGAGCCTGCTCGGGGACACCGACCTTCGCCAGCACCTCCTTCTCGATGTCATAGGTCTGCAGGACGATGTTCGAGGTCGTCGGGTCGGGGCCGTCCGAGACGAGGGCCAGCTCCAGCCCGTCGGGGCGGACTGCCGGGTCGCGCAGGAAGTAGAACCAGGTTTGGCGGCCCGTCGAGCCACGCCGGTAGAGGCCCGAGAGGAGGGCCTCCCGCCCGGAGCCATCCGGGTGGATCCTCGTGAGGATCGGGTAGCGGAGGTCGTAGTAGCGCTCGAACCCCGCCACGGTGAACCGCCCGTTGGTCTGGCGCGTTTCGATGAAGTAGATCCAGGTCCCGTCGGCCGACCAGGCGGGTTGCGCGTCGCGGCCGGTGCTCGGTGAGACGGCGGGTGTCCGTCCCCTCCTGAATCCAGAGGTTGCCGGCCTTCGCGTAGACGAGCCTCCCGTCGATCCCGACCTCGGGGTTCACCACCGGCGGCGCGCTGGGGGATGGTGTGCGTCCGGGCACCACGACTCCACCCGAGCCAGGGTCGCCCTGGCCGCCGCCCGCGTTGCGCGACGGCAGGAAGGGCAGGTTGCCGGTCAGGAGCGCCAGCGTCAGGATGCCGGCGATCGCGAGCCCCGCAACGGACAGGAGCGGGGTCAGGAACGGCCGCGCGGCTGCCAGCCCGTACGGGTCCCCGGTGGTGCGGCGGGCGGGCCGGCTTCCGTGGCCCGACGGGGAACGTCGCGCCATCAGCCGGCCACCAGCGGGCGTGCCCGCGTCGCGGGCGGCAGCTGGTCCGTGGGCAGGGGTCATCTCCCGGGCTGGCGCCGCGTCCACGATCACGAGCTGGAGCGACTCATACCCGCCGAAGCGGCGGCTGCCGAGCCGGCCGGCAATGTCGATCCGGTCACCCTCGTGGATCGATTCGGCCAGGTCGCCCCGCTCGAATGCGATCGCGTCGACGACGTCGAGGTCGCGGCGAAGGGTCAGCTGGGCATGGCCGCCGGCGGCGGCCCGGACGCGGGTCACGGTGAGACCGTGGACGCCGACGAGAGGGTCCGGGTTCCCCGGCCCCGTCGGAGCCAGGACGGCGAGGTGCTCGAGGAGGCGATAGTCGGCCGCACGCGCCGGGAGCGCGAGGTCGAGCACGAGCTCGGGGCGCCGGTCGATCGGTGCGCCGGCGCTCACGAGGTCGAGGAAGCGCGCCCGGAACGCGTCCCAGCGGTCGGCCTGCACCTCGAGGCCGGCCGCGCCCCGGTGCCCGCCGTGCCGGACGAGGAGATCGGCGCACGCTGCGAGGGTGGCCGCCAGGTCGTAGCCCTCGGGCGCCCGGCACGAGGCGCGCAGCACGTCCGCCAGCTCGGCAGCCACGACGGCCGGACGGCCGCGCTCCTCGGCCAGGCGGGCCGCCACGAGCCCGACGACGCCGGCCGGCCAGGGCCCGCGTACGAGAACGGCAGGAAGGTCAGGGTCTTCGTCCGCGAGCAGCGCGCGGGCCTCGGCGACCGCCGTCTTCGTGACATCGCGACGCAGGACGTTGGCGGTCTCGAGGGCCGCTGCGGCCACAGCGGCCTCCTCGGCAGTCTCGGCCAGGAGCAGAGCCACGGCATCGTCCGCCTCGCCCACCCTGCCCGCCGCGTTCAGGCGGGGGGCGATGACGAAGGCGATCGTCTCGAGGGTGACCGAGGCCGGATCCACGCGCGCCGAGGCGAGCAGCGCCGCGATCCCGGGTCGCGGCGCCGTCCGCAGCCGCTCGAGGCCGAGCCGGGCGATCGAGCGGTTCTCGCCGAGGATCGGCGCGACATCGGCCACCGTCCCGATCGCGGCCAGGTCGGCCAGCTCGGCGACCGTGGTGATCGCCGGGACGCCCGCGACCTGTTCGAGGAGCAGCGCCGCCACCTTGAGCGCGACGCCACTGCCCGCCAGCCGTCGATCCGGGTAGACGGCGTCCGATCGGTGCGGATTCACGAGGGCGCACGCCGCGGGGGCGACCTCGGGGACGCGGTGGTGGTCCGTGATGATCACGTCGATCCCGTCGTGCCCGGCGGCTGCCACCTCGGCCACGCTCGACGATCCCGTGTCGACCGTGAAGAGGAGCGTGCGGCCGCCCGCGCGCGCCGCTGCCACGGCCTCCAGGGAGAGCCCGTGGCCCTCGCCGACGCGGCTCGGCACGTGCGCGGCCACGTCCAGCCCCAGCCGACGGAGCGCCGTCACGAGGATCGCGAGGCCCGTGAGGCCGTCGGCGTCGAAGTCGCCGACGACCAGCACGCGCTCGGCGCGCTCGCGGGCCTGTTCCACGCGCGCCACGACGACGGCCACGTCCGGAAGCAGCATGGCGTCGTGGAGGCCGAGGGCCGGCGGCCCGAAGTAGGCGTCCACGTCACCGGCTGCGACGCCGCGCCGGGCGAGGACCGTGGCGACGAGCGACGAGCCACCGTGCGCCTCCACCGCCGCGAGGAACGCCGCGTCGGGCCGCGTTCGATCCGGGTAGCGCCACCGGTAGCGCGGAGTCAGCATCGGCACAGCATGGCACGGGCCGCTTGCCTGTGACTTCACGGACGCCGGGGCTCCAGCTGCGCGCCCGGGGACGTCGCTCGCACTGCGCCCCATGGCGCCGGTCACAGGTGCGGCGGGAGTCACGCCGAGGCGCGACGCACCGGGCGACCAGGGTTGGCGCGCTCCTTGCGGCGCGCCTCCCACTCCTCCCAGACAGTCAGGAGCGGCGCGGCATTGAAGATCGAGGAGTACGTGCCCGAGATGATCCCGATCAGAAGGGCCAGGATGAATGGCCGGATCGAGTCGCCCCCGAACAGGAAGAGCGCCAGGAGGGCCAGGGTCACGACGAGGCTCGTGTTGATCGAGCGGGCCACCGTCTGCAGGATCGAATGGTTGACGATGCTGCTGAAGCGCTCGCCGGCATGGCGGGAGCGGTTCTCACGGATCCGGTCATAGACCACGATCGTGTCGTGGACCGAGAAGCCGATGATCGTCAGCATCGCGGTGACGAAGAGGCCGTCGACTTCGAGCCCGAAGAGCGTTCCGAGGATCGCGAACGCGCCGACAACCACGATCACGTCGTGGAGCAGCGCCACGAGCGCGGTCGCCCCGAACCGGAAGTCGCGGAAGCGGAAGGTCATCCAGAGCAGGATCCCGATCGAGCCGATGAGCACGAGGATCATCGCCTGCTGGGTCAGCTCGGCCGAGATGACGGGTCCGATGGTGGTCAGCTGGCGCTGCGACTCGATCGGTCCGAACTCGTCCTCGAGGGCCGTGGCCAGCACGCCGATCTCGCCGGTCCGCGTGACCTGTCCGGGCGGGGCCGGCGTCGGCGGGACGAACGAGGCAGGGGGCAGGCTGGCCGGGAAGCTCGGCCCGGGGGTCGCGAGGACGGGGGTCGGCGCCGCGGAGCCGCTCGGGGCGGGAGATGTGCCGGCGCTCGCCGAGGGAGCCGGGCTGCCGGACGGGGCAGGCGAACCGGACGGGGCCGGGCGCCCGATGGGGCGGCGGAGGCACCGGCAGACGGAGCCGGACTCGGTGAGCTGAGAGCCAGCGTGTCGACGAATCCGATCGGCTCGGTGCGGATCAGGAGGAAGTCGTTCGCCGTTGTCTGGACGGTCGAGTCACCGTAGCCCTCGGCCACCAGGACCGCCTTGACCTGGTCCGGCGTGACGGACACGTCGTCGAAGCGGATCTCCCACTTCGTGCCGCCGGTGTAGTCGATGGAGAACTGGAGGCCCGCCTGGCCGCCCGTGAGGGGGCCGAGCAGGATGAAGATGATCCCGGGAATCGTGAGCGCGAGCGAGAAGGCGAAGAACCAGTTCCGCTTCCCGATGATGTCACGCACGGGAGCGGGCCTCCCCGCGGACCACCACGCGACCGCGGGCGCCGACGAACTCTTCCTCGCTCAGGCCGTACAGGCGCGGCTTGCGGGCCCACTCCTTCGGGACGACGTAGCGAAGCATGGTCCGGGTGACCGTGATGGCGGTGAACATCGAGACGAGGATGCCGATGATCAGGACGAGGGCGAAGCCGCGGATGGTCGGCGACCCGAAGACGTAGAGGATCGAGGCCGTGATCAGGCTCGACACGTTCGAGTCGAGGATCGAGTTCCAGGCCCGGTTGAAGCCCGCCTCCATCGCGGCTGGAAGCGACTTGCCTCCTCGCAGCTCCTCCTTCATCCGCTCGAAGATGAGCACGTTCGCGTCCACGGCCATGCCCATCGAGAGCACGAAGCCGGCGATCCCGGCAACGGTGAGCGTCACCGGGATCAGCCGGAAGATCGCGAGCACCACGAGCGCGTAGTACATCAGCGCCAGGCAGGCGACGAGCCCGGGCAGCCGGTAGTAGACGAGCATGAACAGGAAGATCAGGGCGATCGCGATGAGACCGGCCAGGATGATCCTGTCCAGCGAGAAGCCGGCCAGCGTCGCGCCGATCGTCTGGAAGCCGATCTCCTGGAGCGGGTACGGCAGGGAGCCGTAGGACAGGACCGTGATGAGGTTGTTCATCTCGGTCGCGGAGAAGCCGCTGGTGCCCCCGGTGATGATCCCCTCGCCACCCGTGATCGCGCTCTGGATGACCGGCGCGGAGACGACGAACCCGTCGAGCACGATGGCGAAGAAGTTGCCGACGTTGTTGGTCGTGTAGTCGCCGAAGAGCTGGCCGCCCTCGCTCTTGAGCCGGAAGCCGACTGCTCGCGCGCCGTTCGAGTCCGTGCTCGCGAAGGCCTGCTCCACCTGGTCGCCCGAGAAGAGGGGGACCTCCTCGGTGGGCAGGGGCTGCCCTTGGGCTGCGGCGTTCGGGCCGGGGTTCGCCCCGCTGCCATAGCGCTCGACCGGGAGCGGGATGAAGTCGAGGCGTCCCGTCTGACCCAGCAGCTTGCGGATGGGATCCGGGTCGTTGACGCCGGGGAGCTCGACGACGATCCGGTCGCTTCCCTGGGTCTGGACGATCGGCTCGACCACGCCCGTGCTGTTGACCCGGTTCTCGACGATCTGCTTCGTCGTGGCCATCGCCGCAGCGTCCGGCGACTTGCCGCCGGCAGGCAGGGCCTGGTACTCGACCTGGAGGCCGCCGACGAGATCGAGGCCGAGCTTCGTCTCGACCACGCGGCTCTCGCCCTCCGGCCCCATGCCGGGCAGCGTCAGGTTGGGCCAGAAGTTGACGATGAGGGCGGCCCCAAGGACCACCAGGATCAGTGCGGGGGTGAATCGGCGCATCGGCCGGGGATGCTACCACCGTTCCCGCCCGGACGTTCGGCCGCCCCGTTCGCGCGCCGCGATCATGACGCCTCTGTCACGTGCCCCGGGACGGGGCGTGCATGGGACGGATTATCGCCTGGCGTGGTCGCGGGGAGCCATCGCGTGCGCGAAAACGGAGCCAATGTGCGGTTTCGCCGTGTTTCCACGCTCGGGGGACCCGACTTTCACCACGCCAGGCGATATCGCGTCACGTCTGTGGGCGAATCCGCGGTGCCGCCCGGGCGTTCGGCCGCCCTCGTCACGACGCCTCGAGGTGCTCCTTGATCCGGGCCGCCAGCACGGGCCCGATGCCCGGCACGGCGGCCACCTGCTCGACCGGCGCCTCCCGAACGCGCTTGGCCGAGCCGAAGGTGCGCAGCAGCGCGCGCCGGCGGATAGGTCCGAGGCCGGGCAGGTCGTCGAAGGCGCTCTTCACCGCGGCCCGCCGGCGCAGGTCGCGGTGGTAGGTGACGGCGAAGCGATGAGCCTCGTCGCGAATCCGCTGGACCAGGTAGAGCGCGGACGAGGTCGGGGGGAGGATCACAGGGTCCGGGCGCTCGGGCAGGAAGAGCTCCTCGCGTTCCTTGGCCAGCCCGGCGATCGGGATCTCGTCGAGCCCGAGCTCGCGCAGCACCGCCACGTCGGCGGCCAGCTGACCCTTCCCGCCGTCCACGACGATCAGGTCCGGGAGAGCCCAGCGCTGCTCCTCGGCGCTCCCCTCCTCGCCCGCCTTGCCCCGGTAGAGGCGGCGGCGGAGCATCTCCGCGTGGCTCGCGAAGTCGTCCTGGCCCGCGACGTCCTTGATCCGGAAGCGGCGGTAGGCGCCGGTCCGCGGGCGGCCGTCCTCGAAGACGACCATGCTCCCGACCGTCTCGCTTCCTTGGATCGTCGAGATGTCGTAGCACTCGATCCGCAGCGGCGGCCCGGCCAGCCCGAGGGCCGCGGCCAGCTCCTCGAGGGCGACCAGCGTCTTGCCGTCGTCGGCGAGCCAGCGCGCCTGCTCCCGCCCCAGGTGGTCGGCTGCGTTGCGGCCCGCCAGGTCGACCAGGCGCCGCTTCTCGCCGCGCTCGGGGACGAGCAGCCGCACTCGGCGCCCGCGGCGGGCGGCGAGGAACGCCTCCAGGTCGGCGGCCTCGGCCGGGAGGAGCGGGGCCAGGATCGCCGGGGGGGTCGACGTCGAGCGGGCGTAGTACTGGAGCACGAACCCGGCGAGCGTCTCGTCGTCGGTGGCCCCGCCCGGCGCCTCCAGCACGTAGACGTCGCGGCCGACCAGCTTCCCGGCCCGTACGGCGAAGACCTGGACCGCCGCCTGGTTGCCCGACCGGGCCAGGCCCAGCACGTCGAGCTCGGTACGGGCGAAGGCGGCCATCTTCTGGTCCTCCATCGTCCGCTCGATCGCCCGCACCTTGTCCCGCATCGCCGCCGCGCGCTCGTAGTCGGTCCGACCGGAGGCCGCCTCCATCTCGCGGCGAAGCTCTCGGACCAGCGTCTCCTGCCGCCCCTCGAGGAAGAGCTCGACCTGGGCGACGTCGGCGCGGTAGGCCTCCTTCGAGACGGCCTCGATGCAGGGGCCCTGGCAGCGTTTGATGTGGTAGAGCAGGCAAGGTCTCCGCAGGGCCCGCTCCCCCTCCCGGATGTCGATCGTGCAGGTACGGAACGGGAAGAGGCGCCGGATCAGGTTCATCGCCTCGTCGACGCTGCTGGCCGAGGCGTATGGGCCGAAGTAGCGGCTGCCGTCGTTGTGGAGCTTGCGGGTCCGCTCGATGCGCGGGAAGTCGTCGCCGAGGGTGATCCGGATGTACGGGTAGCTCTTGTCGTCCTTGAGGCGGACGTTGAAGCGGGGCTGGTAGCGCTTGATGAGGTTGGCCTCGAGGAGCAGCGCCTCCGAGACCGAATCGGTCAGCGTGTACTCGAGGTCGGCGACCTTGTCGATCACCTCGCGGATCCGATGGACGTCGCCGGGGCCGGCGGCACCGGCGACGCTGCCGCCGCTGGTCGCCTGGCGCTGCCAGTAGCTCCGTACCCGCGACCGGCAGGTTCTGAGCCTTGCCGACATACAGAACGGTCCCGCGCGCATCGCGCATGAGGTAGACACCCGGGCGGGTGGGCAGGCCGGCGAGCGTCGCCTCGAGCTGCGGGGTCACGCGTCCATTCTGTGGCAGGTCGCGCGGAGGCGCCGCGACCAGGAGAAGCAGGACGAGACGCCCGAACATTTCGTGCCAATGGGCAATGTCCGGCGCAAGGTGCCTCGCGCATCGTGCGCGCCAAGGAGCATGAGCGTGACCGAGCCGCGCCAAAGCCCGCCAGACGCAACGCACGCCGTCAGCGTCGCGGAGTTCGCCTGGCGCGATCTCCGTTTCCGTGTCGTCACCACAGGACCCGCTCACCGCCGACCAGCGCCACGTGATCGAAGGAGCGCTTCCGAAGGTCGGCAGCGTGGGCCGCTTCGCCGACGTGCTCGGGATCGTGCTCGGGCGGCGTGTTCGGGTCCGGGGCGAGCGTCCCTCGCCCGAGGTCACCTTCGAGGTCGGGCTCTAGGCCTCATCCCGGGCAGCGCGATCGGCCGGGGCGGACCCTCAGTCACCTGCTCTCCGGCCTGTGCCCTTCGCGGTGGCACGAGTGCCCGCGGCCCCCTCGGACCTCTCCTTCGCCGCGGCGGCCCTGTCCTTCGCTACATCGGCCGGCTGGTCGAAGAGGCGCAGCTCGAAGCCGCCGACTTCGACGCGTCGAGAATCGCGCGGACGTCGTAGCAGCCGGCGTCGAGGCCACGAGTCCGGAGGAGGCCGAACCATCGCTCACTGCCGGCGCGCCAGTCCATCGCGAGCTCGGCCGCGACCTCGCCGCCCGCGCACGGCGTGACCGCGAGCACGAGACTCCCTTCGCCGACCGGGTCGTCACCGGCCAGGAGGTCCACCTTCAGCGGGATCGTCCGGCCCGCGCGTGCCTCGAGGCCGGCCGCCTGCACGGGGGGTCCGAAGGTCGCCGTCACCGTCGCCACCGGTGCCGGCGGCAGGACCGCTGGGGCGTTCACCGTGACGACGAACGAGCCGGTCGTCACGAGCCCGCCCGAGTCGGTGACCGAGCAGGCGACCGTCGTCGTCCCGAGCGGCAGCACCGAGCCGACAGCAGGCGCGCACGTGGGCGTCGGATCCGGGTCGTCCTCGGCGTCGGTGGCCCCGACCGTGTACGTGGCGGTCCACCCGGCCGGCCCGTCGGCTTCGACGGTCATGGCGACTGGGAGAACGAGGGCGGGCGGTGTGTTCGGGGGCACGACGACGGTGAGGGTGAAGCCCACCGCCGTCGAGCCGCTGAAGACGCCTGCGTCATTCGACCCGCTGGGCGACGGCGTGCGCGAGAAGAGCAGGGCGTACTCGTACGAACCGGCTGCCTCCGGAGCGGTGACCGACACGGTCCCGTGGCCGGCGATCGGCGTCTCGGTGCCGGCACAGCCGTCGCCATCCCTGGCCCAGGTCGACGGAACCGGGCCGAGCGTCACCGGAGCCATGGCGACGGCGCCACCCTGCGGCACCGTCGAGTCACCGACCGCGACGACAACGCTCTGGGCGGAGTCCAGGTGCTGGAGGTTCGCGCACCGCAGCTCGAATGCGATCGGGACGTCAACGACGGCGCCGGGCGCGACCGAGCCGAGATCGCGGCCCCCCTGGATGCCGGCGGTGACCGTGTCGGAGTCGCCGTGAACGGTGTCGGCGACGGCGGCGGCTGCAACGATGAGCGACAGCGCGACCCCAGCCGCGGCCGCACGCCCCAGGATCCGATGACGCATGGCTGAGTCCCTCTCGGCACCCCGGCGATCGATGGCCCGGCCATCCTCCCGGTCCCCGACCGGTGGCGTCGATAGCCCCATCGGGTCGAACGGTGCGAGCCTGCGCCCCCAATGGGTACCGATCGGTGCCGACCGTCACCGAGCGCGCATTGCCCGGCTGGCGCGTGCGCGGCCGCGACCTGCCCGGGCGGGTACGGACGCAGCGAGGCCGGGCCTCGCGGCCCGGCCTCACCGATGGGCAGCTCGAAGAGCAGCCCGCTACGGGACCTGGGTGATCCGGTTCTGCGGCCCCGGGGCGACCGGGGAGTTGGCCACGAAGTACGCCTCGAGGGCGTCCGTGTCGACTGCGCCGCCGAGGCGGTCCGTGCCCAGCTTGAGGGTCGGGAAGCTATCGCCGCCGTCAGCGAGGAAGCTGTTGACGGTGACGCGGTAGGAGGCGGCCGGGTCCACGGTCACCCCGTTGATCTTGACCGTGGTCGGGTCGACCTTGCTGCACACACGGGTCCTGAGGCAGACCACGTGTAGGTGAAGCCTGCAGAGACCTGGAGGATCCGGGCCGTCGCCAGCGGTGCAGTCCAGCGAACTGCTGCTCGAGCACCCTTTCGATCTGAGCTCCGGTCAGGGTCATCGTCACGAGACTGTTGCCGAAGGGCTGCACAGTGAACGACTCGCCATAGGTGACGTTGCCGTCACCCTCCCCGGCCGCGCTGGATGCGTACGTCAGATCGGCCCGGATCCCGCCGGGGTTCATGAACGCCACGACGGCGTCACCGAGGCCTGGATCGTTCGTCGCGTCGAACTGGGCATCGGCGATGACGTCACCGAGGGCGGATTCGCCGGCGGCGTTGTTGGTGCGGGTGATCGTCGCCGTGATCGAGCCGATGATCCGGTTCGCGAGCGGCGCGGCGATCGCGTTGTACTTGGCGATGAGCGCCGTCTCGTCGGCGGCCTTCGCGACGTCGCGGGTCACGATCTTGTTCTCCGCCGACATCGAAACGACTTCCTGTGTCGCTCGATCGATCGTCAGGTCGACGTCCGTCACGATCCGCCCGAACGAGCTGCCGCTCGTCACAAGCATGTTGTTGATCGTGCAGTTGTAGGCGTTGTGCGTGTGGCCCGAGAGAACGGCGTCGACCTCGGGGTTGAAGCGGTTGACGATGTCGACGATCGCGCCCGAGATGCCGACGCAGCCGTTGTACGGGGCCGGTGCCAGCCTGGGCGCCGCCCTCGTGGATCAGGACGACGATGCTCTCGACGCCCTTCGCCTTCAGCTCCGGCACGAGCGCGTTGACCGTGTCGGCCTCGTCGAGGAAGGTCGAGGCCGGCGACGCCGGACGGGCGTGACGATGGTCGGCGTGCCCTCGAGCGACGATGCCGATGAAGGCGACCTTCGCGCCGGCGAAGCTGCGGACCTTGTAGGCCGGGAAGAGCGTCTTCCCGTTGTCCTCGCGGACGACGTTGGCCGCGAGGAACCGGAAGTCCGCCCCGGCGAAGTCGTCGCCGTCGAGGCAGCCGTCGACCGGGTGGCAGCCGCCCTCCTGCATCCGGAGCAGCTCGGCCGCGCCCTCGTCGAACTCGTGGTTGCCGACCGCGTTGAAGTCGAGCCCGATCAGGTTCATCGCCTCGATCGACGGCTCGTCGTGGAAGAGCGCCGACAGGAGCGGGCTCGCGCCGATCAGGTCGCCGGCTGAGACGACGACGGTGTTCGGGTTCGTCGCCTCGAGCGCCCGAACGTGCGTTGCGAGGTACTCGACGCCGCCGGCGTTGATCGTGCCGATCCGGCCCGACGAGCCGGCGGGCGGCTCCAGGTTGCCGTGGAAGTCGTTGATCGAGAGGATCTGGACGTCGACGCGTGCCGCTCGGGCCGTCGCCGGCGGCTGCGCGGCGAGGGCCGCCGTCGAGGCGACAAGGAGCAGCGCGATCGCGGCGGGCAGGATGGCGCGCCGCGCGCGGCGACGCGAAGGGGACGGGAACGGCAATGGACTACCCTCCATCGGGCCGCTGCGAGCGACACGGCCCCTGGGACGCCCGCGGCCGTCGACCTCCTCGCGACCGCCGGACCGGGCGGGCTCCCGGCCCACCCTGCTCAGATGCGCAATCGTACCGGCCGTTCGGTAGGATTGACGACCCTCGGTTGCCGCCCGTGAGCCGGCGGCCAGGGCTGGCAGCGCGCAGCCACCCGGCGCGGCCCTGCGCGCCACCCGAGATGTGGTGCGCGCACGGCACCACCTGAGGGCAAGACCCGGACGCGGACGAGCCGCCGGCCCGGAGGCCGGCGGCTCGATGCAGGTACTTCAGGTCGGGGCGCTCACCCCCGGCGGCTACTTCAGCGTGCCGATCACGGACTGCGCGTCGGCGATGAGCAGGTCGGCGGCGCGCTTCGTGATGGCCTTGCCGCTCTGCGCCTGCACCAGGCTGATGAACGCGTTGAGCTGGCTGACCGCAGTGCTCAGCTTTCCGGCGTCAATCGACTTCTGGGCCGCAACGAGCTGCGCGAGAAGGCTATCGCGCACGCTGGCCTTCGTGATCTGGCCATTGCTGTAGAACTCGTTGACGGACGCCTGCAGGCTCGTGGTGTCCGTGACGAACTTGAGGCGTCCCTCGATCGCCGGCGAGATCGGTGCCCGTTGCGCCGTGATGTAGTCGATGACCGCATCGCGAACGTAGTACTGCGTGTCGTTGACGATCTGGTTCAGCGGCCAGAGGCTCACGCCGTTGTCGTTGAAGTTGCAGGACCCGGCCGCCAGGTAGTTGACGGTCGAGACCTTGTAGTACTTCGACGCATTCTTGAAGTCGACCGGCTTGCCGTTGATGCTCGAGCGAGACGACGTTGTTGCCGTCGGGCTAGGCCGCCGGGTGACGGTCTTGTAGGTGATCCTGCCGACCGAGTTCGTGTCGAGCATGCAGGTCGTGTAGTACGAGTAGCCGCCGTAGCCGGGCACGTACTTGTAGTAGTAGTAGTTGCGGTAGGCGCGCTCGAGCACCGCCTTGAGCTGCGGCCCGTTCATGCTCAGCATGACGAGCGAGTTCTCGTACGGCATGAGCGTGAACATGTCGGACGACCTTCAGGGTGACCGGGCTAGCGGGCGTCGCGCCGTCGGCGACCGCCCTGTTGGTCATCGCGCCGGACAGGTGGAAGTCGACGTCCGTGATGCCGTTCTTGGCCAGCTCGAAGACGGCGGCGTCGGCCTGCAGGTTGGCGCCGTTGGTCTCCTGGGTGAAGGCCTGGAGGGCGTCGATCGGGACCGTGGTCTGGCCGATGACCGTGTTGTTGTAGGCGTTGAGCAGCGGCGACGTACGGGTCGACGATCGCCTTGATCGCCGCGTCTTCGGCTGTCGACGTCGTCACCGCTGAGGTAGCGGCCGGTCTCGCGAGACCACCTCGTAGCCGCCGCCGGCCTTGGCGCGCACGCCCAGGACGATCTCGCCGAGCGTGTTGTTGTAGCGGTAGGCCTGGCTGATGGACGACCGGCTCGCCGTCGGGATCGGCGACGATCGATGGGCAGGTACTTGTAGGCGCCGAACCCAGTCGCCGGGTTCGTGTGGCTGTGGGAGCCGACGATGGCGTCGAGGCCCGTGACGGTCATCGCCATGTTGGTGTCGACGTTCTTGTCGACCTCGACGCTCTTCGGATTCTCGGTGAACCCGATGTGCGTCAGGGCCACGACCACGTCGTTCGATCGGCCCGCAGCTCGTCGGACGAGCTCCTGGGCCTTCGCCAGCGGGTCGCTGAAGGTCAGGCCCGGGATGTTGCTCGGCAGCTCGTAGTTCGGCACGCGGTGGTTCGTGATGCCCAGGATCGCGACCTTGATGCCCTCGGCCGACGGTCTTCTCGACGTACGGCTGGACGCCGACGCCGCCGTTGGCAGCCGCGAGCCCATAGGCGCCCGTGTCGGTCACGTTCGCACCGAGGACCGGGAACGTCGGCCTGGCCCAGGACGCGCCTTGAAGATCGTCGCTGCCGAAGTTGAACTCGTGGTTGCCCAGCGTCATCGCGTCGTAGCCCATCGCGTTGAACGCCTTGATGAGCGGCTGCATCTGCAGCGTCGCGTCGGCGATGGGCGTGCCGTCGGCGGCGAAGCCCGAGCGGGGCGGACTTGAAGTAGTACGACATCGCGTCGCCCTGGATGTTGTCGCCGCCGCTGAGCAGCAGCGTGCGAGTCGGGTTGTGGAGCGCGCTCCTGCTTGATCAGCGTCGCCAGCTGGGTGTAGCCGACGTACGGTGCCCTTGGCCAGGTTGCCGTGCGAGTCGTTGTGGTGGAGGATCGTCACCGGGACGATGCGAGCCGCCGGCGTCGGTGCCGTCACGGGCGATTCGCCCGTCGAGCGTGCCGTCGCCGTTCGGGCCCTTGTAGGCCGTTTCGGGCGTCCCGTAGTTGCTCGCCACGTACGCGTTGACGGCGTTGAGCATGTCGCCCCAGTACGTGATGTTCGTCATGTACTTGAAGGCGTTGTAGCCGTCGCCGCCGGCCGGCGCCAGGAACTCGTTCGTGCCGACGCTGTAGGTCTTCTTCAGGTCGAGCGGCTCGCAGGCCTTGCTGGTCTTGTTGACGACGCAGGCGTCGAAGGCGCCCCAGGCGTAGGGCTGCGGACCGGGGTTGGCGTCCTTGTACGAGTAGTACTTGTACTTCAGGCCCGCCGGCTGGATGACGCCGGCGACGTTCGGCGCCGTAGTTGAGCACCTCGAGGATCTGGGCGCCGGTCATCTTGCCGACCGCCGTCGCGTTGCCGAACGGCAGGATCGTGAACATGTTGCCGTAGGTCAGGAGCCCGGGCGCATGCGTGCCGTCGACGCAGCCGGTGCTCAGCCACATCGCCGCCGACCCAGCACCAGTCGGTGCGGATGCCGCCGGCGTTGTTGAAGAAGAGGTCGACGTCGTTCGCCGGCGTCGGCGTCGGTGTTCAGGTAGTTGTAGATGGCGTCGTCGATGAACGTGCCCATCATGTTGTCGCCGGTGTTGCTGCGGCCGAGGTCGACCGCGCTGTAGCCGACCGGCGTGTTGACGAGCGCCAGGTAGGCGGGATCGGTGGCGTAGCTCTGGATGACGCGGCCTTCGACAGGTCGGGTCCTCGGATCGGGCCGCGACTGCGATCGAGCGAGGTGTCGCGGCTGGGTCTGCTGCGACCAGACGGTGCCTTCCAGTTGACGCTGACGGAGCCGTCGGTGCCGACCGTGATGTCGGCCTGGCCGACCGTGCGCCCGTTGTAGTGCGGCCTGCACGACCGTGGTCGTCGCCGCCGACGGTCCGTCGGCCGGAGGTCACAGTCCGTGTGGCTGTGGCCGCCGATGATCAGGTTGGCCGGCTTGCCGGCGGTGTTGAGCTTCGCGGCCAGCGTCTGGTCGCCGTAGACCGGGATGCCGTAGCCGTAGCCGCCGTCGGCGTAGCCGAGGTGGCTCAGGACGACGATCACGTCGGCCTGCGGCCTTCATCGCGTCGTAGTAGTGGAGGATCGACTCGGCCGGGTCCTTGAAGCAGAGGCCGGCCGTCGCCGTCGAGATCGTGATGATCGGTGTCTCGGTCGTGGTCACGCCGATGAACCCGACCTTGACCGTGTTCGGCGCGGTCCCGACCGTCCGCACCTCGTAGGGGCTGTCGGCGAAGTCCGGCTTCGTCCAGCCGGCGGTCGCGCAGTTGCCCGTGTCGTTCTTGACGATGTTCGCCGTGACGTACGGGTAGGTCGCCTCGGCCGTCCGGTTCGCCAGGATCGACCTGGCCCCAGTCGAACTCGTGGTTGCCGAACGTCGCGACGTTGTAGCCCATCGCGTTGTAGGTCGCGATGGTCGGGATGCCCTTCCGGTCGCGTCCGTCGCCAGGTTCGAGAGCAGGGACTCCCTGCATCTCGTCGCCGGCGTCGACGAGCAGGACGTTCGCGGCGCCGACGGCCGCGCGGACGTCGTTGACGACCGTCGGCGACGCGCGCGCATGCCCGGGTTGCTGCGCTCCGCCGAGTTCTCTCCAGCTGGCCGTGGAAGTCGTTCGTGTGCAGGATCGTGAAGCGTCACGGGCACGGCCGGCGCCGCGACCGCGGGCACCGCGACGAGCGACGCCAGCAACGCGACCAGCGTCATGCAGGAGAATGGGACGGGAACGTCTCACGGGGGCACCTCCGACGCGAGGGAACGCGCGGGGACGCAACCGGCCCACTCCCTCTCAAGCGGACCGCACGCGGAAGTGTCGCGAACGCTAGCGACCGCGGTGACGCCATGCCACGGCCAAACGTCCCGATCGTTCGCGACCGCCGGCCTCGAAACGCGATCTGGCGGAAGTTCGCGGTGCGCTGGCGCACCGGGCCGATGAGTGGCGGTGAAGCCGCCGGCAGACACTCCGGCGTGACCATCGACGCGTCCCCTCGCACCTCCCCTGCCCCCCGCCGTCGCCGAGCGGCTCGCCCGGCTCGCCCCGGACCAGCGCGCCGCCGCCACGGCGCCCCCGGGGCCTGTGCTCTGCATCGCGCCGGCCGGGAGCGGCAAGACGACGACCCTGGTCGCCCGGGTGGCCTGGCTCGTGGCCACGCGGGGCCGACCCGGCGACGATCGCGGCGATCACCTTCAACGCGCGTGCCGCCGAGGAGCTGCGGGAGCGGGTGGCGCCCGCGCTCGAGCCGCTCGGCGTCGCCGCCCGACGCCGTCCGCGTCCGCACGTTCCACGCCCTCGGGCTCGAGATCCTGCGCGACGCGGGCCGCGCGCCGACCCTCGTGCCCCGGGAGCGCGTCCTGCGCGAGGTCGTCCCCGACGTCCGACCCCGCGACTCGTCGGCGCCTCGACGACGCCTTCTCCCGGCTGAAGCTCGACCTCGGCGTGACGGTCGAGGAGGTCGCCCGCGACCCGGCGCCCGGCCCGGTCGCCCGCGCCTTCATCGCCTACGAGCGGGCGCTCGCGTCGGCCGGCGCGCATCGACTTCGACGACCTCGTCGCGGGCGCGCTCCGGGCGCTCGAGGGCGACCCGCGCCTGCTGGCCCGCTGGCGCACCCGCTGCGCGCACCTGCTGGTCGACGAGGTCCAGGACGTCGACCGAAGCCAGCTTCGACTCGCCCTCCTGCTGGCCGCGCCGGCGAACCGGATCTTCCTCGTCGGCGACGACGACCAGAGCATCTACGGCTGGCGACTCGCCGACGTGCGCCGGGTGCTGGGGCTCGCCGCCGACCTGCCCGGCCTGCGGCGCGTCGACCTCGCCGTCAACTACCGCTGCCCGGCGCCCGTCCTCGCGCGCGCGGTCCGCCTGGTCGAGCACAACGAGGAGCGCTTCGCGAAGTGCGATCCGGCCGGGCCCAGGCGCGAGCGGCCGGCTCATCCTGGCGCCCGCGCCGGTTGGCGCGGACCCCTGCCGCGCCTGCTCGCCGCGTGGCCGGCCGACGGGACGAGCCGCGCCGTGCTGGCGCGAACCCGGCGCGAGCTGCTCCCGGCCGTGGCCGCCTGCCTGGCCGGCGGGATCCCGTTCCGGGCCGACGGCGTGCCGCTGCCGCTGGAGGACCCGCGCGTGGACGGCCTCGTCGCGGCGGCGGCATCGTCACCGTCCGTCGTTCCCGATCGCCGCGCGAGTGGTCGCGGCGTCGCGCGCGGGCCGGGCCTGATGCCCGCCACTGCTCGTTCGCCGCCGCCTCGACCCACGGCACGACCCCGACCCGGAGCCCACCTGGACCGACGCCGAGATCGCCGCCGCGGTGACCGCCTGGGCGGTCCGCATCGCCCCCGCCGACGACCTCGCCGGCGCGATCGCCGACGCCCGCGCCCGCCTGGCCGAGCTGCGTCGCCCCGACGCGCGCCCTCACGCTCGCCACGGCTCACGCGACGAAGGGCCTCGAGTGGGACCACGTCGCCGTCCTCGGCATGACCGAAGGGCCGCTTCCCGAGCGCGCGTTCGCTCGCCGACGCCGCGGATCCGGCGCGCGCGCTCGAGGAGGAGCGCCGCCTCGCCTACGTCGCCTGGACCCGCGCCCGCCGCAGCCTCACCCTCGTCTACGACCCGGCCGCCCCGTCGCCGTTCCTGCTCGAGGCGTTCGACGCGGCGGAGATCGGCCGTAGAACCGGACTGACCGCCCGGCTCGCGTCAGCGCTCGGCGGCCTCGTGGCGCAGGAGCACCTTGAGGAGCCGGTCGAGCGCGTCGCGGAAGGCCATCGCGTCCTCCCAGGGCAGGACGTCGGCGATCGAATCCTTGGCCCCGAAGGCCGCCCGGCCGCGACGCGCGGCGGCGCGCAGGTCCGCGGGTGGCCCGTCGCGCAGACGCTCCGGGAGGGGCGCGAGGAACGCCTCCCAGCGGGCGCTGCCGAGCGCGCGGGCGGCCGCGAGGAGGCGGTCGGCGCAGCGGGCGGCGGCAAGGCCGGCCTCGTCGATCTCGGGCAGCTCGTGGCGGCTGGGAGGCCGGGGCGTCACGGCGGGCGGGTCACGGGCGAGGGGCGCGGCGGCGGCACGGGCGAGCGGGGATCACGGCCGGCGGCGCGGTCAGTTGACCGTCGGGTCGAGCTCGGCCGGGAGCCGGTCCACGACGAGCGGCAGCCGCTTCCGCTCCGAGCCGTCGACCAGGATCCGGAACGAGTGGTCGCCCGGCCGCTCGAAGCCGACGTTCCACAGGTCGA
The DNA here is from genome assembly GCA_963715085.1 of uncultured Chloroflexia bacterium. Classification (GTDB taxonomy): domain Bacteria; phylum Chloroflexota; class Limnocylindria; order Limnocylindrales; family CSP1-4; genus CTSoil-043. The sequence goes on from CAVQQU010000006.1 coordinate 457,247, forward strand.
GCGCGAAGGTGATGACCGTGTCGCGCCCGTCGGGCGGCGGGCTCGTCCGCACCACCCCGTTCGCGCCCGCCAGCTCGCGGCCGTCGGGGTCCAGGAGGACGAAGCGGACCTCGTGCTCGCGGCCGGTCTCGGGCGCGGTCACGGAGAGGCCGATCACGATCGCGAGGTGGGGATGCCGCAACGGGAAGGTGCGCCCGGCAAGCCGGCTGACGCCGCCGCCGAGGACGCTGAACTTCTCGCCGGGTCGGGCCTCCGCGGCGTCGGCCAGGAAGGCGAAGTCGATGTCGGGCATGGACCAATGCTACGCCGCCGGCCCGCGCCCGCGGCGAACCGTCACGGGCCGAGCCGCCTCGCCGACTGCGCGAGCCGGTCATGCGGGCCCGGTCAGCCTCCGCGGCTCGGAGCGGCGGCGGCCCGCTTGCGCGCCGCGGCAGCCGGCCCGCCGGCACAACCGCCTCGCCCGGTGCTCGCCGCCGTCCGGGCGACCTCGCGCCCCAGCTCCTCGGCGAACGTGATGTCCGAGAGCGGGACAAGCGGCTCGCCGCGCAGGACGCGGGCCAGGTACTCCCCGGTGGCCGAGCCCTCGACGGCCGCGATCTGCTCCGGCGTCCCCTCGGCGACGATCGCGCCGCCCCGGATGCCCGCCCTCCGGCCCGAGGTCCACGATCCAGTCGGCGGTCTTGATGACGTCGAGGTTGTGCTCGATGACGACGACGGTGTTGCCCGCGTCGACGAGGCGGTGGAGGACCTGCAGCAGCTTCTCCACGTCGGCGAAGTGGAGCCCGGTGGTCGGCTCGTCGAGGACGTAGAGCGTCTTGCCGGTGGCCCGTCGCGACAGCTCGGTCGAGAGCTTCACCCGCTGGGCCTCGCCGCCCGAGAGCGTCGTGGCCGGCTGGCCCAGGTGGACGTAGCCGAGGCCGACGTCGACCATCGTCCGCAGCTTCGTGGCCACCTTGGGGACGGCGCTGAAGACCTCGAGCGCCTCCTCGATCGTCATGTCCAGGACGTCGGCGATGGAGTGGCCCCGGTAGTGGACCTCGAGCGCCTCGCGGTTGTAGCGCTTGCCCTTGCAGACCTCGCAGGGGACGTAGACGTCGGGCAGGAACTGCATCTCGATCTTGAGGATCCCGTCGCCCTTGCAGTTCTCGCAGCGGCCGCCCTTGACGTTGAAGCTGAAGCGTCCCGGTAAGTAGCCGCGCACCCTTGACTCCGGCACGCCGGCGAACAGCTCGCGAATCGTGCCGAAGAGGCCGGTGTAGGTCGCCGGGTTGGAGCGCGGTGTCCGGCCGATCGGGCTCTGGTCGATCTCGATGATCTTGTCGACGTGGTGGGCGCCCTCGAGCGTGTCGTGGGCGCCCGGCACGTCCCGGGCGCCGTTCAGCTCGCGCGCCAGGGCCCGGTAGAGGATCTCCGTGACGAGCGTGCTCTTGCCCGAGCCCGAGACGCCGGTGACGGCCACGAACCGCCCGAGCGGGAAGGCGACGTCGATCCCGCGCAGGTTGTGCTGGCGGGCGCCGCGGACCACGATCTCCTCGCCGCTGCCCGTGCGGCGCCGGGCCGGGATGGGCACCGCGCGCTCGCCGCGCAGGAAGGCGCCGGTGATGGAGCGCGGCTCGGCGAGGATCGCCTCGAGCGGCCCCGAGGCGATGATCTCGCCGCCGTGCTCCCCTGCCCCGGGCCCGATGTCCACGACCCAGTCGGCGGTCCGGATCGTCTCCTCGTCGTGCTCCACCACGAGGAGCGTGTTGCCGAGGTCGCGCAGGCGCGTGAGCGTCGCGATGAGCTTGGCGTTGTCGCGCTGGTGGAGCCCGATGGAGGGCTCGTCGAGGATGTAGAGGACGCCGACGAGCGAGCTGCCGATCTGGGTCGCGAGGCGGATCCGCTGGGCCTCGCCGCCCGAGAGCGTGGAGCTGGTCCGGTCGATCGTGAGGTAGTCGAGGCCGACGTCGGCGAGGAAGCCGAGGCGGGCGACGATCTCCTTGAGGACCATCCGGGCGATCGCCCGCTCGCGGTCGGTCAGGTCGGCCGGCAGCGCGTCCACCCAGGCGAGGGCGTCGGTCACGCTCATCGTCGCGACGTCGTGGATGCTGCGGCCGTCGATCGTGACCGCGAGCACTTCCGGGCGCAGCCGGCGGCCGGCGCAGGCCGGGCAGGGCCGGGCGACCATGTACTTCTCGATCTCGGTCTTGATGTACTCCGACTCGGTCTCGCGGAAGCGCCGCTCGAGGTTGGTGACGAGCCCCTCGAAGGTGGCCCAGTACGTGTTCTCGCCGCGCTCGTGGCGGTAGCTGACGAGGACCTTCTCCTCCTTGGCCGAGTGCAGCAGGTGCTCGACGGCCTCGGGCGGGAGGTCGCGGACGGGCGCCCTGATGTCCCAGCCGTGCTCGCCGAAGATCGCCTCGAGGATCTTCATCCGCCACGAGGCCTCGGTCGGCATCCTGGCCCACGGCACGAGGGCACCGCCCGCGACGCTCTTCGAGCGGTCCGGGATCACGAGGTCCGGCTCGATGACGAGCTGGGTCCCGATCCCGGTGCAGGTGGGGCAGGCGCCGTGGGGCGAGTTGAACGAGAAGCTGCGCGGCTCCAGCTCGTCGATCGTGGTCCCGTCGTACGGGCAGCTGTAGCGCTCGCTGTAGCGGCGCTCCTCGAAGTCGGGCTCCTCGCCGTCCCGCGGCGCCGGTGCCACGACCACCACGCCCTCGCCGAGGCGGAGGGCGGTCTCGATCGAATCGGCGAGGCGGGCCGCGTCGGGCGGCGGCTCGCCGGCGCGCTCGGGAGCACGCACGACGAAGCGATCGACGACGACCTCGATCGTGTGTCGCTTGTACTTGTCGAGGGTGATCGTCTCGGACAGGTCCAGCTGCTCGCCGTCGACGCGGACCCGGACGAAGCCCTGCTTGCGGGCGGCCTCGAAGATCCGGTCGCCCTCGGTCTTGCGGTCCTTGACCAGGGGGCCCAGGACCAGGAGGCGGGTCTCGGGTGGCAGGCCGAAGACCTGGTCCACGATCTGCTGGACCGTCTGGCGCTCGATCTCGCGACCGCAGGCCGGGCAATGAGGGTGGCCGATGCGGGCGAAGAGGAGCCGCAGGTGGTCGTAGATCTCGGTGACCGTCCCGACGGTGGACCGCGGGTTGCGGCTGGCGCCCTTCTGGTCGATGGAGATGGCCGGCGAGAGCCCGTCGATCTGGTCGACGTCGGGCTTCTCCATCTGGCCCAGGAACTGCCGGGCGTACGCGGAGAGGCTCTCGACGTAGCGGCGCTGGCCCTCGGCGTAGATCGTGTCGAAGGCGAGGCTGCTCTTGCCCGAGCCGGACAGGCCCGTGATCACGACGAGCCGGTCGCGCGGCAGCGCCACCGTCACGTTCTTGAGGTTGTGCTCGCGCGCGCCGCGCACGATCAGCTGGTCGGAGGGCACGTCCCTAGTCTACGCCGATCGTGCCGTTTCGTACAGGCGTTCTATCGTTGGGGGAGGCCGAACGATCCGCGGGGTGGCGCGGGGCGACTGCCCATCGCGGGCGCGGACCCTGCCGGAGACTGGACGAGGGTCGGCACGCCTCTGCGGCGCGCCGACCCTCCCCACCCGTCCAGCGGTGATGTCACTGACAGATGCTCGAGTTGGCCGCCTCCCCGTAGCCCAGCTTCCACTTCAGGGGCGTGGTGCCGGGATCGATCGTGTCGGCTTCCCAGATCGCGTCGGCGATGCACTGGTGGCCGTCGGCGTTCGGATAGACGCCCATGCCCTTGGTGGTCTGGCTCCACTCGATCAGCACGCCGAGCGCGGCGGGCAGAAGGTAGTTCGGCTTCGCGGTGCCGTCTGACCCTTCGACGAACCACTCCTCGGAGCAGCCGAAGTTGACCTCGGGTGAGTCGTGATCGTGGACCGCACCGCTCTGCTCCGGGTGCTCGACCTTGGTCTTGATCTTGACCTTCATGGTCATGCAGTGGTCCTTGAACTTCGGGTACGTGTCGACGTAGACCCAGCGGCTGCCGTTCGGGGCAGCCTGGAACGGCGCCAGCGACTCCTTCAGCGTCTGGTTGAGCTTCTGGAAGACCTTGTCGAGCATGGCCAGGGCCGGTGGCAGCAGGGCCCATCGAGTCGTGCACGTCAGGATCGTGTCGACGAGCGGGACGCACAGGGTCGCGATCTCGTCGACGACGTCCGTGGACTGCGGATACGGATTCGGGTAGTTCACGACGGCCACGACCAGCTGCGGGCGCTGGGCGGCCATGATCCTGGTCTGCTGCAGGATCGTCGTGTAGTTGCTCCTCAGGTTCGTCCACAGCGAGCTGTTGCCGAGGATCTGCGAGGCGCAGGCCGTCGCGCCCGAGAAGTCGTGGTCCTTGACCTTGTCGAAGCAGCTGGTGACGAGGTTCACGATCGTCGCGTTCTGCTCGCCGAGCTGGATCGTCAGGAAGTCCGGCCGCATGTTGTACGCGCTCGCCAGCCCGCCTCCCGTGATGTAGCTCGCCGAGGTCTGGCCGTTCTTGCCCTGGTTGTAGAGGCACCAGCCCGGTGCCTTGATGTGGTCTTCGAGCAGCTGCTCCGGATAGCGGCTGGCATTGGCGTTCATCGCCTTGCCGTTCGTGACGTCGTCACCGCTGGCGACGTAGATCCGGCAGCCGGCCGCGGCCTCGGCGCTCGACGTGCCCGTCGCCGGCTGGGACGCGCTGAAGCTCGCCGCGAGGAGGATCGCCATGCCGACGGCACCAAGCCTGACGCCCCGCCTCGCGGACCCGCGTTGCGTCAATTGATCCATGTTGCCTTCATAGATGCTCCCTCAACTGCCCGTGGCCCAGTCCCGGTTCGCCTGATCGATCGAGGGGCCGCGACGATCGCCGCGGCCCCTCGAGCCCGGGCTCGGTCCTATGCGAATGAACCGGGTCGATTCGGTGAAGAAGTTGTTCGCGTCCGAGAACTCAGCGATCTCACCCGGACTCCCGAGTGGGGCATCGCTGTTCGAGTCCGCCACGACGTTCAGCAGGAGGTTGCCCGGACCGGCCGGCTGGACCATGACCGTGAAGACGATGCCGCCGCCGGCGGCGAGGTCCATGTCGTCGGCACCCGCCGACGCGCTGCAGTGCAGGTGGGTGCCCGCCCCCGGGGCGCACGTCACCCCGGTCGGAACCGTGATCGACGTGATGACCCCGGCTCCGACCAGCTCGAAGTGGATGTCCCACGGCACGTTGGTCGGCAGCGGCGCGTCCCCGACGTTCGTCACCGCAACGGTGTAGACGACCGGGGGACCGAATGGCGCCCCATCCGGCACATCGATGATGCTCGACACGACGAGGTCGACGCACGGTGACGAGGTGCAGACGCTGTCGTCGACGGTCGTCGTCTGGGTCAGCGTGTTGTTGACCTCGTCCGACTCCACGAACGCGTTGGCCGGGTCCGCGGTTGCCGTGAGGACCAGCTCATCCGGCGCACCCAGGTTCACCGTCGCGACGACGGTGATCGTCGTGTCACTGCTCGCGGGGAATCCCGTCACGACGCCAGCCGTGCAGTCATAGGTCATGCCTGCCGGCAGGATCGCGGGGTTGACCACGCAGTTGAACCCGTTCGTTGCGGTGACCCCGGAGACAGTCACTCCGGCGTCCGGCAGCTGCACGCGGACGACCGCGCCATCGGCGTCGGCCGTGCCGGCGTTGACGGCGACGATCGTCCAGGTCAGCTCCTTCGTGCGGTTGACCGGGTCGGGCGTGTCGGTGATGTCCGAGATGAGGAGGTCGGTGCCTGCGCCGCCGACCCCGACGATGACCTCGTCGAACTCGACCTCGCTGTTGCCGCTCACCTCGGCATGGTTGGTGAATGCCGTTGTCGGGGCGCCGACCCCGGTCTTCGTCTTGACGCTGATGACGATGCTCTCGGTGCTCCCGGCCGCCAAGCCGGTGCGCGTGCACTCGACGAGGTTCGGCGTGGCCGGAAGCGGCAGCGGGCAGCTCCAGCCGGACGCGGGGTTCACGCCCATGAGCTCGACTGCCGACGGGAGGTCGTCGGTCATCGTGATGGTGCCTGTCGCGTCGGTGCCTCCGATGTTGGAGACGGCGACGGTGTAGGTGAACTCCTGGCCCGCGGTGACGGACCCGGTGCTCGCCGTCTTGTCGATCGAGAGGTTCGCCGGCTCGACGGCCGGACCAACCTGGGTCAGTGCGTGGGCGCAGTTGTCGAGCTCATTCGTCTCGGCGACGACGCGATCGGGGTCGACGCAGGCCTCGTTGTCGAGGACGCCGCCGTCGGCCGTGATGAACACCGGGATGGTGATCGTCACCTCGTCGTCAGCAGCCAGGTCCCCGAGGCAGCTGACGTAGTTGACCGGGTTCTCCAGCACCTGGCAGACGAAGTTGCCGCCGGCCTGGACGCTCCCGATCGGGATGAGGCCGGTGGGCAGCCCATCAACCACTCTGACGCCCCTGGCCAGCCCTCCGGCCCCCCAGGTGATGTTGTTCTTGACCGTGATCGTGTACTCGGTCGTCTGATTCTGGGTCGCGTTCGTCGGCCCTTCCTTGGTCAGGGTCAGGTTGACCGGCGGCGTGACGGTCGTGTCGACGGAGTCGGCGTTGTTGATCTCGTTGCCTTCGAGGATCGCGTTGTCCGGGTCGACGAAGGCCTGGTTCGTGATCCCGACCGAGATGTTGGTGAGGCTGGTCGCGTACTGCTCGATGCTGGTCGGAGCGATCATCAGGACGAGGATCGTTCGGCTGCCGCCGACCGGGATCTGCCCGCCGCTGCAGTTGACGACACCCGATGCCTGGGCACAGGTGAACATCCCGGGACCGACGGTGTCGTCGGCGGCATTGAAGAAGGTCACGTGGGCTGGCAGGACGTCGCGAACCACGACATTGAAGGCCGGGGCCGCACCTGTGTTCGTCACCGTCAGCGTGTAGGCAAGCTGTCCGCCCGGCGCGACCGGTGTGCCGGCGGCCGGGATGAGCGCCTGCTTGTCAACCTCGAGGTCGATGAACGCGCCGGGGCCGCCGTTGGAGACGTCGACGGTGGCGTTCGCCGTGTTGTTGGTCTCGTTGCCTTCCGGGATGGCATTCGCCGGGTCGACGATCACCGTGTTGGTGTACGTGCCCGGAATGGCCGAGGAGAAGGCGCGGAGCACGATCGTGCGGCGTCGTGGGATTGGTCCCGGCCGCGTTGATGGTCCCGCTCAGGGTCGCACCGGTGCAGTCCACCGTGTTCCCCGCTGCCGGGGCGCAGACGAACCGGTGCGGATCACCGGCACCGCTCGTGTCCAGGGCGGCGATGAAGGTGAAGCCCGACGGCAGCGTGTCGGTGAGCCGGACGTTGAACGCCGGATCCGAGCCGCTGTTCGTGACGACGATCTCCCAGGTCACGATGCTGCTGGTCGCAACGGCGTGGCCGCCTGGATCGGTCTGGGTCTTGATGATCGTCAGCTCGTTGAACTCGTTGGCGGCACCGATCGCCACCGTCGTGGTGATCTGCGAGTCGTTGTCGAACTCGTTGCCCTCGGGCACGACATTGTTCGGGTCGACGACCGCGCTGTTCGGGTAGACCGCCGGCGTGTTCGGGGCGAACACCGTGATCTGGATGTTCCGGACGGTCGGGACGCTGACCGGGCCCGGGGTGTCCACGATGGTGTTGACGGTTCCGCTCAGGTCGCCGCCGGTGCACGTCACCGTGCCCCCGTAGGCCTGCCCGTCGTGGGCACAGAAGAACGCGTCCGCGACGCCGATGCCAACGTCCGTGTCCTTGGCTTCGATGAAGCGCGAACCGGCCGGCAGGAAGTCCTTCACGACGATCGAGCTCACCGGGTCCGTGCCGAGGTTCGCGACCTCGAGGTCGTAGACCAGGATGCCGTTCGTCGCCACGGTGCCGGCGGGGCTGACCTGGGACTTGGTGATCGTCAGCTGGTTGTAGGCGCCGATCACGGTGTTCCCGGTCACGACCGCGGTGTCTTCGAACTCGATGTTGTCGGTCTCGTCGTACTCGGCGACCTGGCCGAGCGGGTCGACGCGGACCTCGTTGTGCATGATCCCGATGGTCGGGCGGGCGAAGACCTTGATCTCGATGTAGGCCTTGTCGTCGCCCGGCGTCGGCGGGTAGTAGTACTCGGCTGCGCTGCCCAGCAGCGACCCGCCGACGCAGTCGACGAGGCCGGCCGTGGCGGCGCCGTTGTGGGTGCAGGTGAACCCGTGGAGGTCCGGGTAGGTCCCCGGCCCATTGAGGTCGATCTCCTCCGCGGTCAGGAAGATGGTCCCCGACGGCAGGATGTCGCGGACGTGGATGCCGGTCGCGTTCTGCGTGCCGGTGTTGTCGACGACGATCCGGTACGTCTGGGTCCCGCTCGTCGCGATCGGGTCGAACCCGCTCGGCGACGTCGGCGGCGCGTCGTCCTTGACGATCGTCAGGTCGATGCCGGTGGCGACGGTCGTCGTGGCCACGGCGATGTTGTTCGTCTCGTCGGCCTCGAAGATCGCGTTGCTCGGGTCGACGGTCGCAGTGTTCGTGATGGTGCCGAGCGTCGGCGGCGCGACCAGGACGATCTCGATCGTCTCGGATGCTCCGGCCAGGAGGGTCGGGATCGTGCAGGTCACGATGCCCGCCGGATTCTCATCGCACAGGGCGCTGGAGGCCGCGTCGTCGTAGGTGGTGCCGGGCGGCAGCGGATCGCGGACGACGACGTTCGTCGCGTCCTGAACGCCGCTGTTCCCGACGACGAACGTGTAGTGCAAGCCGTCGCGGCAGTCGTTCGTGTTGCCGCCGTCCGGCCACGAGCGCGCGCAGACCGGGTCTGGCGCGTCCGACTTGGAGATCGTCAGGTCGCGTCCCGCGTTGACGATGGTCTGGACCTCGTCGCGCGCGGTGCGCCCGATGTTCTTCACGTTGGCGTTGACCGCGGCACTGTTGATGATCGTCGACCCTGCCGATGCCACGACCATGCCCTCGATCACGACGGTGAACGTCTGGGGTGTCGAGGCGGTGCTGGCGGAGAGGCGCGTCATCGTGCAGGTGACGGTGGGCGCTGCGACCGTGCAGATCGGAGTGGTGCCGCTGGTCCGGGTCGCGCTCACGACGCGCAGGCTCGCGGCCTGCAGGCCCTGCGTGCCGTCGGTCATGGTGATGTAGTCGGCCCGCCCTAGCGTCCCGTTGGTCATCGTGAGGGTGTACTGGATGAGCTGGCCCGGGATCGCGGTCGCAGGCCCCGCCTTGTCGAAGAGGATCACGTCTCCGGCCGGCGGTGGAGGAGGAACCGGCGACACGGTGGTGACGACGGTGTTCGAGAAGTTGTTGAGCTCGGCCGCGTCGGCCGTGTTGCCCAGCTCGCCCTCGTCGATGGTGTTGTCCGGATCGACGACGGAGGTGTTCTCGAGGGTCCCAGCGGCCGCGGCCGCCACGGTGCCGTTGACGGTGATCGTCGCGTTCGAGCCGGCGTTCACCCGGCCGTCGACACACGTGACGGTCTGGACCGCGATGCTGCAGACGAACAGGCTCGTCGCGGAGACGCTGACGGGCGTGATGGCGGCGGGGATCGTGTCGGTGACCTTGACCCCGAGGGCATTGCCCGTGCCGAGGTTGTTCACGGTCAGGGTGTAGGTGATCCCCGTGCCCGGCGTCACCTGGAGCGGCCCGTTCTTGCCGATCGTCAGGTCGGGGCTGGCGCCACCAGGACCACTACCCTGGACCTGGGTCGTGGACGCCGCCGAGGTCGTGTAGGTCTGGGCGGACTTCGTCGCCACGACCGTGGCGATGTTGTTGATCGTCGTGCCGGCGGCTGCCGTGACGACGCCACGGATCGTCACGGTCCACGACGCCAGAGCCCTCGATCGACGCGGCGTTGCAGGTGACCTGGGTGTTCGTCTGGGTGCAGCGTTCCCCGGGTGCTCACGACATCGAGCAGCGGTGGGTTCCCGAAGCCCACGACACCGTTGATCTGGTCGGTCAGGACGACGTTGTTGACCTTCGCGCCGCCCGTGTTCGTGACGACGACGGTGTAGAGGATCTGGCTTCCGGACTGGACGGGATCCGGGCTGTCGACGTTGGTGATCGTCAGCGGCCCGGCCGCGGCGGCGGGCACGAACGTCCCGCTCAACGAGGACAGGAGCAGCGCGGATCCCAGCGCGGCCCCCAGGCGGCTCCGAATCGTGGAGCGCGTGGTCTTCCGACCGAACATTGCGTCCCCCCAAGTGAAGTGGCGCCCGCTGGGCGCCGTGACTACGCCGACGCGGATTCCCCGGTGCCCACCCGCGCAGAAGCAGCGAATCGTCGTCCGGGGACCCCGACACGCGAGATCGCGTGCGCGCAACGACGCGGGTCGCGGAGATCCGCTCCCGGTCGAACGCAGGCTGCCCCCAACCTCATCCCCCACCCCAATCGCGGCACCATGGCCGATACGATCGGGGGGCACTGCACGGACGCTGCGCGTGGCGGCGTGACCGGAGCGCTGCGGAAGGCGATGCCTCCCGGTCGTGGGCCGCAGTATGGCGGTCGGCCGGGTGACGGCGTCAAGGGGCAAGTTGCGCAATGGTGCGCAGACGCACCGCTTCGTCCGCAGAGGTCAGGCCCCAGGTCCGGGGTGGGCCTGAGCGCGCGGGGCCACCGCGCCGCGGCTCGGCTGCCGGTGCCGCCTGTGCTCTGGCGGTCGCGAGGTCAGATCCCCCACGGCAGGCCGAGGGCGAACCAGGCCAGGTAGAAGAGCGTCCAGGCCGCGAGCGCCACCACGAAGTACGGCAGCATCAGCGCGATCACCGTGCCGATGCCCGACCGCCGGTCGTAGCGAGCCGCGAAGATCACGATGAGCGGGAAGTAGGCCATGATCGGGGTCACGATGTTCGGCGGCGAGTCGGCGACGCGGTAGGCCGCGAGAACGGCCTCGGGCTCGACGCCGAGGCGCATGAACAGCGGGACGAAGATCGGGGCGAGGAGCGCCCACTTCGCGATCGCCTGCGGAATGATGAACCCGACAACGGCGGTGATCAGGATGGCGATGAGCAGGAGCCACCCGCTCCCGATGTCCGCCTCTTCGATGAGGTCCCCGAGCTTCACCGCCGCGACCTGGGGCATGTTCGAGTAGTTGAAGTACGCGATGAACAGCGCGATCAGCAGGAACAGCAGCAGGAGCCCGGCCAGCCCGGCCCAGGACTTCGTGATCGCGTCGATGACCTGGTTCGGCGTGCGGAGCGTCCCGGCACCGCGACCGTAGCCGAGGCCGGCTGCGAAGAACAGCACCGTGATGATCACGATGAGGCCGCTCATGAACGGCGAGTTGCCGATGATGCTGCCCGTCTCCGGATCGCGGAGCGGAGCACCGGGCGGCACGGTGAGCAGCGCGATGATCCCGATGGCGACGAGCAGGTAGAGGCCCGCCAGGCGCAGCCCCCGCCGCTCGCTCGCGTCGTCCACCTCCGGCCCGACGTCGGCCGTCTGGATGTTCGCGTCGCTCGGCTCTGGAGCAACCGCCGGGTCGTACGTGCCGAGCCGCTTCTCGACCAGCCGCGACGTCACGAACCCAAGGACCACCGTGAGCAGCGAGCGTCGACCCGATGCCGAACCACAGGTTCGCGGTGAGGTCGATCGAGACCGACGGGTCGACGAGGGCGATCGCCTCGTTCGTGATCTCGGTGAGGACCGCGTCGGTCGGGGTGATGAGGAAGTTGACCCCGAACCCGGCGGCGACGCCGGCGAAGGCGGCGGCGAGCCCCGCGAGCGGGTGCCGCCCGACGCTCAGGAACGCGGCGGCCCCGAGCGGGATGAGCACGAGGTACCCAGCGTCCGATGCGATGCTCGAGACGACGCCGAGGAGCACGATGATGTAGGTGAGGGCGCCGGCCGACGACGCGGCCACGAGGCGCCGGATCAGGGCGGCGATCAGGCCGGAGCGCTCGGCGACGCCGACGCCGATCATCACGATCAGGATGATCCCCATGGCCGTGAAGCCCATGAACACAGGAACCGGCGACGTGAAGAGGAAACGGATCCCGTCGGCCGTGAGCAGGCCCTGAATGCTGACGGTCTGGGTCACGATCTCGTAGTCGCCCGGCCACCCCGGTCGGCAGCGCGACCTCGTAGGTCGCGCTCACGCCGGCCCACGCGAGCAGCTGGGACAGGACGATCACCCCGACGCAGAGCGCGAGGAACATGATCGCCGGGTGAGGCACCTTGTTCCCGACCCGCTCGATGACGTCGAGGAACCGGTCGAGCGCTCCGGGCTGCTTCGCGGCCGGCGAGGCGGCCTCCCCGCTCACGCGGAGGCTCCGGTGCCGGCGGCGAGGCGGCCGAACAGGTCGGCGATCGCCAGCGTCGTCCGCTCGAGCTCGTCGAGCAGGACACGCTCGTTGGGACCATGGATGTTGGCGTAACCGTCGGCGGTGCCGCCAAGCAGAATCGCGGCGCCCGGGACCGCCTCGTGGAGCGAGGCCACCAGGGGGATCGAGCCGCCCACGCCTGCCGTCACCGTCGGGCTGCCCCATGCCTCTGCCCATGCGGCCTGCGCCGCATCGTACGCGGCCCCGGACAGCTCGGCCTCGTACCCCTCGCCGGTCTCCTGGGCGTGCACGGTCAGCTCGATCCCGAACGGGCGCTCGGCACGCAGGTGACGCACGACCGCCGCCTGCGCCTCGCGGGGGTCCTGCCTCGGGTGGACGCGGACGTTCAGCCTGGCGCGGGCGTACGGGGACACAGCATTGAGGGCGTGGTCCACGCTCGGCACGTCGATGCCGATGATGGTGATCGCCGGCCCGGACCAGACCCGGGAGCCGAGCGTGCCCGTGCCGATCAGCGGCATCCCCTCGGCAACCTCGGCCAGCTCGCGGAACTGCGCCTCGTCCGGGCCCCCACCCGACCAGTCCTCGCGGAGCAGGCCATCGACCGCGACGTCGCCGTTGGCGTCGTGGAGCGTCGCGAGCGCGTGCAGGAGGGCCACCAGCGCGTCCGGTGCCGCGCCGCCGAATGAACCACTGTGCTTTGCTGATGCCAGCGTTCGGACTTCGAGCTCGACATTCGCCATGCCCCGCAGGGCAACCGACAACGTCGGGACGCCGGGCCGCACGTTGCCGAGGTCGGCGATGATCATGACGTCGGAGGCGAACCGCGCTGAGTCCTTCGGCGGGTACGCGGTGAAGGCACCCCCGCCGACCTCCTCCAGCCCCTCGACCACGACCTTGACGCCGACCGGCGGCCGGCCGTCCCAGGCGCGGATCGCGCCGATGATCGCGATGACGTTCGACTTCGAGTCCGCCGCGCCACGCCCGATGACCGCGCCGTCGCGCACCGTCGGCTCGAACGGCGGCGTGTGCCACAGGCTCTCGTCACCGGCGGGCACGACGTCGTAGTGGCTGTACAGCAGCACCGTTGGAGCGCCCGGCGGCGCCGGGATCTCGGCGAACACGGATGGGGCAGTATCAGCGAGCTCGATCGACTCCGTGCGCAGACCCGCCCCGCGAAGGAGGCTCGCCACCAGGTCATGGGCCTCGATGAGCGGTCCGCGGCTCATGGCCGGATAGCCGCGCACCGAGACGGAGGGCACCGCCATCAGGCTGAGGAGGTCCTGGGTCAAGTCGGGCAGCAGCGCCCGCACCTTGCCACGCAATCCAGGATCTTGGGGCACTGGGCAGCCTCCCTCGTTCTGCACGCCGGATCAGGACGGGATTATCGCCGTGCGCGGCACCTCGCAGCACGATGTCTCGGCAGACCATGACCCGTCGAGACGGATCGCCCGCCGCCCGCTGGCAGTGGAGGGAACCCCTCATCCCGGGTGATGATCCCGCCACGTCGTCCACAGACCGGAGCGGCGGCGGCAGCCACGGCGAGGCGCACCGGCACCGGCGGACCGGCCGGAAGAGCCAGCGGGCCTGTCAGCCGGTGTCGTCGTCCTCGTGCTCGTCGCCCGGCCACGGCGCGGGAGCCCCCGTCTGCTGGGCTCCCCCAGGTCACTCGCCGAACATCTCGAACATGTCGCCGAGGAAGCCCCTGCGACGGCCCCGCCCACTCCGATCGCCGCGCTCATCGCCCAGCTCGTCATCCCAATCGCCGTCCCGGCGGGGGTCACTTCGGCTGCCCCGCGGGGCGGGCCCGGCTGGGTCCGGGCGGGGAGCGGCCGGGGCCGCGGCGGCCACGACCGGGACCGCTGAGGCGGGCACCTGCGGCTCGCGGGCGTAGTGGGCAGTTTCCGCGTCCATCAGCCGCTCCAGCTCGCCACGATCCAGGTAGATGCCGCGGCACTCGGCGCACTGGTCAACGTGGATGCCGCTCCGCTCGTACGTGCGCATGTGGGCGCCACACTTGGGACAGGTGAGGGTCATCGAGTTCATCGAGTCGCGACTCCGTGGCATGGCGGCGGGCTACCGTGGCCGCTCATACCTTCTTCTTCGCGCCGGCGTCCGCCCCGGATGGGACCCGGATCCGCGCTCCGCCGGCGTGGCCGGATCTGCGGCCACGCATCCCTCGAGACGCGTCCGCTCCCGTGACCGGCTTGTCAGCGCCGCGGGCCGCGCCTCCCCGTTCGGCGCTTCACGTTCGGGGTCACGGTCCGGTCCCACGTCGGCCGGTCGAGCCAGCGGGCCTGCCAGCCGGCGTCGTCGTCCTCGTGCTCGTCGCGGAGGCCGGGCAGCCAGTCGGCGGCGGTCCCCTCGGCGACCCCGGGCTCCTCGCCGGCCGGCATCACGGTCACCGAGGTCACCTCGAGCGCTGATGACGGGGCAGTCTCGTCGCGCACGCCGGGACGACCGCCGCGCCCGGGCCGCCCCCGCGGCGCCGGCGCCGTCGTGGCCCGCTGCCCCGCCGCGCCGCCCTCGCGTCCCGCAGCCTCTGCGGCCCGTCCCACGATCACCGACGCGTCCTCCGCCAGGACCCGGAGCCGGATCTGCTGGATCTCGTCGCGCAGCGCGGCCGCCCGCTCGAACTCGAGCTCGCGGGCCGCGGCCCGCATCTCCGTCTCCAGGCGCGCGACGAGCTGCTCCACCTGGACCTTCGTCGCGCCGGTCGAGGTCGCGCCCGCGCCCGCCCTCGCCCCCGTACGGCGCGCTCACCTCCGCCGCGACCCGCAGCCGGTCGTTGATGTCGTGGATCTCCTTGACGATCGTGAAGGGCGTGATCCCCTTCTCCGCGTTGTGGCGCTCCTGGATCGCGCGCCGGCGGTCCGTCTCCCCGATCGCCGCCTTCATCGACTCGGTCATGACGTCGGCGTACATGACGACCTCGCCGCCGATGTTGCGGGCCGCCCGGCCGATCATCTGGATCAGCGACCAGGCGCTGCGCAGGAAGCCCTCCTTGTCGGCGTCGAGGATCGCCACGAGGGTCACCTCGGGCAGGTCGATCCCTTCCCGCAGGAGGTTGATCCCGACGAGGACGTCGAAGACGCCGAGGCGGAGGTCGCGCAGGATCTGGACCCGCTCGAGGGTGTCGACCTCGCTGTGGAGGTACTGGACCTTGACCCCGAGCTCGCGCAGGTAGTCGGCGAGGTCCTCGGCCATCCGCTTGGTGAGCGTCGTGACGAGGACCCGCTCGCCGCGCTCCACGCGCTCGCGGATGCGCTCCATGAGGTCGTCGATCTGGCCCTCGGTCGGGCGGACGGTGATGGCCGGGTCGACGATTCCGGTCGGCCGGATCAGCTGCTCGGCGATCCGCTGGCTCCGCTCCAGCTCGTAGGGCCCGGGCGTGGCGCTCATGTAGACCGCCTGGTTGACGGTCGCCTCGAACTCCTCGAACGTGAGGGGCCGGTTGTCGAGCGCCGACGGGAGGCGGAACCCGAAGTCGACGAGGATCTCCTTGCGGGTCCGGTCGTTCTTGTACATCCCCACGACCTGGGGGATCGTCATGTGCGACTCGTCGACGACGAGGAGCCAGTCCGGCGGGAAGTAGTCGAGCAGCGTCCACGGGCGCGACCCGGGCTCCCGCCCGAGAGGTGGCGGGAGTAGTTCTCGATCCCGGAGCAGAACCCCAGCTCCCGGATCATCTCCAGGTCGAACGTCGTGCGCTGGCGGAGGCGCGCGGCCTCGAGCGCCCGCCCCTGCTCCTCCAGCCAGGCGACGCGCTCGTCCGCCTCGGCCTCGATCGTGCCGATCGCCGCCCGCAGCTTGTCGGCCGGCGTCACGAAGTGGCTCGCCGGGAAGACGTTGACCTCGGCCCGCTCGGCCAGGAGCTCGCCGGTGAGCGAGTCCAGCTCGGTGATCCGCTCCACCTCGTCGCCGAAGAACTCGACCCGTACCAGGCGGTCCTCCGACGACGGGACGAGCTCCAGCGTGTCGCCGCGCACGCGGAACCGCGAGCGCTGGAGGGCCTGGTCGTTGCGCTGGTACTGGAGGTCCACGAGGTGGCGCAGGACGGTGTCCCGCCGGTACGCCCCGCCGCGCTTGAGGCGCAGGACGGTGGCCCCGTAGTCGACCGGCGCGCCCAGGCCGTAGATGCAGCTGACCGAGGCCACGATGATCACGTCGCGCCGCTCGAAGAGCGCCTTCGTGGCCGCGTGGCGGAGCTTGTCGATCTCCTCGTTGCGGCTGGAGTCCTTCTCGATGTACGTGTCCGACCGGGGCAGGTAGGCCTCCGGCTGGTAGTAGTCGAAGTAGCTGACGAAGTACTCGACGGCGTTGTTCGGGAAGAAGTCGCGGAACTCGGCGTAGAGCTGGGCGGCCAGGGTCTTGTTGTGGGCCAGGACCAGGGTGGGCCGGTTGGCCTTCTGGATGACCTTGGCCAGGGTGAACGTCTTGCCCGTCCCGGTCGCGCCCAGCAGGACCTGGTGGCGGAGGCCGCGGGCGAGGCCGTCCTCGAGGCGCTCGATGGCCTGCGGCTGGTCGCCGGTGGGCTCGAACGGGGCGACCAGCTCGAAGTCGGGCATGGCCGCAGTCTAGCAGACGGGCCGACCCTGAACCGCACGGGCGTTCTATCGCGGCGAGCCGGCGCGGCTCCAAAGAACGCCCAGGCGTCCCGCCGGCCTCGGCGCGGTCGGGTGACCTGTTGGGTGGTGCGGGCAGGACGAAGGGGCCATGGAGGGGCACCGGCGGCCGCGCGATGCTCGGCGGGGCCCGGACCGCGGGATCCACCATGCCGCGCACGAGGAACGTCCCGACCTGATGCGGATCGCCGCCCTTCGCCGACCCAGCACCGACCGACTGCCGCTCCCGCTGCCGCGCGCGCGGGCCAGAGCCTGGTCGAGTTCGCCCTCGTGCTCCTGCCGCTCTTCCTGCTGATCCTGGGCGTCGTCCAGTTCGGGCTCATCTTCAACTCGTACGTGACGATGACGAACGCCGCGCGCGAGGGCGCTCGCACCGGCACGGTCTACGTCTACGACCGGACGCTGTCGAAGGCCCAGAACGACACGGCCCGCAACGCAGCGATCCGGACGTCGGTGCTGGCGTCCATGAACCTGCTGGCCAAGACGAGCCCGCAGTTCGCCGGTGGCTCCACGTGGACCGCGGCGGGACGACGTTCACCAACGGCGACATGACGATCACCTACGCGGTCCCGGTCGGAGTGACCGAGTCCGACCCCCGGACGGGGCAGACGATCACGGTGCGGGCGACCTACCACCAGGATCTCATCATCCCCATGATCGCGGCCCTGCTCCCCCTGGACGCCGGCGGGCGCTTCGCCCTTCCCGGCGAGGTCACGATGGTGATCAACTGATGGGCGCCTGGCTCCGCGGCCGACCGCTCGGCGGTGCCGGCTCGCGTGGGCAGGTCCTCGTCGTGTTCGCCCTCGGCCTGGTGGCGCTCCTGGGCGCCGCCGGGATCGCCTTCGACGCGGGGCGCTTCCTCATGGAGCGGCGCTCCCTCCAGAACGCGGCCGACGCCGCCGCCCTGGCAGCCGCCAACAGCCTGATCCGCGGCGGCAGCACGACGGACGCCGACACGGAGGCCCGCGCCGTCCTGGCGACGAACCTGGCCAACGGACCGAACGGGATCGTGGCCCCGCTGCCGCCGGCGAGCCCCGTCTACGCGCCCGGCGGCGCAGGCGACCCGGCGGAGCTCGTCAACGGCATCCTGATCTCGGGCGGTGACGATCCGGGTCGCGATCCAGAACACGATCCCGTTCACCTTCGGGCGCGTCGTCGGGATGACGAGCAGCGTGGTCGGAGCGCGGGCCCGGGTGGCCCTCCAGGGCGATCTCCTGCCCATCGCCGTCCGCCGGTACATCAACCTGCCCGGCCCGAATGTCGGCGCGACCGCGCCGTGCGCACTCAACCCGGGGACCTTCTTCGACGTCTTTGCGACCGAGACGACGTCCTGCCTCGGCACCGACAGCGACCCGACCCTTCGGTCCGCCCCCAATGCCGGGGCGACCTTCGATACGACGACGCCCGGCAGCGACCCGACGAACCACGGGCCGATCGTCGAGATCCTGGGCCAGGGGGCCCAGCCGAACGGGACCTCGGACTTCCGCGGCTTCATCGCCCTGGACATCCGCAACTTCGCGGCCTTCGGGACCCAGCTCTACTACAACGACGTCACGAGCGGCACCCAGTCGAACACGCTCAAGGCGAATGGAGGCCGGCTGGATCAGCGCCGGTGGCTACCCGGGGCCGATGTTCCCCCCGGCCACGACGCCGCCGGACCCGAACGACCAGGTGGCGGTGATGGCCGGCAACGCGACGGGCATTGCGATCGACGCCGTCGACGAGCGCTTCGCGCCCGGGCGACGCGGTCCTCGTGGCGGTCTACCCGGGCCAGGTGATGGCGATCCCGGACTTCACGCTCGGCACGCCGCCTCTCGTGGCGCTGCCGGCGACCGGCACGGTCACCAGCGGCGGCAGCTTCCGGGTGGGACGCAACCAGGCCTTCTCCGGCCAGGTCACGCTGTCCACGGTCGCCGACACGAACGACCCGAACAACCCGATGGTGCTGGGCACTCTCGCTCGGCAGCGACCCGATCGACTACGACCCGAACCCGGTCACGCCGTCACTCGGCTCGGGAACCTCGGTGAGCATGAAGGACATCACGACGAGCGGGGCCGCCCCGGGGATCTACGCCCTCTGGGTCAAGGGCCAGGCCGGCAGCCCGTACCTGACGACGAAGCACGAGCCGCTGGCGATCATGGTCGGCTCGGTCAGCCGCGACTTCGGGATCAGCTCGGATGTCACGACCCAGACCGTCACGTCCGGCGCCCCGGCCGTGTTCCGGATCGCGGTCAAGGACGCCCAGACGCTGGCGATTCGGCGGATCGGTGGCGCTCAGCCTCGAAGGCCTCAACAGCCCGCTGCCGGCCGGCGTGACCGCGTCGTTCTCTCCGGCGACGGTGACGCCGCTGGACAAGAAGTCGAAGCTCTACTCGTCGACCCTCACCGTCGGGACGACCGGCCTCGGCAACGGGACGCATCGCTTCATCGTCCGGGTGACCGGCGCTGAACGGCGAGTCCACGCCACGCAGCGTGACCCGCCTCTACCCCATCAGCATCACGATCGGCGACGGCACGACGAGCGGAAGCCGACGAATACGTCGACATCGTCGGCTTCGCCGTCATGCGGGTCGCGGCGGTCGACAGCAACACCGTCACGGCCTACGCGATCACGCCGGTGATCGCCGACATGAACGACGACCGCGTTGCGCCGCGGTCAGGTGGCGCGACTGGTGCCCTGGGACTAGCCGGGCGGGCACGGCATCACGGTCACGCGCGGGCGGAGACCGCCGACCCACGCACCACGGGAGGCAGCGATGGACGAGCTGGAGTTCAGGGACCACGGCCGGCGCGGCAAGTGGATCATCATCGTGGGCGTGGTCCTCGCCCTCGTCGCCGGGGGCGGCGGCTTCTACCTCCTCACCCAGGCCCAGCAGCAGGCCGCGACGCAGGGGCTGCCGATGGTGACGGTCGTCGTCGCCGCCCGCGAGATCCCGGCCCGCAAGCCGATCGAGGCCGGCGACGTGGCCCTCCGCACGGTGCCCCAGGACGTCACGAACGCCGCCGCGTTCACGACGATCGAGGAGGTCGTCGGATCGAATCAGCGGTGTCACCGTGCCCGACCGGCCAGCTGGTCACGAAGAACCTCCTCGCCTCGACCGCTGCCGGCGGGCCAGTTCTCGATCCTCGGGCCCGACGCCTCGATCGCCCCGGACAGCCCCGACCTGCGGGCCGTCTCGCTGAACGTCCCCGACGACCGGGCCGTGGGCGGCCTCATCCAGCCCGGCCAGACCGTCGACGTCTTCATCACGGTCACCGTGAACGTGCCCCAGGACCTCGCCGACGGCCGGGAAGGCTCTACACCGACAAGTCGACCAAGCTGACGTACCAGGACGTCGCCGATCCTCGCCAAGTCCGGGACCTTCTACATCATCCGCGTCACCGAGACGATGGCCGAGGAGATCAGCCACCTCCAGGCGTCGGGCACGGCGACGTTCAGCCTCGCCCTCCGACCGCCGGAGGACACCCGGACGGTCGACGTCGGCCGCGCTGGGCGAGACGACCAACCGGATCATCGACGACTACGACCTGCCGATCCCCGAGACGTATCCGCGGGGCGGCAGCGTCATCCCGGCCAGACCCTCCCCCTCGCGCCGTCGCCATCTCCGACGCCCACCCCGTAGCCGTCGGGTCACCCGGCCGCGGCCTCCCGTCCCCGCGTCCGGCTCTCCTGCGCCGCTGACCCGGCGCGCCTCCCGTGCCGCCCGGCCCGCACTCGTGGGCCGGGCGGCCGTCTGCCCGGGTCCCCCGCAGCCCGGGCGGCCGTCGCGGGCATCGTCGCCCGGCCGGCGCTCGTCGCCCGCCGGCTCGCCGCGGCGCGACGGCCCGTCCGGCCAGCGCCTCGGCCAGGAGCCGGCCGTGCGCGCCTCGGCCTCGGACGGCGCGCCGAGTCCGTCGCCAGCAGCGCGCGTCGCGTGCGGCCGCAGCCGCTCGACCAGGTCGCCCTGGGCGGCGATCCGCCGCTCGGCGTCGGCCGCCGCCATCCCCCGCCCCGCCAGCCGCGCCCGCTGGGTCTCCGGATCGCAGGTGACCAGCCAGATCTCGTCGCACAGCGCGGCGAGGCCGCCCTCGACGAGCTTGATCGCCTCGACGACGACGGCCGGCGCCCCGGCCCGGTCGGCGGCCTCGATCAGCGGCCAGGATCCGCGGCCGGACCGCCGGGTGGACGATCGCCTCGAGGTCGCGCAGCGCCGCCGCATCGGCGAAGACGAGGCGCGCCAGCGCCGCCCGGTCGAGGGTCCCGTCGGCGCCGCGGACGGCGTCGCCGAAGCGGGCCAGGATCGGCGTCGTGCGCCGGCTCGCCGGGCGCGGTCACCGCCCGGGCAACGGCGTCGGCATCGACCACGACGGCCCCGCGCGCCGCGAGCCAGCCGGCCACCGTCGACTTGCCGCAGCCGATGGGTCCCGTCAGCCCGATCCGGAGCGCCCGGCGCGCGGCGGCCCGCTCGGACCCGCGGCGCCGGCCTGGCCCCGGCGCACGGTGCCCGCGTCGTTCGCGCCCGACTCGCGCCGCTCACGGCGCCCGCTCCTCGAGCAGCAGCCAGGCCTCCTCGGCCGCCCCGAGGGCCTGGTCGACGTCGGCGAGCTCGCTCGTGACGCGGCGCAGCTCGACGAAGTTGGCCGCGATCGAGGGATCGAGGAGGGCCAGCTCCAGGTGGCTCTTGCGCAGGCCGAGGCGGGTCAGGTCGTCGTCGATGAGCGCCTTCTGGCGCCGGTAGGCGTCCTTGGAGAGCTTCGACTGCGCGCGGCGCCGGCGCGGGCCGGCGAAGCGGCGTCGGCGCGCCGGGAGCTCGGCGCGCCGCGGCGCGCGCCTCGGCGTCGCCCGCCCGCGCGCGCCGCGCGCCCCGTCGCCGCCCGCGCCGGCCTGCGGCCGCCCGTGGAAGCCGCGCCTCCTCGCGCGCGAAGGCCTCGTCGATGCGCCAGCCGTCCCCGACCGCCGCCCGCCACGCCCGGTAGCCGCCGTCGAAGGGCGCCACGCGGCCCGCCGTCGACCACCCAGAGGCGGTCGCAGGTCTTCTCGAGGAGCCGCCGGTCGTGGCTGACGACGAGGAGCGTGGCCGGGGTCTCCCGCATGAACGCCTCCAGCGCCTCGCGGGCCGGGATGTCGAGGTGGTTCGTCGGCTCGTCGAGCAGGAGGAGGTTGGCCGGCATGATCCCGAGGATCGCCAGCTCGAGCCGCGACCGCTCGCCGCCGGAGAGCGCGCGCACCTCCTTGAAGACGTCGTCGCCCCGGAACAGGAAGCGGGCCAGGTAGCCGCGGGCCTCGCCGGCCGTCATCGGGATCTCGCCGAGGAGGGCGTCGAGGACGGTCTCGCCGACGAGCGGGTTGGTGCGCACCTGGGCGAGGTAGCCGAGCTGGACGTTGGCCCCGAAGGCGAGGCGGCCATCGCGGGGCGACAGCTCGCCGGCGATCACCCGCAGGAGGGTCGTCTTGCCGGCCCCGTTCGGCCCGACGATCCCGATCCGCTCCCCGCGGGCGGCTTCCAGGCGGACGGCGCGCGCCACGTCGGGGCCGCCCGGATGGCCGACGACGAGGTCGTCCAGGCGGAGGACCACGTCGCCGGAGCGCGGCGGCGGCGACCCCAGGGCGCGGTCCAGGCGGAGCGGCGGGCCCGTCGCGCGGCAGTGCTGATCCGGTCGAGCCGCGCGAGGCGGGCCTCGTGCTCGTGCATCTTCCCGTGCTTGCGCTGGCTGCGGTACGTCTGGACGAGCGCCTGCTCCTTCGCGATCTCGATCTCGCGGGCCTCGGCGTCGCGGCGCAGGCGCGCGTCCCGCTCCTCGCGCTGGCGGGCGTAGGCCGAGTAGTCGCCGCGGAACGCGGAGAGGCGCCGGTCGCGCAGCTCCCAGACGCGGGTCACCGTCGCGTCGAGGAAGGCCCGGTCGTGGGAGGCGACGAGGAGGGCGCCGCGGCGGCGCCGGACGGCCTGCTCGAGCCACTCGATGGCGGACGAGGTCCAGGTGGTTCGTCGGCTCGTCGAGGAGGAGCAGGTCCGAGGTCGGCGACCAGGAGGCGGGCCAGCGCGGCGCGCGTCTGCTGGCCACCCGAGAGCTCCTCCGGCGAGCGGGCGATCTCCTCGGGCGTGAACCCGAGCCCGGAGAGCGCCTCGTCGACCCGCTGGTCCAGCGTCCAGCCGTCGAGCGGCGGCGAACCGTGCGGCGAGGTCCGCGTAGGCCGGGCGTGCCGGCGGCATGGGCCTCCTCGAGCGCCCGCAGCTCGGCCTCCATCGCCTCGACGGCCGCCGCCCCCCGGCGGACGGCGGTGCGGAGGTCCGGCGCCGACGCGAACGCCTCGTCGAAATGGGCCTCCTGGGCCAGCAGGCCCGTCGAGAGCGCGCGGCGTCGCTGGACCTCGCCGCCGTCGGGCTCGTCGACGCCGGCGGCGATCCGGAGGAGGGTCGTCTTGCCGGCGCCGTTGGGCCCGACGATGCCCACGCGCTCCCCCACCGCGATCGCGGCATTGACCTCGTCGAGGATCACGAAGGTGCCGATCTCGCGGGTGACGTTCGAGAGGCGCAGGAGCGACACGGTCAGGCGCCCTCCCCTGCTCCGGCGCGCGCCCGGGGACCGGCCCCGCCGCGGGCATCGGCCCGGCGCGTCGCCGCCGCCCGGCGCGTCCGCTCGGCGCGGGCCCTCGCGGCGGCTCGCTCCGCTTCGCCGGGCGTCAGCCCCAGCGATCCCTCGGCCGCGAGCTCCGTCCAGCGGCGGCCCTTCGTCGCCGGCGCCCGCGCGGCCCGCAGGATCGCCGCCGCGCCGGCCCGGTCGGCGGCGGGAAGCCGCTGGCACCACGAGCAGAAGTGGGTGGCCCGGGCGCCGACCACGATGCGCCGGATCGGCCGTCCGCAGCGCGGGCAGGGCTCGCCGGTGCGCTGGTAGACGTCGAGGCGCTCCTGCATCGAGCCGTCGCCCTCGGGCGCCGTGTAGTCGTCGATCGACGAGCCGCGCCGCTCGACCGCCTCCGCCAGGATCGCCCGCAGCTCGCGGTGGAGGCGCGCCTCGTCCGGCGGACGCAGCGTCTCTGCGCCGAGCGCAGCGGATGGAGGCGCGCCCGCCAGAGCGCCTCGTCGGCGTAGATGTTGCCGACGCCGGCGATGAAGCCCTGGTCCAGGAGCAGCGGCTTCAGGCGACCGCGCCGGCCGCGCAGCCGGGCCCGGAACGCCCGCAGCGTGAAGGCGTCGTCGAGCGGCTCCGGGCCCGAAGCGCGGCGAAGAGCTCGGCGCCGCCGCCCCGTCGAGCACGGCGCCCGTCGCCGGATCGCGCGGCCAGCAGCCCACCCGCCCGAACTTGCGGATGTCGCGGAAGCGCAGCTCGCGGCCGTCGTCGAGCGCCAGGCGCAGGTGGACGTGCGGGTCGGCCGGCGTCGCCGGCCGGCACCACGAAGAGCTGCCCGGTCATCTTGAGGTGGATCGTCAGGCGGCCGGCCCCGCCCGGGTCCGCCCCGCCGGAGAGCTCCACGACCACGAGCTTGGCCCGCCGGCCGACCGCCTCCACCCGGCGCCCGGCCACGGCGTCGGCGAACGCCTCGATCGTCGGGTGCGACGGCGATCGTGCGCGGCCAGTCGCCCGCGCGCGCCCGTGATCGTGGCGCCGACGATCAGCCCGCGCAGGTCGCGGGCGACGGTCTCGACTTCGGGCAGCTCGGGCACGTCGCTAGCTCCCGCGCGGACGGCGTCATCGACTCCCAGTCGTCGCCGACCTTGACGTCGACCGTGAGCGGGACGTCGAGGGTCAGGGCGCCCTCCATCGTCTCCCGGACGACGGGCACCAGGCGGTCCACCTCGTCGCGCGGAACCTCGAGGAGCAGCTCGTCGTGGACCTGGAGCAGGAGCCGCGCCCGGAAGCCCTCGGCGCGCAGGCGCGCGGCCGACCCGGATCATGGCGATCTTCATGATGTCGGCGGCCGTGCCCTGGATCGGCATGTTGATCGCCATCCGCTCGCCGGCCGCCACCAGGCTGCGGTTCGTGGAGCGCAGCTCGGGGATCTCGCGGCGACGCCCCAGGAGCGTCGTGACGAAGCCCTGCGCCCGGGCCGTCTCCTTGACGTGGAGCATGTAGTAGCTGATCCCGGAGTAGGTGGCGAAGTAGCGGTCGATGAAGGCCCGGGCCTCGTCGCGCGGGATGCCGGCCCGGCTGGCGAGGCCGAAGTCGCTCATCCCGTAGGCGATCCCGAAGTTGACCATCTTGGCCATGGAGCGCTCGTCGGGCGTCACGTCGGCGGGCTCCTTGCGCAGCACGAGGGCGGCGCTGTCGCGGTGGATGTCCTTCCCGGCCGCGAACGCCTCCTTGAGGTGCGCGTCACCCGCCACGTGGGCCAGGATCCGCAGCTCGATCTGGCTGTAGTCGGCGCTCACGAGGACCACGTCGGGCGCGCCGGCCACGAAGGCCCGCCGGATCCGGCGGCCGAGGGGGGTCCGGATCGGGATGTTCTGGAGGTTCGGGTCGGAGGACGAGAGGCGGCCCGTGGCCGCCACGGCCTGGTGGAACGTCGTGTGGAGCCGCCCGTCGTCGGCGAGGAGCCCCGGGCAGCGCCTGGACGTACGTGCTCCGCAGCTTGGCGTAGAGCCGCCAGTCCAGGAGCTTGCCGACCGCCGGGTGGGCCGGGCGCAGCTCCTCGAGGACGCTGGCGTCGGTGGAGTAGCCGGTCTTGGTCCGCTTCCCCGTGGGCAGGTTCAGCTCGTGGAAGAGGACCTGCTCCAGCTGCTTCGGGCTCCCGAGGTTGAACTCGTGGCCGACGTCGAGGTGGATCTCCGCCTCCAGGCGCGCGAGCTCGGCCTCGAACTCGCGGTCGAGGGCGGCGAGGGCGTCGAGGTCGAGGGCCACGCCGGTCGCCTCCATGCGGGCGAGGATCGGGATGAGCGGCAGCTCCAGCTCGGCGAAGAGCCGGCCGAGGCCCTGCTCCTCGAGCGCCGCGGCGAGCGGGGCGCGGACGGCCAGGGCGACCGAGCGCCTCGAGGGCGGCCCGCTCACCCGGGGCGAGGCCGGCCGCGGCCGGCGGCAGGTCGAGGTCGAGCCGCTCGTGGACGACGTCGGCGATCCCCTGGCTGCGGAGCGCGGCGTTGAGGAGGTAGGCGGCGATCTGCGTGTCGAAGGCGACGGGCGTCGGGACGGCGTCGAGGTCGGCGGCGAAGCGGGCGACGAGGAGCGGCTTCACCTCGTGGCCGACGAGCGGCGTCCCCGCCGCCTCCAGCGCGCGCCGGGCCGCCGTCGCGGCCTCCGCCCCCTCGAACGCGACGACGCGCCCGTCCTCGCCGGCCAGGGCGAGGGCGAGCGGCGTGCCGGCCCGCGGACGCGGGTCGTCGAGGACGAGCGCCACGCCGACGACCGGGAGCGTCGCGAGCCACGCCGCCAGGTCCTCGGCGGCCGCGGCGTCGCCGCGCTCCACCCGCCCCGGATCGGCGATGAGGGCGGCGAGGGCGGCGCGGAGGTCGCCCGGCGGCAGCGGCTCGGACGGGCGCCGGCGATCGCGACAGGGGCCGGACCGACGGCGTCGAAGTCGAGCGAGAGCTGCAGGCCGTCGGACCGCGCGGGTCGGGCGCGCGGCGCCGCGTCCCGGGAGGCGCGCGCCGCGGCGACGTCGTCCGGCCGCGTCCCGCGTGCGCGTGGCGGCTTCCTGCGCCGTCTCGCCCTGGAGCGGCGGCAGCCGGTCGATCAGGCTGCGGAACTCGTACTCGCGGAAGAGCCCCACCACCGCGTCGCGGTCGTAGACGCCGAGCCGCGCCGCGTCGAGGTCCAGCGTCCACGGGGACGTCGCGGACCAGCCGCTGGAGCTCGCGGCTCTCGAGCACGCGGTCGCGGGCCTCGAGGAGGAGCGGGCGGAGCCGCTCGGGAGTCACCTCGTCGAGCCGCTCGTAGAGGCGCGTCCAGGGTGCCGAAGGTCGCGACCAGCTTGGCCGCCGTCTTCTCCCCCACGCCCGGGACGCCGGGGATGTTGTCGGTGGCGTCGCCCTTGAGGGCCTTGTAGTCGAGCATCTGGTCGGGCCGCAGCCCCCACCGCTCGTCCATGCGGGCCAGGTCGTAGACGACGGTGTTGGCGACGCCGCCGCGCAGCGAGACCATCAGGCGGGTGCGCTCCGTGACCAGCTGGAGCATGTCGAGGTCGCCGGTCACGATCGTCGTCTCGAGACCGCGACGCTCGGCCTGGCCGGTGAGGGTGGCGATCACGTCGTCGGCCTCGAAGCCCTCGCGCTCGTAGACCGGGATGCCGAGCGCGGCGACGACCTCGCGCACCTTCGGGAACTGGTCGCGCAGCTCGTCGGGCATCCGCTGGCGGGTCGCCTTGTACTCCTCGATAGCGCTCGTGGCGGAAGGTCGGCGCGCCGAGGTCGAAGGCGATCGCGACCGCGTCCGGCTTCACGTCCTGGATCGCCCGCAGCACGATGTTCGTGAAGCCGAAGACGGCGTTGACCAGCTCGCCCTTCGACGTCGTCAGGGGCGTCGCGATGAGCGCGTAGTAGCCGCGATAGATGAGCCCGTTGCCGTCGAGCAGCATCAGGCGGGTCATGGCGGGCGGGATCCTCCGGCGGGGGTGCCGCGTCGGTTGAGCGCGTCGCGTCCCGCCGAGTGTACCGGTCCCGGCGCGATCCGGCGGCCGGCCCCGGAACCGCCCGCGCCCGCCGGACGTCCCGAGGGCCGTGCTAGACTCGCGCCGCCTCGCCGCCCCGACGTTCCCGGGCGTCCGTGCCGGAAGGAGCCGAGTCCCGTTGGACGATCCGCGCTCGACCACGACCGGCGAGCGCGACGCCGCTGACGCGGCCGCACGCGCCGCCGGGGCACCCGCGGCCGCACGCGACGCCGATGCAGTCGCGGGAGACGCGACGGCGACGGCCGACACGACCTCGAGCGTTCCCGCGGTTGCGCCGAGCGCCCGTTCGCGCGTCCCGGCGACGAGGCCGCTGCGCGTCGCGACGAGATCCTCGTGGCTCGCGCCCTCGAGGGCGACCTGGCCGCGTTCAACCAGCTCGTCGAGGCCTACCAGGACCTGTGCCACGCCCTCGTCGCGCGCCTGGTCCCGGACCCGGACCAGGCGGCCGACGCCGTCCAGGAGGCGTTCTTCTCCGCCTATCGCAACCTGCGCTCCTACCGGGGGCCGTCGTTCCGCGGCTGGCTCACCCGGATCGCCGTCAACGCGGCGATGGACCTCCAGCGGGCCCGCAAGCGCCGGCCGGTCTCGCCGTACCCCGAGCTCGAGGACGAGTCGTGGCAGCCGCCGGCCGGCCCGGAGACGGATCCCGAGGTCATCACCGCGGCATCGGAACGCGGCCGCGCGCTCGCCGCGGCGCTGGCGGCGATCGGGACCGACCAGCGGGCGGCCATCGTCCTCTTCGACGTCGAGGGCTACGACTACGCCGAGATCGCCCGGCTGACCGGCGTCTCGCTCGGCACCGTGAAGTCCCGCATCCACCGCGGCCGGCTGGCGCTGCGCGCCATCCTCGCCGACCGGATGGAACTGTTCCGAAGCTGAGGCCGTCAGAGGACCATGCCGCTCGCCCCGCACTTCCCCGCCGCCGAGGCCCAGGAACACGCCGCGCTCATCGTCGCCCTCGACGCCGGCGACCTGGCGGGCGCCGAGCTGACATCCGCCGAGTCGCTCGTCACATCCTGTGGCGGCTGTGCCGCCCTCGCCGACGATCTCGTCGCGATCCGGGGCGCGATGACGGCGCTGCCCGTGCGGTCCCGCCGGCGCGACTACCGGCTCACCGCCGAGGACGCAGCCCGCTTGCGGCCAGTCCGGCTGGCGCCGCGTGATCGAGTGGCTGGCCGCGCCCGGGTCCACCGTGCGCCCGCTCGCCACCGGCCTCGCCACGCTCGGGGTGGTCGGGCTGCTCCTGACGTCCGGGGTCCCGGGCATGCTCTCCGGGTTCGGAAGCGCCGGCGCGGCGCCGGTGGCTGCACCCGCAGGCGCGGCCGAGGACGCTGCCGCGGACGGATCCGGCGCCATCGAGCTCCAGGGCACGCACTCCCCGCCGGCGGCCTCCGGCACCCCAGACACCCTCGCATCCGGCGTGCCCGGCCTCGCGGCGACGGCTGCGCCCGCCCCACTGCCGGCCGCGACCCCGGGCGGCGATGAAGCGGCGGGGGTGACCGGCGAGGCAGCGACGGCCGAGCCGCCGGTCGATCGGGCGGCATCGACCGGCGCATCGGGCGCCACCAACGGCGATTCCGAGAGCGCGAAGGTCGCGGAGCGCGATGCCGGGTCGTCAGTGCCGCTGCCGGTCGTGGCGTCGCTGGCACTGCTCGTCGCCGGGCTGGCGCTCTTCGCCGGCCGGGCCCTCGCGAGGCGCCGCGCCTCCTGACCCGGCCGCTTCGCTCCCTGACTGAAGCGCATTGTCAGGCGGTCGCCGCTCCCTCCCACCTTCGCTCGTCGGCCCTGTGCTTCTCGAATGTGTCGATTTCGCCGACGCGTTCGCCATGGGCGGGCCGCGTCGCGGCACCCGGACCACACCGGAGGCTCCGCTAGACTTGATCCCGGCCCGGGATGGCGGAACGGCAGACGCATCCGACTCAAAATCGGACGACCGCAAGGTCATGGGAGTTCGAATCTCCCTCCCGGGACCAGGCCGGCACTCGCCGCAGGCGATCTGCGACCTCCGAGCCGCCCGTCATCGCGGTCGGGTCCACCGACGCCGAGATCCTGCCCGCGAAGCGCACTGCTGGCCAGGACATCTGGCCGCGGAGCGCGAGCCGGACCCGCCACGAAGCCCCACGCGGCCCGCAGATGCCCTGGGATGCCCGCGACGGCACCGGGACGCCTACCATTCGGCCATGAGCTGGCGCCGGATCCGGTGGACTCTGGTCGTCGTGGCGATAGCCGCCGAGATCGCGGCGTTCGTTGCCTGGCGCATCAGCCCGCGGCGCCGCCGAGGCCCTTGACCGACACCACTCGTGAGCCGGCGTGGGCTGCCGTTCATGACGCCATCGCCGCGATGCCTGGCGGGCCGTCGGGCTATGCGTCTACCACGCTGACGGCGAGCTGGCGCACGCGCCGGCCGTCGATCTTGCGCCACGGGGGCACCAGGCGAGGCGGGAAGCGATCGAGGCAACCGGACCGACGGAGATCGGTGCGCTGGACGCCGTGGCGGCGCTCCTGACAGCTCTA